>DNJC01000089.1 GCA_003490025.1 Geobacter sp. | reverse complement strand
TTATTTTCAACGACCTGCTAGACCTTAATCTTAGAACTTTACCTTTATCTTTATCTTTATCTTTATCTTAATCTCTGTCCCTATTTCTTAACCCTGAACCCCGCCTTTTCCCATGACGGCTGCTCGCTGGCCGGCTTCACGTTGGCACTCCTCTCCTTCGGCTGGTTTTTCACCGTAGCACCCTTCGTTGTCTTCTCGGGCTCCGCCTGCTTGATGGAGAGCGAGATCCTCTTTCTTTCCGCGTCCGCCGAAAGCACCTTCACCTTCACGATCTCGCCTACCTTGACGGCGTCGTTGGGATCCTTGACGAAGCGGCCGGCCAGCTGGCTTACGTGCACCAGCCCGTCCTGGTGCACCCCTATGTCCACGAAGGCCCCGAAGGCGGCGACATTGGTCACCACCCCCTGGAGGATCATCCCCTCCTTCAGGTCCTGGATGGTCATCACGTCCTCGCGGAAGGTGGCGCTCTGGAACTGCTCGCGCGGGTCGCGACCCGGCTTCTTGAGTTCGTTCAGGATGTCGGTGAGAGTCGGGATGCCGACCGTGTCCGTGACGTAGCGCTCCAGCCTGATCCCGGCGCAGAGACCAGGGCTGGCTGCCAGCTGCGCCACGCTCACCCCGAGGTCCTGCGCCATCTTCTCCACCACCCCGTAATTCTCGGGATGCACGGCGCTGTTGTCCAAGGGGTTCCCGCCCCCCCTGATCCTCAGGAAGCCCGCCGCCTGCTCGAACGCCTTAGGCCCGAAGCGGGCCACCTTGAGGAGCGACTGGCGCGTCGGGAACGGGCCGTTCTCGTCGCGGTGGCGCACGATGGCGCGCCCCTGGGTTTCCGAGACGCCGGCGACGTAGGAGAGGAGCGCCCAGGAGGCGCTGTTCAGGTCGACGCCGACGAAGTTGACGCACGACTCAACCACCGCGTCGAGCGCCTTCTTGAGGAGCGTCTGGTTCACGTCGTGCTGGTACTGTCCGACGCCGATGCTCTTCGGGTCTATCTTCACCAGTTCCGCCAGCGGGTCCTGGAGTCTGCGCCCTATCGAGATGGCGCCGCGAATGGTCAGGTCGAGATCCGGGAATTCCTCCCTCGCGATGTCCGACGCGGAATAGATGCTCGCCCCCGCCTCGTTGACCATGACGATCTCCGCCTTCACCCCCGCGCTTCTCAGCGCCTCGCGCGCGAAGATCTCCGTCTCCCTGCCGCCGGTGCCGTTGCCGATGGCGATGAGGCGGCAGTCATGGCGCTCCACCATGGCCGCCAGCTCCGCCCCTGCGGCCAGAGCCTTCGGTCCGCCGGTGTGCGGGTAGATGGTGGCGTGCTCAAGGAAGCGCCCGGTCTCGCTGATGGCCGCCAGCTTGCAGCCGGTCCGCATCCCCGGGTCGATGCCGAGCACGCGCCTCCCCCCTGCGGGGGGAAGGAGCAGCAGGTTTCTCAGGTTCTGTGCGAAGACGGCGATGGCCGCCTCGTCCGCCCTGGTCTTCGCCTCCAGCCTCAGCTCGACCTCGATGGAGGGGGCGATCAGCCTCTTGTAGGCGTCGGCCGCCGCCGCTTCCAGGATCCCTCTGAAGATGCTCTCCCTCCTGACGAGCGATCCCTTGAGTCTGCCGACGATCTCCTCCTCGGGCGCCAGCAGAACGAGCCTCAGCACGCTTTCCTTTTCGCCTCGCCGCATGGCGAGCATTCGGTGCGAGGGGATCGTCTTGAGCGGTTCCTGGTAGTCGTAGTACATCTTGAACTTACCTTCGCGGTCCACCCCCTCCCCGAGAAGCTGCGACGAGAATATCCCCTGCTCGCGGGAGAGGAGCCGCACCATGCCGCGCAGGTCGGCGTTCTCGCTCAACCCCTCGGCGATGATGTGTCCGGCACCCTCGATGGCGGCGTCCGCGTCGGCGACGCCGAGCTCCGGGTTGACGAAAGGGGCCGCGACATCGGCGGGGGAGCCTTGCGTCAGCTCCTGGGCCGCGATCAGTTCCGCCAGCGGCTCCAAGCCGCGCTCCCGCGCTATGGTCGCCTTCGTTCTCCGCTTCGGCTTGAAGGGGAGGTAGAGATCCTCCAGTTCGGTCTTCTTGCGGCAGTTCCCTATCCGCGCGGAGAGTTCCGGGGTCAGCTTCCCCTGCTCCTCGATGCTCTTCAGCACCGTGACCTTGCGCTCGGCCAGTTCGCGGTGATAGCTGAGCAGGTCCTCGATCTGCCGGATCTGCACCTCGTCCAGTTCGCCGGTCTGTTCCTTCCGGTAGCGCGCGATGAAGGGAACGGTCCCCCCCTCGTTCAAGAGCGCAACGGTCTGCGTGACCCCCGCGCGCGGCAGGCCGCTCTCTTCGACTATGATTTCAAGAATTTGCTTGTTTTCGACGACGCTCATGGGTCATCCACCTCCTGAAAAAAACATACCTTCCTACACTCATTGGGCGCCTGCGGCAAGCTTTTTTCCTTTTACGCCCCCGCGTGCCGCTTTTCTTGACCGGGCCCGAGAAAACGTTTATCCTGAGCAAATTTCACATGAGAGGATCTAGTTATGGGGCGCCCCAGCTGGGATGAGTATTTCATCGAGATCACGCGACTGGTTGCAAAGCGCTCTACCTGTCTCAGGAGGCAGGTGGGGGCCGTACTGGTGAAGGACAAGAACATCCTCGCCACCGGTTACAACGGCGCGCCTTCCGGGACCGCCCACTGCCTGGACATCGGCTGCCTGAGAGAAGAGCTCGGCATCCCGTCCGGTGAGCGGCACGAGCTCTGCCGCGGCCTGCACGCGGAGCAAAACGCCATCATCCAGGCGGCGAAGCACGGGACCTCCATCGAGGGGGCGACCCTATACTGCAACACCATGCCCTGCATCATCTGCTCGAAGATGGTGATCAACGCCGGCATCAAGCGGGTGGTCTATCTTTCCGGCTACCCGGACAAGCTCGCCGAGGAGATGATCCGCGAGTCGGGCGTGCTGGTCGAGAAATACGAGGAGCCGCTATCATGAAATGCCCTTTTTGCTCATTTGCCGACAGCAAGGTGGTCGATTCGCGTCCCGACAAGGGAGGCGCAGCGATCAGGCGCCGGCGCGAGTGCGAATCGTGCGGGAAGCGTTTCACCACCCACGAACGGGTGGAGGAGGTGCTGCCGCTGGTCACCAAGAGGGACGGCAGGCGCGAGCCGTTCGACCGGATGAAGCTGGTGGCCGGGATACAGAAGGCGTGCGAGAAGAGGCCGGTTTCGGTGGAGACCATCGAGAGGCTGGTGGACCGGCTGGAGATGCGGCTGCAGGAAAGCGGCGAGAAGGAAGTCCCGACCACGACGCTCGGCGAGTGGATCATGTCGGAGCTGCACGGCATCGACCAGGTGGCCTACGTCCGCTTCGCCTCCGTCTACCGCTCCTTCAAGGACATCAACGAGTTCATGTCCGAGCTGCAGGACCTCCTGAAGCCAGCCAAATAGCCGGGGGGGACCATGTCGGAACATCAGAAAATGATGCGGAGGGCGCTTGCCCTGGCAAGGCGCGGCGTCGGGAAAACGGCGCCCAACCCGGCCGTCGGATGTGTCATCGTCCGCGACGGCGCCATTGTCGGCCGCGGCTGGCACAAGAAGGCGGGGACGCCCCACGCCGAGGTCCATGCCCTGAACGAAGCCGGCGCCCTGGCTGCCGGCGCCGACGTGTACGTGACCCTGGAGCCGTGCGCCCATTACGGCAAGACGCCCCCTTGCGCCAAGGCGCTCGTCGAGGCCCGGGTGGCGCGGGTCTTCGTCGGCATGGTCGATCCCAACCCGCTGGTTGCCGGGAAAGGGATAGAGATGCTCCGGGAGGCGGGGATCGAAGTCGAGGTCGGGCTCCTTGAGGAAGCGTGCCGTGAGTTGAACCGTCCCTTCATCAAGTGGATCCAGACCCGGCTTCCCTACGTGGTCCTGAAGAGCGCGCTCACCCTGGACGGCAAGAGCGCCACGGCAAGCGGCGATTCCAAGTGGGTCACCAGCGATCATGCGCGGCGCGAGGTGCATCGGCTGCGCGGGCGGCTGGACGCCATCATGGTCGGAGTCGGCACCGTGCTGAAGGACGATCCGCAGTTAACCTGCCGTCTTCCCGGCGGGAAAGATCCGTTGCGGGTCGTGGTCGACACCACGCTCAGGGTTCCCCTGCACGCGGCGCTTTTCGGGCTTCAATCCGGCGCCGGGACGCTTATCGCCACCTGCTGTCAAGATGAGGCCAAGATAGAGGCAGTCAAGGCGCGCGGCGCCGAGGTGCTTCTTTGCCGGGAGAGCGGGGGGCAGGTGGATCTCGCCGACCTTTTCGCCAAGCTCGGCGAGCGCGGGGTGCAGTCGGTGCTCCTGGAAGGCGGGAGCCATCTGGCCGGGGCGGCGCTGCGGGGAGGTCACATCGACAGGTGCATGATCTTTCTCGCCCCAAAGCTTGTGGGAGGCGCGGGCATGGGACTTTTCGCCGGCGAGGGAGCCGTCCTCATGGCAGACGCCATCCAACTGGACGACGTGACGGTGAAGAGGGTAGGGGTGGATTTGCTGGTGGAAGGCAAACCGAGAGAACCCGTTCAAGGTTCAACGTTCAAGGTTCAATGTTAAGAACCGATGACCCGTCCCCGAGAGAACCCGTTCAAGGTTCAACGTTCAAAGTTCAACGTTGAGAACCGTTGACCTATCCGGGATTGAAGGTTGTAAACCGATTGGCGTAAAGACTTTAACATTGAACGTTGAACGTTGAACATTGAACGTTTTATAAGCACATTGAACGTTGAACGTTGAACATTGAACGTTTTTTAAGAGGTTATATGTTCACAGGTTTAATAGAGACGGTAGGCGAGCTTGTTTCCATCGAGAGAAGGGGGGCCTCCGGGAGCCTCACGGTGAAAACCTCGCTCCCGTTGGAAGAGATCGCCATCGGCGCCTCCATCGCCGTTAACGGCGCCTGCCTCACCGTGGTACGCAAAGGCGGGGGGACCGTCACCTTCGACATCTCCCCCGAGACCATCGACCGCACCGGGTTCAAGAACCTGAAGGGAGGCTCGCCCCTCAACATGGAGCGCGCCATGCGCCTGTCGGACCGCCTGGACGGACACCTCGTCTCCGGCCACGTCGACTGCGTGGCGACCGTCACGGAGCGCCGCGAGGTGGCCGGCAACATCGTCTTTTCCTTCAGGTTCCCGGCGGCATACGCCAAATACATCGCCGCCAAGGGGTCCGTCGCCATCGACGGGATCAGCCTGACCGTCAACTCGGTCGGCCCGGACAGCTTCAGCGTCAACATCATCCCGCACACCGCCGCCAAGACCACGCTTTTCAACAAGCGGGTCGGCGACGAGGTGAACATAGAGACGGATCTTCTCTGCCGCTACCTGGAACGGCTGATGACAGGCAGGGAAACGAAGGAGGGCGGTCTTACCATGGAGCTGCTGGCAAAAAGCGGCTTTATGTAACTGCTTTTTCTTTCACTTTGCACCTTTTTTTGTTATGGTCAACGATCTGGTTCACTTGGCCGGATTGCATCGAGCGACAGTCGAATAGAGTAAGAGGGGTTAAACAATGTCAGTTGCAAGCATAGAGGAAGCCATTGAGGAAATAAGGGCCGGCAGGATGGTCATCCTGGTGGACGACGAGGACCGCGAGAACGAAGGGGACCTCACCATGGCGGCCCAGTGCGTGACGCCGGAAGCGATCAACTTCATGGCGCGCTTCGGTCGCGGCTTGATCTGCCTCACCATGACGGCGGAGCGCTGCGACAGGCTCGACCTCCCTCCCATGGTGCAGAGCAACACTTCCTCCTTCGGTACCGCTTTCACCATTTCCATCGAGGCGAAGAAAGGGGTCACCACCGGGATCTCGGCGGCCGACCGCGCCCACACCATACTTACCGCGGTCGCTCCCAACGCGCAGGCGGCCGACCTGGCAAGGCCCGGCCACATCTTCCCGCTTCGCGCCAGAAATGGCGGCGTGCTGGTCCGTTCCGGGCAGACCGAGGGATCGGTGGACCTGGCGCGCCTGGCGGGACTCGAGCCGGCCGGCGTCATCTGCGAGATCATGAACGAAGACGGCACCATGTCGAGGATGCCGGACCTCAAGAAGTTCGCCAAGGAGCACGGCATAAAGGTCTGCACCATCGCCGACCTGGTCGCCTACCGCCTGAAGCACGAATCGCTGGTCAGGAGGTCTGTCGAGGTGGCGCTGCCGAGCCAGTTCGGCGATTTCAGGGCCATCGCCTTCGAAAACGACATCGACAAACTGGAGCACCTGGCCCTGGTCAAGGGGGACATCAAGGGGGACGAGCCGGTACTGGTTCGCGTCCACTCCGAGTGCCTGACCGGCGACGTCTTCGGCAGCGTCAGGTGCGACTGCGCCGACCAGCTGCACAGCGCCATGGAGCAGATCGAGAAGGAGGGGACGGGGGTCATCCTGTACATGCGCCAGGAAGGGCGCGGCATCGGCCTGACCAACAAGCTCAAGGCCTACGCGCTGCAGGACCAGGGGCACGACACCGTCGAGGCCAACATCGCCCTCGGCTTCAAGGCCGACATGAGGGATTACGGCATCGGGGCGCAGATCCTGGTGAACCTCGGCGTGAAGAAGATCCGCCTCATGACCAACAACCCGAAGAAGCTGGTCGGCCTGCAGGGATACGGCATCAACATCGTGGAGCGGGTATCCATCGAAATGGCGCCGTCCAAGACCAACGCCAAGTACCTGAAGACCAAGCGCGAGAAGATGGGACACCTTTTGGAAAATATCTGAGAAACAGATTAAGACAAAGATTAAGATTAAGGGAAACCTAAACCACGAGAGTGAGATTTAGCGAACTGCAAATCCAATCTTTATCTTAATCTTTATCTTAATCTTTGTTTTCAATCTTTGTTTTCAATCTTTATCTTAATCTGGAGTAGACCAATGCCAAAATTCGTAGAGGGAAAGCTGAATGCCGACGGACTCAGGATCGGCATCATCGTCGGCCGCTTCAACAGTTTCATCGGAGAAAGGCTCCTCGAGGGGGCGCTGGACGCCCTGATCCGTCACGGCGCAGACGACTCGCAGATCACCGTGGCGCGCGTGCCGGGGGCCTTCGAAATCCCGCTTGCCGCCCAGAAAATGGCCAGGACCGGGAACTACGACGCCCTGATCTGCCTCGGCGCCGTCATCCGCGGTTCGACCCCCCACTTCGACTACGTTTCCTCCGAAGTCTCCAAGGGAATCGCCCACGTCTCTCTGGAGACCGGCGTTCCGGTAGCCTTCGGAGTTCTCACCACCGATACCATAGAGCAGGCGATTGAGCGTGCTGGCACCAAGGCGGGGAACAAGGGATTCGATGCCGCCATGACCGTCATCGAGATCGCCAACTTGTTCAGGGAGATGGGTAATTGACCACACGCAGAGAAGGCAGAGAACTGGCCTTGCAGGCGCTTTACTCGAAGGACCTGGTGCTGCAGGACGCCAACACGACGCTGAAGCGGATCATCGACAGCTTCGGAGACGGTGAGGAAGAGCCGGCCCTTTCCATCAACTCCAAGGCGTACGCCTTCGCATCCGAGCTGGTGAACGGCGTCGTCACGCATATCCAGGAGATAGACAGCCGCATCGCGGAGAAGTCGAAGCACTGGAGCATGGCCCGCATGGCGCGGGTGGACCTGAACATACTGCGCCTGGCCGTGTTCGAGCTCTTGTACCGGCCGGACATCCCGAAGAACGTCACCATGAACGAGGCGATAGAGGTGGCCAAGAAGTTCGGCGCCGACGACTCCGCCTCCTTCGTCAACGGCATCCTGGACGAGATCGCCTCCACGGTCACGGATAAGGAATAAAGATAAAGATAAAGATAAAGATAAAGGCCGGGAATCCGGTAACGGGGATGAAGGGGGAAACATCCCCGTTAAACGCTTTTGGTTTGAATAAATGAATTGATCAAGAGGGAATATGAAAGAGATAAAGATTGGCCTTCTCGGTTTCGGCACCATCGGCGCAGGCGTGGTAAAGCTTCTTAGCGCAAACTCGACGCTCCTTGAGGAGAAGACGGGCACCCGGATCTCCCTCAAGAGCATCGTGGACCTCGACATAACCACCGACCGCGGGGTCAACACCGAAGGGATAATCCTCACCCGCAATGCCGAAGAGGTGCTGACCGATCCGGAGATCTCCGTGATCATCGAGCTGATCGGCGGGTACGAGCCTGCCCGCAGCTTCGCCCTCAAGGCGATAGCGCACGGCAAGCACCTGGTGACGGCCAACAAGGCCCTTTTGGCCGTCCACGGCGAGGAGATCTACGCCGCGGCCAAGACGCACGGCGTCGAGGTCCTGTTCGAGGCGGCCGTCGGCGGCGGCATTCCGGTCCTCTCCGCCATCAAGGGGAACATGGCGGCCAACCGCTTCTCCACCGTCCTCGGCATCGTCAACGGGACCTGCAACTACATCCTGACCAGGATGACCCACGAAGGCGCCGACTTCGCGGAGGTGCTGAAGAGCGCCCAGGAACTCGGTTACGCCGAGGCCGATCCCACCTTCGACATCGAGGGGGTCGACACCGCCCATAAGCTCTGCTTGCTCCTGTCGCTTTGCTTCGGGACCAAGATCGACCTGAAGGATATCTACTCGGAAGGGATCACCTCGATCTCGTCGGAGGACGTGGACTTCGCCAAGTCGTTCGGCTACCGGATCAAGCTTTTGGCGATCGGCAAGATGGACGACGGCCAGATCGAGGCGCGCGTGCACCCCACCATGATCCCCATCGATTACCCGCTTGCAGACGTGAACGGCGTCTTCAACGCCATCAGGCTCACCGGCGACTTCGTCGGCCCGGTCATGTTCTACGGCAGGGGCGCCGGCATGGACGCCACAGCCAGTGCGGTTATTGGCGACGTCGTCGATCTTTCCCGCAACATGGGGGCCGGGATCGCCCGCCGCTGCGCGCCGCTCGGCTACCTGGACAACAAGGTCGCCACGCTCAAGATCAAGCCGATTGGCGAGATCATCAGCAAGTACTACATCCGGTTCCAGGCCCTCGACAGGCCCGGTGTTCTGGCGCGCATCGCCGGCGCACTCGGCGCGAGGGGGATCAGCATCGCCTCCATGATCCAGACGGCCAGGAGCGCCAGCGAGGTCGTTCCCATCGTCATCATGACCCATGAGGCGCGCGAGGAGGATGTCCGCCACGCGTTGGCCGAGATCGACAACTTCGAGGTGATCCGCGACAAGAGCAACTTCATCAGGATCGAGGACAACCTGGAATAAAAAAGGCAGATATGCAACGAAAGGAAGGGCGGAGAGAAAATCTCCGCCCTTCTTTTTTGCAGTAATGGCTTGTGAATTTTATTGTTCCTACGCTCCAGCGTGGGAACGATGAAAAAGGGGGGAACGTAGAACTTAGAACGTAGAACGTAGAACGGCTTCTACCCCTTCTCGTAATTCTCCACGACCTTCCTGTAATGCTCCTCCAGCCCTTCGGCCGCCTTCTCCTCCGCTTTCCGGTAACCGGCCACGATCCGTTCCCGCATCGCCTCCGGAATGACCCGCTCCGCCAGCGGGTAGAGGATGTCATCCTCCTTGCCGATATGGTCGCGCAGCAGTTCCAGGTAGCCCCGGGCGTTGGCGACGATCACCTCGTCCTGCCCCGCCTCGCCGGCCAGGGCACGGGTTGCCGCCGCTTCCATCGCGCGCACGAACTCGCGGCCCAGGTCATGCTCCATCAGCATCGCCGCTACGGGGCTGTTGGCCCGCGGCATCCCGTTTTCCACCAGCGCTTCGAACAGGACATCCTCCTCCTTGGCGTGATGGAAACGGTCGGCGTAGTTCCTGATGAAATCGACGCCGTCCAGGTAGAAACGGTAATCGTGGAAGGAACCTTCTTCGGTGAGCTTCGCGTTTTTCTCCAGCAGGGCGAGCATCCTCAGTATCAGCTGGTGCTCGTCCTTGAGCCTCTGGGTGATGTCCTGTTTCATCGCTAGTTTCTCCTCTCTCCGTTGACACCTATCACGGCGGTTTCCAGCGGGATCTCCTTGCCCGAAAGCGTGAGCGCCTGCCTGACCATGATGTCGAGGCCTCGGCAGCAGGGAACTTCCATGATCGCGACCGTGATGCTCTTCACCTCGTTCTGCTTGAAGATGGCGGCCAGCTTCTCGACGTACGGGGCGGTGTCGTCCAGCTTCGGGCAGGCTATCGCCAGCGCCTTCCCCTTCAGCAGGTCGCTGTGGAAGCTCCCCAAGGCGAATGCCACGCAATCCGCCGCGATCAGTATGTCGCTGTCCTGGAACCAGGGGGCGGTCGGCGGGACCAGGTGCAGCTGCACCGGCCACTGCCTCAGCTCGGAAGCGGCTTTCACCGTTTCCTCCTTCTCAGTCGTCTCGGTCCTTTCGATAACCCTTGCCATGCTGCCCGGGCAGCCACATGCGGAATGTGCCATTTTTTTATCTCCTTATCTTGCGTTGATCGTGGTTGTGATGATGTTGGTTATGAATTAATGATCCGTGGGTCTTTCCAGGTACTCGTTGATCTCTTTCTCCACTGCCTCTTCCTGTTCCTTGGAAAGCCCGTGGATAGAGACTACATCCTTCAGGAGGCAGATGCCGACCTTGCAGGTGACGCAACCGATTTCGTAGCGCTCCAGGATCTCACCAATCTTCGGATGGTTTTCCATCACGTTCTGAATCGCCGTATCCCCTAAACCGTTTTTGAATTCCATCCGCTCCCTCCTGTGTGCCTTCGTTGAACTGAAGATAGCGCGATCAACCATAAATGTTTATGACATGCGTCAAATTTGTGCGAATGTGTGCGGCGGCCGAAAAAATACCGCTAAGCCAGGGAATTATTGACCTTTCCGGTAATCTGCGTAGAATTGGTGGCTGTGCAGCCAGCCCCTTACGGAGGTGGTTCGATGGAAAACGAACTCAGGTCCCAGATAAAGGAACTGCAGCAGTCCCTCCCCCCTTTGGCGCCGGAGCAGGCCGATCTCCTGGAGCGTGCCGGCCGCGATCTTGCCCTCTCCGGCATCACGGACCGGGTCCTGAAGCAAGGCGATGAGGCGCCGGATTTCACTCTCCCCAATGCCGTGGGCAGGCCGATCTCGCTCTCGGCCGCCCTGGAAAAGGGGCCCGTCGTGGTCACCTTCTACCGGGGGATATGGTGACCTTACTGCAGCCTTCAGTTGAGGGCATACCAGAAGATCCTTCCCGAGGTCCAGAGGCTCGGCGGCTCGCTCATGGCCATCTCGCCGCAGAGTCCGGACAAGTCCCAGGCGACCCTTCTCAAGAACTTCCTGGAGTACGAGGTCTTGAGCGATTTCGGGAACAAGGCGGCGCGGCAGTTCGGGCTGGTGTACCAGGTACCTGAGTGGGTGCGCGATATCTACGTCTCCTTCGGTGTCGACCTCCCCGCATTCAATGCCGAACAGTCGTGGGAGTTGCCGATCCCCGGCACCTTCGTGGTCGGGCGGGAGAGGCGGATAATGCTCGGTTACGCCGACAGCGACGCGCACAACCGCCTCGAGCCGCAGGCGATCCTCGATACGCTTCAGCGGTAGCTCACCCCGAAACAGTCACGCAAAGCCGCAAAGACGCAAAGAACGGGGTGTGTAGGGTAGGGGCGAATGATTATTCGCCCCTACCCCAGGAGAAGCCTGAGTCTGATTTTATTTTGCGCCTTTGCGGCTTTGCGTGAGGCGCAGTTACTGGAGGGCGCATGAGCAAGAGAATAGCGATACTGACCGGAGGGGGGGACTGCCCTGGGCTGAACGCGGTCATCAGGGGGGTGGTGAAGGCAGCGACCGGGCGCGGCTGGGAGGTGATCGGCATCGAGGACGGCTTCGACGGCTTCCTGCATCCGGAGAAGTGCCGCCCGCTCGGCATCGAGGAGGTGCGCGGCATCCTGCCGCGGGGGGGAACCATCCTCGGCACCACCAACAGGGGTAACCCCTTCTCCTTCCCCATCATGCGCGAGGGGAAACTGGAAACGGTCGACGTCTCGGACGAGGTCATCTCAAGGATCGACCATCTCGGGCTGGCGGGGCTCGTCGTGGTCGGAGGCGACGGCTCCCTGAAGATCGCCCTGGAACTCATGCGCCGCGGCGTCCCCATCGTCGGCGTCCCCAAGACCATCGACAACGACCTCCTGGAGACGGACGTCACCTTCGGCTACAACACGGCCGTCGAGACCGCCACCGACGCCCTCGACAAGCTCCACTCCACGGCGGAGAGTCACCACAGGGTCATGGTCCTGGAGGTGATGGGGCGCTACGCGGGATGGATCGCGCTCGAATCCGGGATGGCGGGCGGAGCGGACGTCATCCTCATACCGGAGATCCCCTACGACATCGAGAAGGTGTACGCCGCCATAACGGCCCGCTGCAAGCGCGGCCGCCGCTTCAGCGTCGTGGTCGTCGCGGAAGGGGCGCTCCCCAAGGGGGGAGGGCGCGTGGTAAAGGAGGCCGCAGGCGGCAGGTCCGTCGTGGAGAGGCTGGGCGGGGTGGGGGAGGCCTTCTCAAACGAACTCAAGGGGTTCCTCGAAATGGATATCCGCGTCACGGTGCTCGGGCACCTGCAAAGGGGGGGCTCCCCGTCGACCTTCGACCGCTGCCTTGGCAGCAGGTTCGGCGTCAAGGCGGTGGAGCTGATCGAGACCGGCGCCTTCGGCCAGATGGCCTGCCTCAAGGGGCGGCACATCACCTCGGTCGCCATAGAGGACGCGGTACGGAGCCTGAACCTCATCGACCCCGCCGGGGAGCTGGTGCGGCACGCAGAGGCCCTCGGCATCATGCTCGGCAGGTGAAGGATACTGTTGACTTTGCTTAATCTCTGGAATAGACTGCAAAAAATTTCCCCGGAGCATTCCCAAAGGGCCAAGGCTGTCCTGGTTTCGCTGGCGCTCTCCGCGTGACTTGGTTTAAAGAGCTGTTACGCGGAGGACGCTGAGAACTGCTCGCGGAGTACGCGGAGAAGGCTTTTATGGTGCGGATACTCCGCGTTCTCCGCGTAACATGCTTTTGAAGAATTTAACCGAAGTGCTTTTGGCGTTACTTTCGTAACTCGTTGAGTAGAACGAACAAAGAGGTGGCTTAGACATGAAGAACCCTATCGCCGATGCCAACAGAAGTGTTGTCTACGCGCTCATCGGCTTTTTCCTCGGCATTTCGGCGCCCCTGGGCTGGATCCTGGTTCGCCTGTTACTCTTCGCAGACCCGAACACCTCTCTGGTAGCGCAGGCGTTCTCGGAGATGACCCAGACCGCCCAGGGGATGGCGCTTTACGCCTACATGGGCGGGGGGACCGCCTGCGTGATGGCGATCTTCGGCTTCTTCATCGGCCGCGCGATCGACGAACTGCACGCGAAGGGGGGGCGACTGGACCAGCTGGTCCAGGAGGTGGACGCACAGAAGAAGCTCTTCGAGAACCGCTACAAGGTTCTCGACAACAATATCAAGAACTTCCACAAGATCGGCAGCAGGATCCAGAAGGCGGTGCGCAAAGACGACGTGCTAGCGCTCTGCGTCGAGGGGCTGCACGAGGTGCTGGGGTACGAGCGGGTCAACGTCCTCATGGCCGACCCGGAGAGGAAACTCCTCTATTTCGCGGCGACCGCAGGAAACGAGGCCCCCGTGGGCCCCGAGGTGACGCTCCCGCTGGACAACCGCTCCGGGGTCATCTACAAGAGCTTCAACGAAAAGCAGGTCTATTTCATAGAGAACATCGCCAACTACCCGGCCGACTTCATGCTGCAGCGCCCTTTCAACATGATCGAGCCGCTCCGCTCCACCACCTTCATCCTCTGCCCCATCGTCCTCAAGGGGGAGACCATAGGGGTGTTCGGCCTGGACAACAAGAAGAGCCACCGCGCACTCAACGACACCGACGTCGATACCATCCGTCTCTTCGCGGACCAGGCCGCCGCGGCCTTCATGCGCATCAGCCTGCTGCAGTCCATTGACCTCCTCACCCTCGAACTCGGCAAGACCTTCTCGGAACTCCTCAAGAACCGCGAAAGCTACTCCTCCAACCTCTTCCGGCTGAAGAGCGCGGCCGATTCCCTTGCCAACGGCGCGTTGAAGATAGACGGCGCCGCGCACGGCGTCATGGAATCCGTCGACGGCGCGAGCGTCTCCGCGGCCGAGATATCGATAGCCACCGACCAGATCACGCAGAACATGGACGCCCTTTCCGACTCGGTGTACAAGGCGGTCTCCGCAATGGAGCAGATCACCACCACGCTGCGGCAGGTGGAGAAGAGCACGGCGCATTCGCACGACCTTTCCACACGCGTGAAGGAACATGCGGAACAGGGAAGCCACATCGTGAACGAGACGGTCGACGCCCTGGCCGAGATACAGCGCTCCGTCGACCTCTCCTACGAGGGGATCAAGCGGCTCAGCGCGAACAGCGGCAGGATAGAGGGATTCGTCAGCGTCATCAACGACATCACCAAGAGGACCAACCTGCTCGCCCTGAACGCCTCCATCATTGCCGCGCAGGCGGGGGAATACGGCAAGAGCTTCGGCGTCGTAGCGGACGAGATCCGCAACCTCTCGCTGCAGACCGGCCTGTCCACCGGGGAGATCACCGGCATCATCGAGGAGATCATGTCGGAGTCGCGGATTGCCGCCGACAGCGTCACCGTCACCAAGGAACTGGTCAAAAAGGGGGTGAAGCTCGGGCAGCAGACAGGATTGTCCCTGACGAGCATCCTGGAGAGTTCGCAGAAGGCGCTGGACATGACCCAGCAGATCAAGCTCGCCACCGAGGAGCAGGCCGCCTCGGTGCAGCTGGTGACCCGGACCATCGAGGACGTGAGTTCCATGACCATGCAGATCTTCAGGGCCTCCAAGGAGCAGGCGCTGGCGACCAAGAGCGTGGCGCGCGCCCTTGAGGACGTCAAGGGGATGAGCCACGAGACGGTGAACGCCGCCGGAAGGCAGACGGTGGACGGCACGGAGATCAAGGGGGCGGTCCAGTCGGTAACGAGGATGGCGGACGCAATTTTCGACAGCATGGAGCAGCGCCAGGCGGAAAGCGGCGCGGTCGTCAAGGAGCTCGAACAGATGAGGGCGAGCGCCGAGTAGAAAAAAAGATGGACTTAGCAGTATCGTTTGTGATATTTAGCTAACGGTGTTTGGCCCGCTATACTCAAGTGGAGCCGCAAACGAACACCGAATGAACAGGACATACCGCCTGGATTCCGAGAGGAACCGGTACGGGAAGCGATAGCTGGTAGTGCTGCGCCCGAATTGTGCCCGCAGCGCGTACTTATACAGCGTCTTCCGTCCCGGAGACGTTTTTTTTTGTCCCGAATCCGGGCTGCAGTGAAGTCTCCCCCCTTTGAAAAAGGGGGGGCGGGGGGGGGCTGTCAATCCGCCGTTTCATTTTGTCGTATACCGGTTGAAGAACAGGAGCTGTTTCCATATGCAGAAGAAGATAACCATCCTCGACTTTCAGAGGATGAAGGCCGAAGGGGAAAAGATCGCCGTCCTTACCTGCTACGATTTCCCGACCGCCGGAATCATGGACGGCTGCGGCATCGACATGATCCTCGTCGGGGACTCGGTCGGCGTGGTCGTCGCCGGGCATGACAACACCCTCCCGGTGACCATGGAGGAGATGATCTATCACACCAAGGCGGTGCTCCGCGCGCGCCCCAAGGCGTTCGTCGTGGCGGACCTTCCCTTTCTCTCCTACCAGACCGATCTCACCAGCGCTCGGATGAACGCCGGCCTGCTGATCAAGGATGGCGGCGCCGCCGCCGTCAAGCTCGAGGGGGGCGCCAACGTGGCGGAGACCATCCGCGCCATCACCGACATGGACATCCCGGTCATGGCGCACATAGGCCTCACCCCGCAGTCGCTGCACCGCATGGGAGGGTTCAAGGTACAGGGGAAGGGCGAGGAACAGGCGGAGAAACTGATCGCCGACGCCATCGCCATCGAGCGCGCCGGTGCTTTTTCCGTGGTGCTGGAGGGGATCCCGATGTCGCTCGCCGGCAGGATCACCGCGGAGCTTTCCATCGCGACCATTGGGATCGGGGCCGGGCCGCTTTGCGACGGGCAGGTCCTGGTGCTGCACGACATCCTGGGGCTTTGCAGCAAGTACTCCCCCAAGTTCGTCAAGCGCTACGCGGACCTCGCGCCGATCATCACCGAGGCGGTCTCAAGCTACATAGCCGACGTCAAGGGCGGCACATTCCCCGAAGAGAGGCATTCCTTCAAATGATCGTCATAAACTCGGTCGCGCAGATGCAGCAGTACGCGCGTGAACATCATGGGCAGATAGCGCTGGTCCCCACCATGGGGTACCTGCACGAGGGGCACGCCTCCCTCATGGTCGAGGCGCGCAGGCGCGCGGCCGTCGTCGTCATGAGCATTTTCGTCAACCCCACCCAGTTCGGCGTCAACGAGGACCTGGACAGCTACCCGCGGGACCTGGAGCGCGACAAGCGCGTCGCCTCCGAGGCGGGCGTCGACGTGATCTTCGCCCCCACCGCGGCCGACATGTATCCGGCGGGGTACCAGAGCTACCTGAACGTGGAAGGGCTCACCACCGAGCTTTGCGGGGCGAGCAGGCCCGGCCACTTCCGCGGCGTGACCACCGTGGTCGCCAAGCTGTTCAACATCGTGGCCCCCAAGCTCGCCATCTTCGGGAAGAAGGATTTCCAGCAGCTGGCCGTGATCAGGCGCATGGCGATCGATTTCAACATGGACCTGGAGATCGTCGGCATGCCGATCGTGCGGGAGAGCGACGGGCTTGCCCTCAGTTCCCGCAACGCGCGGCTCGACGCGACGCAGCGCAAGCAGGCGCTCTGTCTGTCCCGTTCCATAGCCGCGGCGCGCGAGGCGTTCAACGCGGGAGAGCAAAGCGTGGCAGCCCTGCGCGACAAGGCGCTTGCAGTGATAGAGAAAGAGAGCGGGGCGGAAGTCGATTATCTCGAATTCCGGGACCAGGACACCCTGCTCCCGTTGGAAAAGGCGGATCAAAGAACGCTGCTCGCGCTGGCGGTGCGGGTCGGCTCGGTACGGCTCATCGACAACACTATATTAGGGGAGGGGTAGCAATATGGACAGGAAGATGCTGAAGAGCAAGATACACAGGGCGACGGTCACCGGTGCGGACCTGCATTACGAGGGGAGCATCACAATAGACCTCGATCTCATGGAAGCCTCCGACATCATCCCGTACGAGGCCGTCTGCATCTGGGACGTCACCAACGGGAGCCGTTTCGAGACCTACGCGATAGAGGGGGAGCGCGGCTCCGGCGTCATCTGCATCAACGGCGCAGCCGCAAGGCTGGTAGCGCCCCAGGACCTGGTCATCATCGCCAGCTTCGTCAGCATGTCCAACGCCGAGGCCCTGGCCCACGAGCCGAAGCTCGTCTTCGTCGACGACAGGAACCGGCAGCTTGAAACCCGCAAGGAAGTGGCCGGTCAGGGGACGCTGAAGAGCGTGCACTGGAAAAACTAGGCAGAGCTTTCAACCTTCGGACTTGAAACAATAGGGGCGCTGATAGATCACGAAATGCCTGCTATAATCAGGCATCGGTTCGTCAGCGTCCCGTTTTTTTTATCGGAATTGAATCTCCCGATGGGGGTAATGTCCAAAGGTCCCCTCTCCCGGAGTGGGAGGGCTAGGGAGGGGGTGCGCCAGGCCAATTCCCCCCCTCCCAACCTCCCCCCTACGGGGGGAGGGGCGTTACCCATCGATACGAAGCTGCAACGGCGGCGTGTGAGGCTCTGTGGCTGGAGCTTTCGCCCTTTTGAGGTCCCCCTATATGAGAATTTACGCCGCGTCATACCTGCTCCCGATCAGTTCCCCCCCGATTGAGTGGGGCGCCATCGCAGTCGAGGACGGGATCATCGCCGCCGTCGGCAGGCTCGACGAAGTTCGCGCCGCGATCTCCGCCCCCGTCACCGACCTGCCCGGCTGCGTCATCATGCCGGGGCTGGTGAACGCCCACACGCACCTGGAACTCACCCATTTCTCCGCCTGGAAGGTGCGCAAGGAACTGGACTACCTTCCCAAGAGTTACGTGGAATGGGTTCAGCAGGTCGTGAAGATCAAGAGGGCGCTCCATCCGGGCGAGCTTGAACTATCGACAGGGGAGGGGGTGCGTCTGTGCCTCGAATCGGGGACCACCTCGGTGGGCGACATCCTCTCCGACTTCTCGCTGGCGCCCTTGCTGTGTGCGTCTCCCCTCGGCGGCAGGCTCTTCCTTGAGGCCATCGGACACGACCCGTTGCAGTGCGAGGCCCTGGTGCAGAGGATGGAGACGGTCCTTCAGACCATCAGCGGCCGGCTTCTTCCCGGCGTCTCCCCTCACACTCCGCATACCGTGTCGCCGCAACTGTTCAAGGCCCTGCATGCCCTGGCAGGGAAGATGGGGATACCGAAAGCGGTGCACCTGTCCGAAACGGCCGATGAAGCCGCCTTCATGCACGACACGACGGGAGCCATAGCGGAAGTGCTCTACCCCATGGCACATTGGGAGCAGTACCTGCCCCATCCCATGCGGACCACCTCCACCTGCTATCTCGATGAAATGGGGGTGCTGGATCGAACGACCATAGCCGTCCATGCCGTGCACGTGACCCCGTTTGACGTCGCCCTTTTGAAAGAGAGGGGAGCGAGCGTCGTCCTCTGCCCGCGCAGCAACGACAGGCTCTTTGTGGGGAGCGCCCCGCATCGCCTGTTCAAGAGTTCCGGTGTCTCCCTTGCCCTCGGCACCGATTCGCTCGCCAGCAATGACTCCTTATCGCTGTGGGACGAGATCAGTTTCCTGCAGCAGGTGTCACCCGGCGTCTTCAGCGCCGAGGAACTTCTGGAGATGGCGACCCTTGGCGGCGCGCGCGCCTTGGGCATCGAGTCGCGCACGGGTTCCCTGGAAGCCGGGAAGAACGGGGATTTCCTCGTTCTGTCCGGTGTCGGAGAGCCCGGAGCGTCCGTGTCAGCGGCGGTGCTGGCGAAGTGTGAACTGGAGCAGGTGTACATCCGCGGCGAGCTTTACCACGGACCGTAAACGGAGCTTTTCCCCCTGTCATTTTGCGGGGTAATCTGTTACTATCAAACTCTATGGGTGAGAAGCTGATCTGCAACAACAAGAAGGCGTTCCATGATTACTTCATAGAGGAGCGTTTCGAGGCAGGCATGGTGCTGCAGGGGACAGAAGTAAAGTCCCTTCGCAACGGCAAAGCCAACCTGAACGACTCCTTTGCGATGGTAAAGAACGGCGAAGCCTTCCTGCACAACTTCCATATCCTCCCCTATGACTTCGGCAACAGGGAGAACCACGATCCCGACCGGATGCGTAAGCTCCTGTTGCACAAGAAAGAGATAGTAAAACTCTTTGCGAAGATAAGGGAGCAAGGGTACACGCTGATCCCGCTCAGGATCTATTTCAAGGACGGCAAGGTGAAAGCCGAGTTGGGGTTGGCCAAGGGGAAGAAGAACTACGACAAGCGTGAAGTGTTGAAGCAGAAGGACATGCAGCGCGACATCGTGGCAGGACTGAAAGAGAGAAGCCGCGGCAGCAGGGACAGGGAATGAGAAGCCGTTCAGGGTTCAATGTTCAACGTTCCAGGTTAAAATCCTGGGAACTTTGAACTTTGAACTTTGAACTTTGAACTTTGAACTTTGAACTTTGAACTTTGAACTGGTTCACACGGGGGTGTAAAGGTTTCGACGGGGGTAATAAGCAAAGGTTGCATGCCGAGGTACGGGTGGCTCGTAAAACAATCCGTGACGCTTTAAGCGCCGATAATTACGATTACGCTTTAGCAGCCTAATAAGTTGCTAACGTCCTACCTGCCCTCTCCCACGGGGGAGGATAGGACGTCATTCAGTGGGATAGTTTCAGGGAGAGTCCGTGGCCCTGCGGCGAAATCAAGCGGAATCGCGACTCAAGAATCCCGGCCAGTGGAGTCTTGAGGGGCTAAACTTAAATACAGGTACAAGCATGTAGACGCCTTCTGTGTACGATTCTCGGACGCGGGTTCGATTCCCGCCACCTCCACCAGCCTTCGCCAAGGCTTCGGCTGGCTCGCCAGAGTCAGTCGGAGCCTTTGTTGTATCCGCCGCAGGCGTAATTAGGCGAAGGCTGTCCGCCGAAGTTGCTTGCATAGCAAGCGTTTAACGAAGGTGGACTGTTCCCCTCACCAAGATATGGCTCCGGCTGTTTTCAGCCCTCCCGAAGGGGGGTAAGGCTCCGGCGTGGCCAGGAGCCTTTGTTACATCCGCCGCAGGCGTATCAATTGGATTCCTTTTTCGCGGAATGAAATCAGCGAAACCAGCAAGGAGTGATAAACTAAGACGGACAGAATCTGCCTCCGCTGGAGTCCCCCATGAAATACGTCTATTTCCTCCAAAGCATTCCCCACCCCGATCAGCATTACGTAGGCCTCACCTCCAATCTAAAATCCCGGCTGGCGGCACACAATGCCGGTCAATCCCACCACACAGCAAAGTACCTCCCCTGGAAGCTCGTCACCTATCTCGGTTTTGCAGATGAATCCAAGGCGTCGGCCTTTGAAAAATATCTCAAATCGGGGTCCGGCCGTGCCTTCAGGTATAAGCACTTCCTCTAGTTCGCATGTCTAGGGCCAGCTGGTACACATGTACCCTCGCCTTCAGACACAGAAAAATAGGTTAACAATGTCCCCCACCAACACATCTACAGAAACGCGAAAGAATGAGAAAAGGAGCCACCTGGTGTTGGGAAGGCCAGCATTCTGCTGGAAAAGGAAGCTGGAAAACAGATGAGACCCCCAGGAAGAAGATGAAAGAAATCCTCCACGACCTCGGCTTTGTCAATGTCCGTGACCCCTCAGCGTTTGTGACCCCTCAGCGTTATTGGCAACTGCGTATCCTTGCCACCTAAGTAATCCTTGGCAAGAATACACATGCAAGAAGGCTGGTATTGTGCTAAGTTAGCGCCCATGAATCCAAAGAGCAGCCAGGCACCAAATACCACCATCGACCCTTCCATTAATGAGTACCGCAAGCATCTGTGGGACGCTCTTCGGGCGGGACAGGAGCAATATGATAAATATCTCCTGACCCTGTCGAGCGGCGGGCTTGCTATTTCTCTGATGATGCTCAAGGAGGTTTTCGGCAAGACGCCACTGGCATGCCCGACAGTCTTAATATGGTCATGGGTTCTTTTCTGTCTCTGCATCGTATCAACGATTATCTCGTTTCTTACCAGCCAGAAATGCCTGAGAAGACATCTCGAAAAATATGAGGCGTACGTTGCAACCGGGAACGACGAGAACCTGAAGAAGCTTGACCCGCTGGAGCGATTAACGAATTACCTCAACCATGCTTCAGGGGTGTTTTTGGTTCTGGCGATAACCGCTACAATTATTTTTGCATCAACCAATCTCCAAAAGGGGGCTTTCATGCCGAACTATCCGACAGATAACGGGCAACGGGGATACACCCCGCCGCAAATGCCGACAGTCAATCCGGGGGCTGGCTATACGCCACCCCAGGCACCAACGCAGCATGCGCCGACGCCACCCCCGCCAGCGCCCCCACAACCGAAGTAATCAGGAGGAGTCATGCTTTACCTTGGGCATTTCTCGTTTGATGAAACCACGGAAGAGGGCAGGTTCGGTCACTTCACCTCGATAGTCGAGGCCAAGACACCTAAGGCGGCAGCACGAGCCTTCGAAAAGCTCATCAAGGATATGAGGAAGAAAAAGACCCTGTTCGGTGAGGAACCGATGGAGGTCTATTTTGATATGTGCATCGAACTCGGAGCCGTCCCGCCGACCGGGCTTATCACATGGTACTCTTCGTATAGCGGGGAGGTGGCGGGGAGAATAAGCACCGCTCTCCCTCATGAGGATTCCGGGGGATGCATGGCCTATGATGTTTATCCAGACGGCGAAGACCCGCCCTCTGAAACACCTCCCAAGGGACCGCAAGAGTGGAAGCCCTTTGTCACTTTCGAACCGACCGTAGCGCAAAAGAGAGCAGCGGCGGCTAAGGCTGAGATGGAGAGGTTGGCACGGCAAACACTGCCACCCGCAAGAAAGCCTTTTGCAAAGAAGCACTGGGGGCACTGAGGGGAATCCAAGCCTTCATTTGGCAGGAACTAACAAGATATTGATTAAACGTACATTTTTTGTTAGCATGTGATGGCCTGGGAATCGAACCGCAGTCCGAAAAACCGGCGAGGAAGTCTGATTTCAGCAGCAAGCTAAAGCCGCAAATAAACAGGCTACTTAGGATTTAGGTTTCATGAATGTAATACTAGATGTTTTAGTGGGTAATATTGGAATATACCAGTAGCCTTCGCCAAGGCTTCGGCTGGCTCGCCAGAGTCAGTCGGAGCCTTGTCTTTTTGGCGAAGGCTGTCCGCCGTAGCAACCTGATCCAGAACGAGCCACCTCTCCAACTCAGTCCCCCCTGGGGAAATCCTACATGCTTTCACCTTTCAATCTTGCAAAGTAGCAGGAAATCCGGCCAATCATCCCCCTCATCAAAAAACTGTCGATGTAGGCGCCGTTTTAACCGAGAATCGGGAGTCAAAACGCCCTTTAAAGTGAACCATAGGGATTTGACACGGGGAATATTATTCCCTATACTGCGACTGCATGACCCGTCTTCATCACAACCGAAACTGGAAGATCGAAGTTTTCGGCCGCGAACATGGCATCCCTCATTTCCATCTGCGCTGGCCGGAAGGAGGGGGGGCTTGGTCGGAGCCCCGCCAGCCGACATTCTGGCCGAGGCGCGAGCCTGGGCTCGGCAGAACAGGGAGCGAATCTGGAGTGAGTGGCAAAAGTTGAACCGAGGATGACGTTATGACTCAACAGATGATCAGATCGGTTGCCGCCGAGGCGCCGTCAAGGGTTACGTTATTTTGGCGCTCCGGCAAGCATACCAGAGTGGAGTTGGCCGAATATTTGGAGTCTCCGGGATGCGAAAAACTTAGGGACCCCGCTTTTTTTGCCAGTGTCACTGTGGAGGAATGGGGGCACGGGATCAAGTGGGGCGACGGCGAACTCGGTATCGATGCGGACACCCTGTACCGGTTGGGTAAGGAACAAGCGGGACTCGCCTATCCCGTGACCGAGTTCAACGCGTGGATGGAGCGAAACGGTCTCTCCCTGGTTGCTGCCGCCAAGGCGCTCGGCCTCACCCGTCGTACGGTCGTGTACTACCACGGGGGGCACAAACCGATTCCGGTTTATATCAGGCTGGCATGCATCGGGTGGGAAACCCTTCGGCTGCAGAACGCGGCCTAAATAATCGAGCCTGCGCCTTCTGCAGAATCTGGAGAGGAAGTAGGCACAGAAAAAGGGATCGGCTTTGCAGCCAACCCCCTACCTCCGAGAGACTTTGTTATCTCTCATGCGGTCCCGGTGAAACAACTTTCATCGGGACGCGGCGTCTCTAGATCCGGCCTTTCAGCAGGTCTTTGCCCTTCTGCACCAAGTTCGCGTTGGTGTCGATGACGTCGTTGAAGAATCTTTCCACTTCCTTATCGCCCTCGACGTCTTTTATGTACTGTTGGCATGTGTCCGCTGCTTGTGATGCGTTATAGATGACGCTAACCAGATCGTACTCTTTGTTTTTAAGCAGGTCCCTTGGCATTTTGAGCCTCCTCGACGTTTACTGTAGTCCTTCCTCGCCCTCCTGTTGCGATTCACCCGACGCCAAGCCTCAGCGTCAAATAAAAGTTATTCATGACCTGAGGCTTATTTTACTCTTAACCCTGTGCTTTTTCTACACCTGAAATTGATGCAATATCTGCACGTTGGGCCTTCGTCCCCTGGGCTTGCACCACACAACGCCGGCCAATCCCACCACACAGCAAAGTACCTCCCCTGGAAGCTCGTCACCTATCTCGGCTTTGCAGATGAATCCAAGGCGTCGGCTTAGCATCAGGAGGGGCAGAGCTTGACATCGCCCGAACTCGGCAGACCCGTTCGATCGAGTCCTTTCCCGCTATATTGTTGATTATAGCGGGTATTCATGTATACTGGCGGCTGCATTTCCCGGTCCCTACAGGGTAGATGTTGCACCTACTTCATCCTCAGCAAGCGGTAGAATGATTCCACTCGCGAATCGAAGGTGTACTCATGACAAAACGTGAACTTTTCTTGCGCATCGAAGACCTGAAACTACAGCTGGTGGCTAAATATGCCCCGGACAAGGTCATTTTGTTTGGTTCTGCCGCTCGTGACGATGATGAGATTAACGACGTCGACCTTTTGATTGTGAAGGAGGACGTCCCTGTGTTGGGCGCTGAGAGGATACGTCAATTGTATCGGCTTATGGATACCGATCTTCCGGTTGATTACCTTGTCTACCGGCCATCCGAAGTGGCAGAGCGGCTTTCTCTGGGCGACCCTTTCGTTACCGGCGTCTTCAAGGAAGGAAAGGTGCTCTATGGCTGATGTCGCTATTATTAGGGAATGGCTGAACAAGGCGGAGGAAGACTTGCGTTTCGCCGAGGCCAACCTTCTTGAGGGAAATGAGTTCTTCGCACAGATTTGCTTTCATTTCCAACAGGCGGCGGAAAAATACCTTAAAGCATACATCATAGGCAAAGGACTCGATTTCGGCAGGGTGCATGATCTCGTTCATCTGCTCCGAACCTGCGCGGCCCACGACCCCACTTTCGATGAGTTGAAGGAAGATTGTATTCTTCTGAATACAGCTTATATCGAGACACGCTATCCAGTGCATTGGCAGACCAATTATACGAAGGAAACGGCGGAACAGGCGCACGCAGCTGCCGTCGGAATAGCCGGAAAAGTTCGAAGTCAGCTTAGCCTATGAAAAGAAGCCGCGGCCGGTGCCGGCCGGCTGGCGGCTGGGACGCTGGTAGGCCCTTTCATTATGGCGGGAAATAGGGTTTCAAACATTAGGTGCCTTTCGCACGCCTGCTTTTGAGTCAGGCGCTACCTTGGGCTATGTCAATGTCGGACCTAGCCCCTAAGTGTGTAGTGGATGGGGGCTGAGCGGCACGATATGTATGGTACCTAATCGAAAATTCTGGTAATAATGCAGCTTCTCCGCACCAGCAGAGAAGCTGTTTTTGATTCTCCCGTTCAGTTTTAAAGACCGCAAAGGAGCAGCATGGCAATCAAGAAATCTGAACTCTACTCATCACTCTGGAAGAGCTGCGACGAGCTGCGTGGTGGGATGGACGCATCTCAGTACAAAGACTATGTACTGATCCTGCTCTTCATTAAATATGTAAGCGACAAGTACGCCGGACAACCAGATGCGCTGATTGAAGTTCCCGAGGGTGGGAGCTTTGCCGATATGATCGCCCTGAAGGGTGACAAGGAGATTGGCGACAAGATCAACAAGATCATTGGAAGACTCGCCGAGGCCAACGAGCTGAAAGGTGTCATCGATGTCGCCGACTTCAACGACGCCGACCGGCTAGGCAAGGGCAAGGAGATGGTGGACCGTCTTTCCAATCTTGTCGCCATTTTTGAGACTAAGGGGTTGGACTTCAGCCGCAACCGAGCCGAGGGAGACGACATCCTCGGTGATGCATATGAATACCTGATGCGCCACTTCGCCACCGAGTCTGGGAAGAGCAAAGGGCAGTTCTACACCCCCGCAGAAGTCTCACGGATCATGGCCAAGGTCATCGGCATCGGGAACGCCAAGAGCAATGCCGAGACGATCTACGATCCCACCTGCGGATCTGGGTCGCTGCTATTGAAAGCCCATGACGAAGCGAAGGGCAGCACACGTCTGGATCTTGCGATCTATGGACAAGAGATGGATAACGCAACCGCCGCTTTGGCAAAGATGAACATGATCCTCCACGACTGCCCTACGGCAGAGATATGGAAGGATAATTCCCTTTCCACCCCGCACTTCAAAGAGAAGGAAGGTGGCATCAAGCGCCATGACTATGTGGTCGCCAATCCGCCTTTCTCCACAAAGGCATGGAGTAACGGTTTCGACCCAGCGAACGACCTGTATGGCCGCTTCACCTTCGGCATACCACCTGTCAAGAACGGCGACTATGCCTTCCTGCTGCACATCATTAATTCGCTGAAGAGCACCGGCAAGGGCGCAGTGATTCTCCCTCATGGCGTGTTGTTCCGTGGAGGAGCCGAAGGAACCATCCGCCGCAACATCATCCGCAAGGGATACATCAAGGGGATCATCGGTCTGCCGGCTAACCTGTTCTACGGCACTGGGATTCCGGCATGCATCATCGTCGTCGACAAGGAGCATGCCGCTGCTCGAACCGGAATCTTCATGATCGACGCCAGCAAAGGGTTCGTGAAAGACGGGAACAAAAACCGGTTGCGGCATCAGGACATCCACAAGATCGTTGACGTGTTCAACCGGCACATGGAGGTTGATAAGTTTGCTCGTATGGTTAGTGTCGCCGAGATCGAGTCCAATGACTTCAACCTGAACATCCCACGATACATTGACGCTACCGAACCAGAGGATCTTCAGGACATCGAAGCTCACTTGAAAGGAGGCATCCCTGATCGTGACGTAACCGATCTTTCCCCATACTGGCAGGTCTGCCCCAGCCTGAGGGAACAACTGTTTGCTCCTGCTGGTCGTTCCGGCTACAGCAATCTGAGGGTAGAAACGGGCAGCATCAAGACAACGATCTTCGACAATCCTGAATTTATTGCGTTCACCCAGTCGGTGTCGGTTCACTTCGACCGATGGAGAGCGACCACGACTCCCGCATTGAAGGGAATCACCGTCGGATGTCATCCCAAGGAACTTATAGAGCAGATCAGTGAGGAGTTGCTGACTGTATTCACTGACGTGGCATTACTCAACCGCTATGACGTTTACCAGCACCTGATGAGCTATTGGAGCGACATTATGCAGGACGACATGTACCTGATCGCCAGTGATGGCTGGCTGGGAACACCGGATCTGGTCCCGTCACCGCTGATCGTCAGCCGGTATTTCAGCACGGAACAGCAACAGATCGAAACGTTGGAGACGGAGCGGGACGCCATCGGCCAGCAGATCGAAGAACTGGAGGAAGAAAACAGTGGCGAGGACGGACTACTTGAAGACGCCAAGACCGACAAGGGGAGGTTGACCGCGAAGAGCATCAAGGACCGGCTCAAGGTGATCAAGCACGACCAAGAGTCTGCGGAAGAACGGAAGCTCTTGACCGAGTATCTGGGGCTGATCGAAGCGGAAACCGCTGCCAACAAGAAGGTGAAAGATGCCGTGAAGACACTGGACGCCAAGGTAGCTACAAAGTACGCCACCCTGACCGAGGACGAGGTGAAGAGGCTTGTTGTGGATGACAAATGGCTGGCAACTCTCGCCGCTGATGTACATACCGAGTTGGATCGGGTGTCGCAATCCCTCACGTCTAGGATCAGGCAGCTTGCAGAACGTTACAGTACAACGTTGCCGCAGTTGACGCTAGAGGTTGAGACGTTGAGTTCCAAGGTTGAGGAGCATCTGACGCGGATGGGGTTCGTATGGAACTGAGGTCGAGATATAAACAGACCGAGGTCGGGGTGATTCCGGAGGAATGGGAGGTGAAACCACTCAACCGAATTGGAAGAGTAATTCGGGGAGCAAGCCCTCGTCCAAAAAGCGATAAGCGGTTCTACGGAGGAAGTGTACCACGATTGATGGTGGAAGATGTCACCCGTGACAGGAAGTTTGTGACTCCATCTATTGACTTCTTGACTAAGGAAGGAGCAAAACGAAGTCGGCCTTGCAAACAGGGTACATTGACCATCGTATGCTCAGGGACACCTACCGTGGTCGGACTTCCATCTCTGCTGGCAGTCGATGCGTGTATCCACGATGGCATGTTGGCCTTAGTTGATTTAAATCAATCCGTTGAACCGGAATTCCTCTTCTACTGTTTGGCAAATTTGCAAGAGAAGCTCGATGCTGCCGCTACGCATGGTGGAACTTTTGTAAACCTTACTACTACTGGGTTTGGTGCATTCGTTATCTCGGTTCCCACACTCCCAGAACAACGTGCCATAGCTGCCGCTCTCTCCGACATGGATGCCCTGATTACCTCGCTGGACCGGATGATCGCTAAGAAACACAGCATGAAACAGGCAACCATGCAAGAGCTGCTGACCGGCAAGCGCCGACTACCGGGTTTCAGTGGGGAGTGGGCAGTGAGAACTTTTGACGAAATATTTAACTACTGTTCCACTGCAACCAATTCTCGCTCCGACTTGTCTGAAAGTTCAGGTGATACATATTATATCCATTACGGAGACATCCATACGAAGTACCATGGTCACTTAGATTTCCGCAGGGAACTGCCATCGAAGATTCCGTTTGAACTATGCAAAAGTGCAACACTTCTCCTGAACGGAGACTGGGTCATGGCGGATGCTTCGGAAGACTTTGCCGGAGTCTGCAAATCTATAGAGGTTCTAGGGCTTGAAGCTGATATTCACGCCGTCGCAGGTCTGCACACCTTTCTTCTTAGGGAAAAAACGCCTACTTTTTCAGCAGGTTTTAAGGGGCATCTCGGGAACCTCAATAGCCTTCATCAACAGCTTTTGCGAGTGGCAACTGGTTTGAAAGTTTATGGAGTGTCGAAGAAAGCACTAAAGGATCTCACTCTGCCAGTTCCGAGTCCCAAAGAACAAGCCGCCATCACCACGATCCTCTCCGACATGGACGCCGACATCGCCACCATGGAACAGAAGCTCGACAAGACACGTCAATTGAAACAGGGAATGATGCAGGAGCTGCTCACAGGAAGGATCAGGCTAGTATGACAACTATAACGCCAGAATCATTCTACATCGGTTGGGATGTTGGCGGTTGGAACTGCGACAGGAACAAAGAAAGCCGCGATGCCATCGTTATTCTTGATTTGAACCTCGATGTCGTCGGAGATCCGTGGCGCGGAAATCTGCGAGTTGATATCAATAAAGCTACGACGGCAGAAGAGTGGCTGAGTATCTTGTTTCAAAGATGCAAGACGGTCGTCCCAGATGGACCCAAGTCGGTTACCATGGCCATCGACACACCATTAGGGTTTTCTGAAGAGTTCGTTAGTCTGGTTACCAAGGGTATGCATGCAGGGGATCTGGACACTACTTCCGGCACCAATCCCTATCTGTTTCGCTACACCGAACGTTACCTGTACCAGAATGGTCTAAGACCATTGTCGGCCATCAAGGACATGATCGGGAGTCAGGCGACTAAGGGGATGCACGTACTCGCGAAGTTTGCACCTACTCTGGAATCCTGTGGTGTCTGGACGGATGGAATGGGCTTCAGAGCAATCGAAGCTTACCCTGCAGCATGCAGGGAGTCTGGTGTAATGAAGAATTTGCTGCAAAACTGCGATCTCCTGAAAGATGATGACCGGAACGATGCCAGAGTGTGCGCCATGATTGCCCACCTCTTCGCTACAGACCGTGAGCAACTTGTTTCACCACCAGTGGATGTGCCTGTCAACGAGGGATGGATTTGGATACCATAGGGAGGTCTGATGATGAGTGATGCTGCAACAGACAGAATGGAAAGCAGTTCCGCCAAGTCAGATAGAAACCCGAAACTTCAAAACCGAGTCGATCCTTGGGGGAAGTTCCATGTCACTCCAGAGCACGGCGCATGGATGGGTAATCGAGGCATTCTCCACAACGATCAAAAGCAGATAGTTTCTCAATGGCAAAATTATGGATGGGTCACCTGCATGTTGGAATACGGCGACACTCACCGTGATGAGTTGTTTGCCGAGGGGAGCTACTCGGAACTCTTCTTCCTTGATGAAGCCACCGCATTCGCAGCCGGACACAGGCCGTGCGCACAATGCCGAAACCAGCGATACAAGGACTTCAAAGCGGCATGGGTTGCTGCAAATGGTGACCATGTTTCTGCTGACGATCCTCCCATCGCCAAGATTGATCAGGAAATGCAAAAGGAGCGGTACACCCAAGGTGAAAAGAAGACTTATGAAGCAGGACTTGAAACCCTCCCAGCAGGAACCATCATCGAATTAAACGGTGGCGCTTTCCTTATCTGGCGCGGAAGGCTCTATCGTTGGTCCTTTGCTGGATACACTCTTCACAAAGGCAAACTGGAACCATCCAGCATAGTTCGAGTCGTGACCCCTGAGTCTGTCGTGAACATGTTTGCTCGCGGGTTCGTTCCACAGGTGCATGTCTCAGCATATCGGTAAAGGAATCCAACACCAGAACCATCCGAGGATACCATGACCACCGTCGGCCAAATCGAAAAGAAGACTCAGCAGCGAGTCGTTAGGCTGTTCCGAGATACCTTGGGATACGAACACCTTGGTGTCTGGATTGACCGCGAGAATAACCGTAATGTTGAGCCGGAGCTGCTACGTACGTTCCTGAAGAGGCAGGGACACGACGGGGCTGTCATCAGTCGAGCTCTACATGTGATCGAGAAGGCTGCTTGTGATCAGAGCAAGAAGCTGTACGACCGCAACAAGGAAGTCTACGAACTGCTCCGCTACGGGGTGAAGGTGAAGCCCGACGTGGGGGAGAACACCGTCACCGTCTGGTTGATCGACTGGAAGAACCCACTTGCCAACCATTTTGCCATAGCCGAAGAGGTGACGGTCAAGGGTGCCGACGCCAAGGCATATACAAAGCGCCCAGACGTTGTGCTGTACGTGAATGGGATAGCTCTGGGCGTACTGGAACTGAAGCGATCAACTGTCTCTGTATCCGAGGGCATCCGGCAGAATCTGGACAACCAGAAAAAGGTGTTCATCGACCACTTCTTCTCTACGGTGCAGCTCATAATGGCTGGGAACGACACCGAGGGACTTCGCTACGGCACCATCGAAACCAAGGAGAAGTATTACCTGACATGGAAAGAAGAGAGTCGGGTCGAGAACCCAATGGACCGTAGCCTCGCCCAAATTTGCAGGAAAGAGCGGTTCCTTGGGCTGATCCACAACTTCATCGTCTTTGATGCCGGAACCAAGAAGCTCTGTCGCCACAACCAATTCTTCGGCGTCAAGGCTGCGCAGGACCATGTCATGCGCCGAGAAGGCGGGATCATTTGGCACACTCAAGGCTCCGGCAAGAGTCTGACCATGGTCTGGCTGGCGAAATGGATCAGGGAGCATGTGACCGACAGCCGAGTCCTGATCATCACTGATCGCACCGAACTGGATGGCCAGATCGAGAAGGTCTTCAGGGGAGTGCATGAGGATATCTACCGCACCACCAGTGGTGCCGACCTGATTACCCGATTGAACGACACCAAACCTTGGCTGCTCTGTTCGCTGATCCACAAGTTCGGCGGCAAGGAAGACGGCGAAGAGGTCGGTGACGTTTCTGGGTATGTGGAAGAGGTGAAGAAGTCCCTTCCCGCAGGCTTCAAAGCCAAGGGTGATATCTACGTCTTCGTGGACGAATGTCACCGCACCCAGAGTGGCGAGCTGCACGACGCCATGAAGTCAATCATCCCCAACGCAATGTTCATCGGTTTCACCGGCACTCCTCTTCTGAAGTCCGACAAGAAACGGAGCATCGAAATTTTTGGCCGATACATCCACACTTACAAATTCGACGAAGCGGTCAAAGACAAAGTGGTGCTGGACCTGCGGTACGAAGCTCGGGATATCGACCAGAGCATCAAATCCCAGAAGAAAATCGACGAGTGGTTTGATGCCAAGACCAAGGGGCTTACCGATCTGGCCAAAGCCCAGTTGAAGGCACGGTGGGGTACTCTCCAGAAGGTTCTATCCTGCAAAGAAAGATTGGAGATGATCGTCAACGACATCCTCATCGACATGAATACCAAGGTCCGATTGATGGACGGTCGGGGCAATGCAATGCTGGTTTCGGGAAGCATCTACGAAGCATGCAAGTTCTACGACATGTTCTCGAAAACCGAACTGAAAGGCAAATGCGCCATAGTCACCAGTTACAAGCCGTCCATCAGCGACACCAAGGGAGAAACCACCGGAGAGGGTGACACCGACAATCTTCGCAAGTACGAAATCTACCAGAGAATGCTGGCGGATTGGTTCAATGAACTACCAGAGAAAGCAGTCAACAAGGTTGAGGAGTTCGAAGACCAAGTCAAGAAGATGTTCATCGACTCACCGGCGCAGATGAAGCTCTTGATCGTAGTAAACAAGCTTTTGACGGGGTTTGATGCCCCGTCGGCGACCTACCTGTATATCGACCAGCAGATGAAGGACCACGGGCTTTTTCAGGCGATCTGCCGCGTAAACCGGCTGGATGGCGACGACAAGGTGTATGGTTACATCGTTGACTACAAGGATCTTTTCAACAGTTTGGAAGGTGCCGTGAACGACTATACTTCCGGCGCTCTGGATGGCTACGACAAGGAAGATGTCGCTGGACTGCTGGAGAACAGGCTTGCCAAGGCGAAGGAGGACCTGGACGAGGCTAGAGAGGCGATCAAGGCGCTCTGCGAACCGGTGGAATCCCCCAGAGGCACGTTAGAGTATTTGCGCTTTTTCTGTGCTGAAGAGTCAGGTAATGCCGAACAGTTGAAGGAAAACGAACCGAAGCGACTGGCGCTCTACAAGATGACCGCCGCTCTCTTGAGAACCTTTGCCAGTCTGGCCAACGAGCTTGCTCCTGCTGGTTATACTTCCGTGGATATCGAGGCGATCAAGAGCGAGGTGGACCACTTCGACAAGGTTCGGAACGAGATGAAGCTGGCCAGTGGTGACTACATCGACCTGAAAATATACGAACCTGCGATGCGGCATCTGATCGACACTTATATCCGCGCGGAGGAGAGTGAAAAGATCTCGGCGTTCGACGACCTCTCCTTGATCGAGCTGATCGTTGAGCGTGGCGAAGAGGCTGTCGATGCACTTCCAAAGTCGATTCGCAAGAACAAGGAAGCGGTTGCCGAGACAATTGAGAACAATGTCCGCAAACTGATCATCGACGAGCACCCAATCAATCCGAAGTATTACGATGAGATGTCGGAACTGCTGAAGGCGCTGATCGAGCAACGTCGGCAGGATGCCATTACCTATCAGGAGTATCTGGCCAAGATCGTTGCGTTGACCAAGAGAGTGAAGAATCCCGACTGGGCAACATACCCAGCCAGCTTGAATACCAGAGCCAAACAGGCGCTGTACGACAACCTCGACAAGGATGAGGTGCTTGCTGTGGCGGTACATGACGCTGTCAGGGAGAGCATGCAGGACGACTGGCGTGGGAACTCGGTCAAGATCAAGAAGGTCAAGAACGCGATCAAGTCGATGCTCCAGAACGATGAAGTGACTACAGACCGCATACTTGAATTGGTGAAGAAGCAGCATGAGTACTGAATCACACCATATCATGGTCAGCGGGATCACGGTGGAAGTGGTACGCAAAGCGATCAAAAACCTGCATCTGGGCGTCTATCCACCGAACGGTAGGGTCAGGGTTGCTGCACCGGAAGCGATGGGTGATGAAGCAATCCGGTTGGCGGTGATTGGCAAGCTGGGTTGGATCAAGAAACGTCAGACAGGGTTCGCCGATCAGGAACGGCAATCCCCTCGGGAATATGTTACCGGAGAGACGCATTACTACCGTGGGAAACGATATCGGATAAAAGTGGTCTATCAGAACGGTCCGGCATTGGTAAGCATCAGCAGACTCAGCACTATCAATCTATATGTCAAAGTCGGCAGTGATACCGCTCGACGTGAGCGAGTGCTGTATGACTGGTATCGTTGCCGGTTGAAGGAGGTGGTCCCAGAGCTGCTGGCGAAGTGGGAACGGATCATCGGCGTCCAGACGGCTGCATGGGACGTTAAGCGGATGAAGACCAAGTGGGGAACTTGTAACATCAAAGCCCATCGCATCTGGCTGAATCTTGAGCTGGTCAAGAAGCCGGTTCATTGTCTGGAGTACATCCTCGTTCACGAGCTGGTTCACCTGCTGGAGCGGAATCACAATGACCGCTTCACCGCGTTGATGGATCAGTACATGCCATTATGGCCGCAGTACCGAGATGAACTGAACCGCGCACCGCTGGAGCATGGTGAGTGGGAGTATTAAGATAGGTCAGTGATAATGGCAGTGAAAGTGGGCGGCCGGGACGCTGAATGCCAAAACCTGGGGCATCCCCCTGGGGCACAAACACATCGGTTCTGAAATAATGGATAAAAGGTGACCAGTTATGGGGCCCAGATAGAGAAAAGGGAGGGAGGATGTAAAAACGCATGGAAAGGCTTTATCGTTGACTTCAATTACGAAAAGATATATTAAATAAGATTAATGTTGCGGTGTTGTCGGAGGCAGCTGGTGGAGTGCGAATGCAGAGAAAAAATACGAAGTAACGAAGCCGCTCTTGTCAGCAATGCTGAAAGGCGGCTTTTGTTTTTGTGCGTGATTTATCGGAAAGTCGGCATCGAGAATATCGCCGGAACATTTCTCGCCTGAACTGAAAAGTGTTTACCTTTTCGGTAAACTATATTATAAAAGGATATCCGAATGGATATTGAGTTTTCCTCCCCTGACCTTCAAGCCCTCTGTGAACAGCAACGACTCATGACGAAACAGCTTGGTGACAACTGTAGCCGCAAGCTCCGAACCCGGTTGGCTGACCTGCGTGCTGCGACCAATGTGGCCGAGCTGACTTCAGGTCGACCTCATCCCTTGAAGGGCGACCGCGCCGGCCAGTTTGCTGTCGATTTGCATGGGGGCAAACGTCTCGTCCTTGAACCGGCCAACAACCCCATTCCCACTCGTGATGATGACTCTATCGCGTGGGACCTTGTCACGAAGGTCCGCATCGTTTTTATAGGTGACTATCATGACTAAAGCCGTAGCGACATTTTCTCCTGACTGGATCTCGCCGCCGGGCGACACAATTCTCGACCTTCTTGAAGAGCACGGCTGGAAACAGACCGAACTGGCCAAACGTACCGGTTATACCACCAAGCATATCAGTCTGTTGATCAACGGGAAGGCACCGATAACGGAAGATACTGCCATCAAGCTGGAGCGGGTTGTCGGCAGTACCGCCCACTTCTGGCTTTCCCGTGAAGCCCAGTATAGGGAAGGGCTGGTGCGCATAGCCGAAAGGGATTCGTTAAAGTTTGTAGCGGATTGGCTCAAGGAGCTTCCTCTGAAAGAGATGCTCACCTTCGGTTGGATTCGGGCCTTTGCCGACAAGGGGGAGCAGGTTGCGGAATGTTTGCGGTTCTTTGGTGTTGCGACGGTTGATTTGTGGAGAAAGGAATATGGAGAGCCAATGGCGGCTTTTCGTTCTTCAGACAAATTTGACAAGCATGCCGGTTCAGTTGCTGCGTGGCTCCGTCAGGGGGAGAGGAGCGCAGCTACCTTAAAGACAGAACCGTATGAAAAATCTTCATTCAAAGAAGCCCTTGGGGCATTGCGGACACTGACCAGAGAACCTGCCCCTGAAATATTCATTCCTAAATTAGTTGAAGCATGTGCCAAAACCGGTGTCGCCGTGATAGTCGAACCAGCGCCGAAAGGATGTCCCGCCAGCGGGGCCACGCTGTGGCTCTCGCAGGACAAGGCGCTATTGATGCTGAGCCTGCGGCATAAGACCAATGACCATTTCTGGTTTTCGTTCTTCCATGAGGCGGGACACTTACTGCGCCATGGCAAGCGACTGCGCTTCATCGAAATGGAAGGTACGCTCAGCAACGAGCATGAAGATGAGGCCAATGAGTTTGCCCGGGACTGGCTGATCCCACCCCATTATTCCCAGAGCCTTGTCTCCATGCAGAAAACCGAGGCCACGATAAGAACGCTAGCCGACCAGTTGGAAATAGCTCCGGGCATCGTAGTCGGCAGGTTGCAGAATGAAGGGCTGCTTCAGTGGAATACCGTTTTGAACAAATCTCTTAAGGTGCGTTACGAATGGCGGCACGAGGCCTGAAAATTTTTTTCAATCCGGGCCGAACTCGAAATAGTTTTCATAGAACTGTTTCTGGTTTGAGAAAAGTTGCGACAATTCATGGAAAAAGTTTTTCGATCCGGGGCGAAGTGGAAATGTTTTCCGCAAAACTGTTTTGGTCTTCATGGAAGTTGCGACAGTTATGGTAAAACTTTTTCGATCCGGTCTGAAGTGAAATTGTTTTTGTGAAAACTGTTCGGATTCTCACGGAAGTGGGAACAGTTGTTGGAAAAACTTTTGCAATTTGGACCTAACTGAAAATGTTTTACGTAGAACTGTTCTGGTTTTGACGAAAGTTGCGACAGTCTCTAAAAAAGTTTTTTGAACAGGTGCCGAACTGAATACGTTTTCCGAAAAACTGTTCAGGTTCAATGAAAGTTGCGACAACTTTTGGAAAAACTTTCACAGCCTGGTCCGAAGTCGGTGAAAGTCTGCAGTTTGTCCCGATGTGTAGAAAGATCCTCCTGTTTCACAAAAAGAAACGCGGCTGCCTCGTAGAGGCAGCCGCGTTTGTCATTTGATTGGATATGATTTCTTACAATACGATGATGGAGGCCGTCGCGGACCACTGGCTGGTGCGACCTGCGTCATGGTACCTGACCCTGAAGTACAGCCTCTTTGCCGGCTCCAAATTTTTCAGCTCGGTGCGGGCCCTGGAGTAGATTCCCAGGCTGCCCCACGATGCTTCATCGCCGGGATCGTGATCGGTCATCTGCAGCTCATAGCTTGCCGTGTTTTTCGCGCGCTTTACCACAATAACCACGGTCCCTGACACTGAACCATGTTTCGGACTGGCTTCCGGCGGCGCCTCCAGAAGATTGGTCGTGGTTTTAATGGAGTGCCCTTTGTGTTTCTGATCGAAGCCGGCGTTGAGCAGGATGCTCGAGTCATTCCTGTGCAGAGAAAGCATGACGAGGTGAGAGGCATTCATCGACAGGGCTAACTTCGTGGCATCCCAAGCCGCAATCTTTTCCTCTCTCATTTGCCGGTCGCCACCGGCCGACCGATCGCGGAGCACTGCCAAGTTGTCAGCCATCTGCCTCAGCTTGTCCGCCCTCGAAACATACTCGGGACAATCCTTGAAGGCAGAGTGCACCTCCTGCTTGTCCGCTATGAACCTCACCCTTACGATGAAGTCGTTGATGCTCAGATCGTTGAAGCTTGTTTCTAAAATTTCCGGGATCGCTGACACGGATAATCACCTCCTCTTTGTGTATGATTAGAATGAATTAATGCTAGCATCTGTGGTTTATGTTGTCCAGCGAGGGGGGGCATTTTTCCCCTGGCTACAGGGGAACGCACGTCAGTCTAGTGTCCCAGACGGGTTTGACGCCGCGACGAAGGCAGGTGTAGTTGGGGTCGAAGCTCCCACAGTCGCCAACATGCTTTATAATGATGGACAGGCAAATGTAAACCGAACCGACGTGGTTTCGGGCGAAGGCACATGAATGGCGCTGGTGGCGCAGCATCTGCGAGAAAATATGAAGAGTGAACTCCAAAATGCGGACTTCAAGCGGTTCCCCTCCAGTGTGTTGCTGTTCTGCCTCCTGTTGATGCTCCTCCTGGTCACGAATGCATCCTGCCAAACCGGAGATGGCATCCTCGCATTGCAGTCGTACGACAACGGCCTTACCTCGACCGGCTCTTTTTACCAATCCAACAAGTGGCTTGTCCGGGGAAGCATAGCCGGGTTTGCGACTGCAATGCTGATCATCGTTTTGCTCCTCGTCAATATCAGAAAGCACCTGCACGCAGAGGCGCGGCTTGTCGAATCGGAAAACAGATTCAGAAGCCTTTCGGAAGATGCGCTCGCGGGCATTTACATCATCCAGGATTCCTTTTTCAGGTACGTGAACCCCAAAATGGCCGAGATCTTCGGTTACAGGGTTGAAGAGTTGGTGGACAAGATAGCTCCCCGTCTTCTCGTGCTTGAGGAGGATTGGCCACTGGTAAGGGACAACCTGCAGAAGAGGCTGACCGATGAACAGCATTCCATCCATTACGAATTCCGTGGCGTGAGGAAGGACAAGGAGATCGTTTTCATAGAAGTTTTTGGCAGCCGGACCGTCATTCAAGGGAAGCCGGCCGTGATCGGAACGTTGCTGGACATCACCGATCGAAAACGGGCGGAGGAGGAGATGCAAGCCCTCAATGCGGAGCTTGAGCAGCGAGTTACCGAGGAGGTCGAAAAGAATCTCCAGAAGGACCGCATGCTGTTTCACAACGCGCGCCTGGCGGCGATGGGAGAGCTGTTGAGCAATATCGCCCACCAATGGCGGCAGCCGCTCAACAGCCTCGCATTATTGATCCAGGGGTCTTTGCTTGAGTGCCGGCAAGGGGAACTGCACCGGGAATCGTTGACAGCCTGTGCCACCAAATCCATGGAAAAGATCAATTACCTGTCCAGGATCATCGATACATTCCAAAGCTTCTTCACCCCCGGCGGTGAGCGAGAGGAGTTCGACCCATCCGTCATGGTCGAGAAGGCCGTAGCCCTGGTGGGGACAAGCTATGAGCAGAGCGGGATCGCGTTGCGGGTCATCAACCATGGCACAGTTCCGATGAGCGGCTTCGCCCTCGAATTTTCCCAGGTGATCCTGAACATACTCAACAATGCCAAGGACGTGCTGGTTGAACGAGGGACCGCGGAACCGGTTGTCTCCATAGAGTGTCGCTGCGAAGATGGCAGAAATGTCATCAAAATCAGGGACAATGCCGGGGGCATCCCGCAAGCGATACTGGACAAGATCTTCGACCCCTATTTCACGACCAAGTTCCAATCGCAGGGGACCGGCCTTGGCCTCTACATGTCCAAGATGATCATTGAAAACATCATGGGGGGGAAGCTCTTCGTACACAACATCCCTGAAGGAGCCGAGTTCTCCATCGAGCTTCCGGTGTGAAGACTTTACATTGCCCCAATGGATATAATGTTGATAGCTCAGGAGGTCCCGGCGATGGTCCGCTACTACAAGATGAAGCGGTTGTGAAAGGGGAATAGCAGGCGCTTACTTAGCGGGAGTACACGGCAATGACACGCGGAAAGTCAATGTGTTAGGGGACGGTAACGCGGATGTTTGCCCTTGACTCGGTTGGCCGCCATAAGCTATCTTGCTTCTGCAATCCAGCAGATCCGGTAGCTCAAGATAACGACAATACTAAACCACCCGTGAGGGTGGGACGGAAAGCCTAAGGGTCTCTTCGAGACAGCCGGGTCGCCGAAATATCGCCACGATATTCGGCCCCGGCTTTTTTTATTAAAGGAACATTACCCGTTACAGAAGGAGTAAAGGCATGAATTTACTGAAGAGCCTACTCAATGCATTTAAAAAATCAGGCAGTACCAGGAGTTCTTGCAGAACACGGATGATTAACGACAGGTTTTTTGAGTGTAAGGTAAAGAGGCCAAATCCCAATTACTGCGATCACTCGCTATGCTCTGGTGAAGGGTTCATCTGCAACCATGAAGATAGGCATATCTTCGCTCGGAAATAGCCCGTAGTTATTGTGGCACTCAAGGCCCGCATCCTGCGTCACTGGCATGCTGAGCAACCTGACGCTGTTGTAATTTACTTTGATGCAGTTTATAATCCCCATTCAGTAAAACTTGCGGGCTGTCAACTTCCATAAATCATCTTCATTTCATGCAGGAGAGGGGGGACTAACGTGAATAAATTCGTAGCCGTTCTCATTTTTTGCCAGATCGCGTCAATCCAGTCTGCCAGCGCCTTCGCCGACGAATACTCGGATTGCAGAGTGCCGTGCGAAACCGAGTATGCCGTCTGCGCAAACCAACCTGCTGCACCTGACCCTGAGGCCCAGACTGCCCACAACGAATCATGCCACGCTAGGATGCAGTCGTGCTATGCCGCTTGCGAAAGCCTGAATCCAGCAACGAAGCCGACCAGCCTCGATGTCCCTTCGCAGACAACTAACTGAACCTGACCCCCCTGCTCCCTTTGGAGATAAAATGAGCTGGCAGGTCTACATCATCCTCTGCTCCGACAACTCCCTCTATACTGGAATCACCACGAACATCGAAAGGCGCTTCCGGCAGCATGCCGATGGAAGAGGCGCAAAGTATTTCCGGGGCCGCCGACCTGTCAAGGTCGTGCTTCTGGAGGAGGGACACTCTCGGAGTTCTGCGGGGGCAAGAGAGGCAAAGGTCAAATCCTTTTCCCGTGCTGCAAAGATGCTCTTGATTGAAGAAGTGGCCCAGGAACAGACTGTGAGCTACCAGAGGGAAAAATGGGAAACTTCTCTGCCGTAATTATCGACTTTGAAACAACTGGCCTTTCGCCGAACATGGGTGATCGGACGATAGAAGTCGGTGCCGTGCTCGTGCACGATTATCAGATCGTGGACAGGTTTCACAGCCTCATGAATCCCGGCATGAAGATCAGCTCCTTTATTGCGGATTACACCGGTATCACCAACGCCATGCTCTCCACAGCACCGCCAATCGAAGATGTCATGAGGAACTTGGCAAAGTTCATTCACCAACACCACTTGGTGGCCCACAACGCATCTTTCGACTCGAAATTTCTCGATTCGGAACTCGGCAGGATCGGCCATAAACGAAAGAACGAGTTTGCGTGTTCCATGTTGGCGGCCAGGAGAATCTATCAGGATGCTCCAAATCATAAGCTTGAGACCCTGGTCCGCTATAAGAGGTTGAAAACGGACGGTACTTACCACCGCGCCCTGGCTGATGCCGAGATGACCGCACACCTCTGGTTACGCATCATATCCGACATCAAATCTGATTATGGATTGAAGCAGGTCAGTTTTCCACTGATGCAGCAACTGGGACGAGTACCGAAGAAAAAAGTTGAAGAGTTTATGAAGAAAACCCGCCACCCAAAAGGGTAGGATGATCCGGGTCCTGTTGGGCAGCGGCACCGGGCTAGGACTCAGCATTCACCGTGGTTCAAGTTCGTTCATTTCCGATTGACACTCGCCAGATATTTTATGATCGTATTCGGCAACATTCTGATATCAATGGGTTTGTCGATGTAGCCGTCAAAACCGGTGGCAAAAAAATCATCCTTGTCATCGATCGTGGTGGCGCATGAAAGAGCCAAAATTCCGATATCCTTCGTCCGAGGGTCGGAACGGAGCAGTTTCCCCGCATCCAGCCCGTTCATGACCGGCATCTGGATATCCATCAGGATCAGGTCGGGATGATGCTCCCGCGCCAGATGGACCGCTTCTTCGCCGTTCTCCGCAAGCAGCACGTCAAATCCGGATATCACAAGCACATCGTGAAAAAGAACCCGGTTTTGATCGTTATCGTCCACTACAAGTATCGTATGCGGCATGTTACCTCCTCGGGTGGAACCTGCTGTCCCCCTCATTATTCGCGATGGTCGCCCCGTTCGAAATAGCTTTGTATGGTCAGGGGAAATACCCGTGTATCGATCGGTTTGGCGATGTAGCCGTCGAACCCGGCTGCAAGTATCCTTTCCCGGTCGCCAAGCATGGCAAAGGAGGTAAGGGCGATGAGCCTGAGCTGCCGGGTCAACGGATCGTCCTTCAGAATTTTTGCGGCGGTAAAGCCGTCCATGATGGGCATCTGGATATCCATGAGAACCAGATCGGGACCATGTTTTCTGGCCTCCTCCACCCCGTCGGCGCCATTTTTCGCCTCCAGAACCGTGTAGCCGTGATAGTTCAGGATATCGCTCATCAGTAAGCGATTGTTGTAATTGTCTTCAACGATAAGGATCGTGCGGTTCATATTTCAACTCCCGGTCGCCGTGATTTCTTGCAGTAACGGAATGGCAAAGAAAAACCTGCTTCTCTTGCCGATTTCACTTTCCACCCCCACTTGGCCGCCGTGAAGTTCAACCAGCCGTTTGGTCAACGCAAGACCAAGACCGGTACCTTTGTATTCCTTGTTGCAGGGAGAGTCTAGCTGGCTGAATTCCCTGAAGAGCTTTGGAATATCCTCCCGCTTGATACCGATGCCGCTGTCTTCGACGGTTATCTCCACAAAATCCTCTGCCTCGGGTTGTCTTTCGCCCTGCAGGTACTTTCCCGCTGCCCGCATGTCGGAAAGAGACGTTCTTTGCGCCGTGACCCGTATGATTCCACCATCGGGCGTAAATTTGACGGCGTTGGAGAGCAGGTTGAACATGATCTGTTTGAGTTTTCTCTCGTCTGCAATCAGTTCGATATCACAATCAGCCGAAAGCTCCAGACCGAACCGCAAATTGTGCTTAAGAGCCTTTTCCTGAAACATGGTGAGGGTGCCGGCGATAACCTCGCGGAACTTCACCGTGGACGGTTCCAGCACCAGCTTGCCCGCTTCCACCTTGGCGAGATCGAGGATATCGTTGATGAGGTTCAGCAGATGGCGCCCGCTGAACAGGATATTGTTTACATATTCGTGCTGTTTCGCGTTCAGTTGGCCGAACATCTCATCCACCAGCACCTCGGAGAAGCCGATTACCGAATTGAGCGGGGTGCGCAGCTCATGGCTCATATTGGCGAGGAAATCGGACTTGGCGCGGTTGGCTTCTTCCGCCTGGATTCTTGCCTCGTGCACGATTTTCTGCTGCTTTTCCAGTTCGGCATTCACGGCGAATAGTTCCTGGTTCTTCAAATCCATTTCCGCCATGTTTTCTTCCAGTTGTCCATTGAGCACTGACATTTCCTCGGTGGCGTTGGCAAGCTCCTGGTTGTTTTGAATGGCCGTTTCGTAGGTGGAAAGGAGCAGGTTGAGGATCTGGAGGCGGTCAGAGTTGATGAAATATTTTTTACCACGAAAGAATATCTCCAATCCCATCCGGACCCCCTGCTCGTTCTCCTGGTTGCTGTTGGCCAGGATGTGCTGGATGCGGGAGAGGAGAAAGTTCTCGTTGTACGGCTTCGTTACGAAATAGTCGGCGCCGCACTCCAGTCCCATGATGACGTCGTCGGGATCGGAGAGCGAAGTGAGCAGGATGACCGGTATGGTTTGCGTCTCATGGTCTCCCTTGATCCGGCGGCAGAGTTCGTAGCCGTTCATTTCAGGCATGACGATGTCGCTGATCACCGCCAGAGGCCTCTTCCCTTCGAGAGCGGCCAATGCCTCCTTCCCGTTGGCGGACGACTCCACCCGAAAACCGTGCATTTCCAGCATGTGTCGTAACTTTTCCCTCTGGGTGGGGCTATCCTCCGCTATGAGGATCAGGTCAGGGGATTCGATCTTCATCGTGATTGACTCCTGTTACCTGTTTAAACGGTAAAGTGAAGCTGAATCTGCTCCCCTTCCCGATCTCACTCTCTACCCGGATTGCGCCGCCGTGCAGTTCTACGAGACGCATGGTCAACGCCAGGCCCAGGCCGGTGCCTTCATATTCCCTGGTATAGACCGATTCCAGTTGGGTGAATGGTTTGAAGAGCTTCGGGATATCTTTCACCTTGATCCCTATGCCGCTGTCTGCCACGGCAATCTCTATGAAATCACCAGCTCTCACGGCGTTCACGTCTATGGCTCCCCCCGCCGGGGTGAATTTGACCGCATTCGAGAGCAGGTTGACCATGATCTGTTTCAGCTTTCTCTGATCCGCCGTAATGTTTGCATCGGCTTCCGGGGCAAGCTCCAGATGGATGCCTATCGCACCCTTCATGGCCTTTTCCTTGAACATCATCAGCGAGTCATTCAATAATTCCCTTAGTGGAAATACGCTCAGCTCAAGCTCCATCTTCCCCGATTCCACCTTGGAGAGATCGAGGATGTCGTTGATCAGGGAGAGCAGGTGCCTGCCGCTGGCATGGATGCTGTTTACATATTCCTGCTGCTTCTCATTCATCGGACCATAAAGCTCGTCTTGCAGCAGTTCGGAAAACCCGATTACCGAATTGAGCGGGGTGCGCAGTTCGTGGCTCATGTTGGCCAGAAAATCCGACTTGGTCCGGCAGGTCTCTTCCGCCGCAAGGCGTGCGATCTCGGATTCCTGTAGTTTCCTCCGTTGCGTGACGTCCCTGAACGCTCCAATAATGTGTGTTTTTCCGTCCAGAATGATCGGTGAAGTATTTACATCCGCGTAAAATACGCTCCCGTCCTTTCTTTTGACCGGGAGGTCCTCCGCAACTGAAATCTCCCCCTTTATCTGTCTTTCAAACTGCCTGATAACGTGCGGCAGTTTATCTTTCGGGTGGATATCCGCAATGCTGAGCCGCAACAGCTCGTCCTCACCGTAACCGAGCATGCGGCAGATCGCCCTGTTGCACATATAAAATTTATTGTCCTCGATACGGAGCGCGATCAAGCCGTCGCTGTTGCTCTCGAAGATGGTTCTGAATCTCTGCTCCGATTCTTTCAGGCACTCCTGCGCCTGTTTGCGTTCGTTTATTTCGTCGGTAAGTTCCCGCGTTCTATCGTCAATCGTTTCTTCAAGCATCTCGTTGAGGGTTCGAAGCTGCCTCTGCACCGTGTTCAATTCCCTGTTCTGCCAGACGGCGCTCTCGTAGGTGGAGATGAGAAAACTGAGGGTCTGGGCGCGGTCCGAATGAACCTCGTAGCATTTATTCTCATATTCAAACGAGATGCACTTGAGTTCGGGGTGGTTCCTGAACTGGATCGGATTGTCCAGAAGCGACCGAACCTTCGTCATGAACAGATCATCGCAGACCGTTTTCGTCATATAGGCGTCAGCGCCCGATTCGAGGCCGCGGATGATTTCTTCCGGTTCATACAGTTGCGTCAACAGCACTACGGGGATATCCCTCAGGGACCCCGTATCTTTCAACTCCCTGCACATCCGGTATCCGTCCATCCCCGGCATCACGATGTCACTGAGGATGAGCGACGGCTTGAGCGTTTGCGCCAATGTCAGCCCCTCTGCGCCGTTATTCGCAACGGCCGTCCGGTATCCTTCCCGCGTGAGCATCCGGTTGAGCACCTCTACCTGTACCGGGCTGTCTTCGACGATAAGGACCAGTTTTCCGTTTTCATGTTCTCCGGGCATGATGCCTCCCCCTTTCTCTGTATCCCGGCTATTTATCAACCAGTTGGGCGATGAGCGCGGCTATCCTCTCCGGCGGCAGGATGAAGCTTGCGGCGCCGATCTTGATCGCCTCGCCAGGCATGCCGAAGATGATCGAGCTTTCCTCGTCCTGCGCCACTGTCACGGCCCCTTGGCTCCGGAGCAGTTTCAGGTCGTCGGCGCCGTCCCTTCCCATTCCGGTCAGCAGCACGCCCGCGCTGTTTGAGCCGAATGTCTCGGCGACGGAACGGAAGAGCCGGGCCACGGACGGTCTGAGACCATTTTCAGGAGCCTCGGTGGAGAGGACGATGCGATCGTCCCTTCCCGCCAGCATATGGAGACCGTCCGGAGCGAAATAGGCATGGCCCGGAGCCGGGTACTCGCCATTGATGGCGATATGGGATGGAAAACCGGTGGTGGAGGCGAGCCATTTTACGAAGTTTTCCATGAATCCCAGCGCCATGTGCTGTACGACCAGAATCGGCACGGACAGATCTTTCGGTAACGCGGAAAATATCTCCTGGATGACGGCCGGACCTCCTGTTGAGGCGCCGATGGCCACTACCCGGATCTTGTCCGAAGTAACCTTGGCCGCGACCGTGCGAGGAGGCGGAACTTGCGCCTCTGTGCGAAGCTTGGGCCAGCGTCTGACAACCTTTATCTCGCTCATCATTTTCACGGTTTTGATCAGCTCGGCGGCATCATTCGGGTAGTCGGGGTGCCCTAATCCCGGCGGCTTCCTCACGATGGCCAGCGCACCCGCTTCCATGGCGTCAAACGACTTGTGCACATCATTGGCGTTGTAACTTCCACTGACGATGATGATCGGCAGCGGATTGCTCTCCATGATCTGGCGCGTCGTGTCGAAGCCGTTCAACTTCGGCATGTGGATATCCATGGTGACGATATCCGGCTTCAGCCGTTCCATTAAGGAAAGCGCCTCTTCACCGTGATTCGCGATCCCGACTACCGTGATCTGCGGATCGGAGGAGAGGATATGAGAGAGCCATTCTTGCTCGACCCGCGAGTCTTCTACTATGAGAACGCGTATCATGTTGCTTCCTTTAGACTAGTTTTTTCATGACTTCCAACAGATTACTCTGGTCGAAACTGCTCTTCACGATGTAGGCGTTTGCTCCGGCATCAATTCCGCGTTCCCGGTCTTCCCGCGAGGCGAGCGCGGTCACCAGCACTACCGGCAGATCGACATATTCCCTGTCGGCACGGATTTTGGCGGTGAGTTCGAAGCCGTTCATGCGCGGCATGTCAACGTCGGAGACCACGATGTCGAACGTACCGCTTTTCAGTATGGTAAACCCGTCAAGGCCGTCCACAGCCGTGACGACGGTGTAGCCGGAAGACTCCAGTATATTCTTGAGCAGGATCCGGGTGGTGATGGAATCCTCGACGACCAGAACGGAATGCGGCCGGCCCGCGCGCTCTCCCGCTTCTGCAGCGACACCGCGCCGGGACGAAAATGCGGCGCCCTTGATCGCCGAATTCAGCAGGTCGGTCACGTTGAGGATCGGCGCGACACGGCCGTTACCGAGGACCGTGGCGCCCGCCACATTGCGGACCCGTGAAAGCTGCGGTCCCAGCCCCTTGAGCAGCACCTCCAGCTCGCCAAGAACCTCATCCACCTGAAAGGCGATGCGTGTATCGGATGCGGCAAGAAGCACTACCGGCAGCAGATCGGAGAAGTTCGTCTCCCCATTTGATACGGGAAGTTCCAATACTCTCGCGAGCCGGGTCAGAGAGACGGCTTTGCCGTCCAGACTGATAGTTTCCCGATTTTCCACGCTCTTGATATCATCCGGCGCAACCCTCACTACCCTGGCGACATACATGGCGGGCAGCACGAACAGCCGCTCGCCAAGCCGCACGAGAATGCCGCGGAACGTGGCAACCGTCAGCGGCAGCGCGATACGGAAGGTTGTCCCCGCCTCCGGCGCAGACTCCACGGTGACCGTTCCACCCAGTTTCTCCACCTTTTCCCGGACGATGGCCAGGCCCAGCCCACGCCCGGAAATCTCGGTGATGATCGGGCTTGTGGTGATCCCGGACTGAAAGACAAACGCCAGAAGGTCCTGATCGCCGAGTTCGGCCACCTTGTCCGCTGGCAGCGTATCGAGCTTCAGCAGCGCGGATCTGACCCCCTCCAGCGGGATGCCGCCGCCGTCATCGGCTATAGTCAGCTCCACCTTGCCGTCTCTGGGGAGTACCGCGATTCTGATCGTTCCGCGCAGCGGCTTGCCTTTGGCCTTGCGCTCAGCGGGGTTCTCGATGCCGTGATCGATGCAGTTTCTTACCAGGTGCACCAGCGGGTCCTTCATCTCCTCCAGGATGCGTCGGTCGATCTCGATTTCCTCGCCGCTGATGGTCAGATCGATTTTCTTGCCGTTCTCCCGTGAAAGATCCCGAACGATCTTGGGCAGGATCTCCAGCAGGGATGAAAAGGGGAACATCAATACTTTTTTCATGTCATCCAGCAGGTTGTTTATCATGCCGCCCAGCGCCCGGCCGTCACGTTCGGCCGACTTGACCTCTACCGCAAAGCGTGCTTCGAGGGATGTGATAACGTCGCTGTTCCAATCAAGAAAATCGAGCACCCTGGCCAGCGAACGCTGCCTCCGGCCGGCACCGGGCTCTTCGCCACGAACCTTGTCTCGTGGTCCCGGCGACTTAAGCTCCTGTACCAGCGGCCGGATTCTGGCCCACTGCTTTTTCCAGGCGCCGAAAGTTGCGCTGACGTTTCGCATGTCCAGCACACGCTGCGACGATGCGAGCTTGGCGGAAAGCATCTCCTCCGATTGCAGCAGCACGGATGTCAACCTGGCGGTGGAAACCCTGACCGAATCCGGCATACTGCAAACCTTCTGAATCGGAGAGTCCTTCTGAACCGGAAAATCGGGGAGTTCTGTTGAATCGGAGATACATTCTTCATCTGCTGCGTTTCCCCGTTTCACCGTTTCACCGTTGCCGCCTTTCGATGTTTCCCTGGTTCCGCCTTTGCCTGTTTCTCCGTTTTTGCCTTTCCCCGCTTCTTCAAGCCGGCTGATGAGTTGCCGTTGCAGCGCCTTGTCTTCTTGCGTTCGCTCTGTGCCGGCCTTGGGAAGAATTTTGGCGAGCAGGTCAAGCACTTCCTGCAGAAGATCGAAGAGCCCGGCGGATGTCGGCAACTCATTCCTCTTCACGGTGGCTAAAACTCCCTCCAGCGCCTGGCAGAGCGACTCGATCCCTACCTGGTTGACGGCGCGGGCTGCTCCCTTCAGGCTGTGGGCCTCGCGGAAAATGATCTCTACGAGTTCGGCCCGTCGCTGCGGGACCGCTCCTTGTTCCAGTTCGAGAAGCCCGGAGCACAGTCCTTTCAGGTGTTCGTCCGCCTCAACCTTGAAGGTTACGAGGAGTCTCTTCAGAAACTCGTCATCCTTGTCGCTCACGTTGGTTCTCCCTTTTCCCTCTACCTAGACCTTATACTGCGCCACCAGGTCCTTCAGCTTCTGCCCCAGATCATGCAGACCCTGCACCGTGACTTCCACCTGCCTCATGCCGGTGACGTTCTGTTCGCTGGCCTGACGGATGTTCTCCATCGCCAGCGCCACCTGGTCCATGCCGGCCAGCTGCTGCTGGCTGGATGCCGCGATCTGGACCGCCGCCTGGGCCGATTCGTCGATGCTGTCGCCCATCTGGCGGATCGCCTCGCCCGCCTCCCTGGACTGCCTGACACCCTCCTCGACCGCCTTGTTCCCCTGTTCGGTGGCCATCACCGCCGCGTTGGTCGCTTTCTGGATGTCGTTCAGGATGGTCCGCACCTGGGCGGTGGCCTCCTTGGACTGTTCCGCCAGGCTTTTCACCTCCTGCGCCACCACCGCGAATCCTTTCCCCTGCTCCCCGGCCTTGGCCGCCTCGATGGCGGCGTTGACCGCCAGCAGATTGGACTGCTCGGCCAGGTCGTTGACCGTGGCGATGATCTCGCCGATGGTCTGGCTCTGTTCGGAAAGGCGCACGATGCTCTCGGCGATGGCCTCCACTTGCCCCTGAATGCGCCCCATGCCGACAATGGACTCCTCAATCGACCGCCTGCCGACTTGTGCCACCTGAACCGCCTTCTGGGCGGCCTCCGCTACGGTGCGTGCCTTCTGGCTCGACACGTTGGCGGTCTGCTTGACCTCCTCCACCGTGCTGCTTGTCTCGCTCACCGCGGCCGCCGTCTCGGTGGCTCCAGCGGCCACCTGGTTGGTGGAGGCCATGATTTCGCTGGAAGATGAGGCGAGCACGTTGACCCCCTCGATGATCTCCCTGGTGATATCCCTCAGGCTGCGTCCCATGACGGCCAGGGCGTTTCCCATCACATCTCTCTCCGACTGGGGAGTAACCGAGCCGCTCAAATCGCCTGCGGCTATACGCCGGGTTGTGTCGGCGTGTCCCTTGATGTTTTCAACCATGCGGCGGAAGGTTCGGGTCAGGATGCCGACTTCATCTCCCCTGCCGTCGGCGGGCACGTTGACATCCAGTTCTCCGGTGGCGATCTTTTCCGCTATTGCAGCAATCTCCGTAAGCGGGTTGGCGATGGCCTTGTTCATTGCCAGTGTCATGGCCGTGCTGACGAAGATGGCGGCAACACCGACCAGAAGAAATATAACCAGGGTTTTGCGCGTCCTTTGCTCGGATTGCGCGAGTCGTTGCTTTGCCTGATCCTTTTCCAATTGTTCCAGTTTGAGGGCGGTGTCGCGAATCTTGCCGTAGCGTTCCTCCTGCGGTCCGAGACCAAGTTGGCGGGCAGCCTCAATTTTGCCCCCCAGAATAAGACGGATTTGTTCCTCACGTATGTTGCGGTAGGTGTCCCGGACCGTAACAAGCTCTTGAAGGTCGGCCATGAATCGTTGATCGTCTTTCTGGGCAGCGGCAAGTTCCTTGAGCAATTTGTCGATGTCTCCGGAACGTTCCCGGATGTCGCGATCCAGAGCCTGCTGTTTGGAACGGTCACCGGTCATCATCATTTCCAGCAGTTGCGCCCGCGCCCGGTTCTGGTCGGATCTCAACTCAACAAGATCGAGAGAAACGGTGTAGTTTTCGTGAAACAGATCCTTCTGGGACTGGGTCGTTGCCGTTATGCCAAGGTATGCCGTCACAATGACGATAGCGATAAGTACAAACATGAAGCTGAAGCAGCAGATGATTTTTGACTTTGTTGACAGATTTAGAAACCATTGCATGGCAAACCCTCCTGATGTTTTCTGCCGATGCCGTACTGTTCATGCTTTGTTTAAACCTCTTCATGCACAATGATGCCCCGGTCGGAGAGGAGCTTCCCTCCATCCAACACTATCAGCCTCTCCTCGGTGACCCCCATCAGGTACTCGGCCCGGATCTCGGTCAGGGTAGGGAGCGACGGCAGTAGAACGGAGCGGGGTATCCAACGCGCGGCGATGACGGCGTCCGCCAGGACGCCGAATTCCATGGCGCCGTCATGCAGTACGATAACCTTGTTGAGGTCGGATAGCCCCCTGTCCGGCAGATCGAAGAACGTGCGCAGATCGATAACCGAGAGAATCTTGCCCCGCATGTTGATGACTCCCAGCACGTATGCGGGGGTACAAGGGAGGGGAGTGAGATGCTTCAGGGGATATACTTCGCCGATGTAAGCCGACTCGATGGCGTAGCGTTCATCGGCGATGAGAAATTCGACGATCCCTATCCGGCTCTCTTCCGCTGCGCCTTGCTCCGGTTCTCGTGCCAGGGCCACCGCCCGTGCCTTCAGAATCCGCTGTCGCTCATTGTCGTCTTCGCTCACTCTTCGTCTCCTTGTTACATTTTTGCGGTGGACGCCCTGATTATCTCCTTGAGTCTCTCCGCAAACATCCCGTCCGATTCCGGAATGACGTCGTCGGGACGATATCTGTCGAGCAGTGAAAGCGCGTTGTTGAAATGCCGTTGCGACTCCTTGATCTTCCCTTTCCGCTGTTCAAGATTGGCCAGCGTGAAATGCGCCAGAACCAGATCCTGGTCGAGGTAGAGCGCCTTTTTGAGCGATGCAACCGCTTCGTCGTCCATACCCTGTTCCTGAAGAATGACGGCGCGCAGATAATGGAGCCCGGCAGAGAGCTTGTCGGCAGCGAGCGCCCGGTCTGACGCGAGCAGTGCCTCGGAGAGTCTTCCTTCGTTGGCATGGATGCGGCACAACAGCGCCAGCGCATGTGTGTTGTTCTTGTCCTGCAAAAGTTGCTCGGTAACCATTTCGACAGCCTCTCCATAAGCACCTCGTTCATAAAGTGTGAGAGCCTTATGGTAGGGAGAAGCTACTTCTTGAATCGGAGAATCGGAGAGGGGGGGCGCCGGGGCCAACTTTTGAAGCGGGGAGTGGGGGAACCGGGGCACCGGGGATGCCTTCGGAATCAGGGAGTTTTCCTGAATCGGTGCATGGTTTCTCCAGTTCTCAGGCCCCGATTTTTCCCGATTCTCCGGCTCATTGCTTCTCAGTCTGTCATTTGACTTTCGATAGAGGATCGCATCGGGAAAGGAAACCTGGTCGAACTCGGCGAGGAATGGGTTCGAGGTCTCGCAGGGACTGACAAACAGCCAGCCGTCATCAAAGAGGCAACGTCTGAATCGTTCGACGACCCTTGCGGCGAGTTGCGGGGCGAAATACATGAGCACGTTGCGGCAGAAGATCACGTCAATGGCGTTGGTATCGGTGACGAGCGAGGGGAAACAGTCCTCCACCAGATTGATGTTTGAAAACTTCACCATTTCCTTGATGTGGGGAAGCAATTCATACTGCTTGTCTCCCGCTTGTCTGAAAAAGCTCTCCTTAAACCACGGCGGAGAAGCGCGGAAGGACCAGCTCGTGTAGATCCCCTCCCTGGCCTTGCGCAGGGCGTGGGGGTTGATGTCGGTTGCCAGGATCGAAATATCCCAGCCCCGCAGGGAATCGCGCATCCTGTGGAGCAGGATGGCGATGCTGTACGGTTCTTCACCCGTGGCACACCCGGCGCTCCAGATACGCAGACGCTGTTCGCCCCCCTGGCGTTTTTTGAGGATTTCCGGAATGATCTGTTGTTCGAGAATCTCGAAACAGCGTACTTCCCGAAGAAAATAGGTCTCGCCTATCGTCAGGTAACAGGCCATGGCTTCGATAAGCTCTTTGGATGGGGGAGGAGATGTGAACCGGGAAACGCACTCCTGTACATCCTTGAAACCCAGTTCCCTTGCTGCATTGCAGCAGGATTGTTCAAGCGTTTTCCACTTGGAAGGGGGAAACAACAGCCCCATCTGCTCGGCGATGATTGCGCTGAGCTTTTCCAGGTCGGTATCGGCAAGAATGCTTTTCATGACTGTTCATGCACCATGAGTTCGTCAAACGCTTTTGTTTGGCAAGGAGAAAACAGCACCTCCGGGTCCTGAAGCAGGATCAGGCCGTCGGGGAACTTGACCACCCCGGACAGAAACGGCAGGTCGGGGAGGATTTCTGCTGTCTCGGCCAGCATCTGTTGCGTGCACTCCCGGACCTTGCATGCCGTATCCGTCATCAGGGCAAAGCTGCGTGTTGCGCCACGTATTATGATTAACTGGTCACTGAGTTCAACCTGGCGCCGGGGTAGGCCGAAGCGTTGGCGCAGATCCAGTACCGGCAGGATTTTCCCTTGGACATTGATCACGCCATGTATGAAGCCGGGGCTTGTCGGCAGTTGGGTGATCTCGACCATTCTGACGACTCGTTCCACCTGGTCGAGAGGTATTCCGTAGCGCTGCTCGTCAAGCGTGAATATTATGATCTGATCAGGTCTGGTCATTAGCGCGTCCCTTCAACCGATAATCACCGGCGCATTAGCCGATATGCCACCTGCTCCTCCTCTACCGTCTTGCGCCCCCACTGCTGCAAGTGCACACAAAAAGCAAGCCAACAGTGTTAAAAACGTAAAGACTGTAAAAACATCAACTTACAGCGATGAAGTTCGCGATTAGAATGGTCAAACTGTTCGTTTTTTTACAGTTAGCTCTGTCCGGACAAAATTAGATAATGAAATATTATAGTTAACCAGCACTGTAAAATATTTCACACGTGCATTTTTTTACATATCTGCAGTAAAAGCCCTGACCAGATACAGCGAATGCACCCGGCAGATAGATCTGCCAAGGCAAAATCTAGCGACAAGTACTATATTATTTTTAATTAACCCCCGCTTCAGACCTTATACTGCGCCACCAGATCCTTCAGCTTCTGCCCCAGATCATGCAGACCCTGCACCGTGACTTCCACCTGCCTCATGCCGGTGACGTTCTGTTCGCTGGCCTGACGGATGTTCTCCATCGCCAGCGCCACCTGGTCCATGCCGGCCAGCTGCTGCTGGCTGGATGCCGCGATCTGGACCGCCGCCTGGGCCGACTCGTCGATGCTCTCGCCCATCTGGCGGATCGCCTTGCCCGCTTCCATGGACTGCCTGATACCTTCATCGACCGCCTTGTTCCCCTGCTCGGTGGCCATCACCGCCGCGTTGGTCGCTTTCTGGATGTCGTTCAGGATGGTCCGCACCTGGGCCGTGGCCTCCTTGGACTGTTTCGCCAGGCTTTTCACCTCCTGCGCCACCACCGCGAATCCTTTTCCCTGCTCCCCGGCCTTGGCCGCCTCGATGGCGGCGTTGACCGCCAGCAGATTGGACTGCTCGGCCAGGTCGTTGACCGTGGCGATGATCTCGCCGATGGTCTGGCTCTGTTCGGAAAGGCGCACGATGCTCTCGGCGATGGCCTCCACTTGCCCCTGGATGCGCCCCATGCCGGTAATGGACTCGTCCACTGACAGCCTGCCGACTTGAGCCACCTGAACCGCCTTCTGGGCGGCATCCGCTACGGTGCGTGCCTTCTGGCTCGACAAGTTGGCGGTCTGCTTGACCTCCTCCACCGTGCTGCTTGTCTGGCTCACCGCGGCCGCCGTCTCGGTGGCTCCTGCGGCCACCTGGTTGGTGGAGGCCATGATTTCGCCGGATGACGAGGCTAGGACATTTATCACCTCCATCATCTCTTTAACCAATTTCTTAAGTGCTTCCCCCAGGTTGAACCATTGAAAAACAATCAGGATGGCAACGAAAAATCCTCCGATTCTGAGCAGGTGCCAGAACCACCAGTCGGCATTCCATAATTGTGAAAAGGAAAACAGCAAACCTGAGAAGGCCATCAGGAGACAGATGGTTCCAAAGAGAAAATCGTCAGTGCTGCCGGTAATTCGATAACGAGTAACAAACCTCATTGCCGCAGCCAGGAAGAAAACTCCACCCGCCAGGTTGACTGCTTTGACAGCAGGGGAGAAGTTGCCCTGAATCATCACTGCTGGCAGCACATCGGAGTTGGCAACCATATAGAAACCCAGAATGACGGCTCCGATAGCCACTAGTGTGGGCGACGTGGCTGGTGCGCGTATTTGGCTATCTTTTCCCGTAAGGCAAATCAGGGCGAAGAAAAAACCGCCGATCAGGGTTGAAATGCTGTGCGTCCAGACAAACGATGCACCGGGAGGAACTGAGGCGTGAAACCCGTCCAGAATGCCCATAGCGATCAAGCCGCACGCAACCCATATATAGTGAGGAGATTCGTCTCTATTTTTCTCAAGCATTAGAATGAGCGATGCCAGGGAGAGTGCCGCGAATGCTCCCATCGCCTCGATGGCCGAATGGAACGGTATATTGGAAAGATCCCAGCCGGTCAGATACTGGTGTGAAATTGCGCTTCCGACAACGGGCAGCAGTATTCCGATTAGAATAAGGTTAGTCAAATCGGGCCGCTGGACAGAGTTGTTCATCTTTTAATCCTCCCGAAAACCATGATGTACCGAGACGCCTGCTCGTCAAATGAATTGTATTGATGGGATTTTAGAAGGTATGGCTGAAACTGGAGAGAAGGAGGGCCTGGTTGTTGGGCGCGTTGACCTTCTCCAGGTAGTCAAAAAAAATGGCAGGGTCGTGCGGTTGCCGCACAGAGGGGAGGAGTGGGAATCAGAGTTTGGGTGAGAAACATACTGCATACGCCCCCCCCCTGTAATTTGCTTTGAAATAAGTAATTAAAATGCAAAAAATGCATATGACTAGATCAAGGTCTAGTTAATCATCAAAATATTCATACGCAAGCATGTGAAAGGAATATTAATTCCACATAATAGTCAATTGTGTGACAGATAATTCGGCTATCCCTCCTGACGACAAGCTATGGAAGGGGGGACATTCCTATAATTCGTCCGTCATCCGAAGGCATAAGTGAAGCCTAATGTTATTTTGTTTATCTTGCTGACTTGTCATGCAATCAACACTGTCACGAATGTCCAGAAAAGAGCCATCGGATCGCCGGCCCGACACTACTTAACGAAGGCGCGGGACTATTGAAGCAGGCAATGGCGTTGGAAAAGGGGAACAAGGAAAAGCAAGGGGAAAGAGCAGCATGGCGCGCGAAAGGGGGAGCGGTCCACCACAACGACCCCTCCATGCCGGCGAACATCGGCTGGGAACTTAGAGGTATGCGAAGACACCTGGGTTTTCAGTGCGAGCCAGTCGAGCGGCGACCAACCAAAGCCGAGGCTGCCGAGCCCGGCCAAATTCTGTTGTCGAGAGGATTTTGCTAATGCAATTCAGGGGGATTACCATGGTCGGAGGATCCGAGGGGATGTGATCCCCCCGACAGGTCTGACGAGGTGTGGGGCGGGCGCCGGCTTGAGAGGAGAAAGGGAGCAGGCGACTCTGACTATAGATCAAGCCGATCCTTTCCCTCTTTGAGAAGGTAGCGTCCTGAAAAGGGCGTATCCAAGCTAAGTGGAACGGTCTTCCTGCTGCTGGTAACACCGGTGCCATGGCATGTTGTACATGTAACAAGACCACTGCCGTGGCAGACCGAGCAATCGGAATCCCATATGTCAAGGACTGGGACATAGTACCGATTGCCATTCCCATCACACGCGGTACAGCTAGTTACTCTATTCCCGCAGCAACTCGAACAAATTGACATTTTGCCTCCTCATGTCCACAAGGGTTTAATCGCAGTTCGCCGTCGGTACCAGCCGCTTGTGAGGCGTTTTCATGGATTGCAGTTCTTCCCCACCATCCGCCGAAGAAAGGTTCCCAATGATGCCGCCAATAAGTTGCATAAGGTCGCTTGCAGTATTTCCGCCTCCCCCTCCGTTGCAAATGTTTCTAAAAGCGAGGAGCAGTCCATCGAAAGATTCCTCGCGGCAGGAACCGCATGTTAAACGGTCAGGGCGGTCGTCTTTGAGAATCAGCCTTTTCAGCTGGATCAGCTGGATCTCAACCCGCAGCTTTTTAACCTGGGAAATATCGCTTCGCTTAAGCAACTGCAGGCACTCGTTGACGATCCGGTACTGGGCATTCATGGGATTCCTCCGCTCTTTTGTGCCACGACAGAAGCCGCTGAGACAAAAATGCCCCCGTTAAGTTTGCCAGGGGGCTGCTGGTGAGTGGCTGCTAATATTGTATGTGGGTTTATTGTAATGTAAAGCAAGAAATGTTGGGGTTAAGAGTCAGTCACTTGAAATTCCCGAACCAACTCATACTTTGGCGCTGTCTCCTCTTGCTGAACGGCATGAAATGTTCTACATTGCCAGGCATGTCAGGGGAGATCTTTAGCTTCGGAAGGACTGCATGGAAAGAGTAACTAAGGCCGTGATCACGTTTTTAACGTTGCTGTCTTCTGTAGGGTGTGACCAGGTGACGAAGAACATCGTGCGCAGGAATCTCGCGTACGGTGAACTGCATTCATTTCTGCACGATGTGCTGAGGCTTCAGTATGTTGAAAATCACGGCGCATTTCTGGGGCTTGGGGCGGGGGCTGACGAACATACCAGGTTCCTGGTCTTCATTGTCCTTGCCGGCTTTGCATTGACCGGACTGATCGGTTACCTGTTTTTATCGAACAGAGCCTCAAGAACCGAGACGGTGGCCGTTTCGCTGATCGTCGGAGGCGGCATAGCCAATATCCTGGACCGGATCTACAACCATGGAGGTGTCATCGACTTCATGAATGTCGGGATAGGCCCTTTGAGGACCGGCATCTTCAACGTTGCCGACATCGCCATCACCTTCGGGGTGATATGGCTGCTGGTACATCAAATGAAAAATTCCACCGTTCACTCCACCAATTAACCAACCAGAAGCGGTTACGCGGAGAACGCTGGGACTGCGCGCTGAGAACGCAGAGAAAACTAAGAAATCCAGGATTTAAAACCCTTATCTCCCCTTGCCTACTTCGCGGTCCTTGGCGTTCTCTGCGCTAAAGGTTTTCGTCTTCCCCTTCCGGATCCCGCTGCTGCACCAGCTCCCATGCATCATAGTTCAGATCGTGCCGCAGCAGGTACTGGCTGCCATCTTCCACGACGACCTCGAAGTAGTTGCTGTCCTGGTCGTACCAGCGGTCGATGACTTCCTGCACCGCAAAGGTTCGCTCTTCGAGCTTGAACGACGTCGGCCGTTCGTCCGCCTTGTACCCGGCGTAGCAGGTGACGGTTATCCTCTGTGCCATGGTTCCTCCTTTCACCTTGTCGTGGCTTTGTCGCACTTGTAGAATTCTACCCAATTAAGCCAAGGAGACCCGGAAGGAGCGGCTGTCGGCCTGATGGGGGAGGAGGGGTGTTGACAAAATCCGTCCCGAAGACCTATCCTTGAACCAGGAGGAGGAAAGCAAAAAACCCCGCAGAAACAGGAGGTTTATCATGACAAAGCCTATTCCGGAAGGATTTCGAAGTGTCACGCCGATGTTCATGTTCAAGGACTGCCGCAAGGCGATTGATTTCTATAAGAACGCGTTCGGAGCCCAGGAGAGGTACGCCATGCCGGGGCCGGACGGGAAGGGGGTAATGCACGCCGAGGTACTGGTGGGTGACTCCATCATCATGATGGGAGATGAGAATCCGCAAGAAAACTGCAAGAGCGCCGAAAGCATGGGGGGCTCTCCGATCAGCTTCTACCTCTACGTCGAGAACGTCGACGCCGCCTTCAGACGGGCCGTAGAAGCGGGAGCCACGGTACAGATGGAGGTTCAGGAGATGTTCTGGGGGGATCGCGCCGGTTCGTTGCAAGATCCCTTCGGTTACAACTGGATGCTGGCGACCCACACGAGGGACCTGAGTCCCGAAGAGATCAAGGAAGGGGCCAAGGTGGCATTTGCCAAAATGCCGAAAGGTTAATCTTCTGCCGTAAGTGTCACTGACACAGGGCGCCCATGACCTATGTGTAGCAATCATAGCGGTCATGGGCGTTTTCCGTCTCTTATAGTTCCTTCCTCAGACCGGCTGGTGAAAACCTGACCGCTATAATCCTGACGAAGGCGAGCGACAGAACCAGCGCAATGGTCATGGCTACTTCGTTCCAGTCTATGTTTTTGTACCAGAAAGCCATTACCTCGGTGAGGACCGTCACGATGACGGTATCGATGATGTAGGTGACTTTAACCCTTCCTTCGGTGAAGTAGGCAAGTGCGGTACGCAGAACTTCAACGATAGCCAGTACTGTCAGCATATCCACCATAATGGTCTTGAACGCACTGTGGAAATCCTGCCGAAAGATCAGGCGCATGTCGTAGAACGTGCAGCCGATACCTGCGACGATGGCAAGCAGTATGACGACGATCAACAGTGACAATGCCGCACGGGCGGACATCTCGTAAAAGCGTGTCAACTTCAGGTCGATAGAATTTTCTCTCCACATTCGCGACTCCTCCTTGTTGGTTGCCGCGAACCTAACAGATCGAAGTTACAAAAATGTGGTGCTTTGGTTACGATTGGAGTAAAGGGGCAATGCTCTTTTCATACCTTGCCAGGACCAGCTTCAGGGCGTTGTCTTCTAGCGACAGCGGCGGGAGATGGTCTCCGACCAGTTCGCGGTCCCACCATTTGTCCTTCCCGTAGGTGTAGCGGTAATAGAGCGCCCGGATGAAGCGCGGCGGATGGTGCGGGAAGGGGTTTTTCGACAGAAGGCCGAGCGTCTGGCGGTCTTCCTGGAGGAGCTTTATCACCAGGTGGATGAACCAGCGGGAATGCCCTCCCATGGACGGCATCGCCTCGAACCACATCAGCCAGTCGAGACGCAGGTGGTACGGCGCTATGAACGGCGGCATCCGCTGCGGGTCGCCGGGCTTGCCGCGAAACTCGTACGCCCTCCAGTCGGTTTCTTCCGTCACCTTCTCTTCGTCGGTCCCCTCCAGAACGATCTCGTAACGCTCCCGCGTGATGCTGCCGAATGCCCCGTAGGTATTGACCAGGTGGAACGGATCGAAAGAGGTGTTCATGATCTGCTGTTTCGAGATCAGGTTCCTGACCGGCTCCACGCTCCTCACGGCAACCAGGACGACAAGCCCCCAGGTGAGCGCTTGGAAGAGCGGCGGCTGCGGGATGAACGGCGGCGGCTCCAGGCTCAGCCATGCGGCGATGCGGTCGCCGCCGAGGGGGCTGAGGCAGATGATGGCGGTGAGCCAGTTGAGCCAGGCGAAGTTGCCGCTGACGATGATGGAGAGTAGGAAGAGGAGGCACCCCGCCGACGCGACGGCGGCCACGGGTTGAGGCGCGAAAAAGAGAATGGGGAGGGCTACCTCCGCCAGGTGGTTGAAGAGCACGCCGGCCTTGTGCACCGACGCGGGGAGGCGGTGGAAGAACCGGCTGAGAGGGTTGGGCATCGGCTGCGATTCGAAGTGATAGTCGAGGCAGGTGAGATCGCGCCAGCATTCGTCGCCGCGCAGCTTGATGAGTCCCGCACCGAACATGATGCGGAATGCCAGCCAGCGGAAGAGCCAGATGACGGCCGCGCTCGGCTGCGTCGCGGCGGGACCGAGAAACATGGCGAGAAAACCGCTCTCCAGGAGCAGCGATTCCCACCCGAAGGCATAGAAGGTCTGGCCGATGTTCACGAAGGAGAGGTAGATGACCCAGAGCAGGAACCAGACCAGCATCGACACGGCTGTTCCGTACTGTTCGGAGATGCCGGTGACGGTGAGAAGAGAAAGGATGACGCCGAGGATGGCGCAGAGATGGTAGGCGCGGTCGCCCTTGAGGAAGTAGAAGATACTGGGGGCCTCCCGGAAGGGTACCAGTCGCATGTAGTATTGGGCGGGAAGCAGTCCGTTTTCTCCGCAGAGCGGGCGGAACTGGTTCAGCGCCACGAGAAACGCCATCAGGTAGATGAAACCGAGCCCCCGCTGGAGGAGCAGGCGGACGATCCAGTAACCGGTGTCGTTATGCATCATAGGTCCTCCGAAAACCGTTAGCCACGGAGAAAATCTGAGAACTTCTGAGAACTGCTTTCAGGTTTTCAGGGTTTTTATGGCACAACTCGCGGCATGGTAGCCGCACATCCCGTGCACCCCTCCGCCGGGCGGGGTGCTGGAGGAACAGAGATAGACTCCTTTCAGTGCCGTCTGGTACGGCGAGAAGAGCGTCGGCCGGGCCAGGAACTGGCGCAGATCCTGGACGCCGCCGTTGATGTCGCCGCCCACGAAGTTGGGGTTGTACCGTTCGTACTCGACGCAGTTTCTCGTGTGGCGCGCGAGGATCAGGCTGCGGAACCCCGGTGCGAAACGTTCCACCTGCGCCTCGATCCGCTGCGTCATGTCGAAGGTGGAACCGTTGGGGACGTGGCAGTACGCCCAGCCAACGTGGTTTCCGCCGGGAGCGCGCGTCGGGTCGACGACGCTTGGTTGCACCAACAGCACGAACGGTCGCTCCGGATGTTTCCCCTGCCATATCTCGCTTTCCCCATTGGAGAGCTCTTCCGCAGTCCCGCCTAGATGGACGGTGGCCGCACGCCTGCATCCTGCCGCGGTCCAGGGGATGGCTTCCTTCAGCGCCCAGTCGACCTTGAAGACCCCCGGGCCGTACCGGTAATCATTCAGCTTGCGCCGGTAGCCGTCCGGGATATCGTCGCCCGCCAGGGCGAGGAGCTGACGAGGGGTCACGTCGAGCATGGTGATGCGTGCCGGAGGGAGGTCGTGCAGCGATGCTATCTCTTGCCCCGTTACGATCTCGCCCTTGAGCGAGCGCAAATACGAGGCCATGGCTGCGGTTACGGTCCGGGAGCCGCCTTTGGCTACCGGCCATCCCGCCACGTGTCCCAGCGTCCCGAGAATCAGCCCGAACGCCGCGGAAAGAGGGCGGTTGAGTGGCAGGAAGGAGTGGGCCGAAAGGCCGGCGAAGAGAGCCTGCGCGGCAGGGGTTTTGAAGCAGAGACGTCCGAGGAGGTTGGACGGCAGCAGCCCCTCGATGCCGAAAAGGGCGAACTGCAGGGGGTGCTGCGGAAAGTGGAGCGGCGCGAGGAGATCCGGAGCGAGCCCCGGCCAGCGGCGGACCAAGGGATTCATCAGGCGCCGGTAGGCGGCCGCATCCGTTCCAAGCCTCACGGCGGTCTCTTCGACAGTTCTATAGAGCCGCGCAGCAGTCCCGTCCGGGAGTGGATGGGCGAGTTGCACCTCGGGATGGAGCCATTCCAGGCCGTGGTCCTGCAGCGGGAGAGACTGGAAAAAGGGGGATGCGACGCCAAGGGTATGCACGGCGGAACAGACGTCGTGCAGGAAGCCGGGGAGGGTGAGTTCTTCGGTCCTGGTCCCGCCGCCGATGGTATCGCGCTTCTCGAAGAGGGTCACCGAGAGCCCGGCTCGCGCCAGGGTGATCGCGGCAGCGAGCCCGTTCGGTCCAGAACCTACCACTACGGCATCGAGAGCCTCTTTTACCGCCATGTCATCCCCGATCGGCCTTAAAAAATTGTCAAAAATTGAAAATACGAGGTTCAAGTCTAGCAGAGTTCGGGGAAAGGGCACTATACCGGAGAACGCCACCAAAAAGCAGAAAGACACGGAAAAATCTAGACTTCAAACCTGAAACCGGATTGCCACAAAAAGGCACAAAAGACACAAAAAAAGGCCTAAAACTTGGGGAACCCCATTCGCGCGACAACTGAATTGCTTCGGCATTGTGCATGTGGTAGCATTGCCGACGACTTGCATATCACTTGAGGAGGGATCGTGATCAATAATCCCGATGCTGATGTTCGCTGGCAGCAGAGGTTTGCCAACTTCAAGAAGGCTCTGGCTCAGCTCAGCAAGTTTATCGAAAAGGGCGAATTGAACGAACTGGAGGAGCAAGGGTTGATTCAGGCCTTTGAATACACCTATGAGCTTGCCTGGAATGTTCTGAAGGACTTCCTGGTCCACCAGGGGAACAAGAATATCTACGGTTCAAGGGATGCCATCAGGGAGGCCTTCACCGCCGGTCTGATAGACGACGGGGAAAGGTGGATGGAGATGTTCGTGGACAGGAACAAAACCTCGCACACCTACAACGAGGCTACTGCTCGGGAAATCGCCCGAAATGTTTTCGAGCATCACTTCCCGCTGTTCGTCTCTTTGCGTGAGAAACTGTCGTCCTTGGATGACAGGTGAAATTTCGTATGAAATTCGGACTGAAAGAAAGCACCATTGACAAGATCAGCTCTGTTTTCAGAAGCTATCCCCAGATAGAACAGGTGGTTCTTTACGGTTCGCGTGCCATGGGGAATTGCCGAAACGGTTCCGATATAGATCTGACAATTGTCGGGAGCGAGGTGACGCATTCCCTGCAATTGCAAATCGAGAATAACCTGGACGACCTCTTGTTGCCTTACAAGATAGACCTCTCGCTGCTGCACGAGATCGACAACGCCGACTTGATCGATCATATCAGGCGGGTCGGTGTGATCTTATACCAAAAGCAGTAGATACTCTGTAACCTCTCCCCATTAGTCGCCTTTCCGGTAATCCCTGCACCAGCAACGACTCGCCCCACCACAGTAACCTGCCGCAGACCAAGGGCATCATTATCGTTCGGCAACGATCGTCTCGCTGGTGAAGAGTTCGCAGTGGTTGCGGTGGGAACGCATCTTCCATTGCACCGAAGCGGCGAATGAAATCTGCCAGGACGGCGCCAGCACCTTTCCCTTTCCTTCCAGCAATGACCGGACGTTCTCCATGCCTCTGCCGGCATATGGTCCGGTCACCGTCCCTCCCAACCACCTTTCTTCGGGTATCTCGCTGCTGCTCCATGAAAAGGGCGACGCGAACAGAAAGGACGCTTCCTTGACAGCGGCGATCCGGTTCATCTCGAAAAGATGGGCGAGGGGATAGCTGACACGGTCCAGGACGTTCAATGACGAGCTCTGCCCGAAGGTTTCCCTGGCGAAGGGGAGCCGCAGCGCGTCGGCGACGATGAACTCGACGTTGTCGGTGCGCAAGGCCTCGGGTATGGCGATCTGGAACGTCTCGCGCAACTTTCCTTCCAGGGGGAGCGAGTATTTCATCTTCCTTTCCTGCGCCACTCGGCGGGCGGTCCTGACGAAGTTTTGCGAAAGGTCGCATCCCACGGCCCACGCGCTTCTGGCCGCCATTTCTAAAACTATCCTTCCTACCGAACAGCCGGCGTCGAGAGAGAATTCACTGCTCTCTGCCAGGCAGCCGGCCCAGGCGTCCAGCGCCGGCGCATTCCCCCTGTCGCCGTGCAGATCGGCATAGTGGCTCCAGAGGTAGCGGTTCAGGGTGTCGGGATCCTCGTAGCGCCAATGACCTTCGCTGTCGGGATCGGGAAGAAGGGTGGCGATGCCCTCCCGGATCGGAAACCGGCGCTGGCATTTCTTGCAGGAGAGGTAGCCGCTCAGGATGTCGGCGTCTCTTTCCTGGTCCACGGACACCAGCAGTCGATGTTCCTTGGGAAGGCAGGCGGGACAGATGAGATGCGGGAGCAGAAATCGTTTCATGCAGTACCTGTCGCATGGCGGCGGTGTGGCTTCTTTCTCAGTAAAGCCCCGCTACGCAGAGATCTTCGGTGTTGGAGAAGAGCACCCGCCCTCCGACGTTGTACCCTTCGACGACGTCTACCTTCACCTGGCAGTTGTCCAGCTTCCTGCCGATCAGGGTCACCGGCTGCTGGAAGTTGTTGTACAGCGTGACACGGTTGTCGGCGCTCATGGTCGCTGTCGCCGCCAGGTGCACCGCCCTCAGGAACTCGCAGTCCGGCGCCGGCTGAATGGCGGTTCCGGTATAGGCGGTGATGAGGGCGTTGGAGACCAGGAAGTATTGGACCCTCTTCGGGTCGAACTTCCCGGACTTCCCTGGTATGGCCTCCAGGGCGGCGATGAGGTCCAGGTTTGAGTTCGACTCCAGGAAAACGGCGGAGACTCCCCCCTCCTGAACGGTGGACCTCGCCATGGCCGCTTTGACGGCGACTTCCTCCATCTGGTTTTCCGGCGCGCGGGGGGGGGCGGCGCGGGTCCATCCCCCTTGCTCCTCGCCCGGTCCGCTCGAAAACGAGACGAGTTTCATGTTTGCGTTACAGCCGGTGACGGACAGTGTCAGTAAGACCAGCAAGAGCAGGATCCTGTACATGGTACCTCCGTTTCTCCTCTGAAAGAGTCTTGAAGCCGGCTAATACTGAAACCCGGTAACCAGCGCAGCCACGAGAAATGACAACCATTTCCCATAACACTCCGTCTCTCTTACATGTCTTTGTCCACAGAGTTAATTCTACCTTTTTTGCCGCTGTCTGCATCCTTATGAGAGAAATACGTCGTACTGAAACAGGGGAGGGGAGGATCAGAAGATAAGCAGATGCAGCACGCCGCGCAGCAGTATGCCGAAGGCCGCGCCGGCGATCGCCGGACGCACCACCGAACCGCAGCGGGCGCCTGCCGAGATGAGGACGGCGACACCGACGATATCGCAGGGATTGGTCAGAAAACCGGCCATCCGGTTCAATTCGACGCTGGTGATGGCACCCTCCTTCAGCAGGTTCAGCGTCACCCCCATCATGGCCGTCCCGCCGGCGAGGTATTTGGTCGCCAGGGGGAGTACGGCGACCGCCGGGAAACCGATCAGGCTGAAGAAGGGGGCAAGGGCCCGCTCCAAGAGGGCGATGGCGCCCACCGCCTTGAGGATGTTCACCAGGAAAATCGCCAGGATCAGGATCGGTATCGCCCCCATTATCACCTGGACCGCCTCCTGCCCGCCGACGATCATCAGGTTGAGGGCGGTGCTTTTCCTGCCGGTCGGGGTCTCGGGGACCGGGTCGTCGTCGTGACCGCCTTCTTTGGCCACCGACCGGGTGAGGACGTAATAGGTGAGGGCCGCGGCGGCCATCCCGCCGATCAGGGAGGTCATGAAGATCACGGAGACGTTGAGCCCGACGGCAACCATGGGAAAGACCACGTTGGCCTGGGACATGGTAAGGACCATCGCCAGGGTCGCCGCTATGGAGCGCCGGTGCGTGCCGTCCTTTTCCATGATGGAGAGGGTGGCGACCGGAGCGGCGAAGCTGACCAGGAGCAACTGCAGCATGGCGAACGCGCCCGCCCCGGGAACTCCGAAGATCCGCAGGAAAGGCTGCAGCAAGCGGGCGACCAGCGCCAGGATGCCGCGCGCCTCGACCAGCTTCATCAGCGCCATCATGACTACCAGCACCGGCAGCAGCGTGTAGAGTGCAAGGTCAAGCGCCGACTTCCCCGACTGCAGTGTGATTCTGACCAATTCTTCCATTGAGATACCGCTCCGTCTGACACTGTTCACCGGCTCTGTGACTGCCTGGTTCCAAAAATGGAAGGACTATACATGTAGACGAGAACTAATGCCATAAAAGACACAAAAAGATAACCCTGAAACCGAATTGCCACAAAAAGGCACAAAAGACACAAAAAGGTAACCCTGACACAGAAACAATCATCCTCTTCGACAGGGCAACCGGAACTGGTATGGCGTACCTGCGCGCAGAGCTCGCTCCGGTTTTCCCCCTCCCCGACCCTCCCCCTCCAGGGGAGGGAGGAAGGTGCGGCGGCAAGGCTCCCGCTCAAATGAACGGCGATTTGACTCGACTCTAATTACCATTACAGTAGATGGGTCCGCAGTTCTCCCCCTTATCCGCCATGTCCATGCAATCCCGGGGGCTCCACCCCTTTATCCGGGAGAGCGATGAGCAACAACGACAACGCCACGACCAAAGACGACCGGCTCCTGCACCAGCTGCGCGTCCCCGAGCTGTACTCCTCGCTTGAGTCCGGCCCGCAGGGCCTCTCCTCCATCGATGCGGCCCGGCGCCTGGCGCGGTTCGGTCCCAACGCCATCCGTGCGGCCGCGGCGGTCCCCCTCTACCGGAAGCTCCTGGCCCATTTCACCCACCTGATGGCGCTTTTGCTCTGGGCCGGAGGGGTCATGGCCTTCGTGGGGGGGATGCCCCAGCTCGGCTGGGCCATCTGGTGCGTCGTCTTCATCAACGCCGTCTTCTCCTTCTGGCAGGAGTTCAGGGCGGAAAGGGCCGTGGAGGCGCTGAAGAAGCTCCTGCCGCAGCAGGCGAGCGTGATCCGGGACGGGGTGGAACTCCAGGTCGAGGCGGAGGAACTGGTGCCGGGGGACCTGGTGGTCATCTCGCAGGGGGACCGCATCTCCGCCGACCTCCGCCTGGTCGAGGAGTGGGACCTGAGGGTGGATCAGTCGACCCTCTCGGGGGAATCGCACCCGGCCAGAAAGACCGCGCAGCCGCTCCACGGGGAGGCCCTCTCGCGCACCGAACTCCCCAACCTCGTCTTCGCCGGCACCAGCGCCGTGGCCGGGACCGGCAGGGGGGTGGTCTACGCCACCGGCATGCAGACGGAGTTCGGAAAAATAGCGCACCTCACCTCCGGCACCCCGGATACTCCCTCGCCGCTGCAGCAGGAAATAAACCGCATGACCCGCCTGGTCTCCGTCCTGGCCCTCGCCATCGGCGTTCTCTTTTTCGTCCTCTCGGTGGGTGTCCTGCACCGCGAGCTGCACGCAGGCTTCATGTTCTCCGTCGGCATGGTGGTGGCCTTCGTGCCGGAGGGGTTGCTTCCGACCGTGACGCTGTCGCTGGCCATGGCGGTGCAGCGGATGGCGCGGCGTAACGCCCTGGTGAAAAGGCTTTCCTCGGTGGAGGCGCTCGGCTGCTGCACCGTCATCTGCACGGACAAGACCGGGACGCTGACCCAGAACGAGATGACGGTGCGGGAGCTCTGGGTCGGGGGGCAAAGCCTCTCGGTGACCGGGGTGGGGTACGGGCCGGAGGGGGAGATACTGACCGCGCGAGGCGAAACGGTGAGTCTGAAGGAGAGGGAGCTGCACCGCCTGCTGCTGGCCGCCTCCCTCTGCAACGATGCGAGAATTGTCCCCCCCGCGTCGGCCGGTGCGTCCTGGAGCGTGGTCGGGGACCCGACCGAGGCGGCGCTCAAGGTGGCCGCCCGAAAAGGGGGAGTGGACCCTGCCGATGAGGCGGCGCGCCTGCCGCGCCTGCGCGAACTCCCCTTCGATTCGGTCCGGAAAAGGATGACCAGCATCCATCGGGAAGGGGAGGGCGAGACGGCCTTCGTGAAGGGGGCGCCCGCGGAGGTCCTGGCGCTTTGTTGCGGATTGGCCAAGGAGGACGCCGTGCTGCCGCTCGCTCCGGAGCTGCGGGGCGAGATCCTGGGGGCGGTGGACGCCTATGCGCGCAAAGGGTATCGCGTCCTGGCCGTCGCCGAGCGGGGCCTTCCCGCTGCAAGCACCGACTACTCCCCGGAGTCGGTGGAAAAGGAGCTCCTATTCCTCGGGCTGGTCGCCATGCACGACCCGCCGCGCGCCGAGGTGACGGACGCCATCGCCAAATGCCACAGCGCGGGAATCCGCGTCGTCATGATGACCGGCGACTATGGGCTTACGGCGGAGAGCGTGGCGCGGCGGATCGGCGTGGTCCGCGGCGAGGAGGGATGCCGGATGGTGACGGGCGGCGAGCTGGACGCCATGGATGACGGCGCGCTTTCCGAGACTCTGTCGGGCGAGGTGATCTTCGCCCGCGTGGCGCCGGAGCACAAGCTGAGGGTGGTGAGCGCGCTGCAGCGGCGAGGGGAGATCGTGGCCGTCACCGGCGACGGGGTGAACGACGCCCCCGCCCTGAAGAAGGCGGACATCGGGGTCGCCATGGGGGTGTCCGGCACCGACGTGGCGAAGGAGGCGGCAGACATGATCCTCATGGACGACAACTTCGCCTCGATCGTCAACGCCGTCGAGGAGGGGCGCGCCGTCTACTCTAACATCAGGAAGTTCGTCACCTACATCCTCACCAGCAACGTCCCCGAGGCCTGGCCCTTCATCCTGCAGATCATGCTGAACATACCGCTTCCCCTGACCGTCATGCAGGTGCTCGCCATCGACCTCGGCACCGACATGGTCCCGGCCCTGGCGCTGGGGACCGAGAAGCCGGAGCCCGGCATCATGGAGCGTCCCCCCCGCTCGCAGAGCGAGCGCCTGGTGAACAGGGCGCTCCTTTTGCGGGCACTGCTCTGGCTCGGCTCTCTGCAGACGGTTTTGTGTCTCACCGGTTTCTTCATCCTGTATCTGAGCTACGGCTACACGGACCTTTTGCACCTGCCGCGTCCCGACCTTCTTTCCTACCGGGACCGCCTTCTTACCCGGGACGGAGAGGTCTACGTGCTGGCTACCACCATCTTTCTCGCCGGGGTGGTGGGGACGCAGGTGGGGAACGCCTACGCCTGCCGCACCGAGCGTCTTTCCGTCTTCTCCATAGGTTTTTTCAGCAACGTGTTCCTGCTCTGGGGGATCGCCTTCGAGCTGGTACTCTGCTCGCTTTTGATCTACCTCCCGCCGCTGCGGCCGTTCTTCGAGGTGGGGCCGCTCCCGTTGCGGTTCTGGGGGATCGTGCTCCTCTTCCCGCTGGTCATGTTCCTGGCGGAGGAGGGGCGCAAGGGGTGGCTGCGCGCGAGGGAGAGGAAGCGCTTCAAAGTGGAGGGGAAAATCCCGGGAGGTGCATCATGAAGGTGATAGTGATCGGGTGCGGCAGGCTGGGAGCAGGTCTTGCCGCGGAACTCGGCCGGCGCGGGATCCAGGTGACGGTGGTGGACCGGGACCAGTCCGCCTTCGAGCGGCTTTCCCCCTCGTTTCGCGGCGAAACGGTGGCCGGCGTCGGGTTCGACCGGGAGGTGCTGCTGCGGGCGGGGATAGAGGATGCCGACGCGCTCGCCGCCGTCACCGCGAGCGACGAGGTGAACGTGGTGACCGCACGCCTGGCGCGCCTTTTGTTCCGGGTGCCGCGGGTGGTGGCCCGGCTCTTCGACCCCGGCAAGGCGGAGGCGTACCGGCGCCTGGGGCTCCCGACCATCTCGCACGTCACCTGGGGGGTGAGCAGGATCATGGAGATCCTCTGCTACTCCGCGCTGCAGCCGGTGAAGAGCCTGGGGAGCGGCGAGGTGGAGGTGGTCGAGGTAGAGCTCCCGCAGCTCCTCGCGGGCCGGACGGTGCACGAGCTGACCCTGCTGGGGGAGATCCACGTGGTGGCCATCACCCGGGGCGGCCGGACCATGCTTCCCACCGCGGGGACCGAATTCCTGCAGGGGGACCTGGTGCACATAGCCATCCTGACCACATCTTCGCAGCGGCTGAAGCTCATGCTCGGCCTGCCATAGGAGCGCGTCATGTTCGTGATCATCGTCGGCGGTGGGAAGGTGGGGACGCACCTGGCGCAGCTTCTGCGCAACGGGGGCGCACAGGTGAGGGTCATCGAGGAGCGGCGGGAGAGGATCCCGGCCCTCACGCGGGAGCTGTCAGAGGAGGCGGTCGTTATGGGGAGCGGCGCCGACCCGATACTGCTGGAGCAGGCGGGGGTGAGGGAGGCGGACGTGGTCGCCGCGGTCACCGGCGCGGACGAGACCAACCTCGTGGTCGCGGGCCTTGCCCGGTCCGACTTCGGGGTCCCCAGGGTCATCGCCCGGGTGAACCACCCGAAGAACCTCTGGATGTTCACGCCGAAGATGGGGGTGGACGTGGCGCTGAACCAGGCGGATATACTGGCGCACCTGATCGCCGAGGAGATGTCGGTGGGGGAGATGATGACCCTCTTGAAGCTCAGGAAGGGGGAGTACTCGCTCGTCGAGGAAAAGGTGCACCCGAAATCGGAGGTGGCGGGGAAGGCGATCATGGATATGGCGCTCCCGGTGGAGAGCGTCATCGCCGCGGTGATCCGGGGGGGAAAGCTCCTGGTTCCGAGGGGGAACCTGGTGCTGCAGCCGGGGGACGAGGTGCTGGCGGTGGTGCACGGCTCGGAGATACCGAGGCTGTCGGCGCTGCTCGGGCCGCGGGACGAGGGATAAACAATTGCCACAAAAAGGCAAAAAAGACAGAAAAAGGTAAACCTGAAACCGGATTGCCACAAAAAGGCACAAAAGACACAAAAAGGTTACCCGGGGGAGGGAGAGCTTGAAAGCGCTGATAGCGGTTGCTCTGGCGACGAGGGTCAACCGGTTCGATTGTAGTCGGCGAGGTAAGCCCTGATCCGCGCGAGGTCCTCCTCGATATTTTCCGGCTTGTCTTTCATCTGCTGCATGAGGAGCGAGAGGAGCCGCGTCGCCTGGTCGTCGCAGCCGACGAACCTGACGCCGGCTACGAGCGCGCTGCAGTGGACCGCCTCGCACCAGATCGCCAGGGGCGGGGTTTCCCCCCCCGCTCCGGGAATGCGCATGCGAAGCAGGCAGAGCTGCCCCGGTCCGATGTCCGCGTGTTCGTGCAGGTGCGCCAGGGCGCCGCTGAGCGAGATGTTCCCCAGGCAGCCCCGGTGGCAGCGTCCCTGGTAGATCAGCTCGACCTCCAGCGAGGAGGGAGTTCGATGGAATTTTCTCAACTCTGTCATAGCGGACAGCCTCTCTCAAGAAGCCAAAGTGATTAAATCAATCGGCGCAGCCTGGATATTTCTTGAATACTATTTCTTCACTCCTTATGAAAGTTATAAATTTTTAATTTATCGGTTCTTGCTGGATTCCAAAGGATCTGTCAAGCGGATTGTCCATAATAGACCACAGGATCATTTACTATAATGCAAATTATTTCATTGTATCCGCTTGAAAGTCATTCGCCATCTTGTACAAGTATAGAACCTATATTCATGCAGCGATTTCGCTACAGAAAGTTCCTCCTCTTTTCCCTTCATACTTTTAGCTGCAGCTTTCAAAAGGCCTTTACACTGGCGCGCCCCGGACGCGCGATTTATGGGACAAGGAGTTCTCCGCCATGAATGCCGGTGATAGTGAAGCCAGCGTCGAAGCCCCTCCCACCCCACCCTGGAACCTGGCGGCTGCCGCCCTGATACCTCTCGCCGCCTTCGCACTGCAAGACTTCTTCTGGGCGCAGATCCAGCCCTATGTCTGGTTCCTCTTCTTCCCGGCCGTCTTCTTCAGCTCCGGAATCGGCGGCCTGCGCGCCGGCCTCGCGTCCACGGCCGTCTCGACCGCGGTGGTGTGGTGGTACTTCATCCCGGTGCGGTACTCCTTTTCCCTGGAGCGCCCGACCTCCGCCGTCTCGCTCGTCGTCTTCGCCGGCATGGGGGTCGTCTTTTCCTTCACCCACGAGCGCCTCCGGAAGGCGAACCGGGATACGGCGGCAGCGCTGGCGGCGGTCAAGGCGGCCAACGATCACCTGGAGGAGCGGATCGCCGAGCGGACCGACGCCCTGGAGCGCACCGTGACGGCCCTGCGCCAGAGCGAGGAGAAGTACCGCCGCACGCTCGACACGATGCTCGAGGGGTGCCAGATCGTCGGCTTCGACTGGCGCTACCTCTACCTGAACCAGACCGCCGAAAAACATAACCGGCGCCCCAACTCGGAGCTGCTCGGCAGGGAGATGGCCCGGTGCTGGCCGGGGATCACCGAGACGGAGGTGTTCGCCCTGGAAAAAAGCTGCATGGAGGAGCGGACCAGCCACCGGTTGGACAACCGGTTCGCCTTCCCGGACGGGCACACCGGCTGGTTCAGGCTCATCATCCAGCCCCTCCCCGAGGGGATCGCCATCTTCTCCGAGGACATCACCGAGCGCAAGCTGGCCGAGGAGAAGATCGTCAGGCTGAACGAGGAACTGGAGCGGCGCGTTCAGGAGCGGACCGCCCAGCTGGAGGCGGCCAACAAGGAGCTGGAGGCGTTTTCCTACTCGGTCTCCCACGACCTCAAGGCGCCCCTGCGCGGCATCGACGGCTACAGCCAGCTGCTGGAGAAGGACCACAGCGACCGCCTCGACGAAGAGGGGCTGCTCTTCATACGGAACGTGCGCGCCAGCGCGGCCCTGATGCACCAGCTGATCGAGGACCTGCTGAATTACTCCCGCGTGGAGCGGCGCCAGCAGCAGAGTATGGACCTCGATCTGCCGTCGCTGGTGCAGGCGGTGGCCGCCGAGCGCGCGGCGGAGGTAGTGGAGGCGGGGGTGATTCTCAACATCGAGGTGCCGCAGCTCTCCGTGCGTGCCGATCGCGACGGGCTCGCCCTGGCGCTGCGCAACCTCCTGGGGAACGCCATCAAGTTCAGCCGCGGCGCCCTCCCCCCGACCGTCGAGATCGGGGCGCGCCGGGAGCAGGACCGGGTGATCCTCTGGGTCAGCGACAACGGCATCGGCTTCGACATGAAATTCCACGACCGGATCTTCGACATTTTTCAGCGCCTGCAACGGGTCGAGGAGTACCCCGGAACCGGGGTCGGGCTCGCCCTGGTGCGCAAGGCGATGCAGCGCATGGGGGGGAGCGCCCGGGCCGAAAGCGCTCCCGGCAAGGGGGCCACCTTCTTTCTGGAGATTCCACTATGACACCTACCAACATCGAACCGTTCAACCGCCCCGTCCTGCTGGTGGAGGACAATCCCGTCGACGTCGACCTCACCCTGCGCGCCTTTGCCAGGCGCAAGTTCACCAACCCGGTGCACGTCGCGCGCGACGGCGAGGAGGCGCTGGCGTGGCTGGAGCGCTGGGAGGCGGGTGAGCCGCTGCCGCTGGTGATCCTGCTCGACCTGAAGCTACCCCGGGTGCACGGGCTCGAGGTGCTGAGCAGATGGAGGGAAAGCCCGATCAGCCGCTCGGTTCCGGTGGTGGTGCTCACCACCTCGGCGGAGGACAAGGACATCGAAGCGGCCTACCGCCTGGGAGCCAACTCCTACATCCTGAAGCCGGTGAACTTCGAGAAGTTCCTCGACGTCGCCGAGCAGATCGAGCTGTACTGGTGCATCACCAACCGGCCGCCGCGCTGAAGCGCGTCTGAGGGAGGGAAGGTATGGCCACGGCGGCGGTTGCGCTACGCGTGCTTTATGTCGAGGATAACCCGGTCGACGCCGACCTGGTACGCAGGGAGCTGGAGAGGCTGGCTCCGGATATCGCACTGGAGATCGCAGGGACCCTCGGCAGGGCGCTGGAGCTTTTGGCCCGGGGGGGCGCCGGCCGGTTCGACGTCGTGCTGACCGACCTGAGCCTTCCGGACGGCAGCGGCCTGGAGCTGATCAACCACTGCCGGGATCGGGAGTTGCCGCTGGCGCTGGTGGTCATGACCGGTTCCGGCGACCAGGAGTCCGCCGTGACCGCCCTGAGGGCCGGGGCCGACGATTATCTGGTCAAGCGACCCGAGCTGGCGGGCCATCTCCCCCGGGTGCTCCGGGCGGCCTGGGCCGACTCCAGGCAAAGACAGAGGCGCCGGGCCCGCCCCTTGCGCCTGCTCTACGCCGAGCCGAACCACATGGATGTGGACCTCACCCGCCGCTACCTTGCCCAGCATGCTCCCAACGTCCGGATGAAGAGCGTAGCCTGCGGCGAAGAGGTGCTGGCGCGCCTGCCGATGACGCCCGAGCAGGGCCCGGCGGATTTCGATGTGCTGATGCTCGATTTCCGCCTCCCCGGCATCACCGCGCTGGAGCTGGTCAAGGAGCTGCGCCAGGAGCGGGGGCTCGACCTGCCGATCGTCCTGGTCACCGGGAGCGGCTCGGAGGACACGGCCGTCCAGGCGCTGCGGCTTGGTGTCGACGACTACCTGTCCAAGCACGACGGCTACCTGCAGCTGCTCCCCGTGCTTTTGGAAAAGATGGAGAAACAGGCCGAGTTGAACAGGAGCGAGGAGCGCTACCGGAGCCTCTTCGAGAACAGCCGGGCGATCATGCTGGTCATCGATTCGGAGTGCGGCCGGGTGGCGGACGCGAACCCGGCGGCCGTGGCCTGGTACGGCTGGACCAGGGAGCAGCTCTGCCGTACCAACATCACCGAGATCGAGGTCGCTCCCGCCGAGGGGGATGCGGCGACGCCGCCGGGGTTGAAACAGCGGCATTTCCAGGGGCGTCACCGGCGGGCGGACGGCTCGCTGCGGGATGTGGAGGTGCTCGGTGGACCCGTCGCCATGGCTGGACGGGCCATGCTCTACTGCATCGTGCAGGACGTCACCGAACAGAGGAAGATGGAGCAGCAGTACCTGCATGCCCAGAAGATGGAGTCCATCGGCACCCTCGCCGGCGGAGTGGCGCACGATTTCAACAACATCCTGACCGTCATCGCCGGCCTGGGGCAGCTGACCATCGACAAGATGGCCCAGGACGACCCGCTGCGCCCCAACGTCGCAGGGATCCTGGAAGCCTCCCAGCGTGCCACCTATCTGACCCGCGAGCTGCTGCTTTTCAGCCGGAAGCAAAAAACCGAAAGGAAACCGGTGGACCTGAACCAGGTGGTGGCGAGGATGCAGAATTTCCTGCACCGGGTGATAGGGGAAGACATCGGCTTGAAGCAGTATCCCCTGGACACCCCCCTGCCGATTCTGGCCGACAGCAACCAGCTGGAACAGGTGCTGATGAACCTCGCGGTCAACGCCCGAGACGCCATGCCGGCGGGGGGGGAGTTCGCCCTGCGCACCGAACGGGTGGAGCTGCACGACGATTTCGCCGCGACCTACGGCTGCGGCAGGCCGGGCTCCTATGCGCTCCTCTGCGTCTCGGACACCGGGACCGGCATGGACAAGGAGACGCTGGAGCGGATCTTCGAGCCCTTCTTCTCCACCAAGGAGTTGGGCAAAGGGACCGGGCTGGGGCTCTCCGTGGTGTACGGGATCATCAAGCAGCACGAGGGGTTCGTCACCGCCTACAGCGAACCGGGGCAGGGGAGCACCTTCAAGATCTACCTGCCGCTCAGCTCGCAGGCTCCGCTGGATTTCCGCGCGGCGCAGGAACAGCCTGCTTGCGGTGGGAGCGAGACCATCCTGCTCGCGGAGGACAACGAACTGGTCAGGAAACTGTGGACCGCCGTGCTGAGCGAGGCCGGCTACAGGGTCATTGCCGCGGCCGACGGAGAGGAGGCGCTGCTCATGTTCGGCCGGCATGCCGGGTCCATACAGCTTCTGATCTTCGACCTGATCATGCCGAGGATGAACGGCAGGGAGGCCAGCGACGAGATCCACAAGACGCACCCCGGGGTAAAGACCATCTTCGCCAGCGGCTATGAGCCCGATTTCGCCAGGCAGAAGGCGGAGTTGGAAGAGGACGCTTACCTCCTCTACAAGCCGGTGTTGCCGCTTGAGCTTTTGAAAAAGGTGAGGTGCGTGCTGGACGGGACCTGCTGATCTCTTAAACTGCGATAATTTGACTTTGGTCAATTCATTTTCCGGCGATTTGTCGCATCTGTACTACACTTCAAAACGCGTGAATGTCACAGCCCACCTGTTTGATGTGAATTTGATTAGTTCAGTTTCGGTCCTGGTTATACTTTTGCCTGGCAGACACCACCTAAAAAGGAGAACGGAAAATGCTTAAGAGGAATCTAACCGCTGCTGGAGCAGTGGCGGCAGCGGCGGCCTTGGTACTGTTATCGCTCCCGGCGATGACTACCGCAGCCAAAACCAAACCGGCGGCGAAGATCGCCAACGACGGCAGGGCGAAGTGCTATGAGTGCCACGACGAGGTGAAGGCGCTCAAGGAAGGTTCCAAGCACGCCTCCCTCTCCTGCAAGGTCTGCCACGAGAAGCTCGACGCGCACATGAACGACCCGGAAAAGAACAAGCCGGTGACCCTCATCGACCAGGCCCTCTGCGGCAAGTGCCACAAGGAGCAGTACCAGAGCTTCTACCAGGACAACTTCGAGGCGCAGGCCAGGAAGGAAAAGGGGATCCCGGCCGGCCGCTCGCCGCTGCAGGACAAGCTCCTGGCGGGACACGGCTTCACCTTCGAGCATAACGAGCCGCGCGGGCACGCCTTCATGGTGATCGACCAGTTCGTGGTGGACCGCTTCCAGGGAGGGCGCTTCCAGTTCAAGGAGGGGTGGAAAGGGGTCAACTCCACCGGCAAGACCTGGGATGTCCTGACCGACACCGGGAAGAAGCTCCCCGAGAGCGCCATGGCCGGCAACCCCACCTGCATCCAGTGCAAGACCTCCGACCATCTCCTGAAGTGGAAGTTCATGGGGGAGAAGGACCCAAGGGCCAAGTGGGACCGCACCTCCAACATAGTCGACGTCGCCAAGGACACCCACAACCCCGTCGGGTGCATCCACTGCCACGACCCGCACGGGACCCAGCCCCGCGTGGTGCGCGATGCGCTGATCCAGGCGATCGAGAAGGATCCCAAGGGTAACATATTCGCCAAGAACGGCGCCACCGACCTGAACGTGATCAACTTCCGCGACTTCAGAAAGATCGGTGTCATGTCCAAGACCGACTCCCGCATGATGTGCGCCCAGTGCCACGTGGAGTACAACTGCAACTCCGGCACCCAGTGGAGCGACAACAAGCCGGTGAAGTACGACGACCTCCGCACCAACCACTTCCCGCTCAAGAACTCCCTGCAGCTATTGAAGCACTACCAGCAGCTCGACTTCTTCGACTTCAGGCACGCGGTCACCGGCGCACGCCTCATCAAGTTCCAGCACCCGGAGGCGGAAACCTACGCGGGGAGCACCCACGACAAGGCGGGGGTGCAGTGCCACCAGTGCCACATGCCTAAGCAGAAGGGGAAAAACGGCAAGATGTTCTCCGCGCACGGCGTGATACGACCCAAGAACCACATCCAGGAGGCGTGCCTCGGCTGCCACCCCAAGGAAGGGAAGGACAAGAAGCTGTATCAGGTCGACGCCATCCAGAACTACGTCAAGGGTAAGATGCGCAAGTCGGAGTACTGGCTGGGGCAGCTGATCGACAACTACGCCGCGGCGCAGCGCCTGGGCGTCTCGCCCGCGGTGCTCGACCAGGCGCGCGCGAAGCATGAAGAGGCCCACGCCCTCTGGGAATACTGGACCGCCGAGAACTCGGACGGCTTCCATAACCCCGATCTCGCCCGCGAGTCCCTGACCGGCTCCATCGCCGCCTCCAAGGCGGGGGTCAAGATCCTCAACGATGCCATGACCGTGGCTAAGAAGGAAGAAGCGAAGAAATAGCGCACTCGGCGAGTTCGCAGCGAGAAAGGCCCCGTTTCCCCCAGAGGAGACGGGGCCTTTTTGCATGTCGGTCCTCTCCCGCCAACGCCGAAGGGTGCGGCGTGGGCGGGTGATTAACCCTCTCCCGGAGGGCGAGGGGGCGAGGAAACGGATCCCGTATCGGTAAGAGGTTCGGGTGCATTCGCAGGGTGGTGTTCGTTTTCCCCTACAGGGGCTGCCTCCATGTGCCGATAGGTTAATCCAAAAAGAAGCTGCATGCGTCAGTGAAAGTGCTCATGGTGACCGCCGATTATGTCGATAAAGTGGGAGCGGGATCGGTGGCGATGATCTTCCGCTCCAAATCTCCCCCTCCCCTGCAAGGGGCGCAACGGGGTGGGGGCGACGGGCAGTAACAGGAGTTTCACCAGTGATCAATCGTTTCCTCTTCATCATCGCTGCGCTTTTGCTCAGCTGCATGTGCTCCCCCCCATCCTCCGCGGCCCAACGGGAGCCGCGGACGGTCCGCATCGCCGCGTTCAATTACTACCCCGCTATCTTCCAGGCCAAAGACGGCAGCATCCAGGGCTTTTTCGTCGATTTCATCGCCGAGGTCGCCAGACGGGAAGGGTGGCGGGTGCGCTACGTCTACGGCGACTGGGCGGAAGGGATGTCCCGCATCGAGAACGGCGAGGTCGATCTCCTCACCAGCGTCGCCTGGACCAGGGAGCGGGCCAAGTTCCTCGACTTCTCCAAGACCCCGCTCCTTACCGTCTGGGGGGAGCTGTACGTCCCGCGACAGTCCAGGTTGAACGGCGTCAAGGATGCGCAGGGGAAGAAGGTCGCCGTGATGAGGAAGGACTTCAACGGGGCCAGCTTCCGCAACATGGTGGAGAGGTTCGGGATCGGCTGCGAATTCGTCGAGTACGGCAACTTCGAGGCGATCTTCGAGGCGATCGCGGCCGGGAGGGTCGACGCGGGGGTGGTCAACAACATCTACGGAGCGGCCAGGCAGAGCGATTACGGCGTGGTCTCCTCCGGCGTCATCTTCAACCCCTTCGACATCTTCCTCGCCGCCTCCAGGGGGGAGGACGGCGACATCCTCCAGACCCTCGACAGGTACCTGACGCAATGGCGCGCCACGGAGGACTCTCCCTACCACCGGGCGTTGAAGCGCTGGTCCCACGGCAGCGCGGCGGCGCTCCAGGTCATACCCTACTGGCTCGCCCCCACGGTGGTCGGCTTCATCGTCGTCTGCGTCCTGGCGGCGGGGTTCATCGTCTTGCTCCGCGTCCAGATGAACCGCAAGTCAAGGCAGATGGCCGTCCAGGCGGAGGACCGCCAGAAGATCGAGGAGACCCTGTTCTTCATAAACGAATGCGGCTCGCACTACCGGGGTGAAGAACTCCTTGCCACGATCAACCGCTACCTGGGGATCTGTCTCGACGTCGATTACGCCTTCGTGGCGCAGCTTCTTCCCGAGCCGGGGATGGCAAGGACGCACGGGATCTACTGCAGGTCCGGCGAGATGGAGGACATCTCGTACGACCTGCGAGGCACCCCTTGCGAGAGCGTTATCGGCAAGTCGCTCTGCGTCTACCGCGAGGGGGTGACGCGGCTCTTCCCCGAGGACCCGATCCTGGCGCAGCTGGGGGTGGAAGGGTACGCCGCCGTGCCGCTGTGGGACTCCCAGGGGAACGGGATCGGCCTGGTCGGCATCCTGAGCCTCGCCCCGCTGGCCAACACGCCCCTCGTGGAAACGGTCCTCAACACCGCCAGCTCCCGGATCGCGCAGGAACTTGAGGCGATGCGGCACCTGGCGGCCGTGCAGCTGAAGAACTTCACCATCGACAGCTTCAAGGACGCCGTCTACTGGATACTGCCCGACGGCAGGATCTGGGACGTGAACTACGCCGCCTCCTCCATGCTCGGCTATTCGAGGGAGCAGTTGCTCACCATGAACGTCACGGAACTCCGCCTCAACCTCTCCATCGAAAGGTGGCGCTCGCACTGGAAGGAGCTGAAGCAAAAGGGGAACCTACAGTTCGAGACCTCCCACCGGGCGAGCGACGGCCGCGTCGTCCCTCTCGAGGTCACGGCGAACTACTGCAGCTACAACGGCACCGAGTACAACTGCGCCATCGTCCGGGACATCACGGAGCGCAAACGGATGGAGGAGGCGCTCGAGCACCGTCTCGCGGTGCTGACCGAGCCGATCGTGAACCTCTCCGAGATAAGGCTGGAGGACATGTTCAACCTCGAGGAACTGCAGGCGATCCAGGACAGTTTCGCCAAGGCCACCGGGGTAGCCTCCCTCATCACCGACGCCAGGGGACGCCCGATCACCCGCCCCAGCAACTTCTGCGAACTCTGCAGCGACATCATCAGGCAGACGGAGCGGGGGTGGGAGAACTGCGTGCGGTCCGACGCGGCGCTGGGCGCCATGGACCATGCGGGCCCGAGGCTGCAGCGCTGCCTGTCCGCCGGGCTCTGGGACGGCGGCGCCTCCATCCATGTGGGGGGGCACCATGTGGGGAACTGGCTGGTGGGGCAGGTGCTGGACGGCAGCTGTGACGTCGAGGAGATGACGGCCTACGCCAGGGAGATCGGGGCCGACGAGGAGGCGTACCGCAGGGCGCTGGCGAAGGTCAACAGGATGCCTAAGGAGCAGTTCGAGATGGTGTGCCAGGCGCTGTACCGGATAGCGGGGCAGCTCTCCCGGATGGCGATCCAGAACGTGCAGCAGGCGCAGCACATCGCGGAGAGGAAGCGCTCCGAGGAACAGCTGCTCGAGTACCGCAAGGTGATCGAGTACTCCCAGGACATGATCTGCGTCATCGACCGGAACTACCGCTACCGGCTGGCCAACGGCGCCTTCCTGGAGTACGCGGAAGCGATGGTGGACCAGGTGGTCGGGCGCAGCGTCGAGGAGGTGCTGGGAGCCGACGTCTTCGCCACCGTCAAGCCGTACCTTGACGAGTGCCTCGCCGGCAAGCCGGTCAGCTTCGAGAGGGAGGGGGAGTATCCTGGGAAGGGGATGCGCACCCTCGCCGTCACCTACAACCCGATCGAGGACAAAAGCGGCAGCATACGGATCGCCTGCGTGATCAGCGACCGGACCGAGAAGAAGCATCTGGAGGAGCAGCTGAGGCAGTCCCAGAAGATGGAGGCGGTCGGGCACCTGGCGGGGGGGATCGCCCACGACTTCAACAACATCCTGACCGTGATTCTGGGCTACGGCAATTTCCTGGAACTGGACGGGAGCCTAACCTCCAGACAGAAGGAACAGGTCGACCAGATCACCGCGGCCGCCGAGAAGGGATCGCAGCTGACGCGCGGCCTGCTCACCTTCAGCCGGAAGCAGGTCATGAACCCGCGCATCCTGGACCTGAACCTGCTGGTGAACCAGGTCCAGAAGTTCCTGCTCAGGATCATAGGGGAGGACATCCAGCTGAAGTTCACCCCGCATGCCGAAGATATCTCCGTGTTTGCCGACGGGAGCCAGATGGAGCAGATACTGATGAACCTGGCCACGAACGCGCGGGACGCCATGCCCGACGGAGGGGTGTTGAGCATCGAGACCTCCGCCCAGGAAATCGGCGCCGCCTACGCCAGGTCCCAGGGGTACGGGAGCCCCGGGCGCTACGCCTGCCTCATCTTTTCCGATAACGGTATCGGAATGGACCGGCAGACGAGGGAGCGGCTCTTCGAACCGTTCTTTTCCACCAAGGCGGTCGGCAAGGGGACCGGGCTCGGCATGTCCATCGTCTACGGGATCGTCAAGCAGCACAAGGGGTTCATCAACGTCTACAGCGAGGCGGGGGAAGGGACCACCTTCAAGATCTACCTGCCGCTGGCCGACGCGGCGGCGGGCGAGGGTGCGCAGGACATGGTGCAGGAACCCCCGGCCATGGGGACGGAAGCGATCCTGGTGGCGGAGGACGATGCGGGGGTCCGGAACCTGGTGGAGTCGTTGCTGACCAAGTACGGCTACACGGTCATCCTTGCCGTCGACGGCCACGACTGCGTGCAAAAATACCGGGATAACATGGGGCGGGTCTCGCTCGTCTTGATGGATGTCATCATGCCCGGCAAAAACGGCAGGGAGGCTTTCCGGGAGATAAAGGCGCTGGACCCGGGTGCCAGGGTGCTGTACTCCAGCGGCTACACGGCCGATTTCATGCAGAACCGCGGCGTTTTCGATGACGGAGTGGACCTGATCATGAAGCCCGTGCAGCCGATCGCCCTTTTGAAGAAGGTGAGGGAGGTGCTGGACAGGAAAATCTAGAATAAAGATAAAGATAAAGATAAAGATAAAGATAAAGATAAAGATAAAGATAAAGATAAAGATAAAGGAACGGGTCATATGCGACGAGGGCGCCCCCGGTGGAGGCGCCCTCGTCCATTTTGTCTAAATCTTAATCTTAGTCTTAATCTCAGTCTTAGTCTGTTTTCTGACTGATCGCCGAAAGCCTCCAGGCGTTGTTCCCGACCGGCCTGCTGAAGGTCCAGAACTCCTCGAACTTCACCGGCTCCGTCTTGCTTCCCGCCACGACCGTCCCGGTGGTGTCGTCCGTGGTGTAGTCGAGGAGGTTGGCGTAGATCAGGACCGTCAGGTAATCCTGCCCCGCCTCCTGCCACACCTCGGAAATCTCCACGCTCCTTACCGCGATGTTCTCCAGCCTGTTCACCTGCCTGTCGCGCAAGAGGCGCTCGATGTCCTGCCGGAAGATCCCGCCCATCTCGTCGGTGAGAAGGCCCGACAGCGCCGAGAGGTCGCGGTTCATCCATCCCCCCTGGATCTTGAAGAAGTAATCCATGACCTGGTCCTTGAAGCGGGCCTCGTCGAAGGAGGGGTCCATCTGGCGCAGGTGCGAAAGTCCCGTGTGGAGGTCGCCGCCGCTTTGCTCCACCGTGTACTGTGCCGGATACGTCGCCTCCTGCTGACCGCCTTGCCATCCGTAACCGCCCTCTACGCTCTGCAGCCGGCTTTCGCGGCGCTTCTTCACGAACCGGTAGATGAGGTAGCCTATCCCGGCGAGAAGCACGATCTCGAAGAGGCCGATGCCGCCGCCTCCGAGTCCCCCCATGCCGCCGGCGCCGGCGAGCCCCCTGAAGAGCATCCCGCCCAAAAGCCCTCCGGCGATGCCGCCGGCCATGCTGCGCAGGAAACCGCCCCCCTGCTGCATCGGGTTCGGCGCCGGGGCCGCCTGCTGCCTGTAGGGGGTCGACTGCTGCACGGGAGGGGCAGTCTGCCTGGAGTAGCTGCGCGAACCGCGGCTACCCATGGAGCGGCTGCCGCCCGCTCTGGCGTGCGCGTTCAATTCCAGCACGGTCGTGCTGAGCATCGTCACTGCGGCAACGATTGCAAATACCTTGGCTGCGTGTCTTTTCATGGGGACGTCTCTCCTTGTCGGTTTTGTCTCTGGAATCTTCCCCCCTCCCAACCTCCCCCCTCCGGGAGGAGGAGCGGTTACTCCTTGATAAGGGGCTGCCCGGGGCGGCGTGGGACGCTGCGTGATCGATTCGTCGTTCATATTCCCTCTGCTTGGAATGCCGGAATACTTTGGAGTCGCTGGCTGCGTGCCGGCTTAGGCTCGCTCGCAACCCGCCGGCGTCTCGACAACCAGAACCCCAGCGCCTCGCGCACCAGGTCCGAGAGGCTCTGCGAGCTGCTCCTGGTAAGCCTTTCCAGCAGACGTTTTTCCTGGTCGCTGACGCGCAGGGACACCACGTTCTTCAGCACCGTGTGCTCCTTCTTCGGCGACTTCCTTTTCCCAGCTTCCTTCCGTTCATTCTGGTCCCTTCGCATTTTCTCTCTCCTTTTCGATGATGCATCCCGCATCTGGCTGATTCTGGAGCGTGGCACGATCGGGCAGGGGTAAAAAAAAAGACCTTTACCCGCAGCGATTGGTTCATCGCTCCAGGTAAAGGTCTTGCTTTTAGGTGAAAATGTATCCCCGGGTCCGGGTGTTGCCACCGTCTTGACGGACCGAGGGTCGGCCATTTCTCCGGCCGATAGCTACTCCCCTTTACATGGGTGAATAATAGGCATTGCCCGACCGGCTGTCAAGGCCAATCGGAAATAATTCTGTCAAAGACGGCATTGTCCCTTTGCCCAACTGTCACAGCGCTTCCGGGCCCTCTGGACGGTGAGAGCCGGGGGTCCCCCTTGAAATTGAGGTTAATAGATATTAATATATTCTCTGCTTTTAAAGAGTGGCAAGATAGAAAGGGAGGGGGATGAAATGAGTACACCTGCGACGAGCGTCGTTCGCTACTCTCGATTCTTCAGCTTGCGCAAGGCCAGGACGGTGCTCGATTACGGGGCGGGGACGCTGAGAAACGCCATGTACCTTGCCGGACAGGGATTCACGGTTTACGCCGCCGATGTCCCGGAACAGGTGAAGGTGCTGCGATCCCATCCCGGCGCGGCCACCCTGGCCGGGCTTCTGGAAGTCGGGGACCTGGTGGGAAGCAGGCTCGGCGCCGACCTGGTGCTCTGCACCTACGTGTTCAACATCATCCTCACCAGGGCGCAAAGAAAGCTCTACCTGGACAACATCGTGGCGAACCTGCGTCCGGGAGGGTATTTACTGATCGAGGTGAACAGCAGGCGCGAAGAAATAGGGTGCGGCTCGGCCTTCCAGCACTATCACTGCTGCGACGACAAGGCAAGGAGCTACACGCACGACGAGTTCGACCGGCTGCTTTTGCCTTACAACTTCCAGCGCATATGTCATTACTACAGCACGCATGCCCTGGCTGCAATCTACCAGCTCAGGAGCGAGAAAGCTGTGACATGACTTCTTGTTTTGCAACTTTTGACTTTTCGTATATAAAAGTATAAATAGAGTTGCACACTATGGAGTGTGATATCTTCAGTTGGAGGCAGGCATGGCTCTGAAAGACATAAGGATCATGATAGTAGATGACGAGGTCTTTTTCCGTCAGGTGCTGCGCGACCTCCTCGAGAAGATAGGGTTCACGGTGGTAGGCGAAGCGGGAGACGGGGAAGAAGCGGTGGCGAAGTACCCCGCCCTGCGTCCCCACGTGGTGATCATGGACATCTACATGCCCGACAAGAACGGGATCGACGCGACGAGGGAACTGGTAGCCCTCGACGGGAACGCGAGAGTGCTGGTGGCGAGCGCCTCCGATTTCGACTCCGACACCCAGGCCGCGCTCGATGCCGGGGCGAAGGCCATACTGATGAAGCCGTTCGTGCCGCGGGAAGTTTACGAGGCCATCAGGAAGGTCCTGACCGGGAAGTAGACCTGTTCGGCGGCAGGGGGGGGAATAAGCCCAAGTCAAAGCCCGCGGAATAGCGGGTTTTTTTCGTGGTGGTGAAAAAATAAGTTGGGCAGCGGCAGTCTTTTGCTTGACTGCCGAAAACAGATTTGCTATAAGACAGGACTCGTTGAGCGGGAATAACTCAGTGGTAGAGTGCAACCTTGCCAAGGTTGAAGTCGCGGGTTCGAATCCCGTTTCCCGCTCCATTTAACTACAAAGAATTCTTACGGATTTCTCGATTTTAGCCCCGACTTTCGCTAAAGCTTTCGCTTTTGAGGTCGGGGCTTTCTGCGTCTACCGCCCCATGAAGTCCTCGCCGAAGAAAGCCAGGATCTCTTCCCGGTCCTCCTCCAGCTTTTGCACGTAATTGCCATACACCTCGTACACCATCTGCTTGCTTGCATGTCCCATGAGTTGGTAAAGGCGCAGCGGTTCCATGTCGATGATCAAGCTCCAGGCAGCGAAGGTGTGACGCAGGCAGTAGGGAACCCGGTGCCTGACCTCGCTGAGCTGTTCGGCTCTCACCCAGGCCTTGTAAAAACCACCCGCAGTGAGAAATTTCCCCGTCTTGCTGGTGGCCAAACGCCGTCCCCCTGTCGTTCTCTTGTGAAGAACGTCCAGCCGCTCCTGGATGGCGTGGGTGATCCTGATGTCTCGACGCCGGAAGGCTGTTTTGTTGCCGATCTTCTCTATCCCTCTCGATACTGAGCGCCTCACCAGTAAGTACCCGTCTTTTACGTGCAGGCGGGTGAGACCGGCGACTTCGGAGGCGATCATGCCGGTCAGCATCATCAGTTCCGCTACCGGTTGATACCAAGGATCAAGGTTCTCCAGGATCAACTGGAACTCCCCGAACCTCAACGGGTCCCGGTCGTTCCTGATCAGGTCGATCTCGCTGTCCTGGATGATCTCGAACTCCCCTCCGTTGTTCTTGGCAGGGAAGGCCTCGTGGATCTTTTCGAACGGGTCGGGGAGATCCCAGCGGTGTTCGTCACATGCATCCCGCCAGATAGCTCTCAACGGGTTGCAGATGTTGTCCACCCGCCGTCGTGACAACGGTTGGCCCTTTTTTGTGCCCCTAACGTGGCAAAGTTGCTTTACAAACAACCTTGCTGCCGCCTTGTTGATCTCGAAGAAGGTCTTCCCCTTGAAAAATGGGAGGATCTGCGAGTCGATCGAGCACTTGTAGTCTGTCTTCTTTGGTTCCTGGTACTCTGCCCATGCCGTTTTGTACCAGGCCCCTAGGTACTTTTCGAACAGAACATGTTGCGGTTTTGCCGTTATCGTCGTTCCTTCCAGTTTTGCGAAGAGTTCCAGTTTCTCGGGCGATGCGTTCGGGAACGCTTGCCCAAAGCGGAATGAACCGTCCCGCATCCTATCCATCTGCCGGTCCAGCCAGTACCGCGCCTTACGCAGGTTTTCGGGCGTGTTCTTTAGCCCGCTGGAAATCTCCACTCTTTGTCCGAGGTGGTAAAAGTCGAAGTACAGCCGCTTCGATCCCTTCTTCTCGACGATGTTACCGTCGCCCCACTGTGCTTCTACTGCGGTTACCGCAGATTTTCTTGCCATGTACTACTCCTTTTCTGTCCACCTCCTTTCTGCTGGTCTTGAGTCCAGCGCAACAGTACCAGAAGGCTTTGGCAACTGCAACGGCGATTAATATTCCCAATCCGGGCCAGGTGTCATAGTGCTTTTAGACTTCGTTCGTGCTTGATTGGCTTTCAGCTTCTTGAGGTTCTTGGCGTTGTCTGCCAACTCCTGAAGCAGGCCATGTCTCCAGAGGAAGTAGATCTTGTGCCGTATCTTCACAAAATGGCGATTTTCTTGGAGAACGCCGTCTTGCTGCCATTTACAGCGCGTTGATTTTGCAATGCTCATTTTCAACTCGAATTCTCGGGGGCTGAGTAAAATGAGGTCATCTGTCATCTCGGTTAGTCCTTTTGGTGCAGGGAATTGGTTAACTTAGGTAATAAGGACCGGCCGGGCAGACAAAATTGCCCTTTTCAATGTCTACATTTGGAAAAAAGTTACAAATACCCGTTTTGGAAGAAGTTAGCATGCCCACCTTCAGGAAATGATCGGCAGCTTCCTGGAATTCACAGGCTTTAGAAAAAACAGGAGATGGATATAAGTATTTTGCTGAAGGTGCGGAGTAACAAATATTTCAAAATCCAGTAATTTCTAGGATGGTCTTGCCTTTTAGGCAAGAAATGTCTGCCATGACAGACAAAAAATCTTTTATTTCAATGATTTATTTATAAAAAATATGTTGACAATATTTTTGTGAACCGTATGATGTAACCATGCTTGCCGAAAGGCGCTCTCCATAGAACCTATGGGGACACATCGCCCACGTTAGTGGGCGATCTTTTCTGAGTTGCAGTCATCCCGCTGATGGATGACTGCAACCGGCCCACGATCCAGCATTTCCTTCAGGCTGTTCCTGTTCCCTCGGTGAAATGCTGTCCCCCTATGTTGGCTACATGATTGAGCGACTAACTGGCGCGATATCATGTAGCCACTACCCACATGACCATTCTGGTCTAATCTGCGTGTTGCTGCGCCCAATTCAAAACGACGCCGGCTCTGTTGCGTCTCCCTCTCTACGTTGGCACTACATTCAATGTCTTCGTGTGGTCAACCGGCTAACTGTCGGTTACATCAAGACGTTGACCTACAGGCCTACCTTTATATTCACCCGATGGAACTGCCTTTCTTGGTGCCACATAATGACTTTGGCGTGCCAGCGCCTGTGCTTTCCTGCTCGTCCATGCTGAATAGGGACTAGAGGGGGAAATGCCGCGCTGGAGGCCATGGTTTTAATGACCACCAGGCACGGATTCCTGTGGGACATGAACAGCTCTCCCCGACATTGATAGGGGAAAAACCAAAAAAAGCGCGTCTCTTGCTGGTCCGCCCAGGACCACTAGCAAGAGACGCGCACTTAACTTCGCGAATTTATTCGCGTAAAAATAGCTTTAGCAAGAGATTGCCCGGAGACGGAATTTGCTAAGCGCATCATCCCGCCTAAAACTCCCCCCACAATTCGCCCCACCGCATCCGGGATGCTTCGGCATCCGGACACCGTCACTCGATTTTTGTCCGTCACCAGACGACAAGCATAATCCTACGGAATTTTGCAGCCGGTCGATGTTTGCACGAGATTCGGTACTTCGGTCCGTCGTCTCTGCAAGCGCCTGCACATGCGGGTCTGACGCCTACACTCAACAGAGAATTGGCCGCATGCGGCGGCAATAAAGGGGGAAATGCTATGGGGAAAATGAGCTTGAAACGGCAGGCATTGGAGCGCATTGGCAAAAATTGGTCGAAGGCAAAACACACCCGCGAGAAGTTGTTGAGCAATGTATCGCAGTTCGCACAGTTTATTGAGAGCAGCTACCACCTGGAGCGCATCGAAAACCTGAAGCCTGGCATGATCACCGCGTATGCTGCCGACATGGCTGCGCAAGGGTTGTCGGCGTCAACAAGGGCGAGCCGGATGACAGCGGTTCGCGAAGTCTGCGGTGCCATCGGCAAACAGGGAATCTGTGCAAAGGAGAACATGGCGTATGACATCGAGCGAATCAGAGTAAACCCGCAGCCGGTGGACCAGGATAAACTGGCGGAGATACGCGGCGCGCTCGTAGAGCGCGCCGCCGCCGGAAATCGCATTGCCCTGATGATGGTCGCTGCTGACGCCCTCCGGGACGTGTTTGGGTTACGGGCAAAGGAAAGTTTGATGTCATCGGGAATCGTAATCAAAGACGGCAAAGAGCACCTGTCCGTGGAGGGTGCCAAGGGAGGCCGACCACGTCTGTTGCCGATAGACAGTGATAAGAAAGCAGAGGCGGTCAGGTTGGTTCAAGAGACTTCGAGGACTCTCGGAAATGGCACAGGACGCATCATTCCGCATGAACTGAGCTTGCAACAGGCTTACGACGCTCAGCGAAACAGATGGTCGGCACTTGGAGGGACACGTGCGCTCGGCGCAAATCAGCATGGTCAGCGCCACGTGCACGCCAGAGAAATGAAAAGCGAGGGTGCCTCAAAAGCCGAGATAATGGCGGATTTGGGGCACGGAGAGAACAGATCATCCGCTGCATACGGGGTGTAATAGGTGAAAAAAGGCCGTTGCGTCTGGGATTTTCCCAGCCGCAACGGCCTTTTTTTGTAGAAGAGATAATATTTGAATTGCTGGTACTCAGCATGATGGGATTCCGGATTTTGGTCTACTTAAGAAAGCTTGAGATCTTGACAAGAGTACTGTTGCGATGTTGTCCATCAGTTCACCTTTGACATTTATTAGAGGTACATATATATTGCGATTTAATTTTGTGTGCCACGTCCCCACGTCCTGATCATGTGATAAGCAGCTTCGATGTCGTTGTGATCGATTCAGGAGAAGGGTTGGGGGTAATGGCCGCTTTTCCCATCAATAACGAATTACGCTATGAAATTTAGAGAGGTGCTTAGATGGCGCAAAGTGTAATCGTCAAGAAGGAAGAAAAAGTAGCAGCAGTCGTAGCCTCACTGCCAACCGGATTCTCGGAAGCCGAATTTGTTGATGCATTCATCAAACTGTATCCAAATGACTGGGATCGTGTCCAAAAAGCTTATAGAAATCATGAGAGTAGAGCAAAGCTTGGTAAGACGCACCCAATGCCGGAACCGAGACCATACTTAAGCAATTCACTGAAAATATGGCGCAAAAAACAAGAGAGAAGTCAGAACGCGGGGTAGAATGGCAAGATATTTCCACCCGGCGGTTTAATCGAAGCCTAATTTTTCCTGACGCCATTTCGAGGGTGAAGATGGTAAGTCATGCCATTTGCTAACTTAACCGAAGATGAGCACGAGGCAAGACCCCCCCTACCGTGCTTATGTTCTCCCCGTAGTGACAGTCGAACAGATGAAATTGCTCGTGGTCTGGTAAGGGAGTATATGACAAATTGGAGTCATTTTATACTGAGGGCGAGACTGCGTACGAACACCTTATTATGAACAGTGATGGCGCGACACTTGGATGCTAAAACTTTACCTACGTTATGAGGAACTGCAGCAGACAGTTGTCATGGCAGGCTGCACTTCCGCCAATCGGAATGGCATGATGCCTGACGATCGCGTTGGTTCCGGCACAGGTTACCTCAGGATAAACTTTTATGGAGTGGGGGGGAGAATGAGAAGAACATTTTTTCTTTTTGTCTGTATGCTTTTATTGCCAATTACTGTTTTTGCTGATACCTCCAGAGATGCAATTAAAGCTCTCAAAAAGATTGAGGCTTATACTCAGATAGGAGTCTCAAAGACCGAATATGTTGCAGCATTGAGGGACGCTCAGTTTGAGGTGAATCTTTATTTTTATTTGGATAACCCTGATCATAAGAAAGAACATGAATTATCTGCCTTGATCAATCAAATCATGGAAAATTATGTATTTGCAGGCAATTTATGGAAACAAGGCGAATGGATTCATCTTCGTGAGGCTACAGAACTTTTAAAGAAGCATCCTGATATCTCTCAGGACGCTAACATTGTACAAGAACGGACTGTTCAAATACAGCCTGCTATCTCATTCATATGGGAAAAAGCGTCAGCTGATTTAAAAAAAGCCCAGAAATTTATATTGAAAAGTTCAGTAAAATAGTCACACTCGCCTAGCAGGCCGTTGAAAAAACCCGACGGTCATCGACAACCACCATCTGTGGGGGTTGCTGAACCGCTGTTGTCATGATTTTTGTTCTTTTACAGCCCGTTATGCTGCCGAATCCCGGCCTGCTGAAGGGCCCGGGGGGGCATTCAGGTGGTACCAAGGCCCAAGTTGGCCATTCGAACCAGGTTGTAGGCCACAGCATGTAGGTCAAGCTGCATTGCGATCTTCTCTACTCCTCGGTACATCGTCTTGCGCAGCCGGCCCACGGTCTTCATCCAGCCAAAGCCTTCTTCGATTCGCTTCCTGATCCTTTGGCTGATGGTGTAGCCCAGAAGACTTGTGGTTCTTCCGTCGATGGCTGACCTTCGGTTGCTGTTGTTCTGCGCGACATGGGGGGTGACATTCAGCTCTCGCAGGTCCTTCACAAAATCCTTGGTGTCGTACCCCTTGTCGGCGCCGAGGGTAATCCGCTTGGATGTCCGCGGTAGTTTCTGGATCATCCTTTTTGCCGCTTCGCGTTCGCCTGTGCCGGTTGCCGGTGTGACTGCTGTCTTGATGATAAGGCCGTTGCGGTTCTCCATCAGAGTGTGCCCCTGATAGCAGAGCTTCGCCTCCTTGGTCTTTCCCTTGCGGTAGAGGCGGGCATCGGGATCAGTATCCGAGCCGTGGGTTTCGTTACTGAGCTTCTTTCCCTTGAAGTCAACTGAGTCGTTCTTGCCGCCGGCAGATGGTGGGCCATCTTGAGGATCTTTGGGTTTGAAGCTCTTGATCGAGGCCCATGCTTCGATAAGAGTGCCATCAACGGTAAAATGCTCTTGCGACAACAGGCGCTTACGCTTTGCCTGGTCGAGAATACGAGAAAGGAAGACAGCGGCCACTTCAGAACCGATGAGCCGCTCACTGTTCTTGGAAAAGCTGGAGTGGTCCCAGATCTTCTCATCCAGTGCCATCCCCAGGAACCAGCGGAACAAGAAGTTGTAGTGGATCTGCTCAACAAGCTGTCGGTTGCTGCGGATTACCGTCACAACTAAGACGCCGATGCACTTGACGAAACTGCCGTTATTGACCTAGTTGACGGCGATGTACCTCATTGCCAACTCCAGCAAGGGCATCTCGTCCGTCGTGCTGGGCAGACTCATCGGGACAATGCCCACCCATGAAGACGGCATGGAAGCTTGATCATGCCATTCGGGTCATGATGGCTGCGGAGCCGACGGAACTTCTCCTCCTCATGGGTGTCGTCGAACTCGATGAAAATACCTCGGCGGGCGCCCCCGATTTCAAAGAGGGGGTAAAGCACAAACGCGGTGGCAGGGCCGCCAAGCAATGCATTGCAGTCGCCGTCGAACGCGAAAACGGGCATAAGTGGGAGGCAAGTCTTGCCTTTTGCACATCAGCCGAAGATGAGCACGAGGTAAGACGGACAGCCTTTTAATGGGTGACCCCCAAGGCCGCGTTTTACGACTAAAAGTACTCAACACTCTGTTGGTGCTGAGTTTGTTTCGCTCCCGGCACTGCCCCTAGCCGTTGAACCAGATAAAAGGAAGGAATAGGATGAGCCTTAACCCAGAAGCAGCAATAAAGTCTGAGTTTATAGAGCGATACGAAAACGAAGTAAATGCCATATGGGACCAAGTAGTACGATTGAACACAAATTTATACTTGCTGGAAAAGATAAGGGCGTTTCCATTTGATGAAGAAGTAGCAATAGAGCCGACATTTTGGGAATACACCTATCAGGCCCTTTTCGATTCATCAATATTACTATCATGGAAACTTGTTTCCGACAAAACCGGCGGCTTCACAATTACTCAGTTCAAAAACTTGATTTCTACAACATATATTAAACATGAAAAAAAGGCAGAATTTAAAGACCTTATCAAAAAAATAGATTTCAGCAAAAAGCTAAAGACGGAAAAGAAGAAGGTAGAAGTACTTCGGCAGAAGCAGGTTGCACACTTGGATCTGAATTCTAGGGACCAGGTTGAAGCTGTTAGGCTTGAGGTTGCCGAACTAAAAAAATTGGCCGATTCAATAACAGAGCTGTTTACAAATTTGTCTTTCTCTGAAAAAGCATGTCTTCCAATTGGGTATCATCTTAAAGTGCTATTGCAAGGGCAAGATCCGGAAAAAACTGATATAGACAAGATCCTGGATTTTATGAGGTCTTTGTAAGTGTACATCTGGCAACAAAGAGTAAATGTTCAATGAAACGAACAACACGCCGAAAAAACAAAACTGTCAGATCGAGGTGTTGGCCTAGAACAGATGAGTCGAAATGATCACAAATGCAAATAGATACGTATTCTGATAGGAGTGCAAATGAAAATAAGATGTATATATCTCTTAGCATGCGTTTCGTTTGTATTAAGCGCAGTTATTGCACGAACCTCAGATGGTGCTGAAGAAGACTTTAGCACCAAGAGGTTCTGTTTTGACGTGATTGATTACACAAGCTTATATACCGACGCTGAGTTGTCGTTACAGCTATCTATCGAAGATAAAAAATGCATTTACATTGAAGCCAAAGTAGACAATAAATATAAAATTGTAACAGATGACAAGGTCGCTGGCTACACCACAGGGGATAGTATCAAGCATTTAATAAAGTATAAATTTGGCAGGTTAGTAAGTGATTATGAATATAAAGATAGACTTATTAAGCTTGAGGTTGAACGTGTAAGCAAATCAAAGGAAAGAGCTAGGCTGCGTCGTACACTTGAGAGAATAGGTATTTCTAAGGGGAAAGAGCTCTGGGTCAAGCAAAAAATTGATAGCCTTGTGCCGTTTCAAACGGTCGAATTTTGCGATGCAGATTTTACGTCTGATTACACCATAGAATTGGAATTAAAATCAGGCGAGGATGTTGTATATGTTGACACTCTAGCAACTCACAAAGATATAACTAAAAAAATAAATCAGATCTTTTACAAGTCATCTCCATATAAAATGTGGACCAAGAAAATTAATAAACACATAGAGGAAGGTAAGATCTTCATTGGTATGTCAGCAGAACAAGTTGTTGCGAGTTGGGGGGAGCCTGACGATATGAACAGAAGTGTTGGGAAGTGGGGGGTTCATGAGCAGTGGGTATACAGAGGTGCTAACACGTACCTATACTTTGAAAATGACAAACTAACTAGCTTTCAGGACTGAATAAGGCCGCAGGCAAAGCGGGAATGGCAGTCGAGGACGCTTTGGAGACACACCTTGCCGACGCCTTTGAGGGTGCCGACGAAGAAGGTATCAACCGAGACGAGGTCGCCGGTGTGGCGGGTTTCAATGTGGCGCTCCCGGAATTCTGGGCTAAACCGCTCAAGCAATTTCACCTGATCGTCTGAAAGCTCGAAATTTTGGTCACGCGCCGTCTTTTCGATGCGGAGCAGCCTGTTATATGCTTCGTCAGCATCTCATGGCGACTCCAGACACCTCTAACGCTTCCGGCACTGACTTGGACGCCTTGCAGTGCCAGTTGGTTAGTCACCCTTAGAGGTGCATATATAATTTTTACGGAGAAAGCGGTGGAAATAGTCATACCAGAGGATTCCTTGGGCACTTTTGTCATCTACCCTGTGCATCGAATGCGTCTTATGAAGATCATTCTTCATGAAGTTGGGCACTGGGTCCTCAGTAGAAGGTTTGGATTTAAAGTAGGTCAGATTAGGATTTGTTGGTTGTATGAAGGTGGGCAATATGACTGTTGGGCCAGCAATGATACTGCTCGGAGACTTCTAAATACTGCTGATATCGAGCTCTTTATTGAGGAGAGAATTCTAGTCCTTTTTGCGGGTGCAATGGCAGAGTCTTTGGATGAAGGAAAGGTGGACAGCAAAGCGGCTTGTGACGTTTTGACAAACGGCGGAGGGAGAAATGATGAGGGGAAGATTTCTGAATTCATTCATCTCCTCATAAACATTAGATACGCGTTCTTAGACGATGATGCAGTATTTAAAAAAGCTGAAATTGATGTGACTAAAGAATTGTGGGATAAAACAAAAGCCTTGGTTGAGTCATATCATGAAGTAATATCAGCTTTAGCAGAGGAGATAAATTCTAAGGTGATACGCGGTGGAGAAGAATATATATTTTCTGAAGAAGACTTACAGACTTTGTTAGATCTCTGTGAGACCAGTAAGGCAAACTAATTAGAACCTTACATTTAAACAGGTAAAAAATATGAAGCTCACCGGGTCCGTCGTGCGGCGCAGACTCGTCAGGACGACCCAGAAGACGGCATGCATTTAAGGTCGGTCATGCTATTCGTGTCATGATGTGCTGTGTCAACCGAACTTCCCCACTTCATGGGTGTCGTCGAGCTTAATGGGTACCTCGGTTGACGCCCCCGACCCAAGAGGCCGCCAAGCAGTGCAATGCAGTAGCCGTCGAGGGCGAAACGGGCATAAGTGGGAGTCTTGCCTTTTTGCAGAACCTCTTTCTGGTCAACTTAACGAACTAAACTATGGTTCTCCTGAGCCCGCACGGCGGGTTCTGTGAGGGGAACGAGCACAAGGGTGGTGGTGGGGCACCTTCCCAAGCCAGTTTTTACCCCCTCCGCACAATCTTAATGGTTGTTGACACTGTTTGAGATAGGTGTTATAGCATTACTTTAATGAAATTATATTTTGATTATTAGTTTTTTTTGGGGGGGGGTAGCGTGAGGCCAAGTCTGTTAATTGTAGTCTGTTGGCTGTTTGTGTTTGTCACCTCGTCTTTAGCTGGGCCATTTGGTTTAGAAAAGGGCATGACTGTAAAGCAACTTTCCAAGTTAACTAAATTAAGAAAAGGCCAAAGACCGTATATTTACTTAACCAATAAAGTTCCTAAACCACATAAAGATATAGCGGGATATATTCTATTTATTTCTCCAAATGATGGTTTATGTGGGATTAGGGCAAATGGTGTAACTATAAATACAAGTAGTTACGGCGATGAACTAGCGAAAGCCTTTTATGAAGTTGAGCAGGCTTTGACTAAAAAATATGGGGAAAGTGCCATCTATGATAAACTAAAAGATGGTAGCATCTGGCATGGACCAAATGAATGGATGATGTCGTTATTGCAAAAAGAGAGGGATTTGAGTGCTAAATGGTCCATTTTTGAAAAAAAGCGAGGTGATTACGGATTTGCTGACAATCTTTACGCGATTACACTCCAAGCATATGCGCTTGATAAAAATGTGGGATACTATGATATTTTTTATCATTTCGACAATCAAGAAAAGTGCGCAGAAACTTTTAAATTAATGGATAATGAAGGCTTGTAAACAAAGTTATTTATTATTTTTGAGTGTGTATAGTTTGTGCAATTACAGTAATTCCCAGTTGGCGCACTGTAACAGCCTATAAAAAGCAAGCATTTGCCAAACTTGTTTCGTGATAATGACGTCATGCTCAGCTCTTTGGAGAACGCGTCATCGTTTGCTATGACATAGGTCAAGTAAATAACTAACCTAAGGAGGTCAAAAGTGGATGCAGCAGAAATATACATCACAGTATTACAAGAGCAGTTTCCAAATGTAACAGTAAAATGGAATCCACAACCACATCCAATTTTTGAAACCACTCCATGTGTACTTGAGTTTCATTCAAAAACTGGCTTAGAGGAACCTTTTATTCTTACATTCAAAGACGGTTTGGGAAATAACCAAGTTGATAAAGACCTAGAAGTACTTATTACAGCATACGGTAAGCAAATAAACTCGCTTTAACCGGTAGTGTGAAATATATTTGAAATATATTTACTAAACCTAATTCCGAAGTACCTCCGAACGGCACAGTTTTAGGAAAGAGGTACACCAAGCGCGGCGGTAGACGGTCGTCACGGTGAAACTGCTTCCGCTGCACTTTCTTACATTGGGAGTGGTTGCGGATATCCGGTACCTGTCTCTGAAAGTTCTTTCGCTTTTCTTTCGCCAACAGTATGGCTTTTCTTGGAATCTGATGGACTCTTTTGGACTCAAGACCAAGCAGAAAATCCAGGTGACTAGCCGAAATTATATGTTTATTTGCGTTATTGCCTGTTTGCAGGGAGTCAAGGTAACGGGTTCGAATCCCGTTTCCCGCTCCAAATAACCACAACGGCCAGGCCCAAAAAGCCTGGCCTTTTTGTTTCAGATTTTAGGCTGTTACGGCCTCTATCTCGTTTCATCCGCTTCCAACTCCCACTACTTCGACCTATTCTTGATCGACTCCAGCATGTGCCCTGACTGTGCCTTGACGTAAGGACGAACACAACCTGCTGTGCCCTTAATCCGCTTATTTCGGCTTTTGCGTCCTCTCCTCTTCAAATTCCTCTCTGAAAGCGTCAAACTTCGCCTTCTCACCTTCCTGCAAGGACCACCTTTCAATCTCGTTCCAGTCCACCTCACGCTCCTGGGCCACCCAGACCGCCTGTTGTAGACACTGGCGGTCGTTCCAGTGATAGAAGGCGGCAAGCCTGTCCTTGACACAATCTGTGGGGGAAAGAAGCCTAAGAGTACCGGTGTCAAGATGCATCTCCTCGATCTTTGCGACCGGCTCGTTTCCCACTGCAAGTGGCCCTGACGGAAATTCTATGAAAAAATCCGTATCAGCGTGGACGAAGTATCTGTTTTTCTCGGTAAACCCAATCTCAGAAAGGACCGCCTTCAGCCGTTGACGGGTGGTTTGGAGCCGGTCTATGAAATCCAGGTCCATGGATACGTAACGACCGGATGCATAGATCGCGACGCAAGCCCCGCCGCTTAAAACGACCCGTATGTTTCGATCTTCAAGATGCGAGCAGACGTAGGCGGCGAGTTCGGCCATGCTCATCTGACTGATGCTCTTCATAACGGTTTCCCTGCACGACGCGGTCGCTGGCGAGTTAGGAGAAACCGGTCCTGCTCGTCCTGCGGATAGAAGGATAGCAACTTTTCGAGCAAAACCTTCAGCTCGTTGAGCAGCGGGTACCTGGGATTAAAGGTGAAGATGCGGGTGCGGCCCACGAGGCGGCTCACCAAGACCCCCCCGCGTTCCAACACGTCGAGCTGCCTCTGAATGGGTGTAAGGTCGGTCGAGAAGAAGCGGGCAATATCTCGCGGGTATCCCTCGCCCTTCGCGCAGATGAAGAGAAGGACCCGTTCCTTGTTTACCGACCCGAAAAGGGATTCGAGCATAGCAGCCTCAAAAGAGGTAACTTGACCTCTAACAGGGATCATTTGAACTCAGGATGAGGTCATAATACCGGAAGCTGCAAATATTTTCAAGCTCCAACACCAATCCGACCTCTTCATACTACTGAGACTTTCGCCCACGTCCATGTTTATCTCACCAACTGGGGAGAGGCGGTGTACATGCTGCGCCTGCTCAAAGATGCCAATCCCTCAGCCCCCCCTTTTCCAAGGGGGGGAGAGTCGATGAGCCTAGAGAATTGAAAAGATGCTGGAATCGGACTCTGCAGGCCTAGGGAAAGCAGGTAAAAGGTTGAAAGTTCCGTTTAGTTGTGGTTTTATCCGTGGATATCTCATATAGTGACTTTCCAAAACAATGCCGCCTGATAACAAACCGGATCAGAGGGAAACTGGCCATGTATCAAAAAAATTCCGAGAATGGCTTTACCCTGGTCGAACTCTTGATAGTAGTGGCGATCATCGGCATTCTGGCGGCAATCGCTGTCCCTCAGCTTTCCTCCTACCGTCAGAAGGTTTACAACGCTGCGGCACAAAGCGACCTGAAGAATGTCAGGGTCACTCTTGAATCATACTTCGCAGATAACATAAGCTATCCCTACTAACATCTTAGGCTGTTCCCACCTCGATAACAGGAGACGTGTGATCTATTCGGTCGCCCGGAATTCTTTGCTCTGGGGGGGACACCCCCCATTCCTCCTTTACTTTAGATTGTCCCCATCCCTGCCAATTGCCATGCCTGTCTTCGAGACGGTTGAAACTTGTGACGGCTACGACCGCACTTGTCCGTCTAACCTCGCTGAAAACAGAATCCGATCTTTCTTTCCGAGAACTTGCCGTGTGACGCTTTCGTTGTGACAATAAAATATTTTTTTTGATAAGAACCTTTTGAAAAATAAGGTGAAATTATGTATAAATGAGCCCACTTTGCTATCACGCCGGCAAAGCGGTGAAGGGTTACTGGACCAGAGGCAGGAGGATGTCTCAAAGCTCGTGCAAGGTGGCGGTGCCCAACCGGCGCGGACCGCGTTGTGACAGAGTTTGAAGAAGAGAATCGGAGCACCCGTGAGCAACGACCTGAGCTCGCTGCAAAGTAGGATGTCATAGGAGTCGATGATGCTTCAAACACGCAATTTTATGAGTACTTTTTTCATCGCTCTCCTGCTGCTTTCCAGTTGCCTCTTCCAAAGCGGCGACTGTAGCGCCGAGTCGTCATGGCAGACCATCGGGCCGTTTGGCGGAAGAATCATGTCTCTTGCTATAGCTGCAACTGACAGCAAGACCCTTTATGCTGCGACATGGGGAGGAGGGATCTTCAGGACGACCAACGGCGGGGCATCCTGGAAAGCGGTCAACAACGGCCTGCCCTACAAAAGTATCTCTTTCGTTGCCGTCGACGCATTTGACAGCAAGATCGCCTTCACCCCGATCAATGGAAAGGTCTACAGAACCGCCGATGGCGGCGATAGCTGGACCCCGGCTGCGAGCCCATGGGGGTATGGCAGTGTAGACAGCATAGTGCTCGATCCTTTGGCCAAGAACACCCTCTACGTCAATGGTTCTGACTATAGCAGCAAGTACATCTACAAGTCGACGGATGGCGGCTCGACCTGGGTCCAGATCTATTCGGGCAGTTCCTCTTATCTTTCTTATGGAACCGATAAAATCGTCGTAGACAGAACCGACAGTACAGGGAAGACGTTCTACCAGGCCGGCAGCACCGGAATCGCAAAATCGACCAACGGAGGGAGCAGTTGGCAGGTGCGCGCCAATACCGGATGGACGTTCACCCAGGTAGACGCCCTGGCGATCGATCATGCCAATGGAAATGTGCTTTACGCCGGTTCTTACAATGGCGGCGTGCTGAAAACGACCGACGGAGGCGGCACCTGGTCCGTCAAGAACAGTGGAATACCTATTTATGAAAGCGGCAGCACCCAGGCGGTCTCTTCCATTGCAGTCGACCCTCACGACAGCAACAAGGTGTACATCGGAACGCGTGATGGCGGTGTGCTTAGATCCGTCAATGGCGGGGAGTCCTGGCAAATAGTGGTGAACCCCACCAGCGAGTGGAGAAATACCACGCAGTCGATCGTGGTCGATCCCACCAATTCCGGTACCGTCTATGCCGGCACCGAGTACGGCGACGTCTTCAAGTCGATCGATGCAGGAGCGACCTGGAAGCGGGCGAACTCCGGCATTGCCAATGTCGGGCTGATGGCTCTAAGCGCGAACCCTGCCAACGGCAAGGTCATCTATACCGCCTCCGACATCGGCTACATGTACCGCACCTCCGACGGGGGTAAGACCTGGTCCAGGTCTTCCGCAGAGTTGCCGACCAACGCGCGCACCATCGCCATCAACCCGGCCAACGATGCCGTAGCCTATGCGGGAACGTACGGGGCGGGCATCTACAAGACGGTCGACGGCGGGGTCTCCTGGAGCGCTGCCAATACCGGACTGTCGAGCGGCTCCTATGTTTCCGACGTGGTCATCGACGGCAAAAGCCCCCAGAAGCTTTACGCCGCGGTGTGGTCCGGTTCCTCCCAAGGGGTGTTCAGGTCGGTGGACGGAGGTGCGACCTGGCTGACAGCTTACGGAGGCACTTCCGCATACCGTATCGTTGTCGATCCCACCGACAGCCAGACCATTCTTGCCGCCACCGGCGCAGGCTTCCTCAAGTCCACCAACGGGGGGATCGATTGGACGGTCGCCTCGGCCGGCATCTCGTTTGTCTGGTGCCTTGCCGTCGATCCTAACAACCACCAGGTGCTCTATATCGGATCGGGCACCGAGATTCTGAAATCGGTGGACGGTGGAAGCACCTGGACTCACAACGGCTACATAACTGCCACCTACTACGCGCAAAACTTCATGGCCATCGCCGTTGATCCTGCCGACAGCAGCGTAGTCTACGCCGGATCCGGAGGGGGAGGGGGAAACACGCTGTTCAGATCGAACGACGGCGGAGCGACCTGGACGCTCATCGGCGAGGGGCTCCCGGGGACCGATATCCGCGGCCTCATGGTCGACCCGTTGTCGCGGCAGCTGACGGTGGCTACCTATGACAGCGGCATCATCAGGCAGGTGAAGTTGGGGGCTCCCGTCATATCCGCGCCCGCCATCGCCTACTGCACCATCGGAAAGCCCTGCAGCATCGGCGTCTCGGCGAGCAGCTGGCCCACGCCGACGCTCTCCGCCTCCGGCGACCTCCCCAACGGACTCGCCTTCAATCCGGCCACCGGCACGCTGAGCGGTACGCCGCTTTTGGGGAGCTCCGGCACCCACCAGGTGACCTTCATCGCCAGCACCGGTGTTCCCCCTGACGCCTCCTGCGCCGTTAACATCACCGTGCTCCCCTCATCCGTGCTGACCGCCGGCATCACCGCCCCCTCTGGAACGGCCCCGCTTGCCGCGCTTAGCGCCATCGGCGGTACGGCATCCGGGAGCGGCCTGGCCAAGGTCGAGGTCCAGGTCTTCGACGGCGCCTTTTATCTGCAAGGCGACGGCAGCTTCAGCCTCACCCCGGCCTGGCTCACCGCCACCGGCACCGCCAGCTGGACCCTCAACACCTCCACCGCCGCCTGGGTGGCGGGGAGACCCTACAGCGTCACGGTCAAGGTCTCCTCGTCTTCATCCCAGGCCGTAAGCAGCACCACCTTCTCCATCAAGCAGTCGCTGTCCAAACAGGGGGTCACCCTGGCCGGCGTCTTTACCCCCGACACCATAAAGGCCGGGGAAAGCGCGAGCATCAGCGGCGCCCTCACCAAAACGGACATGACTCCCGTCTCCGGCAAAACGGTCACGGTCATCGTCACCCCGCCCGCCGTGCCGGGGGGGACCCTGCCGGTCAAGAGCGTCTACACGTTCACCACGGGGCTTTCCGGGACCTTCGACAACGCCCCGGGCATCACCTGCCCGACGCCCGGGGTCTACGGGGTCGAGGTACGCTTCGACGGCAGCGATACCCTGCAGCCGTCCGTGTACAACCTGAGTCTTCCGGTCGTAGCCCAATCGGGGTACGCCGTCATCGTGGTGGGGAAGGCGGCCGACAACAGCCTGCTCACCGAACACACCAAGACAGCCACGGCTATCTACGAGACCTTGATCAGCAAGCGGGGTTTCTCGGACGCCAACATCATCCCGCTGGTAAGCAGCACCGGCGCTGCCGTCACCAAACAGCAGATCCAGGACGCCCTGGGGCAGATAAAGACCAAGTTTCTCGCCGCGCCCGCTCCGGTCTACCTGGTCATGATCGACCACGGCAGCCCTGGCGGCTTTGTCCTGGGGAGCGAGATCCTTACCCCCGACGGCACGGGCGACGCCAAGAACCTGGGTGCCCTGCTGGACGGCTTCGAAAGCGGGATCGACCCGGCCGTCCTGACGAAGTACCCCCGCTTCGTCATAGTCGGCTCCTGCTACTCCGGCCAATTCCAGAGGCTCGGCAACAAGGCCGGGCGCATCGTCGTCACCAGTTCGACGGCTAGCGAACTCTCCATCGCCGGGGCCTACGACCTGGGCGATCTGACGCAGCTAAGCGGAGGGGACTACTTCATCGACTCCCTGTTCGGCTTCCTGAGGCGCGGGGACAGCTTCAAGGACGCCTTCACCCAGGCATCGCAGGGGGTAGTGGCGAGCGATCCGCGCAACTACAACGGCTCGGTTCCGCTGCTCTTGCACGCGGAGGTGGTCGACACCAACGCCCAGCACCCCCTGATCAACGACTCCGGCGACGCTACCGGAAGCTTCCGTCTCGATGCCGGCAGTAACGGCGAGGTCGCCGGGAAGCTCTACCTCGGTGAAGGGGTCCGGGTGCCGGCCGAAGGGAATCCCGCCGACATCGTGAAAGTGCCTGCGACCGCTTTCCTCGACGCAGGGACGACCGCGATGCGCCTGGAAGGGTGGGTCAACGATAACAGCCGGGTACTGAACAACGTCTGGGCCGAGATACGTACCCCCAATACCTCTACTGCTCCCGCTTCCGGCGGCGCCCAGGGCACCGGCCAGGTGGTCCCGAGCGATATGGAGCTGGTGCAGCTTGTCTTTGACGGGGAGAAGTGGGTGGGGGACTACACCAACTTCAACACCGCGGGGAGCTACGACGTTTATTTCCACAGCAAGGACTCGCTCTCGTCGGACGGCGGCCAGACCTATGACCTTTCCCCCATGGCCCAAACCAGGGTCTACAAGAACTACGCGCTCAACCCGGCGCCCGCGCCCTTCGCCCTGGTCTCTCCGGGACCCGGCGCCACCGTCGCCCCGTCATTCGCCCTGACCTGGGACGGCAGCAGCGACGCCGACGGCCTCACCTACACGCTCCAGGTGGCAACGGACCAGAATTTCCAGACGGTCGTCTACCGGGAGGAGAACATCCCGCAGCCGGCCTTCTACCTGGGTCCGAACGCCCTGACCTCCCCCGGCTCCACCAGCGGCGCCTCGCTCTGCGCCGGCGGCTGCTGGTGGCGCGTTCAGGCGGTAGACCGGTTCGGTGCGCTCACTACATCCGCCCCCCGCAGCTTCACGGTCGTCACCACCAACGCTCTGCCGGGGCTGGTTTTCGGTTACGTCCTGGACGCCGTTACTGCTGCACCCATCAGCAAGGCCACCGTCTCTTCCGGGACCACCACCACGGCTACCCTCGATAACGGCGCCTTCCTCCTCTCCCTCGCCCCGGGGACCAGCTACACCATGTCGGCCTCGTCCAACGGCCGTACCATGAGCAAGCAGGTAACGGTCAGTGCAGGGAAAGTGACGGCGGTCAACTTCGACCTCACCGCCCCGGCCATCGACGGGGCCTGCGGGAGCAGCAACGGGCAGACCCTTTCCTCCTCTCCGGTGGCCGACCTGTGCGGGGACGGCTCGCTGCCGCCGGTAACGGGCACCGGCCCGTGGAGTTGGACCTGTGCGGGGACAAACGGAGGGGCAAGCGCATCCTGCAGCGCCAGCAAGTTCCTGAGCCAGACCATCAGCTTCGCACCTGCCGCCTCCAAAACCTACGGCGACCAGGCCACGACCCTCAGTGCCACGGCGAGCTCCGGTCTGCCGGTCACCTTCTCCCTGGTGAGCGGCCCGGGCAGCCTGAGCGGGACCAGCAACGCGACCCTCGCCATCACCGGGGCTGGAACGGTCGTGCTGAGGGCGTCGCAGGCGGGATCCGGGAGCTACGCGGCGGCGCCCGACGTCCAGAAGTCCATCGTCGTCGGCAAGGCGGCGCTGGTGGTGACCGCCGAGGACAAGACGCGGCTCGTCAGCACGGCCAACCCCACGCTCAGCGTGAGTTACTCCGGCTTTGTGAACGGCGATACCGCCTCCGTGCTCGCCGGGGCTGCGGTGCTCTCCACCGCCGCCACCCAGGGGAGCCCGGCCGGAAGTTACCCGATAACGGTCGCCCAGGGGACCCTCGCCTCCTCCAATTACAGCTTCACCCTGGCAGACGGCACCCTTACCGTCACCTCCGGTGCTACGACCTACGCGGTGACCGGGAGCGTGACCGGCAGCGGCACCATCCAGTGCGTGTCACCGGTGGCGAGCGGAAACACCACCACCTGCAGCCTCAACCCTTCGGACCTGTCCCGGATCAGTTCCGTAAGCGGTTGCGGCAGCGGCGCCCTGAACGGGTCCACCTACACCACCGGTGCCGTCACTGGAGACTGCACCGTGACGGTCACCTTCGGGGCGATCAGAGCCGGCGACTGCGACCGCAGCGATGCCGTGACGATCTCCGAGGTGCAGACCGCCATCAACATGTATCTCGGGATAAAAAATCCCGAGGTCTGCGTGGATAGCGACCGCAGCGGGGGGGTGAGCATCTCCGAAGTGCAGAAGACGATCAACGCATTCCTGGGAATGTAGCTGCGTCCGAGCTTTAAAACTGGCGAATGGGAGGAACGATGAACAATTTGGGCAGCTTTTTCCGGCGCAGGGGAGCCTGGCGACTTCCCGTCTGGTCGCTTGTACCTCTCCTTGCGGCGAACGTCGCCTTTGCCGAGGATAAATGCCTCGAAACCAAGGGAGCGGCAGCGATCCTGAACAACGATCTCGCTTCCGCCAAGCTTGAAGCGTCGGCTCGGGCCCGATGGGAGGCCATCGAGAAGGCCGTCGGGGTCGAGGTCCGTTCACAGACCCTGGTCGAGAATTCCTCTCTCCTGGACGACCTGATCAGCGTGAAGGCGCGCGGAACCATCACTTCCTCGGAGACCGTCGCCGAAAAGCGGGAGTCGGACCTTTACACGGTGACCGTGAAAACCTGCGTCGAACCTGCCAAGGCTACCGACGTCGTTGCCTCTTTGGCGCTCAACAACTCGGTCGCGGTCTTCGTCCCGGCGCGCAAGCCGCGCAGCATTCAGGAAAGCGAGTCGACCACGGTGACCAACGGGGTGCGCAGCAGGCAGAGCAACGTGAAGACGACGGAAGAACAGGAAGAGACCAACGTCTTCTCGGAAACCCTCATCGGGAAGCTGGTCGACCAGGGGTACAAGGTCACCGACCTCGCCCTCAACCACGGCGTCGACACCGAGGGGGTCGAGAAGGCGATGAAAAGCGGCAATCTGCTCACCATGCGCAGCCTGGTCACCAAGTTCATGACCAACGTGGTGCTGGTAGGGAAGGTCGATTATACCGTCTCCCAGCGCAAGGGGGAGGACATCGGCTACGAGGTGGAGATGCCCTATAACCGGGTGACGGTCCGTCTTAGCTACCGTCTGCTGAGAAACGACCCCGAGAGCGGCGGCATGGTCATCCTGGGGGCCGGGACCGCCGAGGCAAAGGGGAGCGCGGGGAGCATAGAGGACGCGGCGGCGGACGGGCTGCAGCAGCTGACCGAGAAGGAAGTTCCCGCCCTCATGGAGCGCTTTGCCAAGCACGTCAAGGGGGTATCCCGCAAGATCACCGTCAAGGTGGAGGGACTGGACGGGCTCGAGGGGACTTTCGACGCCAAGCGCATGCTCAACGGGATCACCTGGGTCAGCGACGTCGAAGCGGTCGGCCTCAACGAGTACCTCGTCACCTATCCCGAAAACAGCATCTACCTTGCCAACAGCCTGAGCCGACAGCCGAAGCTGAAGCTTACCGACTATTCGCCGTATCAGATAAGACTGGCCTACAAGAAGTAGCTGAATGCATTTCAATCATCGAGGGGGGAACGATTATGTTCGGAAAAGAAAAAGCCCGGGTCGCCAATCGTGTTGCGGTGGCGGGCGCAGGTGTGGTGATGGCGGCAAGCTTGTTTCTAGGCCCGAGTGCCGAGGCGGCCCAGGTGGAGATGTCCTCGTCGCTTAACCCGGTGGGATCGGGCGCCCGCGCTGCCGGCATGGGCGGGGCCTTCATCGGCGTCGCCGACGACGCCACGGCCGCGTCATGGAACCCCGCCGGCCTGGTCCAGCTGGAGAAGCCGGAGGTCTCGGTAGTCTACGGCTACTTCAACCGGAACCAGTCCTACAACAGCAGCACCCACCCGGAACTCGCGGGTTCCGACAACTCGATGGATGCCGACGGCATCAACTACGCGAGCTTCGTCTACCCCTTCACGCTCAAGAAGAACATGGTGGTCTCGCTCAGCTACCAGCGCCTTTTCGACATGAACAAGGAGCTGAAGGGGGTCAACTTCGACTTCGACCTGGGGGGGGGCAGTACCCTCCCCACGACCACGACCTTCCGTCAGCAGGGCTATATCTCCAGCCTCACCCCCGCCTTCGCCATCCAGGTGTCTCCTGAACTCTACCTCGGTGTCGCCGTGAACATCTGGGACGACGACCTCTTCGGCGCCAGCAACTGGGAGAGCACCTCGACCACCCGCGGTTCCGGGCTGCTGGGGGGGCTTCCTTTCTCCCTGGATTCGACGGACCATACCAAGAGCAAGTTCTCCGGCTACAATGCCACCGCCGGCTTCCTGGTGAACGTCAACAAGCTCACCGTTGGCGGCGTGCTGAAAACCCCCTTCGACGCGAGGGTGAAACAGACCACCACGACCACCGACAACCTCACCGGGTCGTCCTCCTCATCGACCGGTAAGAGCACCCTGGAGATGCCGATGTCGGCGGGCATCGGCCTCGCCTACCGCTTCAGCGACGTCCTCTCGGCCAGCCTCGACGGCTACTGGACCCAGTGGTCCCAGTATGCCCAGAAGGACTCGACCGGCGCGAAATTCAACCCCATCACTACCAATCCCCTCTCCGCAGGAAAGCCGAAGGACACCTTCCAGGCACGCCTGGGCGCGGAGTACCTGGTCATGAGCGGCAAGAGCGTGATCCCGTTGAGGGCCGGGGTCTTCTACGATCCGGAGCCGGGCGCCACCGGGGTTGACGACTACTACGGCCTTGCGCTCGGCACCGGGTACACCTGGGAGAACTACTCCTTCGACGTCGCTTACCAGTACCGCACCGGGTCGAAAGTCACCGGCGACCTGCCCGTGGACGGCGTCAGCTCCGACGTCTCGCAGCACACGGTGCTGGCGTCGCTGATCTACCGTTTCTAGGCGCTTTGAGGCAAGGGGCGAGGGGCATGTACATGGGCAGGTTCTCCATTTTCCGCATCGCGGTGCTGTTCGCATCGGTTCTTTGGGCGAGTTCCGCTTCTTGCGAAGAGTTCCGCGGGAAGTGGTGGCACTACTACCAGCGGGGCATGGAGTATAGCGACCGGGAGCAGCTGGAGAGCGCCCTGGGCGACCTGAAAACGGCCATCGGCAAGCGGGAGAAGGACCAGCGGATGGCACGCACCTACGGCATGCACTTCATCGACTACTTCCCGCACCGCGAACTGGGGATCGTCTACCTCAAGAAAGGGGAGCTGGATGCCGCGATCCGGGAACTCGAGGAGTCGGTCCGCTCGGCGGAGTCGGCGAAGGGGGTGTATTACCTCAACGCGGCGCGCAAGGCACGGCTCGCCACGATGAGCAGGGGGGCGCTGGCGCCCCTTGCCATCAGCATCGAAAGAGGGGAACAGCCGCTGGTGACCAGGGATGCCTCCATCCCGGTCAGCGCCACGGTCACCAGCGGCATGTTCGTCTCCAGGGTCACGGTGAACGGCTTGAACGTCCCGGTCGAGGAGGCCAAAGCGAAGCTCGCCTTCCGCCTGGCGCTGCCGCTCGACGACGATACCCGGGAGATCCGCATCGTCGCCGAGGATCTCGCCGGCAACAAGAAGGAGGCGGTGGTCCCGATCACCGTGAAAAGAGAGGGGCCCTCGGTCGCCATCTCGGCGCTCGACCATGTGCGCAGCGGGGGGAAGAGCCTGGCCCGGTTGACCGGCGAGGTCCAGGACAGCCTCGGCATCCGCGCCATCCGCATCGGAGACCACCGGGTGGAGACCGGGGGAGCACGCTCCTTCCCCATCGCCCTTGATCTGGAAGCAAAGGGGGCGCAGCGGGTTTTGCTGCGCGCCGAGGATATGATCGGCAACGAAACGGTGGCCGAGATCGATCTCTCCGGGATCCTGCGGGAGGACGAAAGCCAGGCACGCGAGGAGGCGGAGCGCGAGCGTGCGCGTCTGGCCCTCGAGCAGGAGGAAAAGCGCCGAGAAGCCGAGCGGCAGCGCGCGCTTGAGTCGGAAAAAGAGCGGCTGGCGCAGGTGGCGCTCGAGAAACTGCGCCAGGAGGCCCTGGCGGTACAGGCGGCGGTCAAGCTGGCGGCCCAGCAGGCGGAAGCTGAGCGGCTGGTCCGGGAAGAGGCCGAGCGGGTGCGGCTTGCGGCGGAAAGGGGCGAGCAGGAGCGGCTGGCGCGCGAGGCGGCGGAGCGTGAGCGGCTGGCTCGGCTGGCGGCCGAGCTGGAAGAGCAGCGTCTGAAGGCGGAAAAGGAGCGCGCCCTCGAGGAGCAGGCGGAGAAAGGGCGCCTGGCGCGGGCGGCCCAGGAGAAGCTGCGCCGGGAGCAGGCCGCCGCCGAGGCCGCAGCCCGTCTTGCGGCGCAGAAGGCCGAAGCGGAGCGACGTTTCCGCGAGGCGGCGGAGCGCGAGCGGGTCGCGCAAAAGCAGCGGGACCAGGAGCAACTGGCCCGGCTCAAGGCCGAGGCCGAGGAGAAGGTGCGCCAGGCCGAGAAGGCGGAAAAGGAGCGCAAGGCCAAGGTGGTCGTGGAGCGGGAGAAGCTCAAGGCGATCATGAACGAGCAGAAGCTGAGCAAGGCGATGTCGACGGACAGCGCCAAGCAGCTGAGTTCGGACCGGATGCTGACCGGCGGGGGAACCACCGTCTTCGTCAGCCCCACGCCCGTAGCCGTAGCCGTGGCGGTGGCCCCGGTGGCCCCGGCCAGAATCCCTGCGGCGGAGAAGCCGGAGAAATGCCGCAAGGGAGACCGGAACAAGCCGAGCCTCGATATCAGGGATCCAGGCGTCCCCTTTGTCTTCGTCGACGCCTATCCCCTGGACGGTGTCGCCGTCGACAACTGCGAGGTGGAGCGGGTCGTGGTGAACGGCAGGGATGTTTCGATCAAAAAAGGAAAAGAGGTCTACTTCAGCAGCATCGTCAAGCTGAAAAACGGCGACAACAGCATCAAGGTGGACGTCTACGACGCCTCCGGGAACGCGTCCAGCCGCGAGCTGCATGTGACCAGGAAGGTCCCCAGCGTGCTGCAAAACGGCTCGCGCATGAGCGTGCTGGTCCTCCCCTTCGACCATGACAGCGCCTCCGGCGATTCGGTTCGCCTCGCCAGCGACTATCTTACCGGCGCGGTAGCGGAGCAGAAACGGTTCATGGTGGTGGAGCGGCAAAAGCTCAAACAGCTGATGGAGGAGCGCAAGCTTTCGCTGGCCTTGGGAGAGGACAACGCGAAGGCGGCGCAACTGGGAAAGATCGCGGCGGCCGAGGCGATCATCATCAACAGCGCGCGACACAACGAGCGCTCCCTGGAGGTCACGTCGCGGATCGTGGATACCGAGACCTCGGAGGTCATGTCCGTGCTCGATGTCTATACCGAGGACGTCTCCGCAGCATCGGTGAAGAACCTGATGACGGTGCTGGCCGCGAAGATCGCGCGAAGCTTCCCGGTGGTGGAAGGGATCGTGATCAGCCGCGACGACGACAAGGTGGTGACCGACCTGGGGGCGCCGCAGATGGTGCGCCAGAGGACGGGCGCCATCATCTACCGGAAGGGAGCCGAGATCAAGCACCCCGTCACAGGCAAGTCATTGGGCTTCGAGACGGAGAAGCTGGGGGAAGGGTACCTCGACGAGGTGCAGGAGAGCTTCTCCAAACTCAAGCTGGTCCAGCGCTACCGGGACCGGGTGATCAAGCCCACCGACCTGGTGGTTACGAAGTAGCTGCCAAGGAAACTTTTAAACTCTCCCCGGTTCTTCACCAAATGGAATCGGGGATTTTCAATGACGAAGTGAGAAGTGCTAAAAAAAGATTGACCTTATCTTTTGAAGCAAGTAATTGATAGTGTCGGACGTGACTTCCCTCAATTCAAGCTGAGTCTCAGAGTGAATTGCGACAGGAGATATGATATGAGAAACATTTTCCGTGGATTGTGTTTCGGAGCGGTAATGCTTATGCCGTTTGGGGCAATGGCCGTCGAGAGCAAAAGCGTCATCAAAGGGAGCTTCAGGGCCTTATATCCCGACGCCGTCGTCGTAGCCAAAGACGTAGCTACGGGCGCCATGTACACAGGGCAGACGGACAAGAGTTTCCCCGTTTCCTTTCAAACCGAGTTCACCCGCGCAGGGGTGGACGCCATCGCTTACGCGGAGAAATTCTGCGAGGGGAAATCGAGGTACGCGATAGTCGACAACTTCGAGGTCCATACCGCAATTCACAGCAACCAGGCCCTGTTGTTCACAACAGACTACAACGTCATCTGCTTCGACCTTCCGGGTCCCGCAACCCACGCAGCTCCCGCAGCCGCCCCCGTCCCAAGACAAGCTGCTCCAAAGGCAGTCGCTCCGAAGCAGGCAGTCGCGAAGCCCGCAGCAGCGAAGCCGGCAGCAGCGAAGCCGGCAGCAGCGAAGCCGGCGGTGAAACAGGCGGTGAAACAGGCGGTGAAACAGGCGGCTCCAAAGAAGCCCAAGAAAAAACCGGTTGAAGCCGAGGAGTAAACCTGTTCCCGAAAACCTCGCCAGTCGAAAAGACTGCCGAGGTTTTCTTTTTTACCGGACGGGGAGCGGGATCGCATGCTGACGCTGTCTCGTTGTGATTGATGGCAGTACAAGATTTCATACGAACGGAGTGGAAACGGCTATGTCCAGAATGGTTATTGTTTCGTTGATGTTCATGTTTTTATCGGGTTGCGCTTCCCTGCCGGACAGAGAACTGAGGTTGGATGAAATCTACAACGTTGGCACCAGTGGGGATTCCAAGCTGGACGGCACTACGTATATCAGGGTCAGCAACATGAAGTGCTCGAATTCGATCGTGCTCGATTTATATCAGGACGCGGCGAACAGGAGAACCGGCACCGTTGTCTTGAAAGCGGGGAGCACCTCGATCTTGGATATCGGTAAATCCCTGCAGTTAAAGATCAACAACAAGGCTTATTCCTTCGAATCCCGTGACGAGGCCACTGAACACGATAAGCTCAGTTTCGGCAATACCGTGACTCTTCCATATTCCTATAAAACATACATCCTGCCCGAAGGTGTAGTCAGAGAAGCGGCATCGTCAAATATGTTATTGGTGAAGCTCGGCTTGTTGAACAATACTTCCACTGTTGGTGAATGTTCCACCACCACACTGGAGCAATCAAAGGATGAAGACAAGCGAAATTACTATGATGATAAAGAACCCGTAGATGCTGAAAATAAATTCGCCGCAGTCAACGGCTTCCAGCAATTTGTAACGCTGATCGACCTTACCTTTGGTAATTTAGGCGTCCGCTAGCAGGACAAGGGGGCACTGGCACGGTTCGTCTGGTAATGGGCTGGGAATTGAGTTGGAGTGGATCGGAGAGAACGATGCAATGGGGGGGGCGCAGACGCGCCCCCCTTCTTCATGTTCCATCGGGCTAGCCTGCAAAATTGCTCTTAAATAGGTGTTCCAATGAAGATGAGGACTATTCCTTTTTCATGTTGACTGTACAGCTGCTGTAAGTTACCCTGATCTTACCAAATCTTACAAGGGGGCTCCTATGGAAACGACTACACTGTCGAGCAAGGGGCAGATTATAATACCGAAGATTTTACGGGACACCCACCAATGGCGACCGGGAACGAAGTTTTTCATTGAAGATACTGAAACCGGCTTGGTTCTGAGGCCGGCAGGAGGTTTCACTGTCACCGACCTTGAAGAGGGGCTCGGCTGTGCGGGGTATTCAGGTGCTGCCAAGAGCGTGGATGAAATGAAGGAGGGGATAGATGAAGCGTTAAAACGTGACTGGAAAAAGGTGGTCAAGCCATGATAGCTCTCGATACCAATGTCTGGGTCAGATATGTCACAAACGACGATCCGGTACAGGCCAGGAAGGCCTTGAAGGTGTTGCGGAGCAACAGTGACATATTTCTTCCGAAAACAGTGCTGCTGGAAATGGAATGGGTACTCAGGGCTGTCTATGGTTTGCCTGCAGCATCGATCGAACGCGCCATGCTGCAAATTCTTGGCCTTCCCAATGTCCGGCCTGAGAATCCGGAGCAAATCGCAGCCGCTCTTGACCTTTTCAGAGGCGGACTTGAATTCGCCGATGCGCTTCATCTTGCAGTGAGCGCAACCGCGGATTTCTTTTACACCTTCGACCGGAAATTTATAAGGGCAGCTAAGAGATTGGGGCAGAACGTGCTGGCTCCCTAGAAATCGCTTCATTCACCCCGAACTCCTTGCGGTACCTGCCGGGTGAGGGTGCGAAACGCCTTGCCGAAATGAAGCCGCAGCGACGCCTCGGATCCGAACCCCGCTTCCTGGGCCACTTGGTAGAGAGGTTTGGCGGTCGTCTCCAGGAACCCGGCGGCGGCCAGAACGTAGCTCCCCAGGCATAGTCCCACCACCGTCGCTCACCTTGCTCCCGCCTCTCGCACCGCCTTTACCATAGCCGCCGGCGGCGGTTCACGGGGGTTGCGCCAGCTCGGGACGTCCGCTGAACCTTCCTCCCCTTCAAGGGGAGGGCCGGACTTTCATTTTCCTGTTGCAACGCACAAACAAGGGGCTCAAGCTTTACCTTAATGAAGCCGATGAGAACGGCATCGCAGCGAAGCGAGATACAGGAGAACGGTATGGCGACATCGGTAGGGGTTGGACACAGCACTAGCAGGAATCCGGCGGCGGCGGGGAAAGAGGCGGTGCGCAAAGCCCTGGAGCAGGCGGCGATCGCGGCCCCCGATTTCGTACTGGTCTTCGCCACGGTGGGGTACGATCAGCAGCAGTTGATCGACTCGATACGGGAAGCGACGGTCGGGGCGCAGCTTTGCGGCTGCTCCGGCGAAGGGATCGTCACCGGGGAAACCTTCGCGGAGACGAATTTCGGGGTCTGCGTCATGGTGGTCGCCTCCGACGAGATGAGATTCGAAGGAGCCTGCGTCAGGGGGATCGACCGGAAGGCCGATGAGGCGGGAGCCCGGCTCGCGGCGCAATTAAAGCCGCTCTTAGCCGACGACACCCGGGCCTGCGTCCTCCTGGCCGACGGGCTGGTCTTCAACTTCGATCCGTTTCTCGCCTCCTTCCAAGCCGCACTCGGGCGTGAGGAGCCGCTGCCGATCTTCGGAGGGCTCGCCGCCGACAACTGGGCCCTGCAGACGACCTACCAGTACTTCAACGACGAGGTCATCTCCGAAGGGATCGTCTCCTTCCTCGTTTCCGGGAAGCTGGAGATCGTCTGGGGGATCCACCACGGCTGCGTACCGGTGGGGACCAAGCGGACCATAACGCGCTGCGATGGGAACATCATCCAGGAGATCGACGGGATGCGCGCCCTGGACGCCCTCAACGATTACCTGGACCCCGACTGGATGACCCAATGGAACAAGTCATCCCTCAACCTCTGCCTCGGCTTCAAGACGCCGGAGCATATCAGGCAGGGGTACGAGGAGTACGTGGTCCGCTACATGGCCGGGATGAACATCGATGAGGGGTCCGTGACCATCCAGTCGGAGGTGGCCGAGGGGACCGAACTATGGATCCTGCGCCGGGACAAGGAACTGATCTTCTCCGGCGTGGCTGCGATTTCGCGCCAGCTCAAGGAAGAGCTGGCGCAGCAAAAGCCGAGATTCGTGCTCCAGTTCGAATGCGTCGGGCGCGGCAAGGTGGTCTTCCGGGAAAGCGAGAAGGGAGAGCTGATCTCGACCCTGCAGCGGGAACTGGGTGGCGACGTCCCGTGGATCGGGTTCTACACCTATGGCGAGATCGGTCCCATCTCGAGCTACAACTGCTTTCACAACTTCACGTCGGTCGTCGTCGCAGTGTACTGAATGGAAAAGGCAGATACGCACATGATTTCGGAAACGGCGGCCAAGCAGGCGGAGGAGCTTATGGCGCTTCGCCGGGAAAACGAGGCTCTCTCCGAGCAGTTGAAGGGGCTGGTAAAGGTGGAGGGAAGGCTCTACCGGTACCAGGAGCAGCTCGACGCCCAGCTCCTGGAGCACCAGGAACTCTACCAGTTCAACCGCAGGTTGAGCGCCTCCCTGGAACTGCAGGACATCTTCACTGTCGCCGCGGAGTTCATCGTCAACAACCTCGGCTACGAAAGGGTCCTTTTTTTCGGCTACGACGAGGAGAACGACCGATACGCCGTGCGCGCCCTCGACGGCTACTACCGGAGAGAAGAGTGTGATGCCGTAGGCTCCCTCGCTATTGCCCGCACCGATCCGCTCCTTACCCCGATCTTTTCCGGGGAGCCGTGCGTGGTCTGTTTCGAGGGGCGAAGGTCGCCGGAGCTGGAAAGCTTCGGGGCCCTGATGAAGGTGAGCGAATACCTGATTTACCCCCTGGGCACCCACGCCCGCCCCGTGGCCCTCCTAGCCGTCGGGAACAGCCCGACAAAAGCGCAGTTTTGCCGCAGAGTCAGCGACTCCGAGATGGCGCTCCTCGGCATCGGCAACCTCGCCGGGCTTCTCTCTTCCAGCATCGAAAACCAGATCCTTTTCGCCAATACCAAGAAGGCGCTGGAACAGGAGCGGCTTGCCGAGGTGAAGTACCGCGGCATCTTCGAAAACGCGATCGAGGGGATCTTCCAGACCACCCCGCAAGGGATGTTTGTCAGCTGCAATCCCGCCACCGCCGAGATACTCGGTTACCGTTCCCCCGAGGAGGCCATGGCCACCGTGACCGACGTCTCCACGCTCTACGTCAACCCGGAGCGGCGCAAGGAACTCTTCCGGGAGACCCGGCAGGGGCGCAAGGTGAAGAGCTTCGAGGTCGAGTTTTACCGCAAGGACGGGACACGATGCTGGGTCCGGCTGAGCGTCAGCCCCACCCTGAGCGCCGAGGGGGAACTGCTGTTCGTAGACGGGGTGATGGAGGACATCTCGGAGCGCAAGGAGGTGGAGGCGGCGATCCAGCTGCTGAACGAGGAACTGGAGCAACGGGTGATCGATCGCACCAGGGCCCTGGAGGAGGCCAATGCCGAGCTGAAACAGCTCTCGGGGGAGCTGGAGAGCGCCTACACCGATCTCAAGCTGACACATTCGCGCATGCTGCAGCAGGAGAAGATGGCGTCGATAGGGCAGCTGGCGGCCGGGGTGGCGCACGAGATCAACAACCCCATGGGGTTCATCATCAGCAACCTGAATACGCTCTCGAAGTACGCCGGGAAGATGGCCCAATTCGTTGCACTTCAGGAAGAGGCGATCGGCAGGCTGTGCCGGGAGGGCGGCGCGGCCGAGGTGGCGCGGGAGATCGATGAGCGGAAGCGGGGGCTGAAGATTCCGTACGTGGTGGAGGATCTCGACCACCTGATCGCCGAGTGCCTGGATGGAGCGGAGAGGGTTAAAAAGATCGTGATGGAGCTGAAGAGCTTCTCCAGGCTCGACGAGTCCGAGCAGAAGCAGGCGAACCTCAACGAAGGGATGGAGAGCACGATCAACATCGTATGGAACGAGCTGAAGTTCAAGGCCGAACTCAAAAAGGAGTACGGGGAGATCCCGACGACCCTCTGCAATCTCGGGCAGTTGAACCAGGTGTTCATGAACCTCTTGATGAACGCGGCACAGGCGATGGAGGACTTCGGGGTCATCACCGTGCGAACCGCGTGCGATAACGGCGTGATCCGCGTTTCCGTCTCGGACAGCGGCTGCGGCATCCCGACCGACAAGCTGAAGCGGGTCTTCGACCCCTTCTACACGACGAAGGAAGTGGGGAAAGGGACCGGCCTGGGGCTCAGCATCGTCTACGATATCGTGAAAAAGCATAACGGCGAGATCCACGTGGAGAGCGAGATCGGCAAAGGAACGACCTTCACGATAACCCTCCCGGTCGTCTCGCCCTAGATCGGTCAAAGCAAAACGAGCTTGCTAAGGAGCAGGGGCAATTGCTATCCTCAGTCCTTGTCGCGAACCGCCGATCTGGCAACCACAACCTGGATCAGCGTCTCCTGTGCGGGATCACCAATAACCATTGAGGCTCTTATCCGATGAAATACAGTGCTGCGCCGACCCGCTCGCCGCTTCAAAGACTCGTTGAGGCAACCGTCGAGGGATGCACCAACTGCGGCAAGTGCGTTCGCGACTGCGCCTTCCTGAAGAAATACGGCACCCCCAAGTCGATCGCCGCCGGCTTCGACCCAACGGACCGGCAATCCCTCCATCGTCCCTTCGAGTGCAGCCTGTGCGGGCTCTGCTCCGCCGTCTGCCCGGAAAAGCTCGACCTGGACGGGCTGTTCCTCGAAATGCGGCGCGAGGCGGTGGACCGGGACCTCGGCGCCTATCCCGAGCACAAGCCGCTTGTCGCCTACGAGAAAGTCGGGACCTCCCGCCGCTTCAGCCTTTACCGTCTTCCACACGGATGCAAGACCGTCTTTTTCCCCGGCTGTTCCCTCCCCGGCACCCGTCCCGAAGCCGTGCACAGCCTCCTGGCCCTGATGCAGCAGGCGGACCCGTCTGTCGGGGTGGTCTTCGATTGCTGCATGAAACCGTCACATTCGCTCGGTCGCGAGTTGCATGCGAGTTCCATGTTCGAGGAGATGAACGACTGGCTTTTGAAGCATGGGGTGCAGGAGGTGCTGGTGGCGTGTCCGAACTGCCAGGTCATGTTCGAGCGCTACGGCCACGGGTTGAAGGTGCGTACCGCATGGGAGGCGCTGGCCGAGTCGGGGGTGCGGCCGGAACCGGCGCAGGGGACCGTCACGGTGCACGACCCGTGCGTCATCCGCAATGCCGAGCCGGTGCACCGGGCGGTCCGAACGCTCCTCAAGCGGCAGGGGCTCGTTGTGGAGGAGATGCGCCACTGCGGCAAGACCACCGTCTGTTGCGGGAAGGGTGGGGCGGTAAACCTGCTGAACCCGCCGCTGGCGGCGGCGTGGGGAGAACTCCGTAAGAAGGAGGCGGACGGCAGGAGAATCATCACCTACTGTGCCGGATGCGTCCAGGCGCTCGAGGAGCACACCCCGGCGAACCACCTGGTTGACCTTCTTTTCGCGCCGCAGCAGACCCTGGCCGGAAAGAAGAAAGGGGCCAAGGCGCCGATAACCTACCTGAACCGGCTGCGCCTCAAACTGTCATTCAAACGTAAAAAGGGGAAGGCTGTGCTGCGTGAGCGGACGTACCTGCCGGGGCATGCCGTGCTGCCAAAGAAGCGCTTTTGGAGGCTGCCGTTCACGCAGGTGCTGATAGTGGCAGCCGCGGCCGGCGCCATCTGGTTTTCGGTGTGACCATGAAATCTACTACCTGCCCGTTCTGCACCATCGACGAGTCGAAAAACGTTCTGGAGAACGACCGTGCCGTCGCCTTCTACGACAATTTCCCGGTGACTCCCGGCCACGCCCTCATCGTCCCGAGGCGGCACATAGCCTCGTTCTTCGAGGCGACCAAAGAGGAACAGGCGGCGCTGTTCGAACTCGTGAGCGAGATGCGGGAAAGGGTTCTGGCGGAGCGTGCGCCGGACGGCTTCAACATAGGCATCAACGACGGGACTGCCGCCGGACAGACGGTGATGCATCTGCACATCCACCTCATACCCCGCTATGCCGGCGACACCGAGGACCCGCGCGGCGGCGTCAGGTGGATCATGCCTGTGAAAGCTCCGTACTGGAAGAAAGGGGAGCGGAAGACATAGCGGCAGACCGGGCGGATAACCCCGGCCTGCCGCATTCGGTTTTCAGATCTTGCGGGGGATTGAAGCCCGCTGCAACTGCCGGTAAAACTCTTCGGGGTCGCTGGTCGGCTGACGGCAGCTCCTGTTCTCGCAGAGATAGGCGACGGCGCGGTCGCCGCTTGCCTTCTTCCGTCTCAAAAGCGGCAGCCACTCGCTCGCCCGCCGCATCTCTTCCCCCTCGCAGATGACCACCAAGGCGCGGTTCGGCAGGAAGTGACGACGGAACCTTTCCAGCAGCGGCTGGGCCGCCTGCGGTTTTCCGGCCGGCGCGACGATGACGACCTCCCGGGGCACGTCGTTCAGGTAATTCAGCGCCAGAAGCATCTCGGATAGCGCCACGGGACCCGAGTCAAGCTGGGCGGCGAAGGCATCGAGCGCGGCCTTCGCCTTTTCCAGCAGAAGCGGGTCGTCCGTAAGCGCATGCAGCCTCAAGAGGTTCATCAACATGACCGAATTGCCGGAGGGGACGACGCCGTCGTAGGCCGGCTTCTCCCGCGAGATCAGCTCCTCATGACGGGGCCCGGTCATGAAGAAGCCGCCCCTTTCCCGATCCTCGAACTGCTCCTGCACCGCGGCGGCTAGTTGAAGCGACCGCTCCAGCCAGATTACTTCGCCGCTTGCCTCGAAGAGGTCGATCAGCCCCGCAATGAAAAGGGCATAGTCGTCAAGGAATGCCTCTCCCTTTGCCTCTCCTTCCTGGTAGCTGTGAAAGAGCCTCCCGTCCGCCGTCATCTTCTGCAGCAGGAACCGGGCACTGCTTCTCGCCGCATCCACGTACTCCGGATCGTTCAGCACCAGCCCGGCACGCGCGAAAGCCGAAATGGCGAGGCCGTTCCAGGAGGCGAGGATCTTCTCGTCCCGAAGCGGCTGCGGTCTGCGCCTGCGGGCCTGGTACAGAAGTTCCCTCGACTCAGCAAGTATGGTGACCAGCTCCTCCTCGGGGAGCATCAACTCCTTAGCCAACTGCACGTAATCCTTGTCGCGATGGAGGATGCTGCGCCCTTCGAAGTTGCCCCCTTTGGTCACGCCGTAGCACGCTGCGACGATCTCGCTCGTGGCGCTCCCCAACGTTTCGGCCAGCTCGTCCGGTGTCCAGGTGAAGAAGAAACCTTCCTCCCTGTGGCCGCTTTCGGTGAGGCTGTCCGCGTCGCTGGCGGCATAGAATCCTCCCTCCGGGGCCGCCATGTCCCGCTGCAGATAGCGGAGGATGTCGCGGGCGACCTCGGCGAATTCCATGGACCCGGTCGCCTGGTATCCCTCCAGGTAGCTGATCGCCAGCAGGGCATTGTCGTAAAGCATCTTCTCGAAATGGGGAACGAGCCAGGCGGCGTCGGTCGCGTAGCGGTGGAACCCGCCCCCGACCTGGTCGCAGATCCCGCCGGCCGACATCCGTCGCAGGGTGAGTTCCGCCATGGAGAGCGACTGCTTCTCGCCGCTTCTGAGGTAGTCGCGCAAAAGCAGGCGCACCGGGAGGGAACTCGGGAATTTCGGCGCACCGGTCAGCCCCCCATGCTCCATGTCGAAACGATCCCGGAAGGTCTTAACCGCACGGTCCATAGATGCCATCTCGGGAGAGACGCCCCCCTCGACCGGCGCCAGCATCGCCCTGACGGCTTCGGTCAGCTGCGCTCCCGCCTGGGTCACCCGCTCCGGAGCCGCGTCGAAGGTCTCCCGTATCCTTTTCAACAGGCTCAAGAAACCGATCCCTCCGGCATAATCGCGAGGGGGGAAATAGGTCCCGCCATAGAAGGGCTTCCTGTCGGGAGCGACGAAGACGTTCAGCGGCCAGCCACCCTGCATCCCCATGGCGTGGACCGCGCTCATGTACACGGTGTCGATGTCCGGGCGCTCCTCCCGGTCGACCTTGATGGCGATGAAGTTGCCGTTCAGGTACTCCGCCATGGCCTCATCCTCGAACGACTCCTCTTCCATCACGTGGCACCAGTGACAGGTGGCGTACCCTATGCTGACCAGCAGCGGCCTCTCCAGCTGTCGCGCCAGGTCGAACGCCTCGTCCCCCCAGGGGAACCAGTTGACCGGGTTGTGGGCGTGCTGCAAAAGGTACGGGCTTGTCTGGAGGAAGAGGCGGTTCGTGTACTTCGCCCGGCCGTCGGGTTGGAGGTGCCTGGTGCGGGGGCGGTAGGACTCGCCCCGGCGCCGGAGGACCTGCTCCAACTGGTCGACGGGGGGGGATGGAAGTTCGGCCGTGCCCGGCAAAGGCGTATAGAGATCGTAAAGGGTCGTCATGATGCTTTCTCCTCTTTTGTGGCAGATGCTGTTTAGCTCCCCCTTTGCCAAAGGGGGATTGAGGGGGATTTGTCCCCCTTTGCCAAAGGGGGGACAAATTAAGTAGGAGCGGCATTCCTGATGGGC
>DNJC01000045.1 GCA_003490025.1 Geobacter sp. | reverse complement strand
TTCGCCTCCGAGTCGGTGGTGTACCGGGTGGCGGGGCTTTTGGACCAGCGGCTGGCGACCCTGGACCACGGCGGGGCGGACTACTACGAGCGCTACCAGAAGGCGATCGAGGAGTACGCGGCGGAGTGCGCCATCGCCAAGGTGTTCTGCAGCGAGCAGCTCGATTTCGTGGTCGACGAGGCGGTGCAGATCCACGGCGGCTACGGCTACATCGCGGAGTACGCGGTGGAGCGCTACTACCGCGACTCGCGCATCCAGCGGATCTTCGAGGGGACCAACGAGATCAACCGGATCCTGATCCCGACCCTGCTCCTGCGCCGCGCCGAGGCGGGGGGGCTAGAACTCTGGAGTTCCGTGGCAAAGGCGCGTGAAACCCTGACGCTCCTGGAGGCGGCGGAGGACGACCGGGGGGGGCGGGAGTTCGCCCTGGAGCATTCCCTCCTGGCCAACATGAAGGCACTATTCCTCGGCCTGCTCGGGGCGGTCGGGGACGCCAGAGAGTCCCAGGAAGTGACCATGGCCCTGGCGGACCTGGTGATCGAGATCTTCGCCCTGGAAAGCGCCGTCCTTCGGGCCGAACAGGTGTATCCGGCGGCAAGCGACCGGAAGAAAGGGGCGCTGCGGGCGACGGTCAAGGTGGTCGCCTTCGAAAGGAGCGCGCAGTTCCACCTGGCCGCGACGCGCTGCAGCGGCTATGCGGGGCTGATGGCCTACCGAACCATGCTGAGGAAAAACATCCAGCGCCTTTCCTACTATCCCGTAGAGGGTCTCCTCGACGCCAAGCGGCTTTTGGCGCAAACGGCGACCGACGAGGGACGGTACGCGCTGTAGGAAAAAGGGGACCCACATGAGCAGACATTTCCGCTATTACCTGCGCGTCCGTTACTCGGAGTGCGACGGCCAAAAGGTCGTGTTCCATGCCCGCTACGACGACTACGTCGGGCTGGCCATATCCGAGTTCCTCCGGGCCGCGGGGCTGCAGCACGACCTGCACGACGGCAACCTGAGCTACCAGATCGTCAAGCAGACCATCGAGTGGAAGGCCCCGGCGCGCTACGACCAGGTCCTCGAACTGGCGGTGAGCCCGAAGCAGATAGGGAACACGTCGTTCACCATGGGCACCGAAATCCGCGTCGCCGACCGGGAAGCGCTCCTGGCGACGGCCGAGACGGTCCTCGTGCTGATCAACGAGAGGACCATGAAAAAGGTGACGCTCTTCGACGATCATCGTGAAGCGCTGTCCCAGGGGGCGCCGGGCGCCGTGACCGACCATGCGGGCTACCTGGCGGGAGGCCACTCATGATCCGGCCCCTCGATACCTCCTATGTCTACACGCTCCCCTTTGCCGGGGATGCGGCGCTGCGCCGCAAGTACCAGGTGGTGAAAGACGACATCCCCGGCAATTTCCGCTTCGGGCTGCTGCTGGAGGTGCTCGACATCGTCGCAGGGGACACGGCTCTCGCCTACGTGCGGCGCTTCTACCCGGAAGGGGAAGTGGTGACCGCCGCCATCGACAACGTGGTGATCCGCTCCTCGGCGCAAGTGACGCGGGACGTCGTCTGCAAGGCCCGCATCAACCACGTCGGCACAAGCTCGCTGGAGGTGGGTATCCGGATCGAGCAGCCGACCGCCGACGGGGGGATGCGGCACGTCAGTTCCTGCTTCTTCCTGATGGTGGCGCGCTCCGGCGTCGGTGCGGGAGCGGTGAGCCTGAAACTACCTCCCCTGGAGTACGCTGACGAGGTGGAGCAGAGGCGCCAGGCAAAGGCCCGGTCGCGGCGCGAGGAGTTCAAGGTGCAGCAGAAGACGGCCCTGCAGCCGCCATCGGCCGACGAGTACGCCGTTCTTTCCGCCCTGCACCGGACCCAGGACCAGCCGGGGTTCGCCGGGCTGCGCGTCGGGCGGCTGGTGACCGAATCGTGGGAGCGGATGTTCCCGGAGCTGGAAAAGGTGCCCCAGTCGATCTTCGGCGGGCACCTGATGCGCCGGGCCTACGAGCTGGCCGCGATCTGCGCCGAACTGGTCGCGCCGGGGAGGGTGGTCATCGTGGCGGTGAACCGGATCAATTTCCTGCAGCGCGTCCACATCGACGACAAGCTCCACTTCACCTGCCGGGTCATCCACACCGGAAAGACCTCGGTCAGCATCGAGGCGGACATCGAGCGGATCAGCCGCGACCGGACCAGCAAGGCCCTCTCCAACACCTGCCTGTTCACCTTCGTCTGTGTCGACACTGAGATGCGCCCCCAACCGGTGCCGCCGGTCTATCCGACCACCTATGCCGAGGACGCCCTCTACCTGACCGCCTACCGGCAGCGCTCGGAACACCTGGTGGCGAAGGAGCAACGCCTGGGCGCGGCAGGAAAATGCGCAAATTGAAAAATCGTTCTATTATGAGTTGACAGCTAAAGAAGTATTATGGTACTCCTATACCATAATTGAAGATCGAACCAGCTATCGGGGCAACGTCATGGAATACACGCGAGAGATTTACTGGAACCTGGGTCACGGAGTCGTCCTCCCGATGTACCTCTTCAGCATGGCCGCCGTGGCGGTCTGCGCCTGGGGCTTTTACCGACGCCTCCCGGTGTACCGCCTGGGCAAGCCGCTGGAGCGTCTCGACCAGCTCCCCCGGCGCGCGGCGGGGATGGTGAGAAACGTCTTGGCCCAGTCCCGGGTGCTGCGCGTGTACGACCCGGGCCTGCTCCACTCCGTCTTCTTCTGGGCCTTCGGCCTCCTCTTCATCGGCACGCTCCTCGTCATGGCGCAGGCAGATTTCTCGCAGCCGGTGCTGGGCGTCGTCTTCCTGAAAGGCGCCTTCTACAAGCTCTTCTCCCTGGTTCTGGACCTGGCCGGCTTCGCGGCCCTCGTGATGCTGGGAGGGCTCCTGGTACGGCGCTTCGCGGTCAAGCCGGAAGGGCTGGAGACCATACGCGACGACTACGTCATCCACTCCCTGCTCTTCGCCATCATCCTCACCGGCTTCTTTGCCGAGGGACTCAGGATGGCCGCCACCGAGATCGGCATCAATCCGGACCTGGCGCGCTTCTCCCCCGTCGGCCTCCTGGTCGGCCGGCTGTTCCTGGGGATGACGCCGGCTCACCTCGCGCTGACGCACAAGATCCTCTGGTGGGTGCACTTCTTCCTGGTGATGGGGTTCGTCGCCGCCATCCCGTTCACAAAGCTGCGCCACATCTTCACCACCAGCGCCAACTACTTCCTCGCCGACCTGGGGCCGAAGGGGGCGATCGCCGGCATCGACCTGGAGGACGAGAGCGTCGAGCAGTTCGGGGCGGCCAGGGTGACGGATCTCTCCTGGAAGGACATCTTCGACGCCGACGCCTGCACCNNGCCGTCGGCGAGGAAGCGCTCTGGTCGTGCACGACGTGCCGGGCCTGCCAGGAGATCTGCCCCGCCAGCATCGAGCACGTCAACAAGATCATCGAGATGCGCCGCAACCTCGCCCTCATGGAAGGCGCCTTCCCCGGTGACGAAGTCCGGACCGCCGTCAGCAACGTGGAGGTGAACGGCAACCCCTTCGGCCTCGCCTACGCCGGCCGGGGGGACTGGGCGGAGGGGCTCGACGTGACCGTCATGGGTGAGGGGGGCGAGGTTGACATCCTCTACTTCGTCGGCTGCTACGCCTCCTTCGACAAGAGAAACCGCGAGATAGCGCGCAGCTTCATCGCCATCTGCAACGCCGCCGGCGTCAGGGTGGGGATCCTCGGCAAAGAGGAGAAGTGCTGCGGCGAGCCGGCGCGAAAGCTCGGCAACGAGTACCTGTACCAGACGGTGGCCCGGGAGAACATCGAGGTCATCAA
>DNJC01000029.1 GCA_003490025.1 Geobacter sp. | reverse complement strand
CTTATTTTCAACGACCTGCTAGGTGAAGCTCTGCCCTAAAGCAACCAGCACAAACCTAATCTATAGGTGACCAGCCCCTTTACAGGAGGCTGGTCACCAGCACCTTTCGGCTCCCGTAGTAGCCCCCCGAGCCCCCCCCCGTTAACGGGCCTCACAAAGGGGATGGTCTTTTCCGATCAGCGCGTAGGCGATGTTCTGCCCCGATCTGACGAAGGAGAGGCTTCCTTCCTCGAAATCCCGGGCGGGGGCGGCGTTGTAGATCCCCACGGCTATTGCGGAGGAAAAAGGGAGGATCGACTCCTCGCGGGTCCCGATCTTCGCGTTGCCGCTCCAAGGGTGCCGGTCGTTGAGGTTTCCCGCCGTAGTGAGACGACATCCCCCCGCCGCGCACGTCCTCCCCAACCAAGGCACCGCCCGCTAATTAAAGTACAATTAATTGATTTCACGAACAAAGTTTGCTATCGTTCCGCGGTTTGAAACAAATGTTTTCAAGGAGCGGTAATGGTACTGAAAGACATGGAGGAGATCCGGCGCAAGGCGGATTGTCTCAGGTCGGCGGAGGAGGTCGACGCGGCGCTGTCCCGCATTGCGCGCCAGATCACCGAGCGCCTGTCGGGGACGGATCCGGTGGCGTTTTGCATCATGAACGGCGGGCTCTTCGTCACCGGCAAGCTGGTGGACAAGCTCCCGTTCGCACTGGAACTCGACTATCTCCACGCCACGCGCTACGGCGCGGAACTGTCGGGGGGGGAACTCCTCTGGAAGGTGAAGCCGGAACGCTCGCTCAAGGGGAGGACGGTGCTCCTGGTGGACGACATCCTCGACGAGGGGGTGACGCTGGCCGAGATCACCCGCTACTGCCTGGACGAAGGTGCCGCGGCGGTTTACTCGGCAGTCCTGGTCGACAAGATCCACGACCGCAAGGCGCCCGGCGCCAAGGCCGATTTCGTCGGACTCGAGGTGGAGGACCGCTTCCTCTTCGGCTGCGGCATGGACATCGGCGGCTACTGGCGCAACCTCCCGGCGCTCTACGCAATGAAGGAGCATAGATGAAGTCCCGCATTGCAGCATACTTCCAGTTCCACCGCTACGGCACCAACTACCGTCGCGAGATCGTGGCCGGCCTCACCACCTTCCTCACCATGGCGTACATCATCATCGTGAACCCGGCGATCCTCGAGAACGCCGGCATCCCCCGCGGCCCCTCCGTCACCGCGACCATCCTGGCCGCCGTCTTCGGCACCGTCCTGATGGCCTTCTTCGCCAACCGCCCCTTCGCCATAGCGCCCTACATGAGCGAGAACGCCTTCATCGCCTTCGTGGTGGTAAAGGTCATGGGTTACTCCTGGCAGACCGCGCTCGCCGCCGTCTTCTTCGCAGGCATCGCCTTCACGCTGCTCACCCTGTTCAAGGTCAGGAGCTGGCTCGCCGAGTCGATCCCCCTGTCGCTCAAGTGCGCCTTCGCAACCGGCATCGGGCTGTTCCTCACCTTCATAGGGCTCAACGAGACCGGCATCGTGGTCCTCGGCGTGGCTGGCGCCCCGGTGAAGCTAGGCAACCTTTCGCACCCCTCGGTGCTGCTGGCCGTCGGCGGGTTACTGTTCACCGTGGTCCTCATGTCCCGCAGGGTGCTGGGCGCCATGATGATCGGCATCGTGGTCACCACCGCGGCCTCCATCGCGCTCAAGGTGACCCCGCTCCCCGAGGCCTTCTTCAGCCTCCCCCCGGACATCTCGCCGATCCTTTTCAAGCTGGACTTCAAGGGGGCGCTGCAGCCCTCCTTCTTCCCGATCATCCTGACCATATTCATCATGGCCTTTCTCGACACGGTGGGGACGCTCTTGGGGCTCTCCATGCGCGCCGACCTGCTGGACGAGCACGGAAACCTCCCGGAGATAGAGAAGCCGATGCTGGCCGACGCCCTCGCCACCGTCGTTGCGCCCCTCCTCGGCACGACCACCACCGGCGCCTACATCGAGTCGGCCGCCGGCATCGAGGAAGGGGGGCGCACCGGGTTCAGCGCCCTGGTGACCGCCCTGTTCTTCCTACTGGCGCTCTTCCTGGCGCCGCTTTTCACCATCGTCCCGCCGCACGCCTACGGCATCGCCCTGATCGTGATCGGCTCCTTCATGATCGCGCCGCTCTCGAAGATCGATTTCGACGACCTGACCGAACTGATTCCCGCCTTCCTCACCGTGGTGCTGATGATCTTCACCTACAACATTGGAGTCGGCATGACCGCCGGCTTCATCGCCTATCCCTTGATGAAGGCATCCACCGGGCGCCTGGGCGAGATGAAGAACGGGATGTGGGTACTGGCACTGTTGTCACTCTCCTATTTCGTGTTCGGCGCCAAAGGATAAACCCGTGCCGGCGACGGCAGAGAATTGACCGAACCGATGCGCCCCCTTTCTGAACCGGAAGGGGGGCTTTTTGTTTTCCGCTGGAAGCAGAGACCGCAGCTCTTTACCGAGGCTCAAAGCCAATCTCGTGGCCTGCAACTAGCAGTATTGACAGGAGATGGGCATCCCCTATACTTTGTGAATCTTTTTTAACAAAAAGGAGAAAGGCCATGAAAAAGGTTCTAGCGGGATTCGCACTGACTCTTCTAGCTTCCAATGCGGCACTCGCCGCCCAAGCGCACACCAATACCGGGTGCGGCCTGGGCACCATGTTGTTCCAGAACAAGGCGGACAACTCCATCGTGCTGCAGGTGCTGCAGTCGACCACCAACGGCAGTACCGGGACCCAGACCTTCGGCATCAGCTCCGGCACCTCTGACTGCCAGCAGCCGAGCGATATCGTGCAGAACGAAAAACTGAACCACTTCGTCCGCTCCAACATGGACAACCTGGCCAAGGAAATCGCCATGGGCAAAGGCGAGACCCTCGACACCTTCGTCGAGATGCTCGGCGTGGCCCCCGCGCAGAGCGACGCCTACAAGGCGAACCTGCAGGCGAACTTCGGCAAGATCTTCACCTCGGACAAGGTTGTCCTGGCCGAGGTCATCGACAACGTAGTGGCCGTCAGCAAGAACTGATTCTTGGGGGCGCCTTGAAGGGGAGGGAGTCAACGACCTGCTATGAGTACTGGACATATTTTATGACTATCGGTTGCTCCTTTCTCGGCAGAATCCTTTACGGCGCCCTCTTTCCAGCACTCTGTCTCCTCGCACTGTCGGCTCCGGTCCCGGCGGCAGCCGCCGATGCCGGTTCATCCCTGAAGAAGCTCCAGGAAAAGGCGGACGCGCTCGATCTTTCGGCGCGAAGGAACTGGCAGATACTGCTCCATTACAAGAAAACCATCACCGGCGGCTATAAAAGCAGGATCTCCGACCCCAACTTCTTCCTCTCTCCCGCAGGCCCGACCGACCCGAGAGAAGAGCTTCAAGCCACGCTGGCAGGTTTCTTCCAACCTCCGGGGATAGAGGGAGAGCACCCGATCTGCCGCTTTCCTGCACGCCTCAGGTGGCTCACGGAGGAGCTTCAGATCGATCCATCCACGCTTCCCCTCCCCTCCTGCCAGCAACAGCGGAAGCTGATCGAAACCGTCGACGCCCGTTCCGCTGTCCTGGTGTTCCCGGTCGGGCACATCAACAGTCCCGCGTCGATGTTCGGGCACACCCTGCTGCGGATCGACGGCAGCAGCAAGAGCAGCCTCATCTCCTACGCGGTCAACTACGCGGCCGACGCCACCGACGTGAACGGCTTCATCTACGCCTACAAGGGGATCTTCGGGAAGTACAAGGGATACTACTCACTGATGCCGTACTACCTGAAGGTGAAGGAGTACAGCGACCTCGAGCACAGGGACATGTGGGAGTATCGACTGAAGCTCTCGCAGGAAGAGGTGGACAGGATGCTGCTGCACACGCTGGAGCTGGAGCGGATCTCCTCCGAGTACTATTTCCTGGACGAGAACTGCTCGTTCAACCTCCTGTTCCTGATCGAGGCGGCCCGTCCGACGCTTCAGTTGACCGACAGGACCGGGACGCTGGTCCTCCCCACCAATACGATAGATATCGCCAGGGAAAGCGGCATTCTGGAGGAGGCGGTGTATCGTCCCTCGCAGGGGGCGAGGATGACGCAGATGGCCTCCCTGCTCTCAGCCGACGAGCAGCAGGCGGCGCTGGAGCTGGCCCGGGGGAGGCGCGCCCCGGAGAGCGTCAGGGAGGGGGATCATACCGAGGCGGCAAGGAGGGGGATGCTCGACCTCGCCGCCGAGACGCTCCAGTTGAGGTACGCCGGCAAGGAGCTGGACCACGACGCCTACTCGAAGCTGTACCTGAAGATCCTGTCGGAGCGAAGCGCCTACGGGAAGGGGAACGAGGAGAGCTACGCCATACAGCCGCCACCGCCCCACGATGTGGGACACAGGGCCACCAGGATCGGTGCGGGAGTCGGCGTGCGACGGGGGGAGTGGTACGGCGAGGCGGAGCTCCAGCCGGGGTTCCACAGCCTGCTCGATCCCGACCAGGGGTACCTGAGGGGGGCGCAGATCAGGTACCTCGACACGGCGCTCGCCTACTCCCCGGGGCCGGGCCGGCTCTGGCTGAAGACCCTGCATCTGCTGGACATCGTCTCCACCGCGCCGCGGGACCGCTTCTTCAAGCCGTACTCCTGGAAGATCGCCACGGGATGGGACACTGAGCCGATGAGGGGCGGCAGGGACTCCCTGATCTTCAGGCTCAACACCGGCGGCGGTTTCTCGGCCCGCACGCCGGGCGACGGCATCGTGTACGCCTTCGCGGAGCTGGACCTGAACGCCGGGAAGCGCTTCCGGGGCAAGGTCGCGGCGGGACCGGGGGTGACCCTCGGGGTCCTGGAGCAGGTGAATGACCGGTGGAAGGTGCAGCTGCAAGGGGGGGGCTTCGCGTACCTCCTTGGTGACGAGCGGGTCGCACTGAAGGGGACGCTGGCCCAGAGTTTCCGTCTTTTCCGCAACAGCAGCCTGTCGTTCGACTGCGCCTTCACCCGGGTCGGCGGCCACGGCGTCCCCGAAGCCGTCCTCCTCGCGCACCGCTACTTCTGAAGCGCTCCCCGTAACCGACCGGGATCGCGATCCGGCGACGCCCCTTTGGGCGCGGAACTTTTCGCTGGTCCCTCCCCAGCCATCTGCTAGAATTTGTCGATGCCAACTACATGGGAGGACGTCTCACCGTACGCAACGTGAACGGCGGCGCCGAGTTCAGGGTCGAGGTCTGGCACCGCGCAGAGGGGGGTGGATCGATGTCCTGGATACCGAGATTTTTCATCATCTTTTACCTTCTTGCCGGGTTCGCCGGTGAGGCCTGCGCCCATACCATCATCACCCGCACGAGCGACCGGCAGACCGTCACCCTTTCCCAGCTCGCCTCGATCGCCGGTGCCTCCGACCTGATACTGATCGGCGAGGTGCATGACAGCAAGGACCATCACGACCTGCAGCTCGACGTGATCCGCTCCCTGGTCGCCGGCAAGCTCCCGCTCGCCATCGGGCTGGAGATGATCTCGGCGGACCACCAGCAGCACCTGGACGGCTGGATCAAGGGGACGCTGAGCGAGCCGGAGATGCAGGAGGTGTTCGAGGCGAACTGGTCGCCCGACTGGTACATGTACCGGGACATCTTCCTTTTCGCCCGCGGGAACCGGATCCCGATGGTGGCGCTGAACGTCCCGCTCGCCATCGTCAAAAAGGTCTCGCAGCAGGGTTTCGACGCCCTCACCCGAGAGGAGAGGAAGGACCTCCCCGAAGGGACCAGCTGCGACCTCAACAACCCGCAGATCGCCATGCTTAAAAAGACCTTCCAGCAGATCCCGCACCACCTCCAGAAGGGGAAGATGTTCAGCAACTTCTGCGAGGCCCAGACGGTGCGCAACAGCGGCATGGCGGTGAACGTGGCGCGCTACGTGGAGGGGCATCCCGGACGGAAGCTGGTCGGGCTCACCGGCATCTGGCACGCCGTCAAGTACGCCATCCCGGACCAGTTGCAGCGCCTCCGCAGCAAGCTCTCCTGCACCGTAATCCTCCCCGAGACGCCGCAGCTGAACATCGGCAACGCCGGCATGAGTGAGGCCGATTACCTGGTCGAGCTGTAGTCCGGCAACCTCTTTCCCCTCGCCCTTTGGGAGAGGGGCAGGGGTGAGGGCGCAGCCACAAAGGGAGCGCGTTGCCCGCGGCAGGCTCCCTCACCCCAACCCTCTCCCGGAGGGCGAGGGAGAGATCGCGTAAGCTCGCATAGTTGTCAACAACAAAGCCCTTCCTTCTACGCCCCCTTCGCCTTGCGCACCGCCCCCCTGTGCAGCCTCGCCGCCCTGGCGAAAAGCTCCTCCAGGTCGAGCTTCCCCCCCTTGCCCAGTTCCGCCACCGAGTGCATGCCGAGTTTGCGGTAGCTCTCGAACTGCGCCTCGTCGAACCACTGGTCCCCCGTCGACTCGTGCGGGAACTCGCCGTGCATTTTCGAGTAGTTGAACAGGTCCACCGGCTCGTCCCCGGTCAGCACCGGCTTGATGTAGAGGAACATCCCGTCCTCGACCTTTTCCCCCTCCTCCCTTTGGTCGCAGCAGGCATAGTTGACGGTCCCCACGGCGAAGTGGGACTTCTTGGCGAGGACGGCGCTGAAGTCTATGTCGATCGCGTTCCCCAGGTCCTGGAAGGTGGAGTCGCAGTCGCAGCCGGCGTCGCAGGCTATGATGTAGCGGCAGCGTCTGCGCACCATCTCGTACAGGGCCAGGTTCTCGAAGTGGCCGCCGTCCGAGAGATAGATGTCGTTGCTCTCCTCCTGTGTCAGCCCGAAGGTCTCCTTCAGAAGCGGGCGCACCGCGAGGCCCGGGGAGGCCATGCGCCACGCGTTCCCCATCCCGTCCCCCGGGTTCCCGAGCCACCACCCGAGCCTCACGTTAAAAAACGCCATCACGAAGGTCACCAGCGGTGAGGAATGGTACCCCATGTTGGGGCTCGCCGCCGCGCCGGAGATGGCCATGGCCGTCCCGAGAAGCATCGGCCGGTGCGCCCGTGCGACCTTGCCGGCTCCGTACTCGCCGATGTACCGGAAGCCCCCCGGCTCGCACCCACTGCCGCTGGGGGGATCTACTACGATGTCGCTCCCGGCGAAAAGTGGGGACATGGTGAAGGAGGCCGCCTTCCGCTGCTGCCACGCCAGCCGTTTCCCCTTGACCAGGTTCCACGCCATGCTCACCACGTGGAAGGGGCGCTTGGGGAGATCGGTCATGAGCCGGTCGTCATTCTCGTCAAAGCCGGTGAAGGGGTTTCGCTTCCTCTGGTCCTTGTTGCGCGCCGCGCCCAGGTAGCATCTGACCAGCCGGTTGCGATACATGGCGTGCATGGAGAAGTTGTTGATGTCGACCAGCGCCCCCATGACGAGAGCAGCCGCGGCGGAAACGGCGGCGAGTGCCGCCACGCAGCCGACCGGCGCGCTGCAAAGCAGGTGGAGATGGGTCTGGAAGTCGAGGCCGAAACCGGCGCTTCCCATCCCGGGAAGCGGAGGACAGCCGGAGATCCCCGGGAGGCAGAAGAATAACCCGAAGCTGTGCCTTCCCATCCAGAGCAGGAGCGTGGCGAGCAGAGAGAGGGACTGCACCAGGAACAGGAGAAAGATCACGGCCGCGGCGGCGGGAAGCCTTGTGCGCAGCTTCCCCATGGAGACCCCGGGGCGCAGCGTGGGGGATGAGGACCCCCTCCCGAACATCGCCGTTGCGATACCCGCACCGGCGCAGATCGCCATGTAGAGCCACTTCCAGAATCCCCGGGAGTCGGGGAGGATCAGCCAGGGGCCGTAGATGACGGCAGCCATGAGCGCCAGCCAGGCAAGCGTCACCAGTATCCCGATGCCGGCGGCCCGCCCCCACCATTCCCGGTCCTGGTCGCCGGTGAACCTGGAGAGGAGCGCCACCATGAGCGCCCCGGTCAGCAGATAGTCGGCAAGAATGAAAGGAACCGACACCGTGGCATAGAGAAGATGGGGATACACCTCACTTTCCAGTAGCGCCGGGAGGATCTTCGCCGCCACGATCCAGCCGAACCATCCCGCCACGACACCGGTCCCGGCTGCGCAGACGAGGAAGACCGCGAGCGGGAGGAGCGGCCGGGTCACCTTCCTGAAGAAGAGCCAGGCGATCCCCGCCACCCACCCGCCGAGATGCACCGCCATGCCGAAATAGGCGAAGTTCCATGCATCGGGGAGCCGGTGGCAGCCGGGAAGGAACATGCACCCCCAGTAGGCGGAGAGGGCGCAGGCCATCAGTAGGAGGGGGGTCAGGAAGAAGATGATGAAGCTTCCCTTTTTCTGCTTTCCGTTGCCGATGCTGGGCAGGTCGATGACCGTGTAGGCGATGGGGAAGAGGCCCAAAAGGGCGCCGGCGGCGAGGAAGAGGAGCGAGGCATCGCCGTAGCTTGCGCCCCCTGCCAGGAGGTCGACCAGGAACCTCGGCGCCAGCATGAAAGTGAAAAGAAGAGGGATCAACACCAGCCAGTTCAGAAGCAGGTTCCGGAGGTAGGTTCCGATGATGGCCCAGGTGTCGATGCTGAAGATGCCGACCCGGGGGGTGAGGTAGTTACTGTAGTCGCGCAGGAAGCGTACCTGGTACGGCTCCCTGCTCGCCGTGTCGTGCCCTTCCTCGGCGAGCATCCCGACGACCTTTTCCACCCTTGCGGCGGAACTCCCCTTCTCCCTCGAAATCCAGGAAGAGAGCCAGCTTCCGATATACCCCCCTCCCGAGACGGTGGAGAGATAATCCGTCTCCTTCAGCACGCCGGTCCTGGCAAGCCCCTGCAGCACCCCGAGGTTGAAGGTGGCGCTCCGTATGCCGCCGCCCGAGAGGCACAAGGCGGAAAGTCTGGCACCGTGGAGCATGGGGAGGAGGTTGAAAAACCTGTTCTCCCTGGTCTCCCCCTCGACGACGTAGTCGCTCTCCTTCTTCTTTGCCCCCCGCTCCTCCTCTATCCGCATCAGCTCTTCCAGGAGCACCTCGGGGAGTTCGTAGTGCTCGTCCATCGTCACGTCGGTGTTCCGCAGGTAGCCGTCCACCTCCGGACTCCGCACCCTCAGCCACTCCCCTTCCCAGTCGAGGACGGTAACGGTGCTCCCGGCGGCAAGAGTCGCCAGGGGGGGCTCGAACTCTTTTCCGGGACCGCCCGAAGGGAGACGCTGGAGGTAGTCTTTGCTTTCATTTCCGCTCCTTTCCAGTGCGGGCAGTTACTGAGGCACCACGTTGCTGACAGAGAGAGGGGGCTGGAGGACAGGGTTAGCGTACAAGGTGCCGGCATACTGTCAAGATATTTTAATGTGTTAAAGCTTATTTTGAGACAGGCAAGGTTCTCCGGTGTGACGGATGTGGTGTGAGAGAGGACAATGACAGAGTTCGTAGAGTGTGTGCGAAAAGACAGTCATAGCGGTAACGAAAACTTGGCTCAAGCTCAGTCCTGCCTCCAATACAGGCAGTAGCAACCTCTTTAGCCAAGGCCGTTACCTCCCGACCCAGCTGCGTTCCAGCAACTCCTTATCATTACAACAAGTTACCATCGCCGGCATCGATGGCACGGCTCATGTATCACCATGACCGTCAGCCATGGCCGATGCACCGTTCCCAACCGCGTCAGGTCAACAAAGGAGGTACGCCGGATGAACCTCGTACTGAAGACGCTATTCGTCTCGTTGTTGCTGCTCGTACTGGTCGCCCCCGCCCTGGCCGGAGAGGTGAGCCTCTCGGCGGCGGCGAGCCTCAAGGAGGTCATTAACGAACTCTGCGAGCGCTTTGTCCGCAGCCATCCCGGCGTGAGGATCACCAGGAATTACGGCGGCTCGGGGCAACTGGCGAAACAGATAGAGAGCGGCGCGCCCGCCGACATCTTCATCCCGGCCAATGTCGAGTGGATGGAGTACCTGAAGGGAAGGAAACTGGTGCAGGCTGGAAGCATCGGCACCTTCGGCTACAACACGCTGGTTTTCGCCGGGACGCCGGGGAAGGCTTCGAAACTTCAGGATCTGCTGAAACTGGAAAGGATCGCCATTGGGAGCCCGAGGAGCGTACCGGCCGGGGAGTACGCCATGCAGGCGATGAAGAAGGCCGGGCTGGACCGGCAACTGCAGAAGAAACTGGTCATGGCAAAAGACGTGCGCGAGTGCCTGATGTACGCCGAACGCGGCGAGGTGGACGGAGCGTTCGTCTACCGCACCGACGCGCTCCAGGCGAAGAAGGCGAGGATACTCTTCACCGTGCCGGCAGAGTCATACCCGAGGGTGGTCTATCCCATGGCGCTTTCCGCCGCCGGCGCAAAGAACAGCGATGCGGTGGCCCTCCTGGCATACCTCAGGGGGAGTGATGCCGGCTCCGTTCTCACCAGGTACGGTTTCGCGGCACGCTAGCCGGCCTTACCTTCGCGCTTCTTCCTGCCGCATGAAATCCCCCGCAATATCAGGACACACCGCTGCCACGGGACCGGCCCCGTATGGGTAAAATTGACTTTTTCTAATGGTTTATGGTACCTTGGAGTTAACAACTGTATACAAGAGTGCAGTCAGGTTTCCGCTCCTGCCCGTTAAGGATCAGGAGCGGCAACGGCGCAGAGGCGACAGGACACGGTGCCTTGGCGCATTTCTGCAAATGCGGCAAAACAGGCTGAACACCCCCGACTTTCAGATGAAACCGGGGAGAGGGAGGTCAAACCATGAGAACAGTTAGAAGAGTCATATTCACCGCGATAGCTGTGGTGGGGATGATGGGATTGACAGCTGGGACAGGCTACACAGCCGGCGCCAGAATGCATTCCGGAACATCTTCCGACGTAGGTAGCTACAGCGGTACAGCTGCCGGTGGCACAACCGAAACAGGCAGGAGTTCCGGCCTTGGTGCTCATAGCTATACCAGGCAGGATTTCACCGTCGAGAGAGTCGGCCCTGAAACGGGTACGATGGGTACCGGCGCAGGTGGTACCACTGACCAGGGGACCAGTGGCACCGGCGGTACCATGAAGAGGGGCACTGGTGGCACAATGGATAGAGGCACCGGCGGTACGACCATAGAAAGGGGTACCGGCGGCACGATGGAGAGGGGCACCGGCGACATGGGCACCGGCGATATGGGCACCGGCGGCACGACCGGGACTGGCGGCACGATGGGTACCGGCGGCACTGGCGGGACCGGCGGTACCGGCACCGGTGGTGGCATGGGCACCGGCGGGACCGGTGGTACCGACACCGGTGGTGGCGGGAAGTAACAATCCTTAGCTACCCGCAGCAAAAGGGGCTACAGATTTCTCTGTAGCCCCTTTTTATTTAATTGCGCTGGAGCGTCAGGGGCTTTGCATTCCCACGCTGGAGCGTAGGAACGATCTTCCGTCCAGACGCCCCCTAGTCATGCTTTGTTATATCCATCGCACCGGCATATCTGGGCGCTGGAGCGGAGCGCAGTATCGCCCCTTGCGTTTCGCCGTGCCTCGTTTCATGGTCGTACTCTACCTGGCTATCCTTCAACCGCTTGAACTTTTCTTCCGTTCGCCGGGTTATTTCCTGCGCCAGTTCGTCTTCGGTCTGGTAGCTCGGGATGGAGGCCAGTATCTCGTTGATCTCGGTAGCCGTTTTGACTGCTATGTCCTTGTGCCCGAACTCGTGGCTCTGCAGGCAGCCAAGGTAGTCGTGCCACAGCAGCGTCAGTTCCGGGTCCGCATCGGTTGCAACCATGCGGGGGAGATAGTAGATGATCTCCAGCCTGGTGTTCGCCGACTTCACCCCGTACCTGCCGTTTTCGCGGGACACGTCATAGCTGAAGTGGATGTCCCAGGTGGTCTGGGCGGAATAGACGATCCCGTCGTTCCACTTGGTGCCGTTTTGCTTCATCTGCTTCCGCAGATCGTCGGGGGTCTTCCCTGTGATGTTATAGAACTGGTAACGCTCCTTTACTCTCAGCTCGCAGGATACCCCCTGTTTCAGATTCGCTGAACCAAAATCTCCGGCGAAGAGCGACGATGAGCAAAGGGTGACGATGAAGGCGATGCAGCCGTACGTCGAAATCCGCGACATTCTCAGGGGAGGCTCCGTTTTCCGGTGGGATTTTGGTGCCTAACCATACCCTATGTCGCTCGCGCCACGGGTGACCCATATCACAAACTGTTGACTTATAGTCTTTTTTTGACGTTGCCGCTGCAAAGAACTCCACCAACAAAAGAAGCCCGGTTTCTCCTGACACCGGGCTTCTCTATTCATCGATGAACTTTCGCCGTACGGAGCCTCCCTCCCCTTTTCACCCATCCTCACCCGTCCCTCCCCTTCAAGGGGAGGGGGAGATTGTGATAGCGGAAGATGGTTGCTAATCGGCTTAAGTTAAGGAACTTGAGCACTATCTCTCTTTGGCGAAGCGGTCCCCGCCCCCGGAGGGGGAGGGTCAGGGAGGGGGGACTCTGCCGCTCAGCTAAAGGTTGAGAAAGCCGTTGATCACCTTCTGCACCTCGGCAATGGACACTCCGCCGGAGCTGTCGATGTCCATGCATGCCAAAACCGGCTTGATGCCGAGGAACATGTTGATGGCTGACTGCACGTCCGAGATGGTGACGGAGCCGTTGTTGTCGCAGTCACCGGCGAGCGTGCCGGCGAAGGGAGTGACGCTCGATGACGGCGAAGAGGCGGCCCCGCTGCCGTAGACGTTTGCCGCCGTGACCGTGAAGGTGTAGGGCGTGCCGTTGGAGAGCCCGGTGACGACGACGGGGTTTCCCGTGCCGGTACCGGTCATTCCCCCCGGGGCCGCGGTCACCGTGTAGCTCGTGATGGCGCCGGCGCCGCTCGATGCCGGCGGCGTGAAGGAAACGGTCGCCTGGCTGTTGCCGGCCGTGGCGGAAACGCCGGTGGGGGCCCCGGGAAAGAGTTCCGACACGGTCCTGAAGCTGGCCTGCTGGCCGTCCGTCGCGGAGGCGTTGGCAATGACCAGTACGATTTCGTCGCTGGCGGGTTTGAGGGAACTGAACCCGTTAACGGTGTAGGAGTTTCCGCCGCTGTTGGCATCCATCTCCGTGACGACGCCCCCCGATTTCTTGTAGAGCGCGCTCTTGATACCGCTGCCCTGGGTGAGGGCAAGTTTCAGGGTCGGCAGAGTGGACGACGGGGCGAACCTGTAGAAGGCGAAGGCGTAGCGCGGCAATGTGACGGTCGTCGAGGGGACCGGATAGACGGAGTAGCTGGCGGTATTACTCTGTTTCGGGATCAACGAGAGATCGGCGGTGTGCGTGGTCCAGTCCCGGGCGTAGATCCGCTTTCCCAATTCGAAGAAGTCGGCGGCAAGTGAGCTGCCGTAGGAGGCGGAAAGGACGGTATCGAGGACCGGGGCCATCTGGATGTCACCGCCGCTGGTGGTCGGGCTGGTGCCGGGCCTCAGCGTCGCGAGCTTCTCCCAGGCGGCGCGCACCACCTCCCGTCCACCGTGCTTTTCCGCAAGATAACGGTTGAAGATCCAGCGGCCGTACTCCGAGGCTCCGTCGGTCGGACCGTTGAGCGCGAGAGGCTCTAAAACGCCATAGTTGTCTCTATGCGATATGTAGCTGTCCAGATAGTCGTAGAGCTGGTTCACCGAGTCGTAGACCTCGTCCTCCATCCAGGTCGCAGTGGCCTCGGCGTACCAGAATTCGAAATAGTAGTTGTAGCCGAACTGGATGCCGTGGTGGAACTCGTGCGCGGCCGTGACCTTGAGCATCTGTTCGGGGATGTAGGTCCCATTGACGGTGAACATGGGATCGGAGAACGACTTGTCGATCTCGATGTAGCTCCCCACGGAGACGGAACCGCCGGAAGGCGCGCCGTCATCAGTGGTGAATCCATAGGCTTGGTCGGGAACCAGGTCCATGAGGTAGACGTCGTACCTCGTCACCGGAGGGGGGCGGAACCCCATGCCCGTCACCTCCGTGTCGTAGACCTCTTCGAAAACCGCCGCCACCTTCTCGACCCAGTCCGGCACGCCGTCGCCATCCAGATCGGTCAGGTCGGGGGCATCGGTCCCGGTCCTGGTGTAGTGGATGGCGAAGTGCCCTCCGGGCGAGTTGAAGCTCGGCGCGGAGGTGGCCGTGGTCTGGCCGCTCAGGGTCGGCCTCGTCACGTACTTTCCGAGCACCTTCTGGGTCGCGGGCTCCAACTGGTTCCAGTCGCGCTTGAGGCTTCGGTGCAGCATGGTGCGGCAGCGCTCCGCCCGAACCGGCACGGCTTCCTTCAGGACGCGTGTAGTCGCGGCGGACTCCGCGCCGACCTTGAAGCGCGACAGGTAGTAGTCATCCAACGGCCCCGCCGCAGCTATCACGGGGATCAGCACCCAAATCAAGGCCACGGCGTGCAGCAACAGTTTCACCACCGATCCATCCTCCTATCCGTCAAGCTCGATCCAGTCCTCAGGTCAGATGTTCATCGCCTCTCACACCGCTTTCTTGACGGTTACGCAAAGCCGCCATGCATGCAGCCCCTCTGTAATTGCCCGAATTTCTCCGGGCGGTCAACAGCGAAATGAACATTCTTCTCGGCCCAGCTCAGTTTCACCGGTTTCACAGACGGCACAAAGTCCACCGAGTTCACCACCGGGTCACCGGGTCCGCAAGACGAGGTTGACAGTGTATCAAACGAGTTGCCATAAAACCGCCGCCATGATATGGATAGGCGTTTTTTGCTATATAGTGCCAGCATAATATATAGGCACCTTGATGCAGCCCGGCACATTGGAACCGGACGGGCTCGCCTCATGCGGCGCTTCGACCGGAGAGCTTATGAAACAGAAGGGTGACACTGGGAAAAAGATGGCAGTGAATTCCGGCGCAGGAAGCCGTACCTCCACGGACCGCCTCGCCCTTTGGTCCGTAGCGGCAAGCCCCTTGCTGCAGTTGGCCATCGTCGCCCTGGTCGGCATTCTCGCCTATTCCAACACCTTTCATGTCCCGTTCGTTATCGACGATGAAGGTTCGATAGTCGAAAATCATGTGGTGAAAAATCTCGCCTCCTTCCTCTTCGACGGGGATGGCTACCGCTACAACCCGCGGCGCTTCATCGGCTACCTGACCCTCGCCCTCAACTATGCGGCCGGCGGCCTGGACGTGACCGGGTATCATCTCTTCAACACGGCTGTGCATCTCGCCAACGCCGCGCTGGTCTTCGTCCTGCTGCGCCTCACCCTCAAAGCTCCGATCTTCCAGGCGCCGTCCGACCCCTCTTCGGCAGGCACACCCCCCCAGGCTCCAGCCGGGTTCTTGCAACTCGCGCCGTTTCTGGCCGCCCTTCTTTTTGTAGCCCACCCGATCCAGACGCAGGCAGTCACCTACGTGGTGCAGCGGGTCGCCTCGCTCGCCACCATGTTCTATCTCGCTTCCCTGCTCTTTTACGCCCAGGCGAGGCTGCGCCAGGAAAGCGCCGGCACGCTATACCACGGCAAAGCGGTCCTGTTCCATGTCGCCGCGCTGGCCGCCGCCGCGCTGGCGATGAAGACCAAGGAGATCTCCTTTACGCTCCCGATCGCGGTGGCGCTCTACGAGTTTTCCTTTTTCGGCGCGACCCTCCGGAAGAGGATGCTCTTTCTCCTGCCGATCGCGGTCACCCTGGTCATCGTGCCGCTCGGGCTTCTCCACGCGGGAAAGCCGGTGGGCGATCTTCTCGGCGAGATGAGCGCCATGGCCCGTGAGACCACGGCCATCTCCAGGACAGACTACCTTCTCACCCAGTTCGGCGTCATCGCCACCTATCTCCGGCTGCTGGTGTTCCCCGTGCGCCAGAACCTGGACTACGACTACCCGGTCTACCACACCCCGTTCGCCCCTGCGGTCCTGGGCGGGTTCCTTCTCCTCCTTGCCCTTTTCGCATCAGGCGTCTATCTCTACCGCCGGTCAGCGGGTCCAGGCGCCGGAAAGGTGGAACCCTCACTGCGGCTGGCGGCTTTCGGCATATTCTGGTTCTTCATCACCCTTTCGGTCGAATCGAGCATCATTCCCATCAGGGACGTCATCTTCGAGCACAGGGTTTACCTCCCCTCGGTCGGGATCTTCACCGCGGTCGCCGCCCTCTGCGCCGCTTTCGCAGCCGGGATAAAACCCCGCAGCGGCGCCGTGGCGCTCACCTGCGTCGTTCTCGTACTGGCCTCCCTCACCTGGAAACGCAACCTGGTGTGGGGAAGCGCCGTGACGCTGTGGCAGGACACCGCCTTGAAATCGCCTCAGAAGGTGCGCCCGCACAACAACCTTGCGAACGCGCTGATCGCCGAGGGGCGGGTCGATGAGGCGATTGAAGAGCTGAAGTTGGCCCGGAAGCTGGAGCCGGACAACGCGGACACCTTGAGAAACCTCGGGGCGGCCTACGAGAAAAAGGGGGGAGTGGACCAGGCCATCGAACAGTACGGGGTCGCCTTGCGCACCAATCCGAACAACAAGTACGCCCACTACAACCTGGGGGTGGCCTACAACAAGAAGGGTCTTGCCGATCTCGCGGTCGCCGAGTTTCTGATCGCAGTGAAGCTGGACCCGACATACGCGGAGGCCCACAACAACCTGGGGGTGACCTACGGCAACAAAGGGATGTTCGATCAGGCTATCCGGGAATTCGAGCTTGCCGTCAGCCTCGATCCCGGTTCTGCGGACGCCCACCACAACCTCGGCTTTGCCTTGGGCAAGAGCGGCCAAGCAGAAAAGGCGCTCGGCGAGTTGAGGCAGGCGGCCGCCCTGCAGCCGGGGAACGCCGAGGTGTACAACAACCTGGGGATCGTCTACGCCAACGAGAAGCGCTTCAAGGAGGCCGCGGAGCAGTTCCGGAAGGCCGCAGCCATCAAGCCGGACGACCAGAGGTACCTCAACAACCTGTACCGGTTGCAGTTGCAGACCCGCTAGCCGCCTCACTGCCATTAAATTAGCCGATTAACGACGATCTTCCGCCACACGTCCCTCCCTGCCGTAAAGTTAAGAGCTTTACCCACTACTGACCACTTACTCCTCCCCCCAGCGGGGGGAGGTTGGGAGGGGGGAAGAATTGCGGCTTCAGCGAAGAACCGGAGTAGGGGCGAATGATTATTCGCCCCTACTTAATTGCAGTGACACCGTCCCTTGAAGGGGAGGGGGACTATAAATCAGGATCGCTTGCCCTCATTCCCCCCCGGCGCCGCAGACTTCCTCCACCAGCTTCCCGTCTATCTTTACCTCCCGGGGAACCCAGTTCGGATCGAGTTCCTGCATGCCCGACACGAACTCGCTGGAATGCATGAGCAGGTACCCCGCGCTGACTCTCAGCAGGTCGACCGTCCTCGACGGGAGGGAAAACGTCGTAGGGAGTTCCTGCAGGCGCCTGCGCAGCCGCGGGTCGGGGATGTCGTCGAAGGTCAACTCGGCAAACGTATAGGCGGCGCGGGATGTCCCGCTGCTAAAAGGGTTGTCCAACTGCGGCGCCCGGGGAAAGGGCTTGAGCAGCTTGTTGCAGGAATCCACGGTCCTCGAGAGCTGCCTCATCTGCCTGAAGTGACCGTCGGTCATCTCGACGCTGTCGAACGAGACGTCGTCCATCGGCCCGTTCATCACCACGTCCAAAACGGATTTGATCCCCGGCGGCTCGCTCTTCGCGTCCCAGCTCCGCTTTTTGCTCGTCTTCGCGTTCGCGGAGAGGACGAAGAGCCGCCCCACCTTCTTCTGGTCCATCAGTTCCACCAGGCTCCAGGCGCTGTCCGTGGTGGTCACCGCGTGGAACGGCCCCCTGAGGCCGAGGTTGTCGGAAAGCCCGCCATCGAGGAGATGCGCGTATCTACGATCGGGCTCCCGGTAGGAATTTGCCGCCACGGCGTCGGCCACCCGCCTTTTGCCCTCGTCCCCCCCGGGGGCGAGGGCATTTCGTATCCACTCGGGTAGTTCCGGGCACTTTTCCGAATAGATGTTCATGGTAAGGGGGGCGAACGCTACGGGGAAATTGGACGATGCGGCAACGCCGCGCGACACGGCCACCCCGGAGAGGTCCGAACAGAGCAGATCGAACTGATCCTGGGTGAATTCGAAACGATGGGCTATGCCGATGTCGGTGGCGTTGAGGACCAGAAACGGCGAACTCCCCCTGGGGCGGCTCAGCAGGTCGGCGAAGGTCTTCCGCTCGAAGACGGCGTTGTTGTAGAACTCCTCCGCCATGTCTATGCGGCTGAAATCGGGAGAGGCGAGGCGATACCAGTTATAGGGATTGAACAGCCGCAGGAAAAGGGCACGCTGGATGTCGCGGTACAGGAACCGACCCGGGAAGTCGGTGAAGAAGCGTTCCGGGAAAAGGGCATAATAGGCCGAGGTGAAGCTTCCTCCGGAAACCGATGAGATGATTTCCACGTCATCGATCAGCCGTCGGTTGCTCCCGTCCTGTGCCGCGTATCGGACCTCCCTGAGCTCTTCCATGAGTCCGAAGGAGAAGGCGGCAGCCCGGGTGCCACCACCGGAAAAAGCCAACAAAACGAACGGCTTGTCGCTTCTCGGCTCTTCCCGAACGGTGCGGTAACGGTAACCTTTTTCAGGGGACATCGCAGTGAGCGGCGGGTTTTCGTGGTAGTGCACGCAGCCCGCGCAAAGGGCCACCGCCAGCGGGAGCAGTTTTGCCAGGGCGCTTACACGCATTTGAAGGGGACCTCCATCGGTAAGATGGGATCGGTCTCCCTTATCCTGACCTTGACGGAACTCGGATCGCAGCAGCGGCCGTCGCTAAACCGCAACACCACCGTGTGCAGTCCAGGGTTGCACTGTTTGGTCAGCAGCTTGCCGCCGGCGTCTCTATTGGGGCCCAGGTTCTTGTCGTCGAGCATGACGTCGCCGGTTTCGGGGCAGGGACAGGTGAAGAATTCCATGGCACGATCTCCTCATTGCTAGGTCGATGTTGTATCTCCCGCTGCTATCCGGCTGTCTATGCCGGTCCATCTGTTTCACTGCATGAACAAATAGCGCACCATTGCAATGGCGGGGCCAACAACGGAAAAACAGCCGCTTAGGCAACAAACCCGCTTCAGATGGAGGCTTGCCGACTGTTCGTTTTTTTACAGCCAGAACTGGCTGTGCTACAAAGACCCCGTCATATCATGGAGTTACCTGCTGATCGTATAATTTTTCACATGTGCATTTTTTTACAGTCGACGCCATCACTACCAGGTATTCCGCCAACAGCTTCAGGCACAGCAGTCGCATTCCCGCCCCGTAGCCGTGCCGCCTGACTATCTCGCAGCCCTTCCTTCTTTGTTCCTCTCCTCTTGGCGATTCCTGCGCTGTCACCTGAACATCTGTCCCTCTAACCGCTCGCCTCAAACCGCTCCCCTCGCGCCGCTAATTTCTCCTAAAGGTGTGGCGAGTGGAACCGAAATAGATTAAAGTACTCAAATGTTTAAACCTGACCGCTTTTTCAGGGAGCCTGAATGCCGTTACGCCCTTCTGCCACGAGCGGAGACGACCGCATCAAGAAGCAGCTGATCTTCACTGCGATCGGAGCCGGCACGGTTGCGGCCCTCATTGGTGGCGCTCACCTCATCCTCCGGCTCTCCGGAAAGCGGGCGGTGGTCCAGCAAAAAACGGTCGAGGACGAGCGGGCCGAAGAGGCGTTGCGCGAGAGCGAGCAAAGGCTGAGGAGCATCATCGACAACATGACCGAAGGGCTGGTGGTGGTCGATCCCGGCACCGGCGCCTTGTACTGGAACCGCAAGTCGCTGGAGATGTACCAGTTCGAGGAGCATCCCGACGACATCGGCTTTCTGGATCAACTTGCCGACACCTTCGAGCTGAAAACTCTCGATGGGGAGGTCCTCCCTTTCGAGCAGTGGCCGGTGTCGCGCGTACTGCGGGGGGAAGAACTCCAGGATCTCGACCTCCTGGTGTGGGACAAGAAGCGAAACTGGCAACGGATCTACACCTACAGCGGCATCCTGGTACGCGATTCGAAAGGGAATCCGCAGATGGGACTGGTCACCTTGCGGGACATCACCGCCAGGAAAAACGCCGAGAAAGCAATGAGGCAAAGCGAGGAATTGTTGAGGACGGTGCTGGAAACACTGCCGGTCGCCGTATGGATATTGTCGGCTGACGGCGGAGTGATGCACGCCAACAAGGCGGCAGTGGAAATATGGGGAGGAGCCCCGCGCGTCGCGGTCGACGAGTTGGGAATTTACAAGGGGTGGCGGCTTGGCTCCGGGAAAAGGATCGAGGCGAAGGAGTGGGGCGGGGCCAGGGCGATAATGAGGGGCGAGACCTCGTTGAACGAAGAGGTGCTGATCGAGGCCTTCGACGGCTCCCGCAAGATCATCCTCGACTCCGCCGTTCCGATTCGAAATGACAGGGGAGAGATAACCGGCGCGATAACGGTGAACCAGGATATCACTGCGCGCAAGCGCGCCGAAGACGCGCTCCGGGAGAGCGAGGAGAAGTTCCGGGCCGTATTCCAGCAGGCGGCGGTGGGGATGGCGCGGCTCAGTTTCGCCGATGCCCGCTGGGTCGATGGAACGATGCCCTGTGCAACATGCTCGGGTACAGCCACGATGACATGCGGGCGATCCCTTGGCCCACCATGACGCATCCGGAAGACGTGGACCTCGACCTGTTCCCCTTCAGGAAGATGGCTGCGGGCGAGTTGCAGAACTACAGCGTGGAGAAGCGCTTCGTCCACAAGGAGGGGCGCCATGTCTGGGCCCGACTCACCCTCTCCCTTGTGCGCGACGCCCACGGCCAGCCCGATTACGAAATAGCCATCGTCGAGGACATCACCCGCCGCAAGGAGGCGGAAGAGGCGCTTCGAAAGGCAAAGGCCGAGTTGGAACTGCGGGTCCGGGAGCGGACCAGGGAACTGGAGCAGGCCTACGCGGCACTTGAGCGGGAGACCGGGCAGCGGCTGGCGGCAGTGGAAGACCTGCGGGAAAAGGAGCAGCTCCTGGTCCGGCAGACCCGCCTGGCGGCGATGGGAGAGATGCTGGGAAACATCGCCCACCAGTGGCGACAGCCGTTAAACATCCTCGGGCTCCTTATCCAGCAACTGCAGTTGACCTACGATATGGGAAAGTTCAGCGGCGAGTTCCTGAAGGACGAAGTAGCCAGGGCGATGGACCTCATCAGGCACATGTCGGAAACCATCACCGATTTCAAAGACTTCCTGAAGGAGGAAAAGGAACCGCAGGAATTCAGCGTCAACAGCGTCGTGGTCACCACCGTCAAACTGCTGGAGACGCCGCTTAAAGCCATGAACGTCGAGGTGGAGATCAGCCAGAGCGGCGAGTTGTTCATCACCGGCCACAGGAACGAGTTTTCCCACGTGATAATGAATCTGGTCACCAACGCCCACGATGCCTTCAGGGAAAGGAACGTCGGGTCAGCGAGGATAGTCATAAGGATCTTCAAGGAAGACGGCAAGCCGGTGGTTACCGTGGCCGACAACGCCGGGGGAATCCCGGAAGAGATAATGGGGCGGATTTTCGAGCCCTACTTCACCACCAAGGGCCACGAGAAAGGGACCGGCATCGGGTTGTACATGTCGAAGAACATCGTGGAGAAGAGCATGGGCGGACGCCTCAGCGTCAGGAACACCGAAGATGGAGCGGAGTTCAGGCTTTGCTTCCCTGCAGCATCACGATAGCGGCAAGACTACAGCTTGTTAAGTAGCGCGCAGAAATTCTCCCCCCACAGCAGGTCTCTGACCCTTTTCATTGTTCCAAATTCCCCAGTGCCTGGTGAAACGCGAGAACCGACGGATTAAGTTCTATGGCCTTGGTGTACATCTCGCGGCAGCGCCCGGAGTCGCCGCCGGTCAATTGTTCCACGTAGCCGAGCCCGAAATACGCCTGGGCGAGCGTGGCGTCCAGCGAAATGGCCTCGTTGAAGCAGGCACGCGCGCGATCGTACTCTTGCTTCATCAGATGGATATTCCCGAGATTGACCTTGACCAGCGGCGCAGTCGGGTCGAGTGCCGCGGCCCGGTTGCAGTGCTCCAGGGCATCGTCGAACCGCCCCGCTGTCAGGAGTGCCGCGCCGAAGTTGTTTTGGCACTTCACATGCGTCGGGACCAGCCTCACCGCCTTTTCGTAATGGGTGATCGCCTCCTCGACGCGCCCCAGGTCCTGGAGCAACACGGCGTAGGTGTAAAGCGCGTCCCAGTGGTTCGGCGCCAACTTGATCGCTTCCTGCAGCACCGACTCTGCATACTCGTACATCCCGAGGTCGTGCAGCGTGTCCCCCAACTTGTGAAGCACGTGAGCGTTGTCCGACGCCAGACCTGCGGCGATCTCGAAGCAGACGGCGGCTTCCCGGGTGAAGCCATCCTTTTTCAGGAGGTCCCCGAAAGATACTATGAGCTGCGCTACGGCGGGAAGCTTCAGTGGCGATTGGTCCTTCATCACCTCGACCAGTTCCGTTGCGATTACATGCGAAAAGCTCTGTTCCTCGGTTGAAAGACGGCCGCTCAGGGCGCGAAGCTTTTCCGCGGCGTCAGCGACCTCGCCCCTCCCCGCCATGATGGCGGAGGCGAAAAACGGAGCGAGACTGCCCAGGGGGAGTTCTTCCTGTAACCTGACATAGACGCTGAACGCCGGTTCCACCTCATTGCGCAGGTGCATCGACAGGGCCGCGCTCATATCGGCGTGGTGAGGGTCGACCGTACCCCTTGCCTCTGTGGTTTTCGCATCTGCAGGCGTTGCCTCTGCAGCCGCTTTCGTCCCGAAAACTTTGTCGAAAAAACCCATGTCACACCCTCCTTATCCTTTGCCTATTGCGGTCTTTTTCAAAACAGGCTCAACAACATCTTGGTCCCCATCACGATCAACAGCAGGGCGAAGATTTTCTTCAATTGGCCGATTGGCAGCCTGTGCGCCAGCTTCGCGCCAAACGGTGCCGTGACGACACTTGCCGCGGCGATACCGACCAATGCGGGAAGATAGACGAAGCCCAAGCTGTGCTCCGGGAGCGGGACCGACAGCCCGTTCACGACATAGCCCGCTGCCCCGGCCAGTGCGATGGGGAATCCGACAGCTGCCGAGGTGCCGATGGCCCGGTGCATGGCGACGTTGCACCAGACCAGGAAAGGGACCGTCATGGTGCCGCCGCCGATGCCGACCAGGCTGGAAACGCCGCCGATCACTCCACCGACACCGGACATCCCCCCCCAGCCGGGAAGCTGGCGGTGCGGCTTCGGTTTGATATCGAGCAGCATCTGGGCGGCTACATAATAGAGGAAAACAACGAAGAATCCCTTGAGGAAGGGGGTTGAGAGCTGGGCGGCGATCCACGAGCCGCCGAAGGTGCCGGCGAGTATGCCGGCGCTGATGCGGCGCATCACGATCCAGTCGACGGCGCCCCGGCCGTGGTGAGCCCGCAGACTGGAGATAGAGGTGAACATGATGCTGGCTAGCGAAGTGCCCAGGGCCAAGTGGAGGATGTGCCCTTCCGGCAGATGCTGGGCCGTAAAGATAAAGGTCAGGGCCGGTACGATCACCAGGCCGCCGCCGACTCCGAGCAAGCCGGCGAGCACCCCGGCGAAAGCCCCAAGAGCTATGTATAAGAGCCAGATTGTCATCATGGATTCTCACCGCAGATTTTTAGCAGGCATCATACGCGTGAGAGGCGGCTTTTTCAAATAGCAAATCTCGCACTCCGAAATCATCGAACCTGAGCAGGCGACGTATTTTAGCAGACTAAGCCTTCTTGACGAACTCCGACTTCAGCTGCATGGCGCCGATGCCGTCGATCTTGCAGTCGATATCGTGGTCACCGGAGACGATGCGGATGTTCCTGACTTTGGTGCCTACCTTGACCACCAGCGACGAACCCTTGATTTTGAGGTCCTTGATGACGGTTACGGAATCTCCGTCAATGAGGACGTTGCCGAAAGCGTCACGCACGACACTGTCGACCTCAGCGCTCTCCGCAGCCGTCATAGGCCACTCGTTGCCGCATTCCGGGCAGACGTACATCTGCGCGTCTTCATAGGTGTAAGCCGAACTGCATGAGGGACATTTGGGTAAGGTGGTCATGTGTGTCCTTGTATCTTTTTTGATTTTGATAGCTGCCGGAAAGAAGAGTTGCATTTTCCCGGCGCTTGAGACGGAGGTATTCCGAGCGGGGATTATTAGTCTTTCCACTTCTCAAGTCAACTGCCAACTGCACCGCACCGTTCGCGCGTCTATTTCAATCAACATCACCACGGCCGTTCGGGCCATAGGTGACATATGCGTCGCCTTCAATCACCAGCATCGGGTCTCCTGTCTAAAAATATTCAGCCAGTCCAACGGAGATGCGTTCGAACCTGCTGGTTTCGTCGGAATCGACGGATATCGGCTGGGACACCGGCCGTTTCTCTACGGCTATACGACGACCTGAGGGAAGAGGAATCTCAACTCCCTTTCCGCGGCATTTCCCGGCCGGCAGGGTGACTGCTTCGAAGTACTGCACGTGTCCAGCGCCTCCCCCCCGCAAGTAGCCCGCTTCGGTCACAGCTTCATGCTCGGCCCGAACGAAGGGTATGCCTCGACGGCGGGCGGCTGCATGCTGGAAACGTCTCTTATATGGGAAGGAACAGTAGTTCACCGGCAGGTCGATTCCATGTTCCATCGCATACCGCACCAGCCTTAGCGCGCCAAGCTCCGATTCCAGAACCGTCACATTGTCACCGTGCACGAAGGTATACGGTCTGCTCGCCAGGTGTTGTGAGTTGTAGGGCGTCAGGCGCAGTTGATGCAGATTCAGGTGCTGGACCCCTGCCGCAGCCATCTCGGAAAGCTTGCGCTGCATGAGTTCCTCTTCTTCCGGGACCATCGGGATTTCCACCGTCACAGTCGGGATCACCCCGACCGCCAAGTGCAGCTTGCTGAGGCTGTAGTTCGTCGCACCTATGTCGAAACGTATCTCGCCAAGACCGGCGGAGCGAAGCTCGCTCGCGATTTCCCGGGTGAGAAGCGTGCCGTTTGTGTACATCCAGAGATGAACCGCATCGCCTGAGCGCCTTCGCACCGCGTCTATATACGCCAGGGTCCGGTCCAGGGTCAGCAGCGGTTCCCCACCGCTTATGCTGGCCCCGGTGAACCCGAATACGGCAACATATTCGGCATAATCTTCGGGCGTGGCGAAGGGAATGCCATTGGTCAACGGATCACCGGTATCGTCCTGCGAGGTAGGGCAATAAAAGCAGGAGGCGTTGCAGCGCCCGTTGATAAACAGACAGGACCAGCCGCCTGCAGCGCAGGTCTGGCAACCGGGGGAGAGCCTCTGGCAGTCGACCTTGGTGTCGCTGCAACCAAACTCCGCATTCTCCCGCAACCAGCCCAGCAGTTCGCTTCTCTCGGCGTGGGCAGTCGTCATCTGCGCAGGCGTCATGAACTCCAGGAAATCGTAATGGCGACCGTATTCCTTGCGATTGGAAGCGATCAACGCTTCGCGGTGCTCATCGTTCATCTGTTCCCCTTGTTGGCGGCAGCGACGCTTGCAATCCCGAAGCTTATTTTTTGAGGTGAGAGGGGAAAGAAAATGCAGGTCCCAAAAGAGAGGGAGGAGGCACGAGGCAAGTTCAGTCGGTGATGAGTTCGATAAATGGCACTCATTGCGACGATAACAGAAACAGCTGCGGCGTCATACGGAATACGCCCGGGTGCAAATTGTATTCGGCTTAAAAGATACTCTAATATTCAGTGCGGATCCTGGCCCATTACGTCTCCTGTTTTAGAAGGCAAAGCAGTCGCAGCCGATTCCCCACAACCGTGGCTCCTTCGGTGACCGCACCCGGCCGTGGCAGGCGCACCCCGAATGGGGTATGGTTGAACCCGCTGAAGGGCCATGGTACCCGCCATAGCGGCCGACCGGCGACCAGTCGGGACTCACGGGCAGAGATGGCGGTGCAAGGTTTCCGAACTCTCCCGCTCCGTGCACGACCTTCCCGTCCACGATCGTTAACACCGACTCGATTCCCCGGATCTCCTCTTCCGGAACCAGGAAATAATCGGAAGAAAGCACGGCAAGATCGGCGAACTGCCCCGGGACAATCATCCCCTTCTTTCCCTCTTCTCCTGAAAACCAGGAGCTGCCGACCGTATATAGGCGTAGCGCCGAGAGGCGGTCGAGGCAGTTGTCCTCCGGGTAGAGCCGCATGCCTCCGACGGTCCGGCCGGTGACGAGCCAGTAGAGGGCGATCCACGGATTGTAACTGGCAACCCGGGTAGCGTCCGTGCCGGCACCCACGGGGATCCCCATCTCGAGCATCCTTTTCAATGGCGGCGATTGCTCAGTAGCCTCCCTTCCGTAACGCTCCCTGAAGTATTCCCCCTGGAAGGCCATGCGGTCTTGAATGGCGATCCCCCCGCCTAACGCTTTCACCCGCTCCAGGTTTCCCGGGGTGATCGTTTCCGCGTGGTCGAAGAACCAGCGCAGGCCGCTAAACGGGATCTCCCGGTTCACTTTCTCGAAGACATCCAGGAAGCGGGTGATCGATTCGTTATAGGTGGCGTGGAGACGGAAGGGCCAGCGCTTCTCAACCAGCAGACGAACCACCTGGGAAAGGTCCTGCTCCATGGCCGGCATCAGGTCCGGCCGCGGTTCGAGAAAGTCCTCGAAGTCGGCCGCGGAGAATGCCAGCATTTCACCGGCGCCGTTCATGCGGTAGAAATCATCGCCCTGGCCCGGCGAGGTCATCTGCGCCCATTTGCGGAAGTCCCCGAGTTCTTCCTTGGGATGCTGGGTGAATAGGTTGTAGGCGAGGCGCAGGGTCAGTTCACCTTTTGCCGCCAGTTCCTCCATGACCTTGTAGTCGTCGGGATAGTTCTGGAAGCCGCCTCCCGCGTCGATGGCGCTGGTCAGCCCCAGCCGGTTCAGTTCGCGCATGAAGTGGCGGGTTGAGTTGACCTGGTCCTCGTAGGGGAGCTTCGGCCCATTGGCCAGGCTGGCATAGAGGAGCATGGCGTTGGGCCTGGCGATCAGAAGCCCGGTAGGATTGCCCCTCTTGTCCCGCTGGATCTCCGCTCCCGGCGGGTTAGGAGTGTCGCGGTCATATCCCAGGACCCTCAGTGCCGCGCGGTTGACCATGGCCCGGTCGTAAAGGTGCAGCACGAACACCGGTGTCTCGGGTGCGGCTTCGTTTATTTCCTCCATCGTCGGCATACGGCGCTCGGCGAATTGAAACTCCGTCCACCCGCCGATGACCCTCACCCACTGCGGGGGCGGCGTGTGCCTTGCCTGCTCCTTCAACATGCCCAGCGCCTCGGCCAGTGAGGGTACCCCGTCCCAGCGCAGCTCCATGTTGTAGTTGAGCCCGCCCCGGATGACATGAATGTGGGAGTCGTTGAGACCGGGAATGGCTCGGCGTCCCTTGAGATCGATCCTGGTGGTCGTGTCACTGCCGCTGCTGAGAATTTCCTCGCCACCGATTGCCGTGATGCGACCGCCGGTTATGGCCACGGCAGTCACTTCAGGTTGGCTACCGTCAAGCGTGGTGATCTTGCCGTTGTGAATGATCAGATCCGGTGCACTCATATCCCTTACCTCCGGAGAATCTGTACCGCTGCGAACTCGGCGGACTGTGTTTTGACGCCAAATCAATCAAAAGGGGGCAAGCTTCCACCGCCCCCCCGGGTTTGCTGCAGGACCGATCGCCGCCTATTTCCCCAGCTCCTTCTGTGCCTCGCTGGCATGTTCCCCGAGCATCGCCTTCGCGTAGTTGATCCCCAGCCCGTAACCTCCGGCGTGCTCTTTGGCGACGCTCATCACGGCGTTGTACGTTTCCTGGCGAGCCCAGTCGCGCTGCCATTCGAGCAGCACCTGCAACCAGGTCACCGGCACCGCCCCCGCCTGTATCATCCTCTGAATGGCCATTTCGTGGGCTTCAACCGTGACCCCCGCCGAGGCATCGGTCACGATGTAGACCTCGAAACCGTCCTCGAGAGCGGAAAGCGCTGCTGTCGCCAGACAGACCTCGGTCCAGAGGGCGGCCATCACCAGTTTCCTTCTATCGGTCAGCATAACGGCTTCGACGACCTTGGGATCTTCCCACGAGTTCATGGTGGTCCGATCAATGGGATCGCATTCCGGAAAGACTTCCTGGACATTGCTGAAAATGGGACCGCTGAAGCTTTTGGCGGCGACCGTGGTCAGCACCACGGGGACGTTGAAGATCTTCGCCGACTTGGCCAGGCCGGTTACGTTGTTTACCAGCAGTTGCACGTCGATGGAGTGTGCAGCGAAAGCCATCTGGGGTTGGTGATCTATGAGAAGCACCATGGAATTCTGAGGGGTTAACAGGCGCGAGCTTGCTCCGCCCTTTGCTGTGAACATAGCCATCAGTTTATCCTCCTTTCCGTTTCCCGTTGTTTGTGCCCTGTGGCGGCGCCCATTAGATTAGCCGCCACCAATCCGTGGATTATACAACGTCGTCCGGCGAATACCACGCAACGGGAAGCTGCCGGCAAATGGGCATAAGGCGGCCCCAATCTCCCCTGCCCCTTAATTGACGCGTTGCAGAAATATTCTATGATCTTAAAGTTTGAAAATCCTAATTTTAATTTCCAGCGAGACCTGCTTTCACTCCCGGGAGCCCAAGGTGAAGATAGCGCAGATAGCACCACTCTACGAAGCCGTACCTCCACTTTATTATGGCGGAACCGAACGGGTCGTTTCCTACCTGACTGAAGAACTGGTGCGGCAGGGGCACGATGTCACGCTCTTTGCGAGCGGCGACTCGGTAACCTCCGCCCGCCTGACCCCCTGTTGCCGGAATTCGCTGCGGCTTGACGACACCTGCATCGACCCTGTTCCCCATCATCTACTGATGCTGGAACAGGTTTACAGCAGGGCCGATCAATTCGATGTCCTTCACTTTCATACCGACTATCTTCACTTCCCGTTGAGCCGGCGCCATGGCGCCATTCATGTGACCACCCTGCACGGCCGTCTCGACATCCCGGACCTGGTGCCGCTGTACCGTGAATATCGCGACATCCCGGTCGTCTCCATATCCGATGCGCAGCGCCGTCCCCTTTCCTGGACCAATTGGATCGGGACGGTTCATCACGGCCTTCCCTCCGACCTGCTGCCGTTTAACCGGGATGGAGGAGATTACCTGGCCTTTCTGGGGAGGATCTCTCCGGAGAAGGGGGCGGAGGCGGCCATAGAGATCGCGCGTAAAACCGGCATGAGGCTCAAGATTGCGGCGAAAGTGGACAAGGTTGACCTCCTGTATTACGAAGAGCGGATCAAGCCGCTTTTGGACGGACCGCTGGTGGAGTTCATCGGCGAGATCAGGGAGGATGAGAAGAAGGAGTTTCTCGGCAACGCTCTGGCGCTCCTTTTCCCGATCGACTGGGAGGAACCGTTTGGCCTGGTGATGATAGAGGCGATGGCTTGCGGAACCCCCGTGATTGCCTTCAATAGAGGCTCCGTGCCGGAAGTGATCAAAGACGGCGTCTCCGGGTTTATCGTCCGGGATGTCGATGGGGCGGTACGGGCCGCGGCGCAAGTAGCGAATTTATCCAGGCTTGGTTGCCGGAAACATTTCGAGGAGAGGTTCCTCGTGGCGAGAATGGCGTCGGATTACCTGGCGCTCTACCGTACGTTGATGGCGGCAAGGCCAAAATAGACAAGACCGGAGGAGCGATGGAGGTCATCCAGATAGAAGAGAAGTTTTACATCCTGGCAAGTTCCGACCGGACGGCGGAGTGTTCGCGAGTGCTGAAGAGCGGGGAGACCTTTGCCATCTTCGACTGTCACGGGGATATCCAGCCCATTGGCCTTGGAGAGCAGGGGATCTTTCACGAGGGGACCCGGTTTCTGTCGAAACTGGAACTGCGCTTCGGCGGATTGCGCCCACTGCTGCTCGGCTCCACCATCAAGCAGAACGAACTCCTGGCCATCGATCTGATGAATCCCGATTTTACCACTGAAGACGGGCTGGTCAGGCGCGATGCCATCCATATCTTCCGGTCCAAGCTCATCTGGGAAGGAAGCTGCCAGGAGCAGTTGCGGCTGACCAATTTCAGCCTCGGCACCTTGCAGATCCCCTTCACCATCAAATTCGCAGCGGACTTCGCCGACATCTTCGAGGTGCGCGGCACGAAGCGCGAACGGAGGGGGAACCTTGCTCCGGTTCAGCTCGCCGCCGCTTCGGCAAAATTGTCGTACCAGGGACTGGACGGCGCCGTCAGGACCACGGAAATCACCTTTTGCCCGCAGCCCGAGCGACTCGAAGCCGACGAGGCCCGCTACCTGGTGACGCTGGAACCGAAGCAGTCGGTCATCATCGGCATCACGGTCACCTGCGGCTGCCGTCAGTGCGAGGTCTTTCCCGGCTACTTCCAGCAGGCGCAGCAAGAGGCCCACGCCTCGTTGCTGCAGCTGAAAAGCGAGTACTGCGACATCAGTACCGACAACGCCCACTTCAATATCCTGCTCGAGCGTTCGCAGGCGGACCTGATAATGATGACGACCCGCACGCCGCACGGCGATTATCCATATGCCGGGGTCCCATGGTTCAGCACCGCCTTCGGCAGGGACGGTATCATAACCGCTCTGGAGACGCTCTGGGCCAATCCCGGTATCGCCCGCGGGGTATTGACCTATCTCGCAGCGACCCAGGCGGAGGTGCTAGATGCGGAAATGGATGCCGAACCGGGGAAAATCATCCATGAGACCAGGATGGGCGAGATGGCGGCGCTGCAGGAAATTCCGTTCGGGCGCTATTACGGCAGCGTCGACTCCACACCTCTTTTCATCGCCCTGGCAGGCGCCTATTACCGCCGCACCGGAGACCTGCAGCTCATCGAGCGGATCTGGGAGAACATCGTCCGGGCGCTGAACTGGATCGACGTCTACGGTGATGCCGACGGGGACGGCTTCGTGGAGTACGCCCGTCATTCGCATGATGGCCTCATGCAACAGGGTTGGAAGGACTCCAACGACTCCGTATTCCATGCCGACGGGACGTTGGCGCAGGGCCCCATCGCGCTCTGCGAGGTTCAGGGATATGTCTATGATGCCAAGTTAGGCGCGGCGGGAATGGCCTCCGCTTTGGGGGACGAGGCGCATGCCGCCAGACTGCGGGAAGAGGCCGGGACGATCAAGGAAAGGTTCGACCAGGCCTTCTGGTGCGAGGATCTCTCCTGCTACGCTTTGGCTCTGGACGGCGCCAAGCGCCCCTGCAGGGTCCGCTCCTCCAATGCCGGGCACTGTCTTTATACCGGAATTGCCGCAACCGAGCGCGCCGGGGCACTCGCCGCGCAGCTTTTGTCCGAGGATTTCTATTCCGGCTGGGGAGTGCGCACCATCGCCAGTTGCGAAAAGCGCTACAACCCGATGTCGTACCACAACGGGTCCATCTGGCCGCACGACAGCGCGCTGGTCGCCTACGGCCTGGCGAGGTACGGGTTCACCCGTCACGCCATGACCATCCTGGAGGGGATCTTCGAGGCTTCCCAGTCCATGGATTTGCAGCGCCTGCCCGAGCTTTTCTGCGGATTCGAGCGTCACGACTGTTCCAGCCCGATCCTGTACCCGGTTGCATGTGCACCGCAGTCCTGGGCCGCCGCCTCGGTATACCTCTTGTTGCAGGGGTGCATGGGGTTGTCCATTGACGCCGAGAAGAAGCAGATACGCCTGGCCTACCCGGCTCTCCCCCCGTTTCTTGACCAGGTCACCATCAACAACCTCAAGGTCGGGTCCGATTCCGCTGCCGACATCGTCTTGAAGAGGCATGGACAGGATGTGGCGGTGAGTGTGGTGCGCAAGGAGGGACTGGTGGAGATCGTGATAATCAAATAAGGGCTGTCGGAACTAAGAGCTTTAGGAAGGAGCGTATCAGACTGCTTTATGGCGACATTGCCGGTATGCGTAATTTCCGGTGACACGACTTTCGGAAAAACTTAAAATATCCTTACAATCAAAAAGAGGAGGATTGGTCATGCGTATGCTGATGAACGTGAAAATCCCCAATGCGGAGTTCAACGCCGCCGTGAAGAACGGCTCAGCCGGCAAGATAATCAATCGCATCATTGAGGAGTGCGCTCCGGAAGCCGTCTACTTCACCGAGGAGCAAGGTTGTCGCGCCTGCATCCTGGTGGTGAATGTTGAAGAAGCCTCCAAGATACCGCGACTAGCCGAGCCCTGGTTTTTGAGCTTCAACGCCAACGTCGAGTTCAGGATCGTCATGACGCCGGAGGAGCTGAGAAAGTCGTCCCTTGAGGAATTGGGACGAAAATGGACGAGCTGAAAGGAGACAAACACAGGGAAGGCGGCCACCGGCCGCCTTTCCTATTGATTGCTATCGTCACCCCGAGTTCCCGGCGTCCCGCTCGCCCCGCGGCATTTTCCCGACTGTTTTGCCCATACTTATCCCTGAAAGTCCCTTCCGCTATCACCATCTCCCCCTCCGATTTACAGCCTGATTTCCACACCTGCTTTCCCGGTGCTCGCGGCAAACCGGCAAAAGTCCGCGTCAGCTACCAGGATATGGTTCGATAGCCAGCCGGCTAAGAAGGTCAGGACTTCGAGGGGGACGTTATTCCTTTCGTGCAAAAAGTCTTTCTGGATTTCCGTTATACGTCTGACGAAATGCTTGTGCATCTCTATATGTTCATCAATCTTTGGATACTCGTTTTCCCTAATCCAGAGTTCCTCGGCATTGAAATGATAGGTAGCATAATCGACAAGTTCATCAAGTACGGCACCAAATTCCGCAACCGCAACCTTTCCGACGAATTTGTCATAGGCGGTGTTGAGCAACACAACCAGATGTCGATGGTGAGTATCGGACGGTTCTATCCCAAGGTTAAATTGTTTCCGCCACTCCATTGTTGGCACACAAGGCTCCTTTCACAATGACACTACTTCCACCTGCTGATTATGTCGGAAGGATGATCTGTAGCAACGTTGACAGCTACATTTTCGCTCCCCCCAGCCCCGCCCTATCTCGTCATTGGCGTTAAAGCATCGCGTAACAAGGGGCGCCGCCTGTGATAGTTGACATACGCATCGCCGTCGATCAGCAACATCAGGTCGCCCGTCTGCGGATGATTTTTCCTCTCCAAAGAGTACGTTCGGGTACCGTTGCATCAAGGTGGTGAGTTTTGATGTCATGGTCACAGGATCTTCCCTCCCTCTTGCGGACCCAGCGCCTGCCAGCGTTTCGCTCATGGACCGTCTTCAGGCATTTTACCGTCTGGCACGGGCACTCGCACTCGCAGGACAAAAAAAAGCCGGGTCGCCTAATATCGATTTGATATTTCGGCGACCCGGCTGTCTCAGTGAGACCCTATAGGCTTTCCGTCCCATCCTCGCGGATGGTTTAGTATTATCGTCTATCTGGTGCAGTCGGAACTTGCGCTACTAAATAACTCAATACGAAACGCATGTCAAGGGGACGGTGATTCTCACTCACATCCTCCTCTGGTATTTCCAAGAGATAAATCAACAGAACACGAGTAAAACCAACTGAAACAAAAGACAAACCAACTGGTGAAAACCATTTGACCCTTCCACCCTTTTCGGTACCATTAAGCGATACTAATGGCCTGGCATGAAATTGCACGTCAATCTACCAAAGGAGGATCATTGCCCACACAGGGCCGTGATCCGGAAAAGCAATCCGAAACCTAAATAACCCTTCATAAGTAAAGGAAAACCGACCATGACGATCAGTTGCGAAATCTTTATTACGACTTGGGTCTGTCGAAAAACGTATCCTCAATCGGGCCCCTCCTACTAGTACGGAGCACCGCAATGAATGAGCAAAATCGACTCACCAGATACAATCATGTTGAAAGGGCACATCAACTCTGCCTGGAACTCAACGACATCTTAACGCTCATGAATTCAAGCCACGACATCGATGAAATACTTCACGAGGTTGTGGAGGAGTCGAGTAGGGCATTGGGCTGCGAGTCGGCGCGAATTGCCATGCGGGAGGGCGACAACTGGGTAATCAGGTACGTCAGCAACCTGCCGGCCGACCTCTTGGGGCAGTCCTTCACCGACTCGGAGCTTCCGCATGCGGCACTCGTCATGACAACCGGAAAGCCTGTTGCGATCGATGACGCTTTTCACGACGACAGGACGAATCCGGAGATGATGAAATCCCTCGGCATGAGGTCGGTCATGGTACTTCCCCTGATGGAGAAAAACGTGGTAACCGGCACGCTGTCGTACGGTTACCATACGAGGGCGGTATCCTTTTCGGACGCTGAAATTGATTATGCTGAGAGGATTGCCACAGGAGTCGCCCTCGCACTTCAGGACGCCCGCCTGTATCAGGATTTGGAAGAATCTAAAAGGCTCGGGGATGCCCTGAACGAGATAGATAACGTCCTTTACTCTACGCAGGATTACGACGCCATAATGAATAAAATGCTGCAACTATCAACCGATGTCATTGGTGCTGAAACTGGAGTGATTTTTTCAAAAGAAGGCGACAGGTGGAGGGTTCGGTATGAATATAAGCTTCCCGTGTCGTTGCTCGGTCAGAGTTTCTGTAACACCGAGGTGATGCATACCGCCATAACCGCCGAAACCAAGAGGTCGTTAGTCGCGCAGGATGCCTTAAATAGCCCGGCTATAGACCAGAAATTCGTCGAAATGCTGGGGATCCGCTCCCTGCTCGATTTCCCGCTGATCGTAAAAGGGGAGGTTATCGGCGACCTTACCTATCATTATCATTCCAGCCCTGTTCCGTTTAACGAGAGGCAGGTCGAGTTCGCCCGCAAGCTGCAAATCTCGATTTCCCTGGCTCTGGAAAATGCCCGACTTCTCGACACGTCCCTGCAGAGTGAGGCGAAGCTGAAAGAGGCTGAAAAGCTCGGCAAGTTCGGTAACTTCAACTACGACACCGTCACACGCAAGACGATCTGGTCAGAAGCTGTGTTTCACATCCTCGGACGCGACCCGGTGCTTGGCGAGCCCACCGTGGAGGAGTTTTTTGAGTTGTACTCAGTCGAGCCGGGGCGGGAGAAGATGCGGGATCTTCTGGGGAACAAAGAGACAAGCGAATTTGACGCGAGGATAACACGTGGAGATCTAGCCTGTTTCTTGCACTTTTCCGTACGCTCCGTTAAAGACGTCAAGGGCGATTTAGTGGCCGTGTTTGGCACCATCCAGGATATTACCGATAGAAAAAATGACGAGGAGGAGATCAAAGAGCTAAACGTGAGACTGGCGGAGAGGGCCGAGGAACTGCAAACTGCAAACAAGGAGTTGGAGGCATTCAACCATACCGTTGCCCATGATCTGCGCCAACCGCTGAACCTTTTGGGGATGTGCTGCCAGTCACTCAAGCTACTGTGTGGCGATCAGCTCAAAGAGGAATGCGCGGATTATGTTCAGGATGCCTACCAGGCAACTTTGAAAATGGATCGCCTCATTGGCACCCTGCTTAATTTCTCGCAAATGGGCCGCGTCGAACCGCGGCGGGAGAGGGTCGACCTTGGCTTGCTGGCCCATGAGGTATCCAGGTCGCTGCAGCTGACCGAGCCTGAGCGTCAGGTTGATTTCAGAATCGCCGACGGGATTGTGGCTAATGGTGATGCAAACCTGCTGCGGGTGGTCCTGGATAACCTCCTTGGCAACGCCTGGAAGTACACCGGCATGCTGGAGAAGGCGATCATTGAGTTCGGTGTCAGTGATGTCGAAGGGGCGCCGAGCTATTTCGTTCGGGATAACGGAGGAGGTTTTGACCAGTCAGACGCGGAAAAGCTGTTTACCCCTTTCACGCGCCTGCCAGGCACCGAGCAAGATAAGGGTTTCGGTATCGGCCTGGCGACTGTAGAACGGATTATCCGGCGCCACGGCGGTAGGGTGTGGGCCGAGGGGCAACCGGGAAAGGGGGCATGCTTTTATTTCACCCTTCCGGTCTCCTCTGTCAGCTGACGCCGCTGGATTTCTGTTTCAAGATATCCCCGATCACCTGTAGCGTCGTAGCAAAGTCGATCGGTTTGGGTATAAAGGCATCCATGCCTGCGTCAAGGCAGCGCTGCTCGTCCTCTTTGGAGGCGTGGGCGGTCATGGCGACGATGGGGGTGTGGCCGCCGCGTTCCCGCTCCTTCTCGCGGATGGCGCCGGTGGCCTCAAAGCCGTTTAATCGTGGCATCTGAACATCCATCAGCACGAGATCATATTGCCCCTTCTCCCACATTTCGACCGCCTTCATTCCGTTTTCCGCGAAATCGACCTGGTAGTTCGACCGGTTGAGCATCAGTCCGAGAAACTTCAGGATGGTCGCATCATCTTCGGCAAGAAGCAGACGCAGCTTGACTCGCTCGGGGGCAGGAGATGCGGTTTCAGCCGATCGGGACACGGCCGCAGACTGGAGGTCGCTCTCCCGGGGGGCTTCTGCCATGGGGACGCTGAAAGAGAAGGTGCTTCCCACACCCTCTTCGCTGGTGAAAGCAATTTCCCCACCCATACGCTCAACGATCTCCTTGCTAATGGCAAGACCGAGGCCGGTGCCGCCGTAACTCCGGGAATGCGATTCGTCCACTTGGCTGAAGGAATGGAAAAGGAGGTGCTTTTTGTCGCTGGGGATGCCGATGCCGGTGTCGGCAACGGTGAAAGTGACCTTTCTTTTAGCGCCGGGTGCTCTGCGCCCCACCGAAACGCGGATTTCCACCTTCCCTTTTTCGGTGAACTTGACGGCATTGCCTGCCAGGTTTGTCAGGACCTGGTTAATCCGTGTCTGATCGCCTACCATGACCTGTGGCACATCACCAGCCACCGTGAAATCGAGACCGATTCCCTTGATCTTTACGACGGGATAAAGGATGCTGAGTGTGTCTTCCACGCATCGCCGCAAAGCGAAGGGTTTGTCTTCTATCAAAAGCTTGCCCATCTCGATTTTGGTCAGATCGAGGATGTCGTTGAGTATACGGACCAGGGAAAGGGCAGAGGAGTGAGCCGCGCTGATGAATTCCCGCTGGTCCGCTTCCAGGTTGCCTGATAGTGCTAGGTCGAGCATGCCGAGGACGCCGGTCATCGGGGTGCGCAGTTCGTGGCTCATGTTGGCGAGGAACTGGCTCTTGGCCCGGGTGGCAGCCTCGGCAATCGCTTTCTCCTGTCGGAAAATATCGGAGGCCTCTTTCCCTTTTTGAAGCACCTCTGCTGTCGCTCTCACCTTTTGAATTGCCGCCTCGGTCGCCTTGTCCACCTTTATACGGGCTAACTCTGCAGATTCTTTCACTTTCCCAAAAGCTATGTCGGTTAACCCTTTCTTCCGAAGCAGCGTCTCTGCTGCCTTTGCTGCCTCCGTCACCTTTCTGCGCGCCTGCATTGTTGCTTCTTCTACCTTTTGACGCGCATCCTTGGCGGTATCCTCTATCTTTCGACGTGCTTCCTTAGCCGTCTCTTCCGCCTTTGGAGGCAGCCCCTCCGTCTCTTCAACCTTTCGAAGCGCTTTACCTACTGCTTCTTCCACCTTTTGCAGCGCCTCATCAGCGGCAACTTCCACCTTTTCAAGCGCCTCCTCGGCCTGTCTACGCTCGGTGATATCAATCAATGCAATGTGGCATTCTTGTCCTGACGTGGCGGCCATTGCCTCGATCTGCCCGATGATCTGGGAGACCCCCGCATTCAGGAGGGCCACCTCGCAGGTCTCTTTGGCAAGGCTCGTGAAGACCTTATCAAGGAAGGTGGTGAAAACGGGACGATCCTCGTCATTTATGAAAAGCTGGAAGCGCCTGCCGTTCAGTTGTGAGCGCTCAATTCCAAGGAGGTTGGAGCCGGTGAGGTTAACGTTGCGTATAGTCCCTTCGCGGTTGAGGGTAAAATATCCCACTGGGGCAAATTCGTAGAGGTCGCTGTACTTCTCCACTATCGTTTCCACTTCAGCCTTAGCCTTGATAAGCTCTTCATTCTGCATTTCGAGCTCGATCTTGTGGACTTCGAGCTCATGGAGAAGCCGACGGGCATCATCCCCTTGCCGGGATTCTGCCCCTTTGCTCTCCCCTTGCCGCTCTTCCGCAACGCGGCGCAATTCGATATGGTCAATTTGAGAGCCTTTCTTCTCAACCATGGTGTGATCTCTCTCAGTAAGCTTTAGCGCCCCGGCCACCCGGTTTGATTGCCATGATGCCGGTGGGTTACCGTCCGCATGGGCAACCTAACCGGCCAAGTATACCAACTTCCTTATAAAATGTTGATGTGTTTTTTCAGGGGAAAGGAAGGTGAATGGGAAAAACGAAGCCGACGCTGAAGGCCGGCGGCGAGCCTATCTGTGACGCTATGTTCTTGTTGCAAGGGAGAGGAATTTGTGGCCGAAAACATCAAGGGGTAACTTTTTTTGGGCGTTTGCAATGTAGTTGGGTTCACTTTTGTTATTTTGGTAGTTAGTTGGACCCACATGGTCCAAAAGAATACATCTGCTCCAGAACGGATCGAACTCGATATTAGCTTTTGGCTCAGATAACCGGCTGGGACATTATTGCCATAGAAGACGTCAAGGCCTTAATCGCCTTAAGTTGGGCGTCAACTACGGCCAGAGCAGGGCGGAGCTGGCAGGAAACGACACCACCCTGAATCTGCAGAAACAGCAGGCAGCCGTCGTCGCCCTCACCTGCAGCGTCAACAAGTTCGTCCAGGTGATCGGTGAGTACACCTGGGCTCAGGACAAGTGGTACAACGGCGCCACGCAGGACGCCAACATCGGCGTCCTCGGAACCTTCATCTACTGGTAGCCCGATCGCGGCACCTGCAGTCCCGCAATATCTCTGAAGGAAGACCCGAAGGGTCGCGCCAGGACAAAACCTGTAGAAAGGTCCGATGTCCTGGCGCGACCCGCTTCGAACTCCTTCAATGTTTCCGCTCCCTGCGGATTCGTTCCACCTCGGCACGAGCATCGGTCAGCGACATGCCGCGTGTCAGCCGCAATTCACGAATTGCATCCATATCTCGCCCAGCCGCAACCAGGGCATCGACCGACGCCGACAGTGGATCGACCTGTGTCCGGCCCAGGAAGGTGCGCAACAATTCGGCATTTTCCGCGTGCGCATCGCTCGGGCTGTAACTCGCGGTCAGGGGGAGTTCGCCCTTGCGCGTCAGTAAAACGATACGCTGGCTCGGAGCGACAGCATCGCTCCCTAGTGCTGTCCGAACAACGACATCCTTAGCTCCCGCCCCCGCTCTCTTACGTTTTTCCCCTCCTTATAGGTAGAATGGATGAATATATGGATGCCAACTCCACACTCATTCAACATAAGTCCGCTATACCACATGCAGTATCTGCGCATAGCATACATACAGAATCCTTTCTGGCCATCGGACCTGCTGTCTATTGGCAAAAAAAAATGTTGTAATTTTTTAAAATTAAGCTAATGTGCACATGCCAACCATGGAATTTATTACACTTTATCATAGAGGAGGTGGTGGGCGCATGACAACTTTCTCTGGACGGCAGATATACTTAATCGGTGCCAACATCCTCATCAACGAACTGCTCGCCCATTTCATTACGGAGAAAACGGGAGCGGTATGTACAACAGGAGCCAACCTGCATTCGATTCCGGTTGTAGAGGACAGCACAGCAGAGAAAAGGCTCGTCCTGTATGACTTCAGCAATAGCCACGACTCGCTCGAGGAACTGATCTCCTCGGATAAAAATAATATTTTGCAAAGAGACTACGTTGTCCTGACCAATGTATCTAACAATCTGAATATGGAATGTGAAGCTTTGCAGTGCGGAGTCCGCGGCTTTCTCTATTACCAAGGCGGGATCGAGACCCTTTTAAAGATGATCCACTCCGTTTTGAACTCGGAGCTGTGGATATCCAGGGAGTTGATGACAAAACTGCTGTTGGACGGCGGCCTCAAAAAAACGACAAAGGCGAAGGGAGGTCTTGCCTCACTGACAGCCCAGGAAATCAACATCCTCAACAGTCTTAGCATGGGATTCACCAATGCGGTTATTGCGGATACCTACTGCTTGAGTCCCCACACGGTAAAGACCCACATTTATCACATCTTCAAGAAGATCAAGGTCACGAACCGCCTCCAAGCTGCTATGTGGGCAGCACACCACATGTAAGATGCGACTGCAATAGAATTTCAAGCTCACCCCCCGCCTCCTCTTATCCTTCAATTTCTACGAGCCAATGCAGTTGTGTAACAACTTAGCGCCTCATCCTTTTTTCGTAGTTAAAAAGAGAAAAAAAATGAGCATTGCGCCCTATTGTTAGAATACACTAACCGGATATCATTGTTTTGGCTCCGGACTCCCCTGCTTTGCCTTTAGCTACCATGACATCCGGTAAAGCAGCTGGCGAGCATACGTCGTCGTAGCCTCGTTTGATACTGGAGCTTGCGTTCAGAAACGGTTGTAGGGGCTAGTTGACACCCCATTAACGCCATGGGATGGGGAGGGAACACATATGCCGTTAGGGACAAGAGATTTATTAATCATAGCCGGCGACCTGGTAAGGCTGACTTCGCACAGAGCAGGCAAAAAGCACAGTATTCCCGTAGGTACGATTGCTCCAATTTCAAGAATAATCCGTGGTGCGATTAATAAGTATGAGTTAGAAGGCTACGGCGACATTCTTTTTCACGAGTCCGATATCGAGCTTGTCTCATATGTTCGAACCGAACATCCCTGCTGTCTTATGGCGACAAGCAACTCTTCCAAGTTGACTCAAGACAACTTTACCATTTGAGTATATGTATGCCTTTGAAAAACAACACAATATTTTATGATATTTTGAACATATATCCGCCATGGGTAATATCTTCGCTTTCTTATTCCAAACACCGCCTGAGGATAGATTTTCGGATTGATTATGACCGTGCCGTCGCGCAGTGCCCTATCTGTGGTTTTGAAGCCAAGGTTATAGGCAAAACGCATGTCAGCTGGAAGCATCTCGATCTTTTCCAATTCAAGACACATATGAGAGCATATCTCCCAATCACAGGTAACTACAATCCCGGTTGCCGGGCCAGTTGCGACCAGCTTTTAATAAACAACACCCTGCTTCTAGATCTCATTGTAATGCAACTCAAAGATACGCAGGTCTTGAACCCATTGCATGTGTTGTTCATGGCAAATGGCTTGTACAAGAAATGGAACGCAGATAAGCACGCCACTCATTAACGCGCTTCACCCTTGTTTGCGCGCGCCTTTACCGGTCAAAAAACAGAAGAAGAGGGTCGGATATGGGAGCTATTGTTGACAAGCTTTTCATTAGCGACGAGGCCGTTGAAGTGATACGAAATAAGTATCATGACTGCTTAGTTAGGAACATAACACCAACTAACCAACTGACTCAGGTTTACAGGGTGGTTATCACTGATGAGAACATAGCTGAAGATACTTACCATGATTTTTTAGTCAACAATATGATTGCGACTTACTCGGTCAGTTTTACAACAAGATTGGTGAAAGATGACAAGTTCAGAGATCGTATGAAAATCAGAATACTTACCAGCCTCAACGAACTTGAGAGGAAACGAATGGAGTGAAAGCTGAAAGGAAGAAGAGTACAAATGTGACTGCGAACATCAGCAAGGCTTTTAATCTGAATTGATAGGACAATAGCAGGCGGAGAGAAGTACCTTTTATGAATCCGCAGTATAGTACAGTCAATCAGTGCCTTCAGTTGCTAAACCAAAGCGATATCCCTCTCACCAACAAGAGACGAGTCGAGCTACGGCTGATTCAGATGAAAAGGCTACTGCTGAACGACCAATCAGAGACTAAGTTTGAACTCAGCATCAATGACATGTTCTATGAAGTGCATTGCAAGATGCAGAAAATATGCAACAGAGGATGCAATGAGGATATGTTATGCGAACTCATGCTCCGCCTGGACGGACTGCTGTCTCAACTGGCTCAAGTTCAAAGTACCCAAAGTTCTCAAACCAGGTAAATGATGAACTGCTCCACCCTTCTCGTCCCATCCCCTGCTCAACCGGCAACTCGGCCACCGCCCTCCCTTTCAATGCCCGCAGTGACATCTCATCCGCCAACCACCCACATGCTCCAAAAGAATACACCTGCGCCAGAACGGATCGAACTCAACGTTCGCTTTTGGCGCAGACAGCTGGCGGGGACATCATAGTCATAAATGACGCCAATGCCTTAACTGCTTTGTTTACAGTGAGTCCCGGGGGCATAAGCCGCAAAATGAACAACTGTAAGATTCAGGTATAAGTGTTGCTTTGTAGAAAGGCATTCTATTGAACTGTATGCAAAGCAAAATCAATGCATCCGGCGCCTTGATTTGTCGCATGCAGCTGCAAATGAACAATTGAATCTCAGGGGGAAACATGCAAAGGAAACGCCTCACCACATTGGCCGCGGCCACTCTTCTGGCAGCCGCCGCAGTACCATCAGCACAGGCATTCGACATCGGCGGCTCAAACGGTTGGAAGTTCTCCACCGACGGTTTTCTGAATGTCTTCGCCACCTACGAAACGGTGGGAACGCGTCCGGCGGGGGTCGTCGGCGGCTCGCTCGGCGGGGACCAGACGGGAACAGGGGAAAACCAGCAGCAGTTCAGGGTCCGCACCGGCCTCTTGCCCGTGGGCGTCGGGTTCAACATCGTAGCACCTACCACCGACGGTGTAGATTACGCGGTCCGCCTCGGCATTTATCCGCAGATCCAGAACAACGGCGGCAGCCGCACCGACATCTCGCCGAACATCGACTTCCGTGAGATCAACATGACCGCATACGGCAAGTTCGGCCAGGTGCTTGCGGGTCGGGCAATCAATCTGTACCAGGCAAAGAACATATTGACGGACATGACGCTCTTCGGTGCAGGCGTGATAGGACCGGTCAACAGCGGACCGACCATGGGTCACATCGGCTACGGTTACCTGTATCCCAATTTCGGAGCCCAGATCCGCTACACCACCCCCGATCTCAAGGGTGTGAAAGTCTCCTTCAGCGTCAACGACACCAACGACATCGGTTCCGCCACCATCCGCAACGTTCCCCGCTTGGAAACCGAGATCTCCTACGCCACCACCTTCACCGGCGGCAGGATGCAGGCTTGGGTCTCCGGCTTGTACCAGCAGGCGAGCTTCTCCTCGGCACCCACGGTCACCATACCCGCGACCCTGAATCCGGACGGCACCACCACCGCCGCGCAGGTTGTACCCGCCGTGCGGCCGGGCGGGCACGCGACATCGCTGGGCGGAGCCGGCGGAGTAGAGGTCGGTTTCGGCGGAGTCGATCTGCTCGCCTCCTGCTACGGCGGGAAGGCCCTGGGGATGCTCGGCTTGCAAGGCGCGGACGCGCTCTCCGCCGACGGCGAGGAAAGAGTCAACTGGGGCTTTCTCACCCAAGGGACCTACCTGCTGACACCGGCGCTTAAGTTGGGCGTCAACTACGGCCAGAGCAGGGCGGAGCTGGCAGGAAACGACACCAGCCTGAACCTGCAGAAACAGCAGGCCGCCGTCGTCGCCCTTACCTACAGCGTCAACAAGTTCGTGCAGGTGATAGGAGAGTACACCTGGGCCCAGGACAGGTGGTACAACGGCGCCACGCAGGACGCCAACATCGGCGCCCTCGGCACCTTCATCTACTGGTAGCCCGATCGCGGCACCTGCAGTCCCGCAGTATCTCTGAAGTAAGCACCGAAGGGTCGCGCCAGGACAAAACCTGTATAGAGGTCCGATGTCCTGGCGCGACCCGCTTCTTTCAATGTTTCCGCTCCCTGCGGATTCGTTCCACCTCGGCACGAGCATCGGTCAGCGACATGCCGCGTGTCAGCCGCAATTCACGAATCGCATCCATATCTCGACCAGCCGCAACCAAGGCATCGACCGACGCCGACAGTGGATCAACCTGTGTCCGGCCCAGGAAGGTGCGCAACGATTCCGCATCTGCTTCGTACGCATCGCTCGGGCTGTAACTGGCACTGAGGGGGAGTTCGCCGTTGCGCGTCAGCAGCACAATACGCCGGCCCGGAGCGACAGAATCACTTCCTAGTGCCGTCCGAATAACAACGTGCTCGATCTCCTCAAACGGTACCTGCCCTGAGCGACGAAGGAAGCCTACCCGTCTTGTCCAGGTGAGGCGACGGGTGCCGGCATCGAAGATGAAATCGCTTTTCTCGGAAAGCAGCATGAACAAGAGGCAAGTAATGCTCGCGCCGATAAGGCCGATGGTTCGATCGCGGTTAGGGTGGTGGGTCAACCAGTGGACTACGAGCCAGGCCAGGAAAAACAGCCCCAGTCCTCCCACCGCATTTTGCAGAGGTGAGCGCACGCGAAAAACAAGCCGCCCGAAGTCATCTTTGGAGATCGTTTGCATACAGTTTTTTCCTCTCCCTGGTTCCTCTCACCCCTTATCGCCTCATCCCCTGCTCGGCTTTAAAGATTTAAGGCTTCGGAAGGCTCTCCGTCCCCAACATTATAAACCGCTGTTTCCCAACAAAATTGTTTAACAAGGCCCACCTGCTGCCGATAAAGTAGACAACCGGCTGTCGGTATTCTCACGAAACCGGGCGCAGCGGGCTGGAAAACATAAAAGAGACGCAATCATGACGAGTAAAATTCGACTGCAGCAGACAACGGACATCCGGTTCAGAAAAGCCGTCCTTGTGGCAACGATGGGAGGCGCCATCATCGCCCTCGCCGGCTTGCTTGGCTATATTCCGGGGCTGCGGTTCCTTGCCAGCATTCGACCTCACTACATCCCGATGGCGCCCACGACAAGCGTCGGTTTCCTTATCTTCAGCGCGGTCCTGTCCCTCCTCGCACGAAAATCCTTAAAAGGCTTCAGTTGGGTAGCAGCAACCGCCCTGGTTCTTCTCTGTAATGTGTTCTGCCTTCTTGACTTGATCGAACTCTTCGTCGGATATGATCTCAACTTCGACGACATGCTCATTCCAGCATCGGACAAGATCGGCGATATCCCCGTCGGGCAAATATCGCCAGCCACGGCCGCAACCTTCTCCATAGTCGGGCTGGGCATTTCGTTGCTGTTGTACCGTTGTCGAAGCTCCCGGAACGCCCGGCAACTGGGGAACTGGGCATCGAGTATGGGAGCCCTGACGGTGCTCATCGGGGCAACGGTGCTTTTGGCCTACCTCTACGGCACCCCTTTCATGTATGGCAGTGGCACAATTCCGATGGCAGCCACGACCGCACTTGCCTTCCTGTTTCTGGGCGTTGCATTAGTTGCTTCAACGGGACCAGAGAGCTTCCCTGTGCGCCAGGTGACCGGGAACTCGACCTCGGCCTTGCTGTCTCGGGTATTTCTTCCTCTCGTGCTGGTGCCGGTTATACTCCATAGCATCCTTTCTCGCTACATAACGGCATCACACTTGGTGAACGATGCACTGACCATGGCCATTCTGGTTATTGCAATAGGACTGATCACGGTGTCTGTGGTCAATCGCGTGGCGAGTTCGACTGGCAACAACATCGACGAGACCAGCAGACAACTACGCCTGGCCCTGGAGGAACTCCAGCATAGCGAGGAACACCACCGGACCATCCTTCAGACAGCCATGGACGGTGTCTGGCTTGTGGACACCGAGGGGGTTCTGCTGGAAGTCAATAATGCCTATTGCCAGATGAGCGGCTATTGCGCCCGTGAATTACTGGCCATGAGGGTCACCGACCTGGAGGCAAACGACACCGCTGCCGATACGGCCTTCCAGAAGGTAATGGCGCAGGGCGAGTGCCGCTTCGAATCGAAGCACCGTCGCAAGGATGGGAGCTTTTTCGAGGTCGAAGTCAGCGTCCAGCACCGGCCGGTCAGCGACAGACCGCTGGTAGTTTTTCTCCACGACATCACCGAACGAAAGATGGCGGAACAGCAACTGATAAAGAGCCGAAAACAGTATTGCGATCTGGTGGAAGGAACAACGGACCTCATTACCAGAGTCGATACAGAGGGGCGTTTGCTGTTTGTGAATCATGCCGCGCTGGAGATATTCGGATTGGCGCCGCAGGACTGTCTTGGCCGCCGGGCCTTCGACTTCATCCATCCTGAAGACCGAGAGGCGACCCTGGCGGCTTTCGATTCATGGCTGAAAAACGGCGACGGCATATTCAGACATGAAAACCGGCAGGTGGCGATGGATGGCCGGGAGCATCACATGGCGTGGTCGGTCCGCTCCGAGACCGACGAGAACGGGACCGTCGTTGGATTCGCCAGTACGGCAAGAGACGTCACGGACCGCAGGAAAGCGGAAGAAGAGAAGAGCAAGCTCGAATCCCAGCTTCTTCAGGCCATGAAGATGGAATCGGTGGGGAGTCTGGCGGGCGGTGTCGCCCATGACTTCAACAACAAGCTGACTGTCATCATCGGCCATACCTGCCTGGCCCTCACCGAGATGGATATAGACAAGGTGCATGGCAGTCTGGAGGAAATTCGCAATGCAGCAGAGCAGTCCGCAGAACTCACCCGGCAGTTACTGGCTTTTGCACGCAAGCAGACCATAGCTCCCAAGGTGCTGAACTTGAACGAGACCGTGGCAAGCATGCTCAAGATGCTGCAACGAATCATCGGCGAGGACATCTGTCTCACATGGCAACCGTCGTCCGATCTGTGGCTGATCAAATTCGACCCGTCCCAGATCGACCAGATACTGACCAACCTGTGTGTCAACGCCCGCGACTCCATTGGATATGACGGAAAGATCACTATCGAAACCGGGAATAGCAGCCTCGACGAACTCTACTGCTCCGGTCACGCAGATGCAGTACCTGGCGAGTTTGTACGGCTCGCAGTTAGCGACAACGGCAGCGGCATGGTCAAAAAAACGCTGGACCGCATCTTCGAGCCGTTCTTCACGACCAAGGAGACTGGTAAAGGCACGGGCCTGGGACTGTCCACGGTATTCGGCATCGTCAAGCAGAACAACGGATTCATCAACGTCTACAGTGAGCCGGGCTTGGGGACTACGTTCACGATCTATCTCCCCCGGCATTCGGGAAAGTCACTGCCGGCACAGCAGGAATCGATGATAATGCCGACTCCGCGCGGGCAGGAGACCATCCTGGTGGTGGAAGACGAGCTGGCCATCCTGAATATGACCACGCAGATTCTCACCAATCAGGGCTACACGGTGCTACAGGCAAACACCCCGGCTGAAGCCATCCGCCTGGCCAAAGAGCACGTAGGCGAGATTCGCCTGCTCATCACCGACGTCATCATGCCCCAAATGAACGGCAAGGATCTGGCATCTACCCTGTTGTCCCTTTATCCTCAGCTCAAATGCCTCTTTATGTCCGGTTACACGGCCGATGCCATCGCCCATCACGGCGTGCTTGACGAGGGTGTGTATTTCATACAGAAGCCATTCTCATTGTCCGCCCTGGCCCAAAAGGTGCGCAAGGTGCTGGAACATTAAGAACAACCCGGCTAGCGAAAATCTTGTCTTTAAAAACACACCCAAAAACAGATGTGAAACACTTGATCTGACTTACGTCACATTTGAGCGAAATGCGACGTATTCCGGCCCGAATATGGCACATTTGAATCAGATGTGATGCATTTAAACTCAAATGTGACGTATTTGAATCAAATGTGACGCATTGCCGTGAGAACACCCGGTTTAAAATCCAACGCCCACCTGAATCTCCTTGCAAAATGCCGGCGGAGCAGGTACGGATGCAATGATGAAGGATCTCCCCGGCAACATACGGAAGCTCTACCTCTTTTCCTTTCTGCAGATGACGCTGTTCCCGATGGCGATCATCACGCTCTTCTGGAAGGACCGCATCGGCCTGTCCCTGACGCAGATCCTGCTCCTGCAGAGCATCTTCTCGGTCGCGACGCTGGCGCTGGATTACCCCGCCGGATACATCAGCGACCGCCTGGGCTATCGCTGCGCACTGAACATCGCCTCGGCCCTGGGGATGGCCGGCTGGGGCATTTATATCTACGCCGACTCGTTCGCATCGGTACTCGTGGCCGAGATAACCCTCGGGATGTCGCTTTCCTTCATAAGCGGCTCCGACAGCGCGCTTCTGTACGAGACGCTGCGGGCGCAGGGGGAGGAAAGGTCGTATGCTCGGCACCAAGGGCGCATGCACGGCTTTGCACAGGCCGGCGAGGCCGCCGGAGCGGTCCTGGCCGGTGTGATATACGCCTTCGAGCCGAGGTTGCCTTTTATCCTCCAGGTGGCTGTCTGGGGCGCCGGTCTCCTGGTCACCCGGCAACTGGTGGATACGCCCCGGGCGCACGCGGCGCCCCGCTCCCATCTGGCCGAGGCTCTTGCCACGGCCCGTTACGCTTTCCGGGAGAACCGGCATCTGCGCTACACGATCCTGCTCAATACGGTGCTGGGGATAGCCTCGTTCTATCCCGTCTGGCTGATTCAGCCCTACATGCAGCACGCCCGGGTGCCGGTTGCCTGGTTCGGGCCGGTCTGGGCCGGAGCCAACCTGACGGTGGCCCTGTGCGCCCTTGCCAGCCATCGCCTGCACAACCGCCTGGGCGACCGGGGGATGACCCTGCTCTTTCTGGGACTCGTTGCGGTGGGATACCTCGGGCTCGGGCTTGCGGGGGGGATATGGGGTTTCCTGTTTTACTACCTGCTGACCTGCATGCGGGGTCTGCGGGGACCGATGATGCTCACCCATACCCAGCAGGAGTCTTCCAGCGCCAATCGGGCGGCGACATTGTCCCTTCAGTCGGTGGCGTTCCGGCTCCTCTTTGTGGTCACCGGGCCGCTGGTGGGAAAGCTGGCGGACGAGGTGGGGGTCGGCCGGAGTTTTCACCTCCTCTTTTACTGCTTCCTGATCACCCTACCCCTGCTCGCCGTGCTTTTCCTGAAAAACGTGCCTCAGAAAGACCCCATGATCTAGGGCGGCGCGCCTCCCTTCCGCATCACCTGATTGCGTCGGCACCCTGAATGAGCCCCCCGGCTTTCCTCGAGGGGGCTCACCTGCCGTGTACCCATTCCCCAGACTTGTCCCTCCGCACTCATCCTGATAACATCAAGACGGACGTAAATGTGGAAAACTAAAGGCCTGCAAATGAGGAGGAGAACAATGTAATGGCTCGGCCAGTAGCCGCCAACGGAGAACCTCATGTCTACACCCAAATTTGAGCAGGAAAAGAAAGACCTGGACAAGAAATCGAGAAGCGACCAACCCGGGCGCAGAAAGGCGGACTACGCCCTGCTTTTTAGCGAAGCGCGCTATCGGGCCCTGTTTCTCGATAACCCGACCATGATCTTTACCATAGATGCCAACGGGACCATACTCTCTGCCAATCCTTTCGGCGCCAGCCGGATGGGGTATAGAGCCGAGGAACTGGAAGGCCAGCCGGTGCTGAATCTGTTCCACGAAGATGATCGGGATGCAGTGGCCGAGCAGTTGCTGAGGTGTGTGAAGAACCCCAATGAGGTGCATCGCTGGCAGTTCCGCAAGATCCGCAAAGACGGAGGGGTGCTTTGGGTGGAGGAATTGGCGCAGGCGGTGTACGATCTGAACGGTGCGCTGAACCTCTTGATCGTCTGCCAGGATGTCTCCGAGCGCAAGCGGGCGGAACAGGACCTGAAGGAACAAGACGCCCTGTTGCGCAACATCCTGGAGACGCTTCCCGTCGGGGTCTGGATCGTTGACGCGAAGGGGACGATCATCCATGGCAACCGGACTGGGCAAAGGATCTGGTCGGGCGCACGGTATGTCGGAATCGAGCATTACGGTGAATACAAAGGATGGTGGGCCGATACCGGCAAGAGCATCAAGCCGGAGGAGTGGCCCGCCGCCCGTGCCGTACTCAGGGGCGAGACGTCGCTCGATGAGGAAATCGACATCGAGAGCTTCGACGGTGCGCGCAAGACGATTCTCCATTCAGCCGTTCCCCTCCGGGACACCCATCAGGAAATAACCGGCGCCGTTATCATCAATCAGGACATCTCCGCCCGCAAGGAGGCTGAACATACGCTGCGGCGCAGAGAGGCGGATTTGAGGAAGGCGCAGGAAATCGCAAAACTCGGCAGTTGGACCTCTGACATGTCGGGCCGAATCGCGTTGTCGGACGAGTTGTACCGCATCTGCGGGGTCTCTCCGGAAACATTCACCCCGACTGCCGACTCCTTTCTCAACCTGATCCATCCTGACGACCGGCCGGCGATGCAGGCATGGATCGATGCCTGCTCAGCCGGCGAGAAACCCGGTGAATTAATCTTCCGCATCATTTGGCCCGACGGCACGGTCCGTATCATCAGCGGCCGCGGCGAACGGGTCCCCGGCTCCGGGGACAGACAGACCCATCTGGCCGGCACCGCACAGGATATCACGGAGCGCGAGCAGGCCGAGGAAGCGCTTGCCAGGAGCGAGAGCGCCTTTCGCGCCACCTTCGAGCAAGCCGCAGTCGGCATGGCCCGGGTTGCAACCGACGGTCGCTGGTTGCAGGTGAACCAACGGCTCTGTGACATCGTCGGCTACACCCCGGACGAACTTCTTGCTCTGACATTCCAGGAGATCACGCACCCCCACGATCTCGACGCCGGGTTAGGTTCCGTGCTCCAAGTGCTGGCCGGTGACATGGACAGCTACTCCCAGGAGATGCGTTTCCTCCGCAGGGATGGGAGCATCGTCTGGATCAATTTCACGGTGGGATCGGTTCGTGATACCGACGGAGCGCCCGCCTACTCCATCTCCGTCGTGGAAGAAATAACCAAGCGCAAGCGGGCTGAGGAGGCACTGGCTGAAAAACAACTCCTGCTCGAAGAAACCAACCAATACCTGGAACAACGTGTTGCAGAAATAGTATTGGATTCACGCAGAAAAGACCAGATCTTGATACAGCAGGGGCGTCAGGCAGCCATGGGAGAAATGATCGGCAATATCGCCCATCAGTGGCGTCAGCCGCTCAATACGCTCGGGTTGATCGTACAGGAATTGCTAATGACCTATGGCCATGACGAGTCTTATAAGGAAAGCCTTGAGACCAATGTCAAGAAAGCCATGGGACTGATATCGCACATGTCTAAAACGATCGAAGATTTCCGCAACTACTTCAGACCTGAAAAGGAGAAGATGCCGTTCAATATCAATGAAGCTGTCGCTACGACCTTGTCCCTGATCGAGCCGACCTTCACAAATCTGGATATCGATATCGAGGTCATCGAAAAAGACGTTACCGAGTTCAACGGGTATGCGAACGAATATTCGCAGGTACTGCTCAACATCCTCCTCAATTCCAAGGACGCCTTTGCCGAATCCGGCACCGTCAAGCAACGGGTTATCGTCATTACCATTTTCAAAGAAAACAACAGGTCCGTGGTAACCGTTGCCGACAATGCAGGAGGCATTGCCGAAGAAATCATCGGCAAGATTTTCGATCCATATTTCAGCACCAAGGGACCGGACAATGGAACAGGGATCGGGTTATTCATGGCGAAAACCATCATAGAGAGAAACATGGGGGGGAGGCTTACCGTGCGCAACACGGCGGAAGGTGCGGAATTCAGGATTGAGGTCTGATCAAGCCCGATAGGCAATCTTGCGGGAGGAGCCGAATTCACATTGACGGTAAAATATGCCGGGAATAGAATAAATCAGCACTCTGAATGAGGCATAAGGTAGCATCAAAAGGAGTCGGTTATGAAAACCATATCAGACAAGCCGGAAGTGAGAAGTTTCAAGAAACCGGATGAGGTAAGAGAATTCCCAAGGGGCAAAGTGGAATTGGTGACTATCGGTGGAGCCACAGTTGGCAGGGCGACGTTCCTGCCCGGGTGGCGCTGGTCGACGTCCGTACAGCCGCTTGTACGTACAAGAAGCTGTGAAGCCCCGCACTTCCAGTACCACATCGCAGGGATCCTCCACGTGGTGATGGACGACGGCAGTGAATTCGAGTGCGGCCCTGGGGATGTTTCCTTACTTCCGATGGGTCACGATGCCTGGGTCGTCGGCGACGAACCGGCAGTGGTTGTCGATTTCCAGGGAATGATAGACTACGCGAAAGCCAAATGAAAAGTGAGCCGAGTGTGACTGGCTTCGACGGGTGGCTCGTCCAGGGCCACCCGTAACTCAGGCTCGACCTGGCAACGCCCCCCACCATGCGACGCACTGCACCGGATTCCGCTTATCTCCCCCTTCTCGCCTCTCCCCCCCGCCTGTTGATCTTGTTAGCTTGCTACAATAAGTAAACAAAGTCAGCAACGTCCCCCTTGCCCCTCCCCCTTGCCCCCCTTGCCCCCTATCTGCATCTCTGTCACGTTTTATGGTTGCGACGTATAACACGTATGATATATTCATTGCATGCGTTATCATCTTTCGTACTACGATGAAACTGTTGAGGCCGAGTTTGATGCTTGGCCAGTCGGTTTGCGTGCTCGGTATCGAGCATTGACTATACGCATGGAAGTTCATGGTCCCAACTTAGGAATGACACGGGCGCTCGGGAATGGACTCTTTGAAATCCGTGCCAAAGGTGTTGAAGGAATTGGCAGAGCATTTTTCTGCACCATGGTTGGGCGAAAAATTGTGATCCTTCATGGCTTCATTAAAAAGACGGACAAGATACCAAAACGGGAACTTGACATAGCACGTGCGCGGCTAAACGAGGTATTTGAGAATGAGTTATAAACCAGTCCCATACACCCCAAAGAAAGCTTTGGAGAAAGACCTGCAAGACCCTGAGTTCAGGCAGGCATGGGAAGCCTTGGAGGACGAATTTGCCGCCTTGGATGCCCTGCTTACGGCACGTCGGCAGGCAGGAATGACCCAGGAACAAGTGGCGGCGAAGATGGGGGTGTCTCAGCCATCATTGGCAAGGGTTGAAGCGTCACTCGGCTCCCATCGTCATTCTCCGTCTCTGGATATGCTCCGCAAGTATGCAGCCGCGGTCAACTGTAAACTGGAAATCAGGCTAATACCGCAGCGTTAGTGATAGGCTGCGAGGGGGACGCCCATGCGAACATGCGAAAGTCATCCTCGCAGTAACTTCACTAGGCTCCAACTCCGTTTCACAGCCCAACTCCGCGCTCGGCAGAACGACTGGCCCTGACGACGATAGCTTAAGCTTTTTGCCAGCTGTGGTGCCGTTAGCCCTATTTTACTTAGCCCAGTGGCAAATTAGAGCCCTCGCCTGGAGTGAAGTCGATAGTGTGATTTCAGCAGGTTCGGGAGGATTCGCATGTTCGCAGGGGCGTCCCCCTAATTCCTAATTCCGCAAGATCGTTGTCGGTGTGCTTTTTCTGCTCTTCATAACTTGAAACGGTGCAATCTTGAGGGAGCGCATGCCTAATGACTGTTGTGACAAGAGACAGATGATGGTTCATCTCGAGAACATTCAGCGTTTCGAATGCATCATTCGGGGAAAGGTTGTGAGGCACCTTATCACTGCCGCATGCTTGGCAGACGATAAATCGGGCACATTCACCGTAATTTCCCCTGCAGTATTTATCCTTGAGCGATTCGGTCGTGCACGGCATCTCCGGCAGCCCTTTTTTGAAGAAGAGGCAGGAGCCTAATAAACTGCAGCAAGTAATCGCCAGCCCCTTCGACTCGAAAAAGCTCTCGATACTTATAAAAAGCTTCTCCATGCGGAAAGGTTTGGGCAGAAAGTCGAAGGCCCCGAGCTTCATCGCCCTTATCGCATCTTCGACCGTACCTTGGCCGGTCATCATGATCGAGCCGCAGCGGGGCTGACAGGCCGTAATTTCCTGCAGAACATCGAGTCCGTTGGCATCGGGGAGTTTGATATCCTGCAGCACCAGATCAAAACTCTCCTGGGCAACGGCCTCAAGCGCCTCCGCTCCGCTTCGAGCAACCCGGAATCGATAGCCGGCGCGTGCAACGACATCTTTGAGCGCCCAGCCAAAGGGCTGATCATCTTCGACGATCAACAGTTTAACCTTATTCATTGTCGCCCCGTTCTCCAAGGGAATCGTTGCGCCTAAGGTGAGTAAAGGCCCGGTTCCTGCGAAGGGTTCTTTGCCAGTTAAAAGCCCCCGCCTGCCGGCGGGGGCTCAGGTCCATCCTTCGGCCTTCTTGCATAGCGATTATTCAGGGTTTATTATTCCCAAGGCCATTTTGCAGTCGGATCTGTGGGTATTGTGTCAAGACCGACATTGTAAGGCTTAGCAGTGTGCGGATTGAGTGCTCCGGCCACGCCTTTCTTGGTCACTCCGTAACCGGCATTCGGGTGACACTCGTTACAGATCGAAGCAACGCCGGTAGTATAATTGTAATCACCTTTCAATATTCTCCTGCCGTAATTTCTGCCTGGATTGTTCTTGTGCGGGTCATGACAGGAGGTACACGTCACCGGCTTCCCGTTGAAGAATTTCCCGTAGTGTTTGCCAATCTTGAAGTTATACCATTGCATATGATCATCAATTGCAGCACCCGAAGTAGAAAATTCTTTTGTAGCAGTGCCCCATTTTGGCCGCATCAGGCGGTCGACGCCGCCGTTATATGCCGGACTCAACAGATAAACCAGGGAATCACCGGGTTTGAATTCATGTACATCCTTTCTGGCAGTGGTTCCCGGTACCGTGGGGTTCCAGTTGCCATGACATCTGCCACAGATGTCGATTTGCTGGTCTTGGGTCAAGTCGGCAGGATTTTTGGTGCCATCTGCTTTCGGTCCATGGCAGGCTTCACAACCGATTCTGAGGTCGGCTATATAGGGGTTGAGATCGTAGGGAACCGCGGTGTCCTTGTAACTGGCCTGCAGGCCGGTCGGGTCGTACCCCGTCAAGTGGCAACCAATGCAGGAGCCTTCCCACACCCTTTCATCGGTGCGCTCGCCCATCGCCTCGGCAGTCAGGCCGATGCTGTTGTACCTGATGTTCAGAATCTTATAGCCGTAACCTTGCATCCATACCGCATACGCCTGCTTGTAGTTGGATCCAATCGTGATTGCAATGTCATCAACTCCGAAGGTTTGATCACTATAAGTCACGGTGGGCTTCTCAGTCATTACCGCTCTGATACCGAGCTTGCTCGGGTCTTTTGCGGTACCGTCTGTATTCTTATTACCGGGATGCAAATAGGTTTCCTTGTTGGCTGTAATCCACGCAGCCGCTCTGGTATAAAGGGCTGGATCGGCATTATAACCAAGAACATTTTCCTTACCTTTCTTAGCTTTCTGCGTGTGAGGCGTGTTCACCCAATCAGCGACATTGAAGTGACAGGACAAGCATGCGTCTGAGCCTGCTGCAACGTCACGTCCTACCGTATTTTGCTTAATCATTTGGGTATAGCCGCCGTTCCC
>DNJC01000088.1 GCA_003490025.1 Geobacter sp. | reverse complement strand
GGAATGCCGCTCCTACAGGTGGCGGTTGGAATGCCGCTCCTACAGGTGGCGGTTGGCAGATGGTTGGTGCTAATCCGGGAAACCGTTGGCGCTACCCATGGGCATCCCCCCATAGTGATTTCAAGAAGCAGGGAGGTATCAAGTGGGCTTACTTATCAAGTGGATAGTCAATGCGGTCGCCGTAGTGATCACCGCTTACCTGTTGCCCGGGGTGCGGCTCTCCGGCTTCTTTGCCGCCCTGGTCACCGCACTGGTGCTCGGGCTCGTCAACGTCTTCATAAGACCGTTGCTGCTGCTTCTTACCTTGCCGCTCAACATCCTCACCCTGGGGCTTTTAACCTTCGTGATCAACGCGCTGCTCATTTTGCTGACCAGCGCCCTCGTCCCCGGGTTCGAAGTGAGAGGGTTCTGGTGGGCGCTCCTTTTCAGCCTGGTCCTGTCCATAATCAACTACGCCCTCAACGTCGTCGTGTTTTAAGGCCTCAGGTTAAAGGCTCTCCGATCAAAAGACGGTTCTTCGGCGTGATGTCGCCGGGAATGGTCTGCGTGTAGACTTGGTAGCCTTGCGAGCGGAGCCAGGCAGCCCTGGTGACGTCGACCGCAAGAGGTCCGTCGAGCCATCCCTGCACCCCTCCTTGATCGGCGCTGCGCAGATCGTGGCAGCAGGGAAGCACGGCGACCCGGCAGCGGGCCTGCACCGCCCGCTCCAGGACAAGGTCGGTCAAGCCGCCGCAGGCGTGAGCGGAAACGATCAGGTCTTCGGAGCAAAGAGCGACCTTGGCAAGGTCACTTTCCAGGAAGCTGAACCTCGCCGATAGCGCGGGCCAATCGACGGCAAGTTCTTCGGCGAGCCGGGGAGCGTTTTCAGGGATGCGGAGGTCGACGGCAAGCGCGCCGGCAAGGGTGCCGTCCAGAATCAACATGATCTGCGCCAACAGCCCATGCCCCGAAGCGAGGTCGACCACCCTCCCCCCCTGGAAACGGCGGTGCACCCGTCGCGCCACCTCCCACGCCTCGTAAAGTTCCTTGCGCGGAAGGGAGCCGGCGCGGCAGACCGCCCTGGCGATGCGGTCGAACAGGGTGTCCCCGGCAAAATGCTGCAGCATGCGGTGGTTCAGTCGGTTCTTGGAAGATCGGTCCATTGGTTTCCTGTTTCTATGATGGGATCCAAGCCCCTCGGGGCGGTGATCGCGGCAGGAATGCCGCTCCTACGGCCACGATTGTTTTCGGGCACCAGCTATTTCGACTCTCACCAGCTCTCCCTCGCCCTCCGGGAGAGGGTTGGGGTGAGGGCGTTGCGAAAGGGAGGATGCCATGACTACAGGGAAAATCCGAATCGGCACCTGCTCCTGGACGGAAAAAAGCCTGGTCGAGAGCGGCGTCTTTTATCCGAGCGGAGCATCCACTCCAAAGGCACGCCTCAGGTTCTATTCCGGGAAGTTCGACACCGTCGAGGTCGACAGCAGCTATTACGCCATCCCGACCATGGAGATGGCCAAGGCATGGGCCGACCGGACCCCGGAGCAATTCCTCTTCCACCTGAAGGCATACGGCGCCCTGACCGGTCACACCATCGATCCCCGCCGGCTCCCGGAGGAACTGCGCCGGATGCTCCCGGAGCCGGAGCGGGACCGGGAGGAACTCCACGTATCCGATCCGGAGACACTCAGGGCAATGGCAAGTGCGATGCTGACGGCGCTGGAGCCGCTGAAAAAAGTGCGCAAGATGGGTTTCGTGATCTTCCAGTTCCCGCCCTGGTTCGGGCACAAGAACGCCAACATGGACTACCTTTTGTACTGCAAGGAGCTGATGGCGGGAACACCCATCGCCGTCGAGTTCCGGCACGGGAGCTGGCTCACCAGCCGGCACCGCGACGACCTGTTCTCGTTCCTGCGGGAGCACAAGATAACCTACATAACCTGCGACGAACCGCAGTTGGGGACCTTGGCGACAGCGCCCTTCCATCCCGAGGCGACCACCTCAGTAGCGTACCTGAGGCTGCACGGCCGCAACGCGGAAGAGTGGCAGGCGCGGGCGGCAGCGGGAGACGAGTACCTGTACCGGGAGACGGAGTTGAATGAGATCGCAACCGAGGCGGTGCGCCTGAGCGAGAAGACGCGTCTTACCTTCGTCATGTTCAACAACTGCCGAGGTGGCTGCGCGGTCAGGAATGCGCTGCAGATGCGGGAGCGGTGCTCGCAATCGCTTCAGCACTTCGTGGCAACGCCCTCATCCGCCCCTGCGGGGCACCTTCTCCCGGAGGGCGAAGGGATCAAGTAAGCCCTTTCGGTACGTGAGAGGGAATCAGTAAGCCCTCGCCCTCCGGGAGAGGGCGGCCGCAGGCCGGGTGAGGGAAGCCCGTAATCACATTAAAAAAGTGCCCGTGAGCGGTCAGTCTCGCGGGCACTTTTGTTTCGTCTCGGTTCGGCCGCGGCTTACGCCGGCGTCGCCAGCAGGTCGTTCACCACCACGCCGGCCATGGTCAGCCCGAAGATCGAAGGTATGTACGATACGCTCCCCAGGATGATGCGCCGGTGTTCACAGGAAAACTTCTGCTCGTCCTTGTTGGGACAGATGCAGTTCCCCTTGCAGCCGCCGTCCTTCATCTCCTGCTCCCGGTACTCCTCTGTGGAATAAACGACCTTCACCCCTTTCTCGACCCCCTGTTTCTTCAACAGTTTTCTCACCGATTTGGCCATCCGGCACTTGGTGGTCTCGGAGATGTCGCCTACCTTGATCAGGGTCGGGTCGACCTTCGCCGCGGCCCCCATGCTGGAGATGATGGGAATTCCCCTCTCCCGGCAGGTGCGGATCAGGTGCAGCTTGCTGGTGATATGGTCGATGGCGTCGACCACGTAGTCGTATTGGTCGGCCAGAAGGAAGTCGCTGTTCTCGGCGGCGTAGAAGTCCTGGTACGGTATGATCTCTGCCTGCGGGTTGATGAGCCGCATCCGCTCGGCCATGACCAGTGCCTTGGCTTTCCCGACGGTGCCGTCCATGGCGTGGAGCTGGCGGTTGACGTTGGTGAGGCAGATGTCGTCGAAATCAACGATGACCAGACGCCCTATGCCCGCCCTGCAGAGGGCCTCGGCGGCGTAGCTCCCTACCCCGCCCAACCCGAAGATGGCGACGGTGGATCCCTTTAGTTTGTTGAGCCCTGTGGTTCCGACGAGGAGTTCGGTGCGGGAAAAACGGTGCAGATGGGACATGTTCGATCTTTGCCTTTGGACCTTGAAAGTTATTGCGCCGCGTTCTCATGAGACGGCGGCGCGACAGGCAAAGTATGGCACAGGTGGGGCTAATCTTGGAAGCGAAAGTTTCGAAAGCGAGGCGGGCGCTTCAGCGCCTGGGGAGAGGGTTGCCCGATTCGGTGCGGATCCTTTCGAATCCCTCCTCCTTGGCTATCTCTTCATCGTCGGTGTAGAAGATGGCGTAGTTACTCCCCACGCCGTGCGGGTCCAGCTTGATCCCCTTCTCCTCCCAACGTTTGAACAGTTGCAGGTTCTCCTCGAAGTCATGGATCAGGTCGCCGATCGTCCTGGCGCCGACCGCGGTGAACTTTATCTGGTGTACATGCTCATAGCGCACACTCGGCATAACCACCTCCACACCCTCACATTAGCACCAGCCAATTGTAGCGTGATTAATGCGGGAGGCAAACGGAGGCGGCACTTTCCCTACTTCATCTTCTGGTAAAGCGGATCGGCCTGCCTATCGGTGACGCGGATACCCTCGCGGTCCAGGATCTCGCCGGTCGCCCGCCAGAGCTGCGTGATGGCGTTGTTGTAATCGACCAGCGCCTGGATCTGGTTCCCCTTGGCCGTGACCAGGTCGTTCTCCACGTCGAAAACATCCTTCGTGGTGGCAAGCCCCACCGCGTTCTTCTTCTCGAAGGCCCGCAGCCTGTCCTCAGCGTAGGCCCTGCCTCGGTTGGTCACCTCGATCTGCTTGTAGCTGGAGCCGACCAGCCGGATGGCGGCCTTCACCTCTTTCGAGACCACTGATTGCAGGCTCTGCAACTGGGTCTGCGCCTGCTCCAGGGCCAGCTTGTTCCTGATGTAATCGTTCTCGGCGGCGCGGTTGCCAAGCGGGTAGGAAACCTGTATCCCTATGCCCCAGCTCGGCTCGTCGATGGTCGCGGTTTTTTCCAGCCCCCTCGCGAAACGCTGATCGAAGCCGCCGGTGCCGACGCTGGCGGTGAGCGCCAGGTCCGGGAGGGTGCGGTTCTTGGCGACGCGCTGCTGCAGGTCGTTGATCTTCACCGAGCTCCGCTGCGCCGCGAGTTCCGGGCGGTTGGCGAACGCCCGCCCGATGGCGTCGTCCTCGGCTACGCCATAGCTTTGGCGGGTCGGCTCGTCGACGATGACTATCTCGGCGCCCGGATCGAGCTGGAGGGTCACCCGCAGCACGTCCATCTGGTCGCGGACCCCCCTCTCGGCGTCGATCACTTCCTTCTCCCGCGTAGCCGCCACGAATTCCGCGTTCAGTATCTCCATAGCGGGGAGCACCCCCGCCTTCACGCGCCCCCGGGTCTCGTCGAGGATCCTGTTGGCGAGGGCAAGGGAGGTCTTGCGCACGATGAGGAGTTCGCGCAGGTTGTATAGCCTGAAGTAATCGTTGCGGACCTGGGCCACCACGTCGGAGAGCCTGGTCCTGAACCTCTCGATGGACCCTTCCTTGCCGAAGCGGGAGACGCTTATCTGCAGCTCCGTCGCTTCCTTCCCGTACCCTTTGAGAAGCGGCTGGCTGAGCGTGAAGTCAAGGGCGTTGGAATAGTATTTCGCTGAGTTGCTGACCCAGCCGCTTCGGGCCGTCACACCGACCAAGGCGCCGGTGGGGAGTAGCTGGCTCACGCTGGCGTTCACCGTCGCCTGGTCGATCGCCTGCGGTCTGAAATTGAGGGTGTTGGTACTGTTGCTGCGACTGTAGTCGGCGCCCAGAGACAAAAGCGGGTCGTAAATCCCGAGGTTGCGACGGATGTCGGCCTCCGCCATGGCCGGATTGTAGAGTTCCACCTTGAGATCGAGGTTCCTCTCGAAGCTCAGCCGGATCGCCTCTTTCAGCGTCAGGTTGAGCGGGGGCTGTTGCGCCATGGCGGGCGCGGCAGCTGTCAGCAGCAAGCAAAGGGCGAAGGCGGCAGTCTTCCTGGTTCTCTTCATTGGTGCGGTCCTTTCAACTGCGGTTTAGCTCTCACTCGTATCTCAGCGCTTCTATGGGGTTGAGCGATGCCGCTTTCCTCGCCGGGTAGAACCCGAAGAAGATGCCGACCCCGGCGGAGAAGGCAAAGGCGATGATGATGGTATTCACGGAGACCAGCGTGGGCCAGCCGACGAGGGAGGCCACGAGGCGCGCCCCCGCCACCCCCAAGAGCATGCCGATGATCCCGCCGCAGGTGGTGAGGAGCACCGCCTCGGTCAGGAACTGCAGCATGATGTCGCGCCTTTTGGCGCCGATGGCGATGCGTATGCCGATCTCGCGGGTCCTCTCCGTCACCGACACCAGCATGATGTTCATGATCCCGATGCCGCCGACCACGAGCGAGATGGAGGCGACGGCCCCAAGGAGTATCGACATGACCTGGGAGGACTGCTGGGTCACCGCCAGGAGTTCCGAGAGGTTCCTGATGGTGTAGTCGACCTCGCGGCTGGGGCCGATGCGGTGGCGCTGGTTCAACAGGGCCTTTACCTCTTCTTCGGCCTGATCGAGGACCTCGGCGCTCTTGGCCTGAACCATGATCGAGCCGACCATATTGGGGAACTGGCTCCCGAGAAGCTTCCGCTGCGCGGTCCTAAGCGGCACGTAGATCACGTCGTCCTGGTCCTGCCCCTGGGGCGACTGCCCCTTCTTGCCCAGGAGCCCGACCACGGTGAACGGGATCTTCTTGATCCTGATGATCTTTCCCACCGGGTCCGAGGCGCCGAACAGGTTATCAGCGACGGTCTGCCCGATCAAGCAATTCTTTGTGGCGCCGTCGACGTCGGACATCGAGATGTTGCGCCCGGAGACGATGGTCCAGTCCCGCACGTCCACCATCTCCGGGGTGACGCCGTAAACCACGGTGGACCAGTTCTGGTTGCCGTACACCACCTGCCCGCTGCCGCGCACGCTGGGGGCGACGGCTGCGACCGACGGGCATTCCGCCTTGATCGCCCTGGCGTCGTCGTAGGTGAGGGTCTGGGTGGAGCCGGCGCCGCTTCTCATGCCGCCGCTCGTGGTGGATCCGGGGAGCACCAGCAGGAGGTTCGACCCTATGCTGGAGATCTGGTCGGCAATCATCTTGCTCGCGCCGGCGCCGATGGCCACCATGGCGATGACCGCGGCGATGCCGATGATGATGCCGAGCATGGTGAGAAGGGCGCGCATCTTGTTGACGCGCAGGGCGCGGACGGCGATCAGAAGGCTCTGCAGGAAGGTGCTCACGGTTTCCCCTCCCCTGTCGCGGCAGCCGCGCTCCTGGCGGCAAAGGGGGTGTCGGAGACGATCAGCCCGTCCTTGAAGATTATGTGCCTTTTGGTGAACTCGGCGACGTCCGGCTCATGGGTGACCATGATGATGGTGATCCCCTGCCGGTTCAGTTGCTGGAAGATGGACATGATCTCCACGGTGGTCCGGGAATCGAGGTTGCCGGTCGGCTCGTCGGCCAGGATGATGGATGGGCTGTTCACCAGTGCGCGGGCGATGGCGACGCGCTGCTGCTGCCCGCCGGAGAGCTGGCTGGAGTAGTGTCCCTCGCGCCCGGCGAGCCCCACCCGCTCGAGCGCTTCCATGGCGCGCGCGCGCCGCTCTGCCTTTGGGACCTGCGCGTAAACCAGCGGCAATTCGACGTTCTCGCTCGCCGTGGTGCGCGCCAGGAGGTTGAACCCCTGGAAGACGAAGCCGAGCTTCTTGTTCCTGATCTCGGCCAGGGCATCCTGGGAGAGATCCCCGACGTTCGTCCCGTCGAGAAGGTAGACCCCGCTGGTCGGCACGTCCAGGCAGCCGAGGATGTTCATGCAGGTCGATTTCCCGCTCCCGGAGGCCCCCATGATGGCGACGAACTCCCCACGGGTGACGGCAAAGGAAACGCCCTTCATGGCCTCCACGCGCTCCTCGCCCATCTCGTAGACCTTGACCACGTCGGTAAGGCGGACCACTTCGCTCATCTAGAACCTCGGCCCCATGGGCGAACTCGCTTTCTTCTTCTCCTGCAGGACCTGCTCCACGACGACGTCGTCCCCTTCCTTCACGTTGCCGCTTGCCACTTCGACGGAACTGCCGTCGGCGATCCCGGTGCTGATGGAAACCGGAACGCCCTTCCCTTCGGCGTTCAGGAGATAGACGGTCTGTGACGGGCCTCCCTTCTCGCCTCCCCTGGCCCCTCCAGGTTTGCCGGCGGGAGCGCCACCCTTGGAGCCGGGAGCCTTGGTTCCACCCCCCTTGCGCCCCTTGTCACCCTTTTCGTCCTTGTCCGATTTCGGCTTGAACCTGAGAGCCGCGGCCGGGACCTTCAGGACGTCGTCCTTTCTCTGCACCTCCACGGAGACGTTGGCCGTCATCCCGGGCTTGAGCTTGAGATCCTTGTTGCCGACACCTATTACGGCGACATAGGTGACCACGTTCTGGGTGACCACCGGCGCGTTCCTGATCTGGACCACCTTCCCCGCGAACTGCTGCTCCGGGTAGGCGTCCACCGTGAAATTGGCGGGCTGCCCGACCTTCAGCTTGCTGATGTCGGACTCGTCGACGCTGGTATCGATCTGCATCTTGGTCAGGTCCTGCGCGATGGTGAAGAGGGTCGGGGTCTGGAAGGAGGCGGCGACGGTCTGTCCCACGTCGACGTTGCGCGAGACGACGATGCCGTCGACCGGGGACTTGATGGTCGAGTAGTTGAGGTTGGTTTCCGCCTGTTTCAGGGCTCCGCGAGTCTGCATGAGGACCGCCTCCGCGGACTTCTCGCCGGCCAGGGCCGACTCGTACGCCGTTTGCGCCACGTCCATGTCGCTTTGGGAGACGATCCCTTCCTTCAGCAGGGTCCGGTTGCGCCCCACGGTCCTTTTGGTGTCGGCGAGGGTCACCCGCGCCTTGGCGAGGTTCGCCTCGGCGTTGAGGGCGTTGCCGCGGGCCTGCTGCACCGCCGAGGTGAACAGGGCCGGGTCGATCTGCGCTATCGGCTGCCCCTTCTTGACGGGCGAGTTGAAATCGACGAAGAGCTTCGAGATGGTACCGGAGACCTGGGTACCGACCTGCACGGTGACGACGGCGTTCAGCGTGCCGGTGGCGGAAACGGTGGAGACGATGGAACCGCGCTCGACCTTCTGCGTCTTGTACTGGGCCTTGGGGGGTTGCCTGAAGTAGAAGAATCCGGCCAAACCGATGACCGAAAGCAGCAACAAGGCGCCTATGATTTTTTTCACTAATTCACCTCGGATGATGACGTTACCGCACCCGTCGGATGTTAAACCCGTCCGGAGAGCTGCGATCCTGGAGCAGATTACCCGGCAAATGTGCAAGAAAAATGGACCCGGCCTCCCGGGCGCAAATTCCTTGAAAGAGCCGAGCGGCGGGGGGCGAGGGGCAAATCGCCACTTTAGCGGTCCTGTTCCGACCGGTCAATGAAAAAGATTATCGCCTGTTCATCTCCCTCTCCCCCCGCCCCGCCCGCCTCAAGCATTTTCTTAAGTAACGCTTCAATAAATAAGAAATAAATAACTGTTTTACTGTTGTTTTTTGATTTTGATCAAATTATCATGCCGTTGCATTCGGACAGGAGAGGACCAACCCAACCCCGGAAAGGAAATCAATGAGCATGCTTGGTCGTAGTGGTTCAAGATGGTGAGGAGACTAATCGCGGCGGCAACGCTACTGTGCACCTTACAACTAAGCTGTCCCGTCCATGCAGAGGCATCCCTGCCGGCGGCCGGCGCAGATCCTGTGGTCGGGAGCGCTGCCGCCGTGGCGTCACCCTCCACTGTCGGCCCGGGCGCAGGAGTGGAAAGGAAAACGGCGGAACTTCTACGGAATCCGGCTAATTACGCCGACGTCGACGAGTTGAGCATGGAATACCTCAAGGGGTATTTCACCGACACCGGCAAAATCATCAACTCGCCGCTGCACTGGGAGTCGAAGGACTGGATGAAGGCGGGGCTCGTGCTGGGAGGAACCGGGGCGCTGTTCCTGGTGGACAGAAGAATCAGGGATTTCTCGCAGAGCAACCAAAGCTCGGTCGCATCCCGTTTCGCCAAGGTCGGCAACGCGATCGGGGAACCCCTCTACATCTTCCCCTCCGTCGGCGCCTTTTACCTCTACGGCCAGCTTGCCGACGACAGCAAGGCGCGCCGGGTGTCGTTGCTTGCACTAGAGAGCCTGACGATCTCGGGCGCACTGACCACCGGCCTCAAGACCCTGACCGGCCGGCACCGCCCCAACGTGGGGGATATACCGATGACCTTCGACGGTCCGGTGGGCCTCGCCAAGAACGTCTCTTTCAGCTCGGGGCACTCGTCCAACGCGTTCGCGGTTGCCACCGTGGTGGCGGACGAATACAAGAACAACCCGTACGTGGCGCCGCTGGCCTACGGACTGGCGACGCTGACCGCGCTGTCGCGGGTCTACAGCAACGAGCACTGGAGTTCCGACGTGTTTTTCGGCGCGGCCGTCGGCTACTTGGTGAGTAAGGCCGTCCTGAGCTACCACAAGGACGACAAGGACAAGCTAGGCAACCGGCTCACGCTCCTGCCCCAGGTCGGCAAGGAGATGACCGGGCTAACCGTCAACTACAAGTTTTAGGTTGTCATGTAGATCCTGTCCTGCCATAGGGGGCGACCTGCCTCGCCCCCTTCTCTTTTCCCCGCCGCGTCTGCCTTAAACTTCCTCCTCCCTTGTCCCCGAGCCACCCATTTGACACCACTAATCTTTCCGGTAGAATTGGGCAGTGCTTTTCCCAGGCAACTGTCCAAAATAACTAACAAAAGGAGAGACTTATGGCGGCGTTCGTGGCTAAAGACTACTCGAGGCTGATCGGCATGCCCGGTTTCAGCGAGACCCTTCTCAACAACCACTTCACCCTGTACCAGGGGTACGTTAAAAACACCAACACACTGGACGAGACCCTCACCCAGCTCCGCAAGGACGGCAAGGGTTCGGAACCGGCATTCGCCGAGATGAAGCGGCGCTTCGGTTGGGAGTTCAACGGGATGCGGCTGCACGAGTGCTACTTCGACAACCTCGGCGGGAACAAGCCGATTGACAAGGACGGGCGCCTGGCGGCGAGGATACACCAGGACTTCGGCAGCTTCGACGACTGGGCGCAGGACTTCAAGGCAGTCGGGGCGATGCGGGGGATCGGCTGGGCCATACTGTACCAGGACACCACCACCGGCCGGCTGCAAAACTTCTGGATCAACGAACACGATGCCGGCCACCCCGCCTGCTGCGTCCCGATCCTGATCATGGACGTCTTCGAGCATGCCTTCATGACCGACTACGGGCTGAAGAGGGCCGACTACATCGCCTCCTTCTTCCAGAACATCGACTGGAGCTGCGCCGAGCGGCGTTTGCAGATCTAGCACCCTCACCGGCAACGGACGCGTAAACGGTAAGGCCTCCCGCACGGGGGGCCTTTTTCGTACCCACCCTTACACCCCACCCGAGCCCCCCTACCCGAGCCACGCTTCCTGCAGATCGAAATGAACATTGTAAACACCAAAACCCGTCAAATATCGCTGAGAAATATATTTGGGCATTTCTGACCACTTTCGAAGGAATATCGGTTTAGATCTGCACTATTGCCTTGAAAGTGGACGCGAAATCTCGTATCTTTGCCAAAATTTATCTCAAGAAGAGCCTAATATGTCCGTCAAATCAAAAGTCATGCTTTCACTGCTCTTTCTGATCCTCCCGTGCCTCGCGTGGGGGGGGCAATCCGATTACCTGGATGTGACCGGATACGCCAGCATAGTCGACGGCAAGAAGGATGTCGCCCGTGAAACGGCCCTGCAAAACGCCTTCCGCAGGGCGGTGGAACAGGCGGTCGGGGTCATGGTCGAATCGGAGAGCGTGGTCAACAACTTCGAGATGATCAGGGACAAGATATCCTCCCAGAGCGCCGGATACATAAAGAAGTACAGCATCGTGAAAGAGGGCTGCGAGCCGGACGCCTGCACTGTCGACATCAAGGCCCTGGTATCCAAGGCGAAGCTTGAAAAGGGACTGGACAGCCACGGACTGCTGATGAAGAAGATGGGGAAGCCGCGCATCGTGATGCTCCTCTCCGAGCAGAGCGTGACGCAAGACAAGCCCTCGTACTGGTGGGGCGGGAGCGTGGTCGAAATGGGGGTGGCTGAAAACACCATGGTGTCCCGCCTCTTGCAGAAGGACTTCAACTTCGTGGACCGCGACTCCATCCTGGCTGGCCTGAAACAGGAGGGACTTTCGGGCAAGCTGTACGCGAACATCTCCAACGACATGGCCGTCAAGATCCTCGCTTCCGGGGAGGCCGAAGTCGCCATCATCGGCCAGGCCTACGCCAAGGCGGGTGGTACGGGAGCCGGCGGCACCAACTTCAGGCCGTGCCAGGCCACCGTCTCCGCGAGGGCGATCAACACGGACAACGGGGAGGTCCTGGCCTCCTTCACCACGACGGCCATGGTTCCTCACGTGAACCCCGCCGCCGGCGGCGCCCAGGCGCTGGAAAAGGCCGCGGGCGAGTTGGCCGACAAGCTGCAGAAGCAGATCCTGGAAAAATGGAAGCGCCGCGTGCTCCGCTCCGGCATCGTCAAGCTGGTCGCCTCGGGGTTGACTTACGAGGATCTGAGGGAGTTCGAGGCCCAGCTGAGGGACAAAATCGACGAGGTCGAGGATGTCTACCAGCGCGGGTTCAGCGGCGATACCGCGAAGATGGACCTGGAGGTGACCGGCAGCGCGAAGGAGATCGCCGCAGGGATCAGCAACATGGAATTCAAGGGGGGCGTGGTGAAGATCACCTCCCTCTCCGCCAATACAGTCGAGTTGCAGATAAGCAAGAAATAACCTTTCGAGGAGTACCACATGCGTCAAAGCTTTATAGCGCGGGGAGCCGCCGTGCTGGTGATCGCGGCCGTTTTCGGATGTGCCGGCCAGGCCGGAAAAGACAGTTTCCAGCGCGGCCTCAGCCTGCAGAGCCAGCACCGCTACGAGGACGCCATCGCCATGTTCGAGGACGCCCTGGCCAAGGAGCCGGGGAACAGCTCCTACAAGGACGGATACAAGGCGGCAAGGCAAGCCCTGGTGGCGATACAGATAGAGAGCGCCAAAACGACCCTGGAGTCCGGACAGGGGAACTTTGAGAAGCTCAACGCGGCGCTCACCTCCGTCGACAAGGCCCTCGCCCTCGACCCCGCCAACCCCGTCGCCAAGGGGATGTCCACCTCGATCAAGGCGGACATGGATGTCATGGTGAAAAAGGCCGAGCAGCTCTACTCCGCCGCGTCCAAGGCGGTGGAAGCCAAGACATGGTCCCAGGCGGTGGAAAAGTTGAGCGAGATCAGCTCCTTTTACCCGAGCTACCTTGACACGGCGGCGAAGCTTGCCCACGCCAAGGAGGAAGGGGCCGCCTTCTACCTGAAGGAGGCCGAGTGCCAGCAGACCGCGGAGGATTACGCCGGGGCCGTGAAGTCCCTGGAGCAGGCGCAGTCGCTCCAACCGGACAACCAGCGCATCGCTTCCCTCATCGAACAGACCAAGTTCCTGAACACCCCCACGAGCTACATCGACAAGGCACAGGCCTACGTGAAGCGCGGCGAGTGCGACCTGGCCCTGGTCTCCATCAAGAAGGCCAAGGCCCTGAATCCGAACCAGGAGATGCTGGCTACCATCGACAGGCTCTACAAGGAGGCGGCCGGCGCCCTGATAACCAACGCGGACCAGGACCTCGCCCGCAAGAACCTTTTCAGCGCCTACAACAACTATCTCGCCACCACGAAGTTCGATCCCGACGCCGCGACGACACCCAGGGCGCAGGACCTGAAGGAGCGCCTGGTGGCCGCGATGCTGGAGCGCGCCGAGGCGTACGAGGAGCTGAACCGCTTGGGCAACGCGCTGACCTGGCAGGACAAGGCGCTGAAGCTTTCCGGCCGGAAGGAGATCCTCCAAAAGTCCCAGGCCCTCAAGGACAAGCTGCGCCAGCGCGTGGTGAAGAAGATCGCCCTGATGGATTTCAGCAGCCCGTCCGCCAGCCAGGACGCCGGCCGCATCGTGACCGACAACCTCCTCTCCTACCTGACCAGGAACTCCAGCGGCGACATCAAGATACTGGCGCGCGACGTCCTCGGCACCCTCCTGAAGGAGATCGAGCTTGGGCAGGCCGGGCTCTACGACATCGAGAGCGCCAAGAAAGGCGGGAAGCTCAAGGGAACCGACGTTTTCATCTTCGGCAGCGTGCTCAACTACAGCGTCGAGAAGAACATCGACGAGGGTCAGAAGATGGTGAACGCGGTGGTCGGGACCAAGACGGTCCCCAACCCCGCCTACCAGGAGTGGCAGAACCAGAGCAGGAGCGGGGCGGACAGGGGTCCGGCGCCGCCGCAGTCCGTCAAGGAAGAGATCCGCGAGATCGTCAAGTACAAGGTCGCCACGCACAAGAAGACGGCCAACGTGAGCGTCTCCTTCCGCGTCATCGACGTCGAGGAAGGCGAGGTCATCATCACCAAGACCCTGAAGAAGAAACTCGAGGTCTCCGACACCTATTCCGAGGGGGTTGAGTTCGCCAACATACCCTTCAAGGAGCTGAAGCTCCCCTCCGACACGGAACTCCTCGAGCAGGTGGTGGAGTCGGTCATCGCCGAGCTTGGCTACGCTGTCCTCTCCCGTTTCCAGAACCTGCAGGTGCTCTACTCGAACAGCGCCGAGACGCTGAAGGGCAAGGGAGACCCGGAACTGGTGATCGAGAGGTACATGGACGCCATCACCGCCGAAGAGGTGAAGAACAGCCCGAGCCAGATCTCCGAGAAGGCTAGAAACGAGATAGAGGTCCAGTTGAAGGCGCTCTCCAACGAGAAACCGGTGGACGACCTCTCCTCGGCGGAGAAGGCATCACGGCAAAAGGCTGCCCCGCAGACGAAGATACCGCTGGCCGTCAAGCTTCCGCCCGACCAGGCCGTGCTGGAACGCGCAGCGGCGGAAAAGCCTGCCCTCCCCGCCCCTGCGCCCGCAGTCGTCGAGAAAAAGGAGGAGATGAAACTGGAAATGGCACCGGCGCCGACGCCGACCGAAGCGGCGGCGCCTGCCCCGGTCCCGGCGGTGGCGCCTGCTGCGGTCGCGGACAGCAAGGAGACGCTAAAGAAGTAGCGGATAAAGCCGAAGCGGTACTGAAGTCCATGTTCTTTTCAATTCGCAGGGATGCATTATTCAACTGAAGTGAGGATAGCCGATGCAAAGAAGAATCGCCGCGCTTTGCCTTTTTGTGATGCTGCTCGTCAGCACCACTGCGCTTGCCGATGATTTCAAGACCAAGCCCAAGCTCGCCTTCTACCCGTTGGTGGCAAAAAGCGTGGAAGCCATCTCCTTTACCGAGGCGATCTCTACACAGCTGTTCAACAATATAGAAAGGACCGACTATTTCGAGATACTGGAGAGGAAGAAAGTGGAGAACGTCCTGACGCAGAACGCAGTGACGCTCACCACCCTTTCCAAGGACGCTCTCTACAACGTCGCCAACCGGGCGGGGTTCGACATCTTCGTCGTGGGGAGCGTAAGCCGCGTCGAGGGCGCCTCCCTGATCGATCTGCAGGTGGTCGGCTCCAGCTCCCGCAGCTCCTACTACGCGGAAACATTCCGGATACCCGAGTTCGAGACCCCGAAAAAGCTGCAGGAGATTGCCGAGAAGATCGTCGCCAAGGTGAAGGGGTTCAACGTGGGACCGACTCCGCCCCCGCCCCCCCCTCGTCCGCTCAACCTGACCATCAGCGGCACTCCCAAAAGCATCAAGCTGAAGTGGTCCCCCCTGGAGTCGTCCCAGGTCGCAGGCTACGCCATCATGCGCGCCAACAGCCCCAACGGCTCCTTCGTGCAGATAGCGACCACCACCAAGCCCGGCTACACAGACGAAAACCTGAAGTTGAACGAGACCTTCTACTACAAGGTGAAGGCGATCAGCAAAAGCGGGATCGAGTGCGAGCCGACCGAGGCGTTCGTCGGCAGGACCTCACCGGCCCCGCTTCCCCCCATCTTCATGGAGATCAAGTCCGATCTTGCCGGGGCGCAGCTCAACTGGTACAGCCGTTCCTACTCCGGGAGCGACCGGAACCTGATCACCAACGGCTTCCAGATCTACCGCAAGGCACCGGACGAGTCCGAGTTCCGCGTCATCGCCAAGGTCTCCCCCTCCGCCGTAAGCTACACCGACAGCGACATGAAAAACGGCGTCGTCTACAGCTACGCGCTCACCGCCTACAACCCCGAAATGGTGGAGAGCGAGTTCTCGTCGATCCTGGAGGCGCGCAGCGCGCCCGCAGCCAGCGACATCAGGGCCGTCGGAGGGATCAGGAAGGTGCAGCTCTCCTGGCTTCCCAACGAAAGCAAGAGCGTGGAAGGATACGCCATCTACCGCTCCAAAGGGGCCGACCAGGAGTCCAAGAAGGTAGGCCAGGTCAGGGGGAGGAGCAGCGACTCGTACCTCGACTCCGGACTGGAGGACGGCGTCACCTACTGGTACAGTATCGCCGCGCAGCTCGAAAAGGGAGAGACGCCTAAGTCCGGCCCGGTCCCCGCCGCCACCCGCCAGCGTCCCGCCACCCCTGCCGGCCTGACCGCATCCGACAACGAGCCAAGAAGGGTCACTCTGAGCTGGAACGGCGTTGGGGCGCCCGAGGACGAGATCAGGGGGTACTATCTCTACCGCTCCACGGAGAAGGACGGCGAGTACGTGAAGATCGCCGAGATCCCCTACAAGAAGAACAGCTACCTGGACGAAAAGATGGCCGCGGAGAAAGGAAGCGCCTCGAAGTTTGGGTCCCTCATCGGCGACGGCACCCGCCCCCTTTCCGACGGCGCCACCTACTATTATCGCGTCAGCTGCTTCAATGCGGCCGGTTCCGAAAGCCTCCCCAGCGAGACCGTCTCGGCCACCACCAGGGCTGCGCTCCCCTCGCCCAGGAACCTCAAGGCGAGCAGCGGACTGCCGGGCAAGGTTACCCTCACCTGGGACAGCGCGCCGGAGTTCAAGGAATACGAGGTATACCGAGGACCCGTGGGCCAGAACCAGGTACAGCGACTGAAGATCGTAAAGGAACCTTTCTACCTCGACAGCGCCGTCGTTGACGGAGGCTCCTACATCTACGCGGTAAAAGGGATCGACGCCCTCAAGATCGAGAGCGCCATCTCCACCTCGGTAACCGGCGCTACCAAGCCGAAACCCGCCGTTCCCGGGAAGGTTGTCGTCACCGAACAGGACGGCAAGAAGGTGGTGCTTTGGGACGCGAATCCAGAGAAGGACGTACTGCGCTACGTCGTCTACAAGAAGAATTTCGTGGGGATCTTCCAGAAGCTGCAGACCGTCTACGGGACCTATTTCCATCTCGACGGGCTCAAGGGGAAGGTGGAATTGAAGATTGCGGCGCAGGACCAGGACGGGCTCGAGAGCGAGAAGTCCGAGGTCCTAACGGTCGACCTCAAATAAAGGCCGACTTCTAGACAGGCGGAATGCAGCAGGCGCGCGTCACCTGCCGCATTCCTTGCAGTGCTTTTCGACAACACCAGGAATCTCGCAGCCGCAGATTTCGCAGGCATTGTCCCATTCGGGGTGGCTGGCGTCTGCGGCTCTTTTTTTCGCCTCTAGCCGCCTCACCTCGGCCTCCATTTCCTCGTTGTACTGGTTTTCGAACATGTTCATCCTCCTGCTGCGGCAGGTCTACGCGGCAGTAACGGTCGTGTCGATCCTGACGTGCAGGGCCTTCTTGATGGTGGCGAAGATGGCCGAAAGATTCTCCATCGTTGGATTGCCGGAGGTGGAAAGCATCCGGTGGAGGCTTTTGCTCGGCTTGTGGACCTCTTCGGCCAGGCGCTCGAAACCGACCGTTGCGTTTATCAGGTCGCGCAGGATCAGCTTGGCGGTTGCGGAATCGCCATCAAGCATGAGATCGATTGCCTCATGGAGCAGCGCCTTGGCAAAATCAGGGTCCCGTTCCACCCGCTTCTTGATCGTTTCCTTGAAATCTCTTGTGAGAGCCATACATACCTCCTGAATCTGAAATCTATCTCTTTTTCCGTTGGGCTTTTCGCTCGGTGAACTCACCCCACAGAGCAACAGCCCGCTCGATATCCTTTTGCTGTCCTTTCTTTGTCCCTCCGCCGAGCAGGATGATTAGCCTTTCACCATCCCGCCCGATGTAGACCCGGTAGCCTGGTCCCCAATCAAGCCGGTATTCGCCAACCCCCCGGAACCATTTGACGTTGGAAAGGTTTCCCTGTTCCATTTTGAGTTTCACAGTCGTAATCTTTGCCGCCGCGATAGTGTCCAGCCCCATGAACCACTCTTCATAAGGGCTTGTCCCGTCTTCGCGGAGATATTCTTCGACCTTGTAGCTCATGCGTAGATGGTAACCCACATGTTACCATAAATCAATACGTGTTTCGTCTGTTTCTATTGCAGGGGAATGGGATCAGCCGAAGGCGGTTTTTGGCTTTGATTTATGGAGAACATGCCCCCTTTTAAAGAACTGGAGAAACCACAAAAATCTGCTATGTTTTAACGATTTCCAACAGAAGCAGGATAGGGCTCTGGGGTTCACATACGTCGGAGAGCAGGATCTCTTATGGATGGGAAAGACATTGCAAGTCTTGAAAAAGAGGGAACATGCGTTCTCAGTTCTGTCATCCGTCAACGGCTGCTTACATCGAAGAAGTCGAGAAGGTTGGACGACCAATCCCGTTTCGGGTATCAGACCAGGGTTGACTACATAGGACAAATAGTCCGGCGAGGTTAGATAACCAGCTTATATTGCAATTCTTTTCTACAAAGCGACAAAATGTAGTCAAATGTAGTCAAAAAATATAGTAGAGCAGGTACAACAAAGGGGGTGACGCTTTTAACGTAACCCCCCTGATTAATTGATGGTGCCGGAGGTCGGAATCGAACCGACACGGGTTGCCCCGCTGGATTTTGAGTCCAGTGCGTCTACCAGTTTCACCACTCCGGCATGTCTTACCACGGTCTTTAATATCTCTTCCGTTTAAGAGATCCCTCTTATATCAATAAATGAGAGCCCGGTCAAGAAACTTTGCGATTTTACAGCTTCCTTCCCACCCTTTCCTTCGCGCGGCGGCATCGCCCCCGAGCACCTTGAGAAAGATCTTCCACAGTCAACCGTTTCGATGCGAGCAATGGACTAACCTCCCCATACAGACTTAACAACGCAAAGCCGGAAGGTTAAGGCAAAGGGGCATCTGGAGCAGCAGGCGGGACAAATATTGAAGTAACACTTTCAATTTTTTTGTCGACAAAAAGGTTGACACGCAAAGCTCCGTTTGCTATAAACAGGACTCCTTCGATGGGGCTGTAGCTCAGTTGGGAGAGCGCTTGAATGGCATTCAAGAGGTCGACAGTTCGATCCTGTTCAGCTCCACCATCAATTACAAAGGACCTGGGATTTGCTTCCCAGGTCCTTTTTATTTTTCTATCGTAAAAACTCCCGTCTTACTACTTACCGACATCTACGTCCGCTGCATATCCCGTCATCTCCAGGTATCCCGAACCGCCCGGCGCGCCTCCCAACCCGCGCACGGCAACCGCCCCTTCCCAGTAACGGAAGCCGGTGTTGAGCTCCTGGTCCGCAAGGCGCGGCACGATCTCCAGGTCGATCCGCTGCGCCGGTATCCGCATGCGCCAGGAGGAGGGATACCGGGCGCCGCTTGTCGGGCTGGTCCACCAACCGGTGACCTTCAATTCCACCTCCTCCCGCTTCAACTCCCTGGTCGTGCCGTCGGCTGCGACCAGGGTCCCGGCCGAGAAGGGATCGCTGCTTCCGTCCACCCTTCTCAGCCGGTAGAACATCACGTCCCTGCCGTCCTCCAGTTGAAGCGCGAACCAGTCCCACCCCTGCTGCCCCTTCTCCAGCGCGCTGGTGCTCCACTCCCGATCGAGCCAACTCAAGCCCGTCACCCGGAAGCTTTCGCCCCCTATGCGGATTGAGCCGGAACTCGCCAGGCGCGGCATGCTGTAGTAATAGGAGGCGTTACCCGGCGCCGCACTCTTGCGGCTCAATCCCCCCTCACCGTTCAGGACGACCCCCTTGACCGGTACCAGGTTCAGGTCCAGGGCCATTTCGGCATCCGCGGCGGAGAGCCTCATGCCGAAGGGGCCTTCGGAGGTTTCCTGCGCGCGCCAGTTCTCCAGGTAGATCGAAAGCGGACGCCCCCCCGCCCACGCCAGGCCCGGGGCCACGCGGCTGAAGCGCTCCGCGTAGCGGAAGCGCTTCCCCGCCACGTCCGTGACCGCCAAATGAGCCATGAAGATCTCGTTGCTCCCCCAGGCTGAGGTTCTCGGCGCCGGGTGCGGTGTCAGGGCCGCGCGGAAAAAGGTCAATTGGTAGCCGAAGCGGCGTCCGTCTGCACCTTGCAGGTTCCCGGTGAAATACCACCACTCGTTGCGAAAACCCGGGTGCGGGCCGTGATCCTCCGGGAAGATGAAACGCCGCGGAGCGTTTGCCCGCAGGAAACCTTCCGCCGGGGTTCCCCCCAGCACCTGGTTTATCTGCAGCCGCTCTCCCTTTTCATCCGGTCCTTTGATCCCGCTCCTGTAGGCCCGGATGAAGAGCAGGACGAGCGCGACAACGGCCAGTGCGATTAACAGACGGCGCATCCTATTCCTCCTCCTTCAGCGCCACGGCAGGAGAGGTCCCGGCGATCTTTATCGAGGGGTAGATGCCTGCCAGAAGAGCCGCCGCGACGGAGAGGACCACCGCCTGGAGCAGGTAGACCGGCTCTATGGAAACCTGCATGGTCCAGCCGAAGGAGCGGAGATTCACCACGTAGATGAGAACCAGCGCCTCGATGACGCCAAGCGGCAGGGAGAGGAGACCGGCGAGGAGCCCGATCAAGGCCGTCTCCCCGCAGATGACGCCCCAGACCTGCCCGGGCGTGAGCCCTACGGCCCGCAGCACGGCCAGTTCGCGCGCCCGCTCCACCTGCATCGCCATCAGCGCCGAGAGGATGCCGACAAAGGCGACAGCCAAGGTGAGTATCCTCAGCACGCCGGTTATGGCGAAGGTCCGGTCGAATACCTCCACCGTCGCCTTGCGCAGGTCGGCGTTTGAGACCACCGTGACGCTCTCCCCCCCTGCCCTCTCTATCAGCTGCGCGGCAAGGGCGGACGGGCTGGTCCCGGGAGCGGCGTAAAAGGACATCCCGTCCACGCCGGGGTCGTCGAAGTACTTGAGATACGCGGCGCGGCTCATGATGACAATGCCCGAGTCGGAGCCGTAATCGTAGATGACGCCGGAGACCGGGAACTGCAGCAGGCCGCGGTTGGTGCGCAGCGTGACCCTCCCCCCGGTGCGCACGTGGTGGCGGTAGCTGTATGGCTCAGACACCAGCACCGACGCCCCGCGGCTGAAACTCTCCCAGGCGCCTTCCATCCCCCCTTCCTTGAACGGGTAACGGAGAAAGGAGGATTCGGGGACCTGCACGGAGAAGATCTCCGTCGGCCCGTCCTTGCCGTCGATCGCCACCCGGCGCGACAGCGTCATCTTCTCCACCCCCGGCGACGTTGACATGCGCTGCACCAGGGCGGGACCGAGAGCCGGCCGGTAGCGGCCTCCGCTCCTGTCTGCCGAAGTGAGGTAGACGTCGGCCCGCAACCAGCTCTCAAGCCAGCTTTGCACGGTGAGGCGGAAGCCTCCCACCATGATGCCGACGCCGATCCCGGCCGACACGGCGACCACCAGTGCCGCGGTGGCGACCCCGGTCCTGGAAAGTGAAACCACCACCCCGCGAGCCGCCATCTTGCCGACGGTCCCCATCAGCGCGGCCAGGACCGGGCGCAGCGCCCCGGCCATCAGCACGACCGCGCCGGGGACCAGCAAGGTGTAGCCGACGATGACGGCGAAGAGCCCGACAAAGCCGCCGACCACCCCGCCCCCCTCGAAAAGGAAGAGCCCGACCCCGCAGAGAAGAAGGAGCGCCCCGCAAAGGGCCGCGACGGGGACCATTTTCCGTCGCCGCGCCTCGGCCATGGAGCGCGACAGCACGGCCCGTGGAGGCGCCCCGGTAGCCTCTATGGCGGCCGGTAGCGCGGCCAAGAGCGTGGCCACGATACCCAGAAACGTCCCCTTGAGGAGCGAAGCAGGGAGCAGCGGCACCCGCCGCACCTCCATCACGAAGTACAGGTCGTTGATGGTCCTCGTCACCAGACGGGTCAGTTCCGAGCCGAGCAGCGCGCCGCAACCGATCCCGATGACGGTCCCGGTAACGCCGATCATGAGCGCCTCGGCGCAGATCATGGCGAAGATTTCCCTGCGGCAGACGCCGAGGGCCCGGAGCATCCCGATCAGCCTCCTGCGGCGGATCACGGAAAAGGTCATGGTGTTGTAGATCAGGAACATGCCGACCACGAGGGCGAGAAGGCTGAGCGCCTTGAGGTTCAGCCGGAAGGCGCGGGTCATGCGGTCGAGCGCTCCGGCCCGCGCCCCTGCCGGGACGATGTCGGCGCCGGAGGGGATGCCCCCCCTCAGCTCCCTGAGGACGCCCTCCCCGGCTCTCCCCTCGGGTACGATCAGGTCGATGCGGGAAAGCCGCCCCGGCTGTCCGAGGATCTCCTGCGCGGTGCTTATGTCGCAGACGAGGACCGAGGCAAGGCCAAGGGCGCTGACCCGGTCCGGCGCCTCGATGTACCCGGCCAGGACCAGGTGACGCCTTACCCCTGCAACGTCGACGGGAAATGTCGAGCCGCGCCGGATGCCGAGTTCGGCCGCGGTGTCACGGAGCATGAGCACCGTGCCGGGCCGTCCCATCAGGTCGGCCAGTACGGATTGGTCCTTGAACTGCGAGCTGAAGGAGCGGATGGGAGGCTCGGAGAAGGGGTCGATGCCGATCAGTTGGAAGGTGGCACCGGATCTGGCGCCGGACTTGGCTGGGAGTTGCAGATGGCCGGTAACAACGGGGGCTGAAGCGCGGAACCCCTTGTCGACCCTGATGCTTTTGTAGACCTGGTCGGGAAGGCCGGAGGGACCGCCGACGACCTGGTGCGTGGCGCGCCCCGCTACGGTTTCGGCGGCGATGCGGAAGGCGCGCTGCGCCGCTTCGTTGGCGTAGTCTACGGCGGTCACCACGGCGACGCCGAGTGCCACACCGAGCACGGCAAGCACGGTAAGCCACGGATGGCGCAGGACGTTGCGCAGCCCGGCGCGCCACAGGATCACGGCTCCGCACCCGGAAGGCGGGGGGCCTCGACCAAAAGACCGTCCCTGATGGTCAGTATCCGGTCGGCCAGCCTCGCCACCTCGCTGCTGTGGGTCACCAGCACCAGCGTGGCCCCGTCCTTGCGCAACAGCCGCTGGAAAAGGTCCAGCACCTGCTGTCCCGTCTCCGCGTCGAGGTTGCCGGTCGGCTCGTCGGCCAGGACCAGCGCGGGGCGGTGCACCAGGGCGCGCGCCACGGCGACCCGCTGCTGCTCGCCGCCTGAAAGCCGGTCCGGAAAAGCCCCGCCGCGCTCCTCGAGACCTACCTCGGCGAGGAGTCCCCGCGCGCGGTCGCGCAGCGCCGGCGTGATCTCACCCGTCAACTCCAGCGGGAGTAGGACGTTTTCCTCCACCGTGAGGGTCGGTATCAGGTTGTAGAACTGGAAGACGAAGCCGATGTGGTTTCTGCGAAAGAGGGTGCGGTCGCGCTCGCTCAGGCGGTTCAGCGGCCGTCCCGCCACAGTCACCTCGCCCTTGTCCGGGAGGTCGATGCCGCTCACCAGGTTCAGGAGCGTCGATTTGCCGGAGCCGCTTCTCCCCAGAAGGAAAACCCACTCTCCCTGCTCGATGACGAGCGAGGCGTCGCGAAAGACCACCCGCTCGCGTTCCCCCTCCTGGAATCCCTTGCAGATGCCGCTCAACCGGACAATCGGGTCAGCCATGGCAATCACTGACTCCCCTCGCCCTTCTGCCAGGTGATCTGGTTCGCGTGCTCGCGCCTCTTGTTGGCCAGGTAATCCGGCTTGTCCAGTTCCTTAAGCTGCCGGGGATACTTGGCCGTGAGATCGTACCAGCGGCTGAGCCTCTGTTCGAAGCGACGGTCCTCGGGAGATTTCAGCGCATCGAGGTAGGTTTGCAGGGCAAGATAGTACCGGACCGTATTGCGCTCTATGGCCCCCCTCACCCCTTCGATGTAGTACAGCTTCCCGTCCTTGCCGCCGACCACGCTGAAACCGACCTTGTCGCGGCCGATGGTGGCGAAATAGGTCTTGATCGCCATGCGCGCCATCGGGCCGTGGGTGTAGGCATAACTGAAATGCAGGAAGGTCCTCCGGGAATCGAGCGGCGCCGCTTCCAGCCCGATGCGGTGGTCCCTGGTGCGAAACGGCCCTTCGTCGGCAGTCAGGGCCAGCTCCAGGTATTCCGGCTGCTCTGAAACCACCCTGAACCTGAGCGTGAGCGGGTAGGCGTCGGCGGGAGGCTGGTAATTCTTGCGACCGCTGTAAAGCGTCAACTGGGACTGTGCGCCTTTCCTGTAGGTGCAGGCCTTGATGTTGATGTGCAGCGGCGCTATGTCGCACCAGGCATCCGGCGACTGCAGCGCCTCCTTCACCTGGTCGAACGGGTAGTTGACGACCCCGTACATGTCGACCCGCACCGCACCCTGGGACTCGGCCGATTCAAGGTGGATCGGCGCCCCGAACTGGTTCTTCTCCAGCTTGGGCTTGATCGACGCATAACGTGCGAGCAGCGGTTGCGACCCCGAAGCTGCCGGTCCCGCGGCATGCACGGTCCCGGTCGAGATGAAAAACAGCAACAGCGAGCCGGCGACTAATCTCAGCAAGGGAAACGTTCCTTTTCCGATCATTTCACCGTCCTCCTTCCATCCGGGAGGTGCATGACTCTCGGGAAGTCCTGGAAGCGCAGCCTTTTTAGCGGTGCTGCTCTACGCCGCGCTTGTTCTTGTACTGGCCCTTGTGCTTGCCGTTGTCGTGGTGTCCCCAGTGGGGAAATATGCAGCCTGAAAGCAGGGTTGCTGCGGCAAGCAGTGTCACCAGCATAAAGGTAGATCTCTTCATCTCATAGCCCCTTGTGTTGTTAGATTCACGGGTAGTCCGCCTGCTCCGCCGCATCGACCTCGGAGACCACATCGTCCCACATGTTGAAGAGGATGGCGAAGATCACCGGGCCGAGGATGAGACCGAGAAGGCCCATCAGGATCACGCCGCAGATGGCGCCAAGGACCACGGCAAGGATGGAGATGTCGCTGGCAGCGCCGATGGCCAGCGGACGGATGGCGTTGTCGGAGAGACCGACGAAGACGATGCACCAGGCGGCAAGAAGCAGCGCCGTCATGTACGACCCGTTCAGCGCGATGATCCCGGCCAGCGGCACCCAGATCAGGGCGGTTCCAACCACCGGGATCAGGGCGGCGATGGCGGTGAGGGTGCCGCAGAAGATGGGTGCGGGGACCCCTGCAACCCAGTAGCCAAGCCCTGCGATGACACCCTGTGTCACGCAGGTCAGGATGGTGCCGACGGTCACCGCCGTGGTGATGGACCGGATCTGCGAGGCGTACTGTTGTGCCTTGCGCGGGTTCGGAGCGAGCCTGCCGATGCAGACGGAGACCACACGGTCGCCGTCGCGGTAGATGAAGTAGAGGATGAAGAGCGCTACGGCAAGTGTAAACAGGAAGTCGAAAAGGTTCTTCGCGATGTTGGTAGCGGCGGCGAGGATGAAGCTCGAGGAGCCGGCCGCGATCTTACCGCCGATCCCGGCGAGGTCGATGCCGAAACTGTCGATGAGCGACATGATCTTGCCGACTTGGGGGATCTGGCTGAGCGTGGTGGTCCCGGTCCGGGTTATGGTCGCGACCAGCTGCTCCACCTGCCGGTACCATTCCGGCGCGTTCACCGCCGCGGTCATCACCAGTGCCGCGGTGGGAAGGATGAAGCAGACGGTCACGGCAAGGACCATGAGGCCTGCGGCGCGGCCGGGGCGGTTGGGAAACCTTTTCAGCAGGCGGTGGAAATGCGGCATGGTGGCGATGCCGATGATGAGGGCCCAGGCGACAGGCTCAATGATGGGAACGGCGAGCAGGACCAAAAGGCCAATAGCAATGACGGTGGCAAGGGCTGCGAGGGTGCTCAGATATGTTTTTTTGTCCATTTTCTCCCCTCTGGCTGATTATCTACCTCGAGGTTTCTGTTACGGCGAGAAGTCTGGTGGGCAGTGTCTCGGGATCTCCAACTGGTCCGAAGCAGGCGGGACTGCCTGCGCAGCCCGCCGCTAAAAAAACAGGTGGTTCAACGGGGCGGGGTCTCGATGGTGCGCTGCTTTTCCGTTGGGGTCGGCACCGGCCGCTGCACCCCTTCAGGCTGCACCGACTGCTCCGTCTGAAACGCCGGGCGCTCGTTGCGTTCATTGGTCAGGTTGGGCGGCTCTTCGATCACCTGCCAGTTTTTCCCAACCGGGACGGACAGGACCTTGGGCGGCACGTCCTGCGGCTTGGCAGGCTGTTTTGCCTCGAACATGGCGCAGGCGGTGAGAAAAGAGAGGATGATCAACATTGCTACTGAACCAGCGTATCTCATGACAGGAACTCCTCTATTTTTAGATACTGGATCAGTGGATCAGGTCCAGATGCGTGTACTGGCTGTGAAACGTTACCAGCCCTGCCTGTAAGCATAACAAGATGTTGAAACAATTAACAGTTTCTTCTGCAATGAACCTTCACCCTTTTTGTCTTCGCAGATAACTCCCCCCTCCCGATCCCCAGTCACATACCCTTGAACATCATGAGCGGCAGTACGGTGAACCCTTCGAGGTTCGGCGTCAGTACCGAGTTATCGATGACGGCGTTCACCTGCGGATCCTCGAACGAGATGGTCACCGAAGCGCCGAAGCGGTTGGCGATGCGGATCGATTCGGGGAAGGCGACGCCGTCGACGTTGCGGTACTGCTCGTAAAACACCTCGTCCCCCTCCGGCGAAACCTTACGCTCCAAGAGGCCGCGCGCATCGAAGAAGTACCTGTCGCCGGAGCTTCCCGTGCTCTCCCTTTCCGTGGACGCCGGCGCGGGGACCATGACCCATTTCAGGAGTCCCATGCTTTTCAGGGAGCTTGTCTCCGGCAGTTCGGAGAGGTATCCGCTGTACGCGGTCTGCTTGGAGGGGAAAAGAGCGGTGAACCGGTCGCTGACCGCGAAGGCTTCCAGAACGCTCTGGCCGAAGGGGGAAACCAGCGCCAGGTGAAAGAGATCCGGGGCCTTGTAGGCGAGGTAGCCGCGCCCGCCCGTGCTGTGCTCGCCGCTCGTTGCCGTGATGCCGACGGCCGATTGCAGCGTCTCAACGCTCTTGCCCGGGACGATACCGACAAGAGGCTTTTGCGTTGTCGCGCATCCGAAAAGGGCGAAGGCGGACAGGACGACAATAACCATTCTGAGTGAAGCGCGCAGGCGCCTTGACGAAAACATGGAACCTCTCATTTTAGCGTGGGGATTTGCTGCGTGGCGAAGCGAATGCTCACCGGATAATAACCGCACCGGGGCGGTACTGCAAGTCCCCCTTTCACGGTTCGGCCTGCGCCATGTCGTAGGCCACGTACCTGCCGCAGACGAAACAGAAGACGCCCGCCAGGACCATCACCAGCGGGGTGGCAAGAAGGGCGCTGCGAAGCCCCCACTGGTCGGAAAGCCAGCCGAGTATCGAGGGGGAGATGGCGTCTCCCAGCGCGTGAATGAAGAAGATGTTGACGGCGAAGGCCATGGCCCGGACGGACGGCTTGGTCACGTTGATGATCACCGTGTTGAGCGGGCCGGTGTTGAGGAACAGGAAGAATTCGGCGACGAAGATGGCGGCCATGCAGGTCGAGATCCCCGGTGCGAGAATGGCCCAGGCGGCGAAGGGAGCGCCGATGAAGAACCCCCACCCCGAAACCGCCAGGTACCCCTTGCTGCTCTTTTTCTGCAGACGATCCCCCAGCCAGCCGCCGGTGAGCGTGCCGACGATCCCGGCCACGACGGTGGTGGCGCCGAAGAGCGTGTTCGCCTTCTCCACGTTGAGCGCATGGACGCGGTACAGGAAGGTCGGGATCCACTGGGCCAGGCCGCCGATGGCGAAGGTCATGGCCGCCATGGCGAGCGTGTTGCTGACGAAGGCGCGGTTTTGAAAGAGCTGGCCGTACCCCGAGGTTTTCTTCTCGGGGTCGTGTGCGGGTGCGGGGTTGGCGCCTCCGCGCGCGGGAGTGCGCAGGAACCAGAGGGGGATGGCCAGGAGGAGGCCGGGGAGCCCGACCATGAGAAAGGCGGCATGCCAGCCGAACCTCTGCCCGAGTACGCCCCCGAGCAGATAGCCAAGGGCGCTACCCACAGGAATGGCGACGTAGAACCAGGAGAGGATCCTTCCACGCTGCTCCTTGTCGAAGAAATCCGCGATGAGGCCCGGCGAAACGGTGCCGAAGCTCGCCTCCCCTACCCCCACGGTGGCACGGGCGCCAAGGAGGGAGCGGTATCCCGGCGCGAAGCCGGCCAGTATGGTGGCGAAACTCCAGACCACCACCCCTGCCGAGGCGAGCTTGACGCGGTCCCAGTGGTCCCCGAGCCAGCCGAACACCGGCGCGATCACCATGTAGCTGACCATGAAAGCGCTGCCGAAGATGCCGAGTTCCGTGTCGGTGATGTGCAGGTCCGCCTTTATCAGCGGGAAAACGGCGAAAAGGACCTGCCTGTCGATGTAGTTCAGCAGGTTCACCGCCAGAAGCAGCCCCAGGGCGAAGCGGCGGTAGCCGAGCGAGATCTCTTCTCCCTTCATTTCAATGCGTCCTCTCAAGTATTGTTCCTACGCTCCAGCGTCCGGTTTTTCTTTTTTCTTTGCTGACTGTTCTAGAGACAGCAGCCTATAACTGACGCTGGAGCGTCAGGGCCTTTGCGTTCCCACGCTGGAGCGTGGGAACGATGAATAGGCACACCCATCCCCCATCGCCCTTCCCGGATCAAAGCTCCGCCACGGCGCGCTGCGCCCTCTCTACGAATTCCGCCGGTTCCTCGAACCGGAGGTAGAGCGGCCGGAACGCCTCAACGAGGCGCCGCATTGTCACACGAACCTGCTTCATTGGCAACAAGGAGATGAGACTTTTCAAAAACAAGAAAAGCCGCCCCTTCTTCAGGACGGCTTCCTTGTAACTGTCAACATGCCGGTCAGGTTGCCTTGGCCTTGGCGGCCTTAGGTTCCTTGGCGACTTTCGGCTTGGCAGCCTTGGCCGGTTTTGTTGGTTTCGCCGGTTTCGCCGGAGCGGCCTTTTTGGCCTCTATGTTGGCCATCCTCACCCCCCTGGCCTTGGCCAGGTTGTCGGCGAGGCCGCGGTCCAGGGCCATCCTTCTTCTTGCCTCGGAGTAGCTCTTGGCCGCAAGCGGCTGCTTGCCCGGGATGCCGAACTGTTTCTTGTACTCGCCCGGCTTCATGCCGTGAGCGGTGTTCAGATGACGCGCGAGAGTCTTGAATCCACCCTTGCCGCACAACATGCAGACAACCTCGCCCTTTTTGAATGCGTCCTTTACTGACACAGAGGGCTTCATTTCCTCAGATCCCTCTATTGGCTCGCCGGCTTCCAGGTTTTTCAGGGCGGTATGCACTTTGCCGATTTCGAATATAAGCTGATCTGAGGTCATCGGTGTGCTCGACGCGTGTGATGCTACAATCTGGGCCGCGATCTCTACTAAAGTTGCCATTGATTTCCCCCTTGAAGATCGTAATAACCTTTTGAAAGAGTGGCATACTAATTTTCTTTGTCAACAAACTTTCTCAATAGCCTCAACGTTGCCAAAGACAGCGCGACAGTCACTCCGGTACAGAATGAGCTGAAGTCTGTTATGAGGTTGTTAGCAGGTGTCAACGTGGTACAGCTCTTTTTGATTCAGTTTCGCACGTCCCAGACACTGTCCGGCCCACGTTTTTTCCGTAACGACGGCCAAAGGAAGCATCACCCTTGCACCCCTTGGTCAGCGCAGTTGACGGGGAACCTGCGCTGGAATTTAAAATTGGATAGCCGACCGGCAGCATCAAGTTTCGGGTTGACAGAACCGCAGCGATCCAGTATTACTTTAGACGCTTGACTCAAGATGTAGCCCTGACAACCGAATAGCATGACTTATCTAGAGCGATCGAGGGACTGGCCCGATGACGTCGCGGCAACCTCCCCCCAGGGGGAAGGTGCCAAATCCTGCGGAACGACAACGTTCCGAAAGATAAGGAAGTGCGGACCATCATAAGAAAAGTCCCCTTCCGACCCCGGAAGGGGACTTTTCCTATTGGAGGTAAAAAATGAAGATCGCAACAAACGCAGCCCAGATTGGCCTGCAGCGCGAGACGAGGACGGGCGCGGTAACGGTGCCCATTTACCAGACGGCGACCTTCCGCCACCCGGGACTCGGGCAGAGCACGGGGTACGACTACAGCAGGTCCGGAAACCCGACGCGCCAGGCTTTGGAGGAAGGGCTTGCGCTCCTGGAAGGCGGATGTCGCGGCTTTGCCTACGCCTCGGGAATGGCGGCCATCACCAGCCTGATGTTCCTCTTTCGCCAGGGCGACCACCTGGTCGTGACCGAGGACCTCTACGGCGGGAGCTACCGTCTCTTCGAGAAGCTGTTCCAGCAGTTCGGCCTCAGCTTCACCTACGTCGACACCAGCGACGTGGAGCTGGTCCGCCAGGCGATCCGCCCGAACACCAAAGCCCTCTTCGTGGAGTCGCTCACCAACCCGCTCTTGAAGGTGGCCGACGTGGAGCAGCTGTCCGCGCTTTGCAAGGAGCGCGAGATTCTCTGCATCGTCGACAATACCTTCCTCACCCCGTACCTGCTGCGCTGCCTCGACCTCGGCGCCGACATCACCATATATTCCGGCAGCAAGTACCTGGCGGGGCACAACGACACCGTCTGCGGGCTGGTCGCGGTGAAGGATCCGGCCCTGGCCGAGCAGGTCTACTTCCACCAGAACGGCGCCGGGGCAGTGCTCGGGCCGCAGGATTCCTGGCTCACCATCCGCGGCATGAAGACGCTCACCATCCGCCTGGACAGGCAGCAGGAAAACGCCGAAGCGCTGGCCCGGTGGCTGGCGCAGCACCCGCAGGTCGGCAAGGTCTATTATCCCGGCCTCCCCGACCACCCGGGTCACGAGCTGATGAAAAGCCGCGGCAAAGGTTTCGGCGCCATGATCGCCTTCGAGGTGACCGAGCCGCGCCTGGTGAAGCAGCTGTTGATGAAGACCCGCCTGATCTCCTTTGCCGAGAGCCTCGGCGGCGTCGAGAGCCTGATCACTTTCCCGCAGGTGCAGACCCACGCGGACATAGAACCCGAGACGCTGGAGCGCCTTGGCATAAACCACCTGCTGCTCCGCCTCTCGGTGGGGATCGAGGACAAGGACGACCTGATCGCCGACCTGGCGCAGGCCTTTGAAGGAGGAGACCAGGCATGAAATTCGCTACCGAGCTGATACACGGCGGCAACCCGATAGACCCGGAACACGGCTCCCTGAGCCATCCCATCTATCTCAGTTCGACCTTCGCCCAGCATTCCATGGACCATTTCGGCAGGTACGACTACGCCAGGTCGGGGAACCCGACCCGGGAGGCGCTGGAGGAGGCGCTGGCGGGGCTGGAAAAGGGTGCGACGGGGCTCGCCTTCGCCTCCGGGATGGCCGCCATCGCCTCGACCTTCCTGATGTTCGCTCCCGGCGATCACCTGGTGGTCTGCGAGGACGTGTACGGCGGGACCTTCAGGCTCCTCTCCACCCTGTTGAAGGGATGGGGTCTGCAGACGACCTTTGTCGACGCCACCGACACGGCCGCCATAGCGGCGGCGATTCGTCCCGAGACGAAGGCGCTCTATCTCGAGACCCCGTCCAACCCGCTCATCAAGATCACCGATCTTCCCGCGGCGGCGGCCCTTGCCAGGGAAAAGGGTCTCCTGACCATAGTGGACAACACCTTCATGACGCCGTACCTGCAGCGCCCGCTCGAACTCGGCTGCGACATCGTGCTGCACAGCGGGACCAAGTTCATCAATGGACATTCCGACGTCATCTGCGGCTTTGCCGTGGCCCGCGATGCCGAGATCGGGCAGAGGCTTCGCTTCATCCAGAACGCCTTCGGCGCCGTGCTCGGCCCCCAGGACTGCTGGCTGGTGCTGCGCGGCCTGAAGACGCTGAAGGTACGCATGGAGGAGCACCAGGCGAGCGCGAAGAAGATCGTATCGTGGCTGCAGGGGCAACCCGACGTGGCGAAGGTGTACTACCCCGGCCTTCCCGAGCACCCGGGTTACCAGACGCACCTCGCCCAGGCAAGCGGTCCCGGCGCGGTCCTTTCCTTCGAGCTGTCCAGTTATGAATTGACCAAGAGGCTGTTGGAGGGGGTAAAACTCTCCGCGTTCGCGGTGAGCCTCGGCGGGGTGGAGAGCATCCTCTCCTATCCCGCCAAGATGTCGCACGCGGCGATGCCGCCGGCGGAGCGCGAGGCGCGCGGCATAAAGGACACGCTGGTGCGCCTTTCCGTCGGCCTTGAAGATCCGGACGACCTCATCGCGGACATGGATAAGATCCTGCACAGGTAAGTAGAAGCTGACCCGAAACCGGTGATCGCGAGACGAAAAAAGGGGCCAACCGACAGCGGTTAGCCCCTTTTTCATTTATTCGACATCCCTATCCTTGGACCCGGTCCACATGGAACCTATCTATCTGAACAATTGCCGCGGGAGTTTCCCTTGTAGGAGCGGCATTCCTGCCGCGATGGCAGCAGTTGATCGCGGCAGGAATGCCGCTCCTGCAGGTGGCGTACTCCGCGTACTCCGCGTAACTGCTTTTTTAAGTTTTTACTACCTTTTCCACTTGAAGCTGACGGTCTTGACCCCCGGGATGGCCTTCTGGAAGACGGCAAGCCCCTCGTCGGTGATGCTGTTGCCGCTGCTGGTAAGCCCCTTCAGCCCCTGGATGCCCTGGAGATAGAGAAGTCCGCGGTCCGAGACCGAAGTCTGGTAGAGATAGATCCTCTTCAGATTGGTGAGGGAGGAGATGCAGAGAAGCGCCGCGTCGGTGAGCCCCCGGCCGCACAGGTAAAGTTCCTCCAGCCCGGTCAGGTGGACGATGTTGTCGAGGTCCGCGTCACACGCCTGATACAGGTACAGCGCCTGCAGGTCGTCGGCATGCAGATCCTGCAGCAGCTTCAGCTTCGCCTCGGTCTGCTCCTTGATATCCAGGCGCACCGCCTGGTCCGCGTAGACCTGCAGGTCGCCGATGGCGGGCCCCGACTTCCTCCACTGGCTGAAGTTCGCCGAGTTAAGGTCGCGGTGGTAAAGGGTTCCGCAAGGGAGATCGGAAGGAAACCGGATGATCCGCTTATGGCTGGTGCCCCGACCGGCGGACCGCCGCTCCTTCTCCTCCTGGAGCGCGGCAAGACGCCTGAGGGCCCTGGTTATGTTCATGTCGACGGCGGAGACCATTTCGGCGAAGAGGTCGCTCCCCGCAGCTAAGCTTTCATCGACGCGCAGCTTGAACCGGCAGACGTAACTCGTCCTCAGCTGCTCGACCTGTTCCTCCACCTCCCGCAAAGCCTGCGCTTCCACCGCTATCTGCCGCTTGACCCTGGACAACTCGGCGCCGATGTCGTTCGCCTCGGCCTGCCCGGGGAAGTGTTTCCTCCAGTTGCGCAGGATCTCCCTAAGAGTACGTGTGTCCTCCTCCGCATAGGCCCGGTTGGCCTTCAGCATCAATTCGTGGCGCACATGAGAGCCCGGCCCGTCGCCTGCGAGGTCCGGGTGGATCGCCTTGGCGACCTCCCGGTAGAGCGCCTTGATGTCCTGCTCATCCGACTTCCAGACCCGCCCCTTCGCGCCGGTGCCGGTGTCGGCCCTGAAACTCCTTCCTTTCCGGTAGGTCCTGGTGTCGAACTCCTCTTCTTTCTCTTCCTCGGCAGGCTCCGCTGCGGTGTAGCAGCCCGAAAGCCTGGCTATCTCGGCCTCGATCCTCTCCAGTTCCGCCATGCGCCGTCCCAGGGTCTCCTGGTAGTTTCGCTCGAAACCGGCAATCTCCTCGCGCAACTCGTGCAAGCGGGCTACGGCCGCGGCATGGCGCGCGCGCAGCGAAGCAAGCTCGGCGCGCTTTTGCTCCAGCTCGATTTCTTCAGGCAGCCTTGACTGGTAATGCGCTGTCATTGAGTTCCACGCAATTCTGGATTGGTTTAGAAACAGCAGCTTATTTTACTAAACTAACACGAGCTGTTGCCTGATACAAAAGTATTTTTGAGGGAGAAAACCAAAAGTGGCAGAGACCGGTAGCGCCATTCACTGACGGCGGATACCGGTAGCGAGCGGCATTGCGCCGCCCTGAATCGGCGTCAGGCGTTGAAACAGAGGTCAATATTTTACAACTATTGAGAGGCTACAGCAATGAGATAAGAAAGGGAGGGATGTGCTGCATCGAGACAGGAAAGAGGCGGGGCATGACAGGTGTCCGCCGCAGCCTCAAAAAGGAAAGGAAGAATTTTATGGTTCCTACGCTCCAGCGTGGGAACGATGAAAAGTCTCCCCCCTTTGGAAAAGGGGGGAGGGGGGGGATTTGGTTACCCCCGCACCATCCTGGTGAGCAACCGGTCCAGCGACGAGGCGAAGCGCTGGCGGTCCGTGAGGCTGAACTGCCCCGGCCCTCCCGGGGCCAGTCCCTCGCTGCGCAACTGCTGCATGAGATTGCGCATCGACAGCCGCTCTCCCACGTTCTCCTCGGTGTAAAGCTCCCCGCGCGGGTCGAGTGCCACGCCCCCCTTCTCGACGATGCGCGCCGCAAGCGGGATGTCGGCCGTGATCACCAGGTCGCACGGCTGCGCGTTTTCGGCAATGTAGTCGTCGGCGATATCGAACCCGTCCTTGACCCGCACCGAAGTTATCAGGCGCGTGTGGGCCTTCGAGAGGTCGCTGTTCGCGACCAGGCAGGCCTCAACCTTCAACCGCTCCGAGGCGCGGAAGATGATGTCCTTGATCACCCTCGGGCAGGCATCTGCATCTATCCAGATCTTCATCTATCACTCCTGTTGCACCACTGGCGACGACGCTACTACAGCGCTTGCGCAAAGTCAACGGGACAGGGGCATGCCGGGCACCGTAAACATTAAAAAGGTTTATGTACGATTTAAAATTATAAAGATTGACTTTTACCGGTCAAACTATTATTGTGACGCCGGGTCGGTGGATCTGCCACGGACAAAACTAAAAGAAGTAATATGGGAGAAGTAAGTAAATGGTAAACGGTACTGTGAAATGGTTTAACGACAGCAAGGGGTTTGGCTTTCTTGAGCAGGAAAACGGCGAGGACGTCTTCGTTCACTTTTCCGCTATCACCGGCGACGGCTTCAAATCCCTCACCGAAGGGGACAGCGTATCGTTCGAAATCGTGAAGGGACCGAAAGGTCTTCAGGCGGCTAACGTTACCAGGATTTAATCACATAGCGTAGAACTTTATTGAAAGGCCCCGAAGAGATCCGGGGCCTTTTTTCGTTTCACCTTCCCTACTTTCCTTTACCGCCGCAGACCGGGCACCCCTGCATCGAAAGCGGCTTCTCCAGCCGGCATTCCCTCAACAGCGCATCGTCCCGGAAGATATCGACGGTCGGACCGTCGGCCCTCACCACGCCGCCGTTCAGGATTATGGTCCGCTCGCAGACCTCGAGCACCATGTCGAGGTCGTGGCTGGTGACGATCTTGCTGTGGTGGAACTCCTTCAGGAGCGTGATCAACTGCCGCCGCGCATGCGGGTCGAGGCCGTTGGTCGGCTCGTCCAGTACCAGAATGTCGGGGGTCATGGAAAGGACCGTGGCGATGGCGACCCGTTTCTTTTCCCCGGTCGAGAGGCGATAGGGGGCCTTCCGCGCCAGGTGCTCCGCCTCCACACGCTGCAGGGCGCCGCTCACGCATCTCTCCAGCTCCTCTCCGCTCATCCCCAGGTTCAGCGGCCCGAAGGCGACGTCCTCGTACACTGTGGGCATGAAGAGCTGGTCGTCCGGGTCCTGGAACACCATCCCCACGGTGCGTCTCACCTTGGGAAGGGTCGCCTTGTCGATGGGGACGTGCCCTATCCTGATCTCTCCGGAGCTGGGGGAGAGGTGGCCGTTCAAATGCAGCAGGAGCGTCGATTTTCCCGCACCGTTGGCGCCGATGACCGCCACCGACTCCCCGTGGGTGATGCTGAAGCTTATGTCGCGAAGGGCCTCCGTTCCGTCGGGATAGACGTGGCGCAGGCGATCGACCTCGATGATGTGATGGCTCATGACAGGATTCCCGTTACCAGAGTTCCGATAAACTGCGCGCCGTTGTTCAATCTGAGGAGGATGCAGAGCGAGGACCATATCAACAGGAACAGCATCTCTGCCACCCCGAAGCGCGAAGTATGCCCCACGGGCATGACGCCGTCGTAGCCGCGGGCCAGCATCGACATGTGGATCCGTTCGGCCCTCTGCCAGGTGCGCAACAGCAGGTGACCCAGAAGCGACGCGTAGCTGGAGAGGTTGAGCCCCCTCCTTCCGAAGGAGCGGAGTTCCCGCGCCCTCGAGGCCCGTCCCCCCTCTTCCGTCAGGACGAAGAGGTAGCGATACAGAAAAAGAAGCTGCATGACGAAGACGTTCGGCATGCCGAGGCGCTCAAGGGCCCGGCAGATCGCCGGGAAACCGGTCACGGCGGCGAGAATGAGAGCGGCGCCGACGGTGAGGACGGTCCTGACCACTATCGAGACGCACGATATCCACCCGCCCGAGATCCCCAGCGGACCGAGGTGAACCAGCACGCCCCGGTCGAAGAAAGGGTTGAAGATCCCGACCGCGACGGCGAAGGGACAGACGAGGATGATCTTTGCGGCGAGGTATCCGGCGGGCAACTGCCCGATGGCGATGAGTACGGCAGGAAAGATGAAGAAGGGGATCAATCCGGAGAGTTCATAGCGCCCGAAGGAGATCACGCTCACGATGAAGACCAGGGTGGCGAGCACCTTGGCCCGGGCATCCAACCTGTGCACAGCGGAATCCCCGGCCGCGAGCTGGTCCAGCCGCTTCAAATCTAGCAATGCCCCGGCTATCGATCCCATCCCGGATCAGGCTTCCGGGGCTACGGCTCCCCTGCTTCCCTTCCTGAGCAGGAAGGCGGCGCAGAGGATGGACAAAAGCGTGAGTACCGCCCCCACGATGCCGGTGACTCCGGTATCGAGCTTCGCAGGTGCACCGATTTCCGTCTTCCCTCCCTTGAACCGGTAATCGGCGAACCAGGCGGTTTTCTGCTGCAACCAGGAGAGCGCACCGTGCACCCCCTGTTCAGGCGCAGGGAGTACCGCTTTTCCGCTAACCTTGGCGACAGCCCATTCGAGGCCGTCGGGCTTGCCGGAAGCGTACAGGGAGAGCCCGCCGGCGATGACGACGGCGCAGACCAGGAAGCCGAGAAGAACGGGGACCAGCGACCGCCCCGCGGATGGGTCCACCCCTCCCCCGCTTTGCAGCAGTTCCGGGCGGGCCTTTCGGACGAAGGAGAGCACGGCAATGGTAACGCCCCCCTCGACCAGGCCGATGGCGAGGTGAATCGGCTGGATGAGCATCAGGAAATCGGCAAGGGGAAGGGAGGAGATACCGGAGGAAGCGGTCTCCAGCACAACGGCGAGGGAGCCCAATTGCAGCGTAGCCAAGGCGGCCGCCATGGTGCCGACGCCAAGGCGCGCACGCGAAGGGTCACGCCCGATCACGGTCCGGTAAACCAGCGGAAAGACCACGAAGGCGGGTATGATGCCCAGGTTGAAGATGTTGCAGCCAAGCGCGAGAAGGCCGCCGTCCGCAAAGAAGAAGGCCTGCACGACCAATACGGAGGCGATGGTGAGAAAGGCGGCGCTCGGGCCGAGCAGGATGGCGAGGAGCAATCCGCCGCTCAGGTGGCCGCTGGAACCGGTGCCCGGAATGGTGAAATTGATCATCTGCGCCGCGAAGAGGAAGGCCCCGAGGACACCCATGAGCGGCGCCTTCCGGTCGTCGCGCTCCCGGCGCAGGACGGCGGAACTGCAGGCAATAGCCCCTGCCGAGGCGACCCACATGGTCCCTCCCACGGCCGGCGTCAGCAAAGCATCCGCCATGTGCATGGTGCCTCCTCCGTTTTACGAAAACGCCTGCAGCAAAGTAACACGAATTTACAATCAGTGACACGCAAACATATACAAGATGGTCCGGGCAGTGTCAATTCAATTCATCTCTTAGGAGCGGTTGCCCGGGCAGGAATGGCGTATACGGTACGGTACGATTGCATCAACCGGCGAATCCCCAAGTTCCGGAGACTGCGGGCGCTGTATCAGTCAGACATGTCACTGTCAGAGCGCTGGGCAAGCGTTAATCGGCGGCATGTCGCGCGCGGCAAACCGGGTCATATCCCCCTTCTCTTTTCCAAAATAAAATGTTAATCTCCCTCACAAAATCAGGTAAGACTTTCCGCATCAGCTCCAAGGAGCGCGAAGCACATGACGGCACCGGAAAAAAAAGCGGCGCGGTTCACTGCCAACTTCACCATACTGTTGGCGTTCACCGTCGCGCTCATTTTTCCCGTCGGCTATTTCGCCATCAGCTACCAGTACGCCACCGGAAGCCTGGAGGCCGAAGCTGAGATAAACGCCCAGATCATCGCCGGGATCAGCGACCTGAACCCCATCTCATGGCGCAGCGAAGCCCGGCAGGTGGAAGCGATGCTCTCGCGCAGGTCCAGCAACGTCTACCCCGAATCCCGCAGGATACTCGATGCAGCCGGGAAGGAACTCGCCGCCAGCGGCAACGAGATCCCCGAGCCGGTCATCAAACGTTCCCGGTTGATCCTCGACGGCGGGAACATCATCGGCAGCATCGAGATCACCCGTTCCATCAGACCGATCCTCGAAAAATCAGCCCTTGTCGCCCTGGTCGGGCTCGGCATAGGGCTGTTCGTTTTTCTGCTGCTGCCGTTCAGGGCCATCAGCCGCGCCAACCGCCAGCTGAGCGATTCGTACAACTTCCTCACCAAGGTCATGGAGAGCAGCGCAAACGCGGTCATCGTGTTCGATCTTGACGGCAACATCGCCATGCTGAACGGTCGCTGCACCGAGATGAGCGGCTATGCGCGGGACGAGCTTAACGGTGCGGACATAAGCCGGCTCTTCTGCGAAAAGTCCAGGGAGATGGTGTTCGAACAACTGCTGCTGGTGGAAACCGGCGCCGCCGAGATCGTCAAGTTCGAGACGGACCTGCTTAAAAAAGACGGCACTACAGTCAGCATCGCCTGCGGCGCGACCCCGGTGCACCAGGAGGGACAGATAGCGGGGACCGTCCTTTCGGTCGAGAACATCACGCAGCGGCGGCAGGCGGTCGAGCAGCTCAAGTCGGCCAAGGAATACACGGAGAACCTGATACAGGCGGCCTGCGTCATGATCCTCGGTCTCGATCTCCATGGAGACGTGACCTTGATGAATCGGACGGCCGAAGAGGTCACCGGGTACGGCGCCTGCGAACTGACCGGGGAAAACCTGTTCCAAACGGTGATGAGTGCCGACACTTTTTACAACATGTGCACGGTGCCGCGATTTTCCGAGGAAGACGGGGGGCGCACCCCCTTCGAGAGCCAGATCGTCACCAAGGCGGGGGCGCTGCGGACCATTTCCTGGCGCAACAGCCCCATCGTCGAAGACGGCAAGATCGTCGGCACCCTCTGTTTCGGCATCGACATCACGGAGCACCGCAAGGTCGAGGCGCAACTCAGGCAGTCACAGAAGATGGAATCGATCGGGCAACTGGCCGGCGGCGTGGCCCACGACTTCAACAACATGCTGAGCGTCATCCTCGGCTATGCGCAGATCTGCCAGATCGAGGTGCCCGACGCAAGCCCCATCTCGCAGTACATCCAGGAGATAACCAAGGCGGGAGAGCGGTCTAGGGACATGGTGCGCCAGTTGCTCGCCTTCTCCCGCAAGGAGATCATCTCCCCGAGGGTCATAAACCTGAACGCCCACTGCATCGAGACCGAGAAAACGCTGAGCCGCCTGATCGGCGAGGAGATACGGCTCAACTTCCTTCCGGCCACAAGCCTCTGGACGGTGAAGATCGACCCGTCGCAGGCCGACCAGATCCTGATCAACCTTGCGGTCAACGCCCGCGACGCCATGCCCGACGGCGGCAAGCTGACCATAAGGACGGAGAACGTCGTCATAGACCAGACGTACTGCGACTACCGGCTCGATGCCAGACCGGGCGAATACACCTGCCTTACCGTGGAGGATACCGGCACGGGCATGGATCGGGAGTTGATGAAACGGATTTTCGAGCCGTTCTTCACCACGAAGGAGGTGGGTAGAGGAACGGGTCTGGGCCTTGCCACCGTGTACGGCATCGTGACCCAAAACTGCGGTTTTATAGACGTTGAAAGCGAGCCCGGACGCGGCACCGCCTTCAGGATCTACCTTCCGAGACTCATGGATGAACAGGTGGAGAAGGACGCGACGGCACCGGACTATTTGACAGGTGCAGGAACCATCCTTGTCGTGGAGGATGACGCCATGCTCCGTTCCATGGCGACGACGATGCTGGAGAAGATAGGTTACAAGGTGATACAGGCGGCCACACCCCATTCGGCGCTTTCGATCTGTGAGGATCGGGATATCAGCATCGACCTGATTCTGTCAGACGTCATCATGCCGGAAATGAACGGCGTGGAGATGGCGAGAGGGATCGCCGAACTCCGTCCCGACACCAAGGTTCTCTTCATGTCCGGGTATTCGACCGACACCATCGCCGACAAGGGAGTCCTCGCCGAAGGCATGCAATACATACAGAAACCGTTCGACATGGAGGGGCTGCACGCCAAGATCCTGGAGATCCAAGCCGACTGAACCGCCCAGCCGACTGAACCGCCCAGCCGCCAGCCCCCAGCCCCCAGCCCCCAGCCCCCAGCCTCTAGCCTCTAGCTCCCAGCCCTAGCTCCCAGCCCCTGCTTCTGCTAGACTAGAGCGGTGGTTGAAAAGCAAATAACGGCACGGAGATAACAATGAAAAAGTCACTACTGCTTCTTGTCATGACGCTTCTAGTTACACTCGCCCTGGGGCTTTCCTCCAAGGCAGCGGCCCAGGAATATCCGCAGGGGTACGACGAAGTCTACCAGGACGAACTACTGACCCCGGCAGAACTGGACGACCTCCTGGCGCCCATCGCCCTGTACCCGGACCCGCTGATCGCCCAGATTCTCCCGGCGGCGACCTTTGTCGACCAGATCGTCGATGCCGCCAGTTACGTCAGGCGCTACGGCAGATCCGGGGTCGACTCCCAGCCTTGGGACATCAGCGTAAGGGCCGTGGCGCACTACCCGAAGGTCCTCTACATGATGGAGCAGTACTACGACTGGACCGTCTCGCTGGGGCAGGCCTTCATCGAGCAGCCGCAGGAGGTGATGGACGCGGTACAGCGGCTGCGCGACTACGCGAGGGCACAGGGAAACCTCTACTCGACGCGTGAGCAGCAGGTCATCTACGACGGCCCCATAATCAGGATCGAGCCGGCGCAGCCGCAGTACATTTACATACCCGTGTACGATCCGCAGGTGATCTACGTCGAGCACTACCGGCCGTCGTACCCGTTCATCACCTTCAGCGTCGGCTTCACCATAGGCTCCTGGCTCAACCGCGACTGCGACTGGCGCGATCGCCGCGTCTATTACCACGGCTGGCGCGGCAGGGGCTGGATCAGCCGATCCCGGCCGCACATCCGTGACAGGCGCGGGATCTATATCAACAATCGCGCCTCCGTGATCACCGTGAACGAGAGGGTCGTGCAGCGCGACACGCGGGTGTACCGGCAGCAATTGCGGACCGACACCTCGAACAGAAGGGATCAACGAAGGTTTGCCCCTCTGCGCCGGATGGACACCTCACGCCCCGTCAGAATTGAGCAGCGGTCGCCCACAGCGGCCCCGCGGAGGGAGCGCGGCACGGTAAGGCAGGCGCCACCAACAAAGGTGCAGCCACCAGCAAAGGTGCAGCCACCAACAAAGGTGCAGCCACCAGCAAAGGTGCAGCCACCAGCAACCGTACCGGAGAAGCGGGGCGCGCCAGCCGGCGTAAGGGAGCGGCAGCCGCAGAGCGGCGCGCCTGCAACCGGAACTGAGAGACAGCGTCAGCCTGGTGCCGAAAGAAGCCGGACGCCTGCCGGAGCGACACTTCCGGGGACAACACCTCCGACCGTCGAGGAAAAGAAACCGGCAAGCGGAGAGAAGCCGCCCGCAGCGACCCGCGGAGAACGTCAGCCAAAGCGGGAAGGACAGGGAGAAAGCCGTCGCAGGGTATTGCGGCAGATAAACCGCCCCGCCGCGCCGCAGACTCCGCCCGCAGTCACACCGCAAACTCCGCCGGTCGGAATCCAGCAACAGAAGGTCGTCCCTGCGCCCGAGCGGAAGGTCGTTCCCGCACCGGAACATAAGGCTGTCCCGGCGCCAGCGGTAGTCCCCTCCGTACCGAGACCGGAAAGGCCGGCTCCCAGGGCAGTACCGAAGCCTCAACCTGTTGTGCCGCAAGAATCGAAGCCAGAACAACGCAGGCAGGAGATCCAGGAGCGCAAACAGGAGATCCAGGAGCGCAAACAGGGGATCGAGGAGCGCAAGCAGGAGATGGAGGAGCGCGGGTCGCGCCCGGGCCGACGGGAGGGGGGAGCGCCGCGTGCACTCCCCAGAGGTGAAGAGCGCTGAAGCGGGCAAAACCAGGTAACTGAAAAAAGCGAGGGGACGAACAGCCGGTTCGTCCCCTCGCTTTATTTAATATTAGTAGTGAACCTCCCTACCCTATACTCCCAGCAGTTCCAGCACCGCCGCGGTCAGGCCTTTCACGCCAGCCCTGAGAGTCGGTTCCGGTTTCGGGGCAAAAAGGGGTGAATGTTGCGAGGGGAGCGGAACCCCGCTGCGTGCGCTTTCCTCGAAACTCTCCGGGTCGGCCGCGCCGAGCCAGAACATGCAGGTGGGGATCTCGCCTCCCAGTCCCCATGCACCGAAATCCTCGCTCACCATCCTGGGGCCTGTCCTCACTACGTTCTCAGCGCCAAGAACAGTCTTCAGCGCCGCTTCCACCCGTCCCGTCAAGGCGGGATCGTTGTAGGTCGCCGGGTGCGACGCCTTCACCTCGACCACGGGAGCCCGGTCCCCGGGCACGCCGGCGACCAGGGCGACTCCCGAGGCGATGCGGCGGACCGACTCGACGATCCGCTCCCGGACCTGTTCGTCATAGGTCCTGACGCTGATCTGGAGAACGACCTCCTCGGGGATCACGTTGCTGGCAACGCCGCCGTGGATGGAACCGACCGTCACGACCGCCGGTTCGTGAGGACTCTTCTCGCGGCTGACGATGGTCTGCAGGCTGGTCACGAACTGGGCCGCCATGACGATGGGGTCCTTGCCAAACTCGGGCGCCGAACCGTGCGCTCCGATTCCTCGCAGCGTCACCTCCAGCTCGGTAAAACTCGCCATGAAATTCCCGGGGACCGATCCCGCCATCCCCGCCTTCAACTGCAACGTGCTGTGCAGCGCCAGGGCGTAATCCGGCCTCGGGCAGTGCCCGTAAGCGCCGTCGCTGAGCATCGCCTGGGCCCCGCCGCCCCCTTCCTCTCCGGGCTGGCCGATGAGGACCAGGCATCCTTGCCAGTCGGCTCTCAGCTTCGCCAACATCCGCGCAGCGCCGAGCAGCGACGTCATGTGGACGTCGTGTCCGCAGGCGTGCATCACCGGAACCTCGTTCCCGTCGCGGTAGATCCCCCTCGCCTTGCTGGCATACGGCAGCCCGGTTTTCTCCTCAACAGGAAGGGCATCCATATCGGCACGCAGCAAAACGGTGGGACCGGTTCCGTTGTGCATCACGGCGACCACGCCGTAACCGGGCCAGTCGTAATGCTCGTACCTGCCTATCCGGTCCGAGACGATAAACCCCAGCCCCCGCAGCTCCCGGGCGACGAGTGCCGACGTTTTCTCCTCCTGACCGGAGAGTTCCGGCTGGGCGTGCAGACGTTCATACATCTCGATGAGCGACGGAAGCTCGGCTTCAACCATAGCCTCCAGGGAAGGGGTAAGCTCTTTCATACAGATCACTCGCAGTTAATTCGATTGGTGATGATACCGCAATGAAGAAGGGCGCAACGGAAATGCCCGGTTGCCGGCTTGCAAAGCAGCATGCAGGTTACTATGGATGGTTATTCATATCAACTGCGATGTGCGCTGTGGAGATTGAAAAGAGCGTACGATAGGATCGTCGCTTCTGCTGCCAGCGAAGCAGAATGTTTAATTAATAGGCACGACGTTCGCCCGGAAAAGCGGAACCGGCCTACGGAAAGACCGGGATTTGCAGGGGAAGACGATGCCTGACCGTTCTGGCATGCTCCATGTAAAGCTTCCCCCTCACAGGAGGAACTAGCTATGATTTCGCAGACCAACCAGGTTGAGTATCTCCCAATGGCAGAGGCAGCCAGGCTTCTTTCGACCACCGAAACAAGGATCCTGATGCTGTTGAAACAAAAGGCGCTGCAAGGCGAATTGCTGGACGGAGGATGGGTTGTATCCACAGCTTCGCTTGCCTGCTATGACAAGGAAGCGGCCGCGCCGGCACCGCAGTCGCATTGCAGCAGTTGCAGCAGTTCCAGGTGCGGCTGCGATTAGCTCGATGGAGGTGACGTGATGGGATTGACGATACACGCCTCGGATCTCAAGTACCGGTATCCGAAAGTGATAGGGACCCGCTTCGAGAACAAGTTCTCCGGAAAGGACGATACGGCTCCCTTCAACAGGGATGACCTCTACGACATCATTCCCATGATGCAGGCGGTCATGGACGAACTCGAGCGCGATGACGCCTTGACGCTCCATTTTCTGGAAGACCTGATGAACCGCGACCTGCCGCGCTTTTTAAGCGATCGCTGCGAGGTCTTCTGTTTCCTGACCGGTTGCGCCCGAGACATGCTGCAACGTTCGGACAGATTGTAAAAGCTGCGCTTCCGCAGCGGTTGCACCGTCCCGCAGCCCTCCTCGCAAGAGACTCAACGAACGAGATTACCAATTCAAAGGAGAATTAATATGAACAGCTTCGCCCTGAAAAGAGATTCCCTCGGCGACACCCCGCCAATCGGCTTTTCGCACACGACCTTCAATATTGAGCCGATCCCGGCGAAACACAACGGCTACAAGCTCGACATCACCGGTTTTCTCGCTCCGGGATGGACAGGGAGGCTCACGGCGGGACTTGCCCAGCAGAGGATCGGCATCGTCAGGGTCGAGGCGGAAAAGACAACTGTAAGCAACTGGCGCTCGAGCTTCGAGCTGAAATCTGCCCCCTTTGCCAAAGATCCGTTGAGCGTGGACTATGTCGCCCTGGCCGCCACGGAACTTACCGGCGACCGGAAGGCTGGCAAAATCGAACTCCTTGATTTCGTACTGGAGCCGCCCAGCCGCCACGACGGAAGCCTTTATGTCGAACTGAGGGGTGTGGATCGGCTCGGTTTCCTGGGGGACATCCTCGACTATTTCAGCATGAGATGCCTTTTCCCGGTGAAGATGACCATCGAGACAATAGGAGAGACGGCGGTCGACCGCTTCTGGCTCAAGGGAGTCGGCGGAGCCGTTCCGTCCGATTCCATTACTGAGTCGATAAAGGAGAATTTCGGGCAACTGCTGACAGCGGCCAGGTGAAACACTGACATCCGCTTAGCCGACACTCCATAGCTGTCAAGTCCTCCCCGAAAGGGGAGGCATCCCTAAACTCCTCCAGTCATAAGAGCCCCCTCTTTCTATCAGCTTCCAGCCCCCTTACTCCCCTCCCCTGCTCCATTCAGTCCCTCATGCTGCTGCCGCCTCCCTTTGAGCCTGATCCGGAAATTGAGACAAAAACAAGACAGCAGGTTGCAAAATCTAAGAGATTAGCTAAAGTCTTGAAGGTTTCTCAGATTAGGGAGTTGTCATGATCATCCATTTGGTGCGTCACGCTGAAGCCATCGAGCGAACCCCGCAGATACTCGAAGAACACAGATTCCTCACCCGCCGCGGCAGGAAACGCTTCAGGCAGGTCGCCAAAAGCCTCGCGAAGCTGGCCATAGATCCCGACGTCATCCTTACCAGTCCGCTGGTGCGGGCCGTCCAGACTGCGGACATACTCGCAGAAGCACTCCGCTTCAAAGGTGACATCGTCGTGGTGCCGCAGCTCGCCTCGGGTTTCCGTCCGGAGGCCCTGGACCCTTTGCTGGCCGAGTATGCACAGGCGAAGGAGATCGCCCTGGTTGGACACGAACCCGACTTCGGTCTCGTGACTCAGGCCCTGCTAGGAACGAAGTCCCCGTGCGCACTCCCCAAAGGCGGGACAGTGTCCTTCAAAAGGAGCGGAGCGGACAAGGGGGATGCCGTCTTCATACACCTCGTGACCGGAGGCGGCAAGATCATCACCTCGCACGGAAAAGCACTGGACCGGCTGCAAGGAGACGGACAGTAACCGATTTCCAACATCCCCTGCATGGCCTACTCCCCTCGCCCTCCGGGAGAGGGGCGGGGGTGAGGGCGTTGCCAGCTGATATAACGTGGCCCATATACGAAAACAACAAAACACGAACCACAAGGAGCAAGTTCATGATGGTCCAGAGCACGGCAGACCTGAAGCAGTTGAAGGGAGTCGGCATGATCCTCGGCAAACGCCTGTACGACGCCGGTTTCGACAGTTTCTCCAAGATCGCGCAGGCCGGAGAGGAAGGGTTGAAAAAGGTGCGAGGCATCAGCCCGCGCTCGATCGGCACCATAGTGGAGCAGGCGCGGCAACTGGCAGGAATGGATGACCGGGAAGAGACACATGCCCAAGAAACCGTACAGGTGCGGGTGACCGAGGTGAGAGAGAGGATCGAAACACTGGCACAGACGACCCGGGACCGTTTCAGCGAGAAAATGTCGGGCAAATGCGGCAGGAAACTGGCTGCCGACCTGACCCGGATCGAAGACGCGTTGGTCCAGATCCACGGCTTCGGGGAAAAACGCTCAAAGCGCGCAGGCAAGGCGCTCGTAAAAGCCGAGAAAAAAGTCACGGGGCTTGAGGATGCGAGTCTCAAGAAAGTGCGCAAGCGGTTGAAGAGAGCGAAAAAGGCTGTGCTGAAAGCTCTCGGCTAAATCAGGTCACCCTCCCCGCCCGGTGTTGCCAGCCGGCACACCTCCTGTTACAATCCGCACAACTCCTTCGTTCATAATCATCCCTGTTACCTTCAACAAGAGGTAGCAGGGTTCAGTCGCAAATGCGCGCAGTGCAGGAGTAGCTACAGAGAAACGGACTCGTAACCCGCGCCCGGGAGATTCCCTTGAAACAGACCCGCCTCGCCGCCATCGACATCGGCACCAACTCCATCCGCAGCATAATCATCGAAGCCGCAGACAACGGCAAATACAAGATCCTCGATGACGAGAAGGCCCTGGTCAGGTTGGGCGAAGGGCTGCACCAGACCGGGGTCATCGCGCCCGCCGCCTGGGAGCGCGCTATCGAGGCGCTGTCGCGCCAGAAGAAGATCATCGATGGCTACAAGGTCCAATCCATAGAAGCGGTTGCAACCAGCGCCGTCCGCAAGGCGGCCAACGGCGCCGACCTGGTGCGGGATATCAAGGAGAAAGTGGGACTCGACGTCGAGGTGATAAGCGGCGAAGAAGAGGCCGAGCTCGCCGCCCTAAGCGCCTTCCACAACTTCGATCTCGAAGGGGTGCGGCACATCATCTTCGACATCGGAGGCGGCAGCCTGGAACTGATCAACGCCCTGGGCGCGCACATCGAGGAGATGCTCTCCCTGGAACTCGGCGCCGTATTCCTGACCGAGAGCTTCCTCAAGTCCGACCCGGTACAAGGCGCGGAGCACCAGAAACTCAGGAAGTACATCCGGAAAACCATCAAGTCGAGCTATACGGCGGACCGCGACGGCATGCAGTGCCTGGTCGGTTCAGGAGGCACCATCACCTCCATCGCGGCCATGGTTGCCGCGAGCAGGCGGGAAAAGTTCGACTCCATACACGGCTACGAACTGCTCCGCTCCGAGGTGGTGCACCTTCTGGCCATGCTCGTGAGAAAGAACGACAAGGAGCGCCGCGCTCTACCCGGCCTGAACCCGGACCGCTCCGACATCATCATCGCCGGGGTCACCGTCGTGGATGAGCTGATGGATTATTTCAAGGTGAACATGCTGCGAGTCAACGAGCGCGGCATCCGGGAAGGCCTGATACTGCGCGGATTGCGCAAGCAGAACCTGTTGCCCAGACACAAAGCCCCCCGCTCCTGGCGCGATTCCGCCGTCGAATTCGCCCACGCCTGCCATTTCGACGAAGGGCACTCCCGGCAGGTTGCCAAGCTCTCCCTGGAGATCTTCAAGGCCCTTGCGCCACGTTACGGCCTGACCGACAGGGAGATGCGACTTCTGGAGGCCGCCGCGCTGCTGCACGACGTCGGCTATTTCATCAATTACTCCAGCCACCACAAGCACTCCTACCACCTGATCCGCCACGCCGACCTCTTCGGCTTCACCCCGCGCGAGCGCGAGCTGATCGCCAACATAGCCCGCTACCACAGGAAATCCCCGCCGAAGAAAAAGCACGAAGAGTACATGCGGCTCGCGGCAAAGGACCAGGTGCTGGTATCGAGGCTGGGGGGAATCCTGCGTTTATGCGACGGGCTCGACCGGCGCCGCAACAGCGTGGTGCAGCAGCTTCAGTGCACCCTTTCCCAGGGAACGCTGCACATCAAGCTTGTGGGCGAAGAAGACATGTCCGTGGAATTGTACGGCGCCAAGGCAAAGGGAGACATGCTGCAGGAGGCGTGCAAACTGCGGCTGGTAATAGAAGCGCCCCACTGAGCCCCTTCTCCGATGGGACAATCCCTCCCCACCTGCCTCCCCTCCCCCATCCAGACCCTGAATAGACAGCGGTATCCCAAAATGTAGGAGCGGCATTCCTGCCGCGATAAGCTTTAAATCCCCGTCTGATCCGTCCCACTTTTTTCAAGTCCGGCATGCCGTATTATCCATGCCACTTCTTCGGCGTCGACTTCGTCGAATCCCAAGCTCCTTGATCCGCCCCAACATTTCATGATGAACTTGACGAAATGACCAGCGTTCCAGCTCACCTGAGGTTCCTCCCCTTGCCCAAAGATGCCCCATTTCCCTCAGGACATGCCTTGACGAGCAGTAGACTGAGTGATATACAGCTGCCTTGAGATTGGTTTTTTCCAATAATATTGAGCTTTATTTCATGTCGTGGCTTCTCTGCGGAGGCTCTATGGGCAACGTATACGGTACAATTTTGTCTATTGCGTTTCTCGTCATTTCGATTAGGTGCTGCACCAATGGAGGAGACAGCAATACCACAAATCATCCAGCTACAGTTGGCGAAGCATTGAGAACATCTGACAAAAACGGAACTTTTCCGTCGTTAAACCGAGATAACACAGTCGCAGGGCCAGATATGGATAATAATGGAGTAAGAGATGACATTGATGCTTTCATTAACTCATTGCCAGACACTTTAAGTCAAAAAGCAGCTTTACGCCAGATATCGTCAGCTATTAGAAATGCCATGCTATTTGACACCACTGATCAGAATGCTTTAGTTGCAGCATCTAATAAAATTTCCAACGGATCTGCATGCATACATTCCACCTATGATTCATCCAATGCAAGCAGTAGGAACTTAGAAATTGAGAAATTAACTGTGAATACAAAAGTACGGTTTATAGCTTATGAGAGGTTTAGTAGATCTATCAGAGGGACATCCTTTGTGTTACCAGAGGGGAATGGATGTGATAAATAAATTTCGCAAATGCGCTCTTCTTGCACTGGTCTTCTGGATGGAACTCGGAAGTTCCGCAGTCGCTGATAATTTATGTGACAGGGGGACGTAGCTGACTTGTGTGGCAGGGAAACGTAGCTGACTTGTTGACTTCAGAAGTTTTCAAAAAAGGATAGTCAACATCTCAGCTACGTCCCCGTTTGTCACCAAGGCTTGGTCATTGGACAGACAGAAGGCGAAAAATCAAGAATAAAGACCTGACCCCAAGGCTTTGGAAGCTCGATCGAGAGTCCGTTGTCGGAACCATCTCTTTTGTTCCACGGAACATTTCATGATGAACTTGACGAAGAGACCAGCGTTCCCTCCGGGGCTGCTGGTTCTCCTCACTTAGCAATCCGAGTCCAAACCTCCACTCCTGGAAGTCCCTCTCTATCATTAAGACGAAAACATTGGGCATTATTGGCCGCAAGCATGGTTTTATCTTGATCTTGGATTCTAAATACATAATACTTCAAGCGATTACCGTTACTAGAGAGAAGTCTGGAGGAGAAGTTGTTTATCGAACTAGCGGCGACATGCCGAGGCAGGCGCGAATAGATACCATTGTTTCTTGCATTTTTCAGCCATGAGGTCGGTACGATCACTGATAACCTGATCGGCAAGTTCTTCCAATCTTAGCGGCCTTTTGAAGTGCATGAAAGAGTGCGAAAGCGGAACCATCTGACGGACGTTGACCCAAAAGGCGAGATAGAGCCAAGACGAGTAGAGAAACGGCGATGCCAACCAGCCGGTTGGAGACGGACTCCGCAGGTAGGTGAGTTTCGGGAAAAAGTAGATAAATGCCAAAGCCGCTCCGCCGCTCACCCTACAAGCGTTGAATACCAAAGCAAAGACTCCGCCTTGATGGGCAACGAGATGTCTAGTGAGTCAACATAAAAGGAGGGTTCATCTATGAATAAGTTTTTGAGTTGCCATTTATTGCGTGGAGTTTTTGTTGCACTCATTCTTAGTTTAACAGCCTGTTATAACGCTGCTGTATTGCCTGATTCAGTGAAAGCCAAGGCATTGCTGTCATTACCACCAAGTAATAAATCCTACATATATCTTATCCGAGAGAAAAGGGCTCAAGGAGCATTTGATAGTTGGTGCTTTACAATTGATAATGAAATTACTGGCTTTATAAACAATGGGACATTTGTTGTTGCCGAAGTTAATCCTGGTAAACACCAACTACTGTATGGCTTGCCTGGTAATAATGGTAGTTGTGTATTAAAATCAGAAAATGCGCGAACAGAGCTTAATAGTATTCCAGGGAAAATTTACTACTATTTACTATGGAGCGGCATTAACTTGCTGTCTGGAAGTGAGGGTAAGAGGTATTTAGATCAACCTAGCGTAAAAATGCTTGAATCTTCACGAATAACCTTACCTTAGTTCTTTAACAATATTTGTTAAAATCAACACATATATCCCCTCGTGGAGATCGAATATGATAAAGAGAAATATTTTTAAATATATAGTTATCTTGGTTTTATCATTGGTTCTTGCCTCGTGTAGCTCAAGCAGAAGTTGGCATACTCAGGCGTATTATGGAAATACTGACTCTGCAAAAAAAGAAATTTTAAGACAAAAAGATATTTCATCAGTTGGACCTAATGGGGAAAATCCGCTTTTATGGGGATCAAGGATAGGGGATGCTGAACTTGTTTCACGACTATTGGAATCGGGTGCCGAAGTTAATTACTCAAACCAATTTACTGGCGAAACACCTTTGATACTAGCTGCAAAAAATGGCCATATAGATGTGTTGAGAATACTAATTAAGAATGGGGCTGATACGACATTCAAAGACAAAAGTGGCAATAATGCTCTTGAATCTGCTATAGAGGCTAACAAAATTGATTTAATCAATGTATTGGCAGTGTCAGTAAATCATCTAAAAACTAATGACAAAAATATCTTGTTAGTTAATGCTGCTAGATTTGGCGATGCCAACACTGTTCAGAATTTGTTGTCATCCGGAGCTGCTATCAACTTTCAAACGAATGAAGGTGAATCTGCACTTATAGCAGCTGCCAAATCAAGCAATGCTGAGCTAATAAAACTATTGATAAATCAGGGTGCAAATTTAGAAGCAAAGGATATTTCTGGGCGAACAGCTCTCATTTTGGCTTCACAAGCTAATTGCTTAGATTGTTGTGAAGCATTAATTAGTTCAGGCGCTGATATAAATACGAAAGATGCACGGCAGAATACGCCTATTATGTGGGTCATAGTTATGAACCAAAAGGAAGTATTTGCTAAATTATTAAATAATAGGGCTGATGTGACCCAAAAGAATGTAAGTGGTAAAAATGCATTGTATCTTGCTGCGTTTAACTCTGATATTGCAAAAGAAATATTGTGCATTAGTCATGAGGTGCCAGAGGTAACGGTTGAAGGTGACAATTATTACGATCTAGCTCTTTCTTATGATTGGTTGGCTAAATTTATCGAACGTGAGCTTGTTGAAAAAGGGAAGACAAGTATTGATATTATAAGCAATCTGTCTTTTGCATACTCTAATGCCGCTAAATACTCTGAATTGACAGCGAATCAATATGTTGACTTAGCTTCAAGTTTACGAACAAAACAAGTTCTTTCGGTTGTAGGAGCCGCATTACTAAATGCAGCTTCGCAAACGGCTGCTTCGTATGATGCGAATCGACAAGCAAAACAAATGGCAGATTTTAGCGCATTAAAGTCTGCAGCAAGCGGCGGTTCTGGAAAAGGCGTTGGTTATGGCATGCCAATGTATACACAAATAACGCCGGGAACTTCAAATTGGGATGCAGCAAAGATCAGTGATACAAAGGCAGTAGAACTAAAAAGACTTGCAAAGGTATACAGGGAAAAAGCTGATTGCTACGATAAGGTAAAAGTTGGTCAGGAGAAAACATGCGTTCAAAGGTTTGGATCAGTTCAATAACATCACCATGAAAGGCGATACTGGAGCGGATGGCACCGGTCTGCGGGGAAAAGCCCGGCGTAGGGGGCGTAGGGGGACGTTGTTGACATTGTTGAATTATGCAAGGCAGCCGATCTCAGGACCACCTGTTACTTTACTTAAGCCTGAATCGCAATAACTCAACAAAGTCAACAACGTCCCCCTTGCAGGGTGTTGCGGGACCGACGACCGGCATATCAGGTCCTTGGCCGCACAGCTTGCAAAAAGGGCGGACACGAACGAGAGCCCAGCCAATCAGCGGCAGACGGACAAGCCGCTGCGCTGAAGAACCGTTGTCCGTCGAGCCAATGCCCTTCGACTGCGAGCGCATCGTTTACTCCGGCGTCGGGGGTTTAATCACAAAGGAGAAATGACATGACCAAGC
>DNJC01000019.1 GCA_003490025.1 Geobacter sp. | reverse complement strand
CCATCATTCCTGCCGCGATTGCCGCGCCTGTGGGGGGAAGCACACAGTCCCCTCCCCCGGAGGGGGAGGGTTAGTGAGGGGGCGCAGTTCCAGAGTGCTGGAAGAAGATTGTGCTAATCGGGGTTACCTTTTGGTTCAACCCATGACCTTTGTCAGATCGATATCGAACATCTTCCAGGTCCCCCCGTGGTATCTGGGGTCATGCTCCAACTGCTCGATCGCGGAAGGGGTTGGAATATTCATATCCTCCCCCTCGAAATAAAGCTCAACCGCCTCCTGAATCATGCGCGGCAGCTCTTCCTCTGCGTCGGCTGCTGAAAAGCATCCTGGAAAATCGGGGATCGTTGCTCCAAGTGCATGCGATTCATTCTCTTTATGCAGGTAAACCGGGTATTGCATATTGTATTCTCCAGTCCCAGCCCGCCTGCCTGAATATGTTGCGGACCGTCCCGATGGGTAGGTCCTTGCGGGGGCAGGGGACGATGACGTGTCCAGGCTTTGTAGGGTGCTTGAACTTGCGGTGGGAGCCCTTGCTGCCGACACACTCCCATTTGTCCTGTTCAAGCCTTTTTATGATCTCATCGCTGCTCATTCCATTTATATACAGACCGGTTACTAAAGCGCAAGCTGAAAAGCCGCAGCGGGTTGAGCCTCCCCCCGCCAGAAGCCTTTCTCAGAAGTTCTCAGATTTTCTCTGTGGCCAATGGTTTTAGATTTACTTCTGGTTCCTTTGCGTCTTGGCGTCTTTGCGGTGAGCGGTATTCACTGGAACTTCCGCATCAGGTGCCCCTTGATGGTCGCCTCGAAATCGGCCTCGCGGTCGCCGCGGTACACCAGCGACGAACCGATCTCCGCAGCGAGGATGGCGAAGAGGTACTTAGGGGGGAGGTTCTTCAGGCGCTTGGAGTACTTAGGCTCCTCCCTGAGCATCCGGGGGAGGTGCGAGAGGATCGTCTTGCGGTAGATCGGCTGCAGGCAGAGTTGCGGCCGGTTCTGGAAGAAACGGAAGATGGTCGCGTACTGCGCGTTGATCTCGCCGCTCAAGGCGTCCGATATCTCGGTGCAAAGAAGCGACGGCTGCTCCCGGCGACGCTTGAGGATCAGCCTCGCCTCGTCCGCCGCCCGCAGTTCCAGGATTTCCAGCACGTCCTTCACGTAGCGCTCCTTCTCCGCGAGGAACTCCGCCTCGGAGAGGAGCAGGTTCGCGATGATCTCGTACGAGGAGGAGATCACGCCGCACTTGTTGGCGGAGGCGTCGCGCATGATGATGACGCCCATTTTCTGCAGCTCCACCCTCGCTTCCGGCGTGATGAAGGAGTTGGCTCCCTCGACGATCGCGCCCGCCGAAGGGGCGCCGTTGGGGAGGAAATAGTTCTTCCAGTTGTCCTTGTCCATGGTCTCGGGCCTTCCCCCGGCGGGGATGAAGAGGTCCGCCTTCACGGTGAACGGGAGGCTCGCATAGAGCTTGGAGAACTCGTCGGTGGAGATCCACTCCTCGCGCAGGCTGTCGGCTGTGCGGGTGAGCTTGCGGTACAGCTCCCTGAGCCCCTCGCGGCGGCTGCCGCTTCTGTAGAGGATGAAACCGCCCGGGTGCAGCATCTGCGGGTTGAATCCCTCCAGGTCTTTCCTGAGCACGATGCGGGAGAGTTCCGAGCGGTCCGCCCCCTGCGGGTCGCAGAGCGCGGCCGTGCCGTCCAGAACCAGGTTGATGGCGACCTTCGGCGCGCGCTCCAGCAGTATCCGCATGGCGTTGCCGGCGACGTCGCCGTTGGGGCCACCGGTGAACTTGACGCTGAAGGGGTCGCGGTAGATGTCGATGCCGAGTTCCGCCATGGTGATCTCGGCAAATTTGACCACCCCCGTCGAGGTGACGCCGTATTCCTTGTGGTTGATCCCGACCGTCTTGCTGGACATGATCCCTATGCCCAGGATGTAGCCCCGACGCTTGGAGATGCGGGCGATGTTCTCGATCATCGTGTCGTGCATGTTCTCGTCGGGGCCCAGTTCGATCGGCTCGTCCTCGCGGTAGTAGTCGACCACCGCCGGGGACTTCGCGACGCCGCTTTCCGTGACGAAGATGTCCAGAAAGGAGTTCGTGACGCCGTGCTGCAGCTTGTAAAGTCGCCAGTTTTCAAGTTCGCGCTCCCCCTCCCTCTGCAGGTCCGAGGCGTCCAGGATGATGACCAGCTTCGAGCCCCCCTCGTAGATGTCCTTGTTCTTCAGGTGCTGGGTATGGGCGAGCACGAAGTTCTCGCGGAAGATGGTGTTGGCGTTGGTGATGAAGTCGTCGCCGTTTCTGGCTATGACGGTGCGCCAGCCGCCGCGGGCGATGTCTGAGAACCCGATGTGGTAGCCGAAACCGAAGCGGCTGAAGAAGAAGGTGACCCTGAACGGCAGCGCCGGGGGGAGGTCGGCGGTGAACGCCGGACCGAGTTCCGTGAGGTAGCCCGGGTCGAGCCTGAAGGCGAACGCCTGCTTTTCCAGCACGAAGAAGTTCGTCTTCAGCGTGTGCGTGACGAAGATGAGGCAGCAGCGGTAGATGGCGCGCCGCACCTCGTCGAGATAGCGGTGTCCGGTGTTGTACTCCGCAACCGCCTCGGTGGTCTCCTCCAAAACGGCGCCGTACACCTTGTCGCGGTCGGTGACGGAGGGATCGAAGCGCGCCCGGAAGAGCTTCACCAGTTGCAGCGACATCTCCGGGTGCGCATGGAAGGCGCCCTGGACGTCGTCCAGGCCGAAGCGGTCCGGCTGGTTGTGCGCCAGGTTGGTATGGCAGAATGCGACGAAGGCGTTGATGAGCGAGGCTTCCTCCCCGGTCATGACGCCGGTGGTGACGAACTCGCGGTAGGTGTACCCCTTGGTGGCGACGATCTGGGTGTTGTAGAACTCGTTCTGCAGCCGGCTGAAGAGTTCGGACCTCGGCTCGAGCGGTTCTCCTGAGCGCCTGTTCACGTAGAAGGTCCCGAGGAAATACGGATGGACGCCGTTGGAAATGGTCAGGCAGTAGGCGCGGTTCACCCCCAGGTCGAGCCGGTTGAATACCTCCATGAGTTGCAGCAGGAATTCCTTTTGCGGCGGGTTCCCGACGGCGAAGTGCACCCGGGAGACCTTGAGGTTCGACGTAGACTCGACGTAGAGATAGAGGCCGCCGCTTCTGCTCGCTTTTTGCTGCAGCTGGAGCACCTGCGCCACGCGCACCGTAGAGGAAACCCGGACGTAATTCGGGTTGTTCAGCCACAGTATGCGCAGCAGACGATCGAATTCCTTCATGTCGAACTCGGGGTAGCTCCGCCTCAATGTGGCGGCGACCTTTCGGACCAGCGGGGGCGGCACCTCCGCCTCCCGCCAGTTAAGGACGTCCTCGTTGCTTTTGCGGTCGAACTCGAAGCGCTGGATCTCCAGGGGCTGGTCCAGCCCGGGCATGGGACCATCGGAGTGGGTGATCATCGCGTAGGATATCTCCCGGTCGTGGACATGGCGCAGCGTGTCGTAGAGAGAGCCGGGGGCGTTGACCCTGGCCAGGATCAGCGACTTCTCGCGGTCCGCCAGGATCAGGCGGCGGTTCGAGTGCAGGGAGTCGAGACCGCGCTCCAAAAGCGCGATCGCCCCCGGTTCGTCCCGCATGGCAGTGAAGAAGTACGGCGTTATCTGCTCTTTCAACCATTTGCGGTTTTCGGCAAGCTCACTGGCGGTGCTCTTCTGGATAACAGTCAAGCTGCTCATGCATTGATCCCCTTTGCCTGAAAAAATCAATCTACACTGGACAGTATAACAACGGATCGTCTGTTTGTTTAATGATTCCTTGGTGACTGTCGAAAAAAAGTTTGCTGTCGATAAACAGTATCACTGGTAACTGCTTTGACTGGAGAGAAGAATGCAATCACCCCACAGCTTTGACGGGGAACGAATACTGTTGAAACAGACCTTGGTAGTGGGTATGATGCCCGGATTGACTTTTAAAACGGAGGCGCCTTGCCAATATATTTGACCGCCGAAATCTCCGGTACCGGGGGGACCATAAAAGGGGTTCCCGAAGACTTCGAAGTCGAAGAGGTTCCGGCGTACCTGCCGAGCGGGGAGGGGGAGCATAGTTACGCCCTGATCGAGAAGCGCGGCATCACCACGCTGGAAGCCCTGCGCCGCGTCTCCAAGGCGCTCGGCGTCCAGGAACGCGATCTCGGCTACGCCGGGATGAAGGACGCGGTCGGAGTAACGCGCCAGAGCTTCTCCATCCCGAGGGTGGCGCCCGAGACTGTGCTGGCGCTGGAGATCCCGGGACTCAAGGTGATTTCCGCCATACGGCATGGCAACAAGCTGAGGCTTGGGCATCTGAAGGGGAACCGGTTCCGGATCAGGGTGCGGGACGTCGCCCCCGGCGCGGCCGAAAACGCCGTTGCGGCGCTCGCTATCTTGGAGAAACGGGGAGTGCCGAACCGCTTCGGCACGCAGCGCTACGGGTTGCAGGGGAACTCCCACCTGATAGGCGCGGCGATGCTGCGCCGCGATTTCAAGGGGGCAGTCGACGCGCTGGTCGGCGATCCAGCCGCGGTATCCGATGAAAGGTGGCGGCAGGCGATCGAGGCGTACCGGCGCGGCGACTTCGCCGAGAGCCTGGCCCTTTTCCCGGGGCATTTCCGGGGCGAGCGCGAACTGCTGGGGCGGCTTGTGCAGCGACCCGACGGCTTCGAGAAGGCCTTCAACTCGGTGCAACCGCGCATGAAGCGGCTGTACCTCTCGGCATTCCAGTCCTCACTCTTCGATCTCGTGCTGGAGAGGCGCCTGGAGCATATCGAGCAGGTCTTCCAGGGCGACATAGCGTTCAAGCACGAGAACGGCGCCTGCTTCCTGGTTCAGGATGCGCAGGCCGAGGCGCCCCGCGCGCAGGCGTTCGAGATCTCCGCCACCGGGCCCATGTTCGGCTGCACCATGATGGAGCCGCAAGGAGAGCAGGGTGAACTCGAACGGGGAATCCTGGCGGACCAGGGGCTGACGCCCGAGAGCTTCAACCTCTCCGGCGGGCTGCGGATGGAAGGAGAGCGGCGTCCCTTGAGGGTGCCCATCTCCGGGACAACCGTGCAAAGCGATGCTGGAGACCTGCTGGTGGCATTCTTCCTGCCGCGCGGCTCCTACGCCACCTGCGTCATGGATGAAATAATGAAGAGTGTCTAGAGCAGTTGCGCTGCGTGAGACTTCCCGCTGAGAGGAGTTTCTCCTGTAGGAGCGGCATTCCTGCCGCGATCTGCCCTCGCCTTTCAGGCTACGGCGGACAAGTCTAAGCTGCGGGGTCGCGACAGTCATAGATCGATCGGAAAGAAAGGCCTGAAGGGAGGTCATCCAGTGGAGAAACTGCAACTAAAAGCGCCGGCCAAGGTCAACTACCGGCTGGACGTGATCGGCAAGAGGCCCGACGGCTACCACGAGCTGAGGATGATCATGCAGAGGGTCGATCTGTGCGACGAAATCCAGATAGCGCTGAGCGACACCACCGGCATACGCGTCACCTGCGGCAGCAAGGGAGTTCCCGACGGACCGGGGAACATAGCGTGGCGCGCCGCCGACGCGCTGCTGAAGCTCTCCGGGCGGGAAGTCGGCATAGAGATCGCCATCACCAAGAAGATCCCCGTTGCCGCGGGTCTTGGCGGCGGCAGCAGCGACGCCGCGACGGTGCTCATGGGAGTGAACGAACTGCTCGATCTGGGGCTGTCAGACCAGCGGCTCATGGAGATAGGTGTGAAGCTCGGAGCCGACGTCCCGTTCTTCATCTTCAAGAAGACCGCGCTGGCCGAAGGGATCGGCGACAAGCTGACCGCGCTGGATGAAGTGCCCTCCCTCTGGGTCGTCCTGGTGAACCCCGGCATACACGTCTCCACTGCCTGGGTCTACCAAAATTTGAGATTGACAACGGCAGGGTCGCTGGCTATAATCCCGCGTTCCTATGGAGGCATCGAGGAAGTCTGCGACGTCCTCTCCAACGATCTTGAGCCGGTAACCTGCGCGAGGTTTCCGCTCTTGGAGGAGTTGAAAGAGCTGCTGATAGCCACCGGTGCGCGAGGGTCGCTCATGTCCGGCAGCGGTTCCACCGTCTTCGGACTTTTCCCGGACGAAAAAACGGCAAAGGCGGCCGCCGCGGAGATAGCAAGAGAGCGCGGCTGGTTCACCGCCGCGGTCAGGACCCTGTAGCAGAAGATAAGAAAATAGAATATTGGGGCGTCGCCAAGCGGTAAGGCAACGGGTTTTGATCCCGTCATTCCCAGGTTCGATCCCTGGCGCCCCAGCCAATACCAAATACTGCTGTTAATTCAACAGCTTAAAGCCTTGATCCTCTCTGCGTAGCGCATTTTGCTACACACAAAAGGGTCAAGGCTTTCCTATGCCCGATGAAAACTGTGATTGCATAGGATGCCTCCACTACGTACGCATTACCCTACCTCTGAGGTGAACTCAACTGGCGCTTTTTTCACCAGGAAATGAATCGAGGTTGCATGAGTGCCGCAGGACAAAAAAAGGGATCAGCCATTGCTAGCTGATCCCTTAATTTTTTTATGGTGACCAGAGACGGCATCGAACCGCCGACACGTTAGTTGCATTCCTCTACTGTATTTTGCGTCCTTTCTGCGCCAATCTGCGTCGTATCACATGGCGAGGTTGAGAGACCTCAAAGACGACGGAATCCATCTATAATGTCCTGCATCTTTGGAGGGCAGCCCGTTACCCATACATAACCATTATTTTCTGCCAGTTCTTTAGTGCAATTCCCTAAACAGAGTATGCCGCTATGACTCCCAGGAACAGTCGCCTCACGCCCCGAAACAACGTCTATGCCGGCAAACAAGAAACGATAGGCAAATTTCGGACCGATAGTGATGGCCAACCGTGGCGTCTTGGCAATCCTTTTTATCGCCGCCGATAGTTCGGACCCACACATACTACAGGCTCTCGGGTTCCTCCACTGGGTAAACCTGAAAATTTTCCTGTGCCTCTCGTTTGCTCTCTTGAACCTTATGCTTACATTCTCAAGCAGTTCGCCACGGACCTCAGGATGAATGTCGCCAATTCCAGCCTCGCTCGCGAGCCTGATGTGCTGAACATGAAGAGGATCAATACCCATCACCCTGCAACCGGTAACGTCAGCTGCCAGAATGTCACTGCTGGCAATAAGAACATCGGACTTTATCCTCTGACCGGAGGAACAAGGCCCATCCCCCTCCAGACCAATGATGCCGTCAATAACAGTGAGATTAGGCCGCTCAACCTTGGCAAGTTCTATAAGGGGATTATGGAGCCCCTCATTGTGCATAAGCTTTTTGGTACTCGAAGACAGCAGGCCCTTCTGATTTTTAAGACCTAGTGACACTGTCGTGTTCATATGGGTCTTGAGCTTGGCAACATTCACATAATAAGATTCCCTGGCAATCCGTGGTATTTTTATGATCCCCCATGCCCAGGGGACATCAATAACTTCTTGCTTGTTCAGGTCCACGAGATTTACTTTCGCTTCGTCAGCCAGTTTCCTGAACCCGCTGACTTCAAAGGCATGTTCGGTATCCACGCCCAGCCCCGGAAGTTCTCCGATCGTTATATTTCGAATGCCGCGGCTCCTGAGATACTCGATGAGACCTCGCACGACTTCTGGATCTGTGACAATTCCGCTAGTTCGGTCAAACGGTGCGACGATGTTAGGTTTTATAAAGACGTGGTCACTGGGGAGATCTGGATTCATTTCTTCCAATAGGCTAAAAATCTCCTCCGGCTTCGTTGTCTTTTTCAAATAAACGACACTCATATACCCTCCGTTTCAAATGCCGATGGCTGACAAGGGACAGGAGGAAAGTTTGTCAGGTGGAAGATTTATAAATCAACTTTACTGTGCCGCTTCTCCATCGAAAGGATCTGCAGATTTGTGGGCCGTCGAAACTGTACGAGAAGCTTCCTGGCAGTTGCAGCTGCCATCATAGGCCAGCCGTTCACAAGCAGCTTGATTGCCAGTTCCGGATGCTGCGCGTCAACGGCCTTACGAAACCACTCCTTAACAGGCCCCCCTAAGTAGGCGTAACGGTCAAGACGCCGGGAGCGGGAGGCAGATCCGCGCAGGTACTCGACAAGTTGGAGGATACCTCTGGACATTTTTTCCACGTTCTTTGTCGCTTGAGTCGGATGTTGTCGGTAGAGAGCAGTGGTGGGCGACTTCACTATGACGCAAGGGCCGCACACTCCCGCCAGAAGTACCAAATGATAGTCGTTGAGTATGAAAGGCTCCTCCTGTTTTTCTCTATGCAGGTCATCGAAGACGGCCTTCTGCATGACAATCCTGCTTTGCGACATGGTGCCCGTGGTGACGTCCTTAGCAAGAAAATCTTTGAATTTTCGTACGTGGATTTCTCCCGGGCTGTGAGAGGTCGAGATATCACGATTGTCATCCCACTTATAGCTTAGTGAGCCGAGGACAACCGGGGGGGAACTCAGGTCTTGGATAATCCTGTGGTACGTGGCCAGTGTCCAAGGCAGATACAGATCATCGTCATCCAGAAACGCCACATAGCGCCCAGTCGCAACAGAGACACCATGCTGATATGCTCGTGCCGAGCCCTGCATGTTGGATTCGACCAATCGGATGGCCTTTCCGTAGTTTGTCTTTATTTTGTCTTTGATTTCGGCAGATGAACCGTCATCAACGACGATGATTTCATAATCTTTGAAGGTTTGTTCGAGGACAGAATCAATTGCTTGGAAGACGAGTTCCTGACGGTTGCAGGTAGCGATGATGACGCTAAAAGTCCTTTTCATTTTTCGTTTCTCCCTGCTCATCTCGGCCAGTCCCGACGCCGAGGTTCTTTCAATGACTGTTAGTGTCCTATCGAGATGGTTCTGGCCCAAATCTCTCAAAAAACCAGCATATCCTGTACCGACAGGTTAATTTTCGTAAAAGCGGGGGAAACGTTCCCTGTCCCCGGGATGCCCCCCCTCTGGAGGAACCGCCGCAGTCCTGCCCTCCTTCCTGGCGCTCGCCGTCCCCAATGCCGCAATGATCTCCCGCAAAGGTGTGGCCCAGGTCGCGCGGCGTCGCAAAAGCTTACCGCTTATATTAAGCAAATCAAATCTGTGGATACATACGTACGCTGGTGTTAGCCGGGGGTGGTGAAACAGGTCGAAAAGAAGCAAAGATAAGCGCAGGACAAAAAAAGAGAGGCGAGGGGACGTTGCTGACTTGAGAGGCGAGGGGACGTTGCTGACTTTGTTGACTTATTTCATCAATGAAGTCAAAAACACCGCATTCGCTTCTATGGAAGAAATCACGTCGATGCGTTAGATTGTTGCAGTCACTACTGCTTCATCAGACCGCACGGGACTTCACAACAACCCATGCTTCCAAGGGAGGCATAAGTCAACAAAGTCGACAACGTCCCCTCGTCCCCTGAGTTCCACAGTCCCTGCCAATGCCGCCGTAGCTGTGCCGGTCAGCAACAAACTCTCAGTAACTTTCTGTGAGGCGATGGACCCCGCAACCCTTAACCCGGCAACATTCACCTTAAAGCAAGGGGTCGCTGTTATTCCAGGCACGGTGAGCTACTCCGGGGTAACTGCGATCTTTGCCCCGGCCAACACCCTGCTGTCCGGTACTGTCTACAGCGCCACGATCAGCACCGGGGCCAGAAGCCTGGCCGGCAATGCTCTGGCAGGTAACTACGCCTGGAGCTTTACCACTGGCTCGGCCCTGGACACAATGAAACCTGTAGTGACTGGCACAACCCCTGCCAATGCTGTCGCGAGTGTGCCGATCGGCAGCAAACTCAGCGCAACCTTCAGTGAGACGATGGATCCCGCAACCATCACTGCGACGACATTCACCTTGAAGCAAGGGGCCACGCCTGTTCCGGGTGTGACGAGCTACTCTGGCGTAACTGCGGTCTTTACACCGTCAGACGACTTACTATCCAACATAGTCTATACCGCCACGATCACCACCGGGGCCAAGGATCTGGCCGGCAATGCAGCGGCCATCGACTATGTCTGGAGTTTCACCACAGGCATGCTTCAAGACAGCACGCCACCCACTGTGGCTACGGTGAACCCTGTTTCTCATGCAACAGAGGTCTGTCTCGGCAAGGCCGTCACCGCGACCTTCAGTGAGGCTATGGACCCCTTGACGGTCAGCACGGCCACATTTACCCTGCGCCAACTGTTGCCGCAAAGGACGCTAGCCGTTGCAGGTACAGTGAATTACCACGGCCTGACCGCTGTCTTTACGCCGGCCACCGATCTTGCAGCAAACACCACCTACACCGCCACGATCACCGCTGCAGCCAATGACCTCGCCGGCAACGCGATGGAGAAACAAGTCTGGAGTTTTACCACGGGTACGGCGGCCTGTCTCGCGCCGGTAAACCTGGGAACAGCGGGGAATTTCGTGGTCCTGGCAAAGACAGGTGTCTCAACGACCGGAACCACCGCCATTGTGGGAGATGTTGGAGCTAGTCCTGTCGCGGCGACATACCTGACGGGGTTCTCACTGATCGCGGATTCAACCAATACCTTTGCAACGTCGTCCTACGTGATCGGGAAACTGTACGCAGCCGACTACGCAACTCCTACCCCTGCTGTTATGACTACGGCTATAGGCGACATGGAAACCGCCTTCACCGACGCCGCAGGAAGAACTACGCCTGATTTTACCGAACTGGGCGCAGGTGATATCAGCGGGCAGACTCTGGTTCCCGGCCTCTACAAGTGGGGCACCGGAGTACTGATAACCAGTGCCGGAGTTACTCTGTCGGGGGGGCCGGATGACGTTTTCATCTTCCAGATAGCGGGAAATCTCACGGTGAACAACGGCGCCATGGTTACCCTGATCGGCGGCGCGCAGGCCAAGAACGTGTTCTGGCAGGTTTCCGGCCAGGCAACGCTTGGAACGGCAGCGGACTTCAAGGGGATTATATTGAGCCAGACCCTGATTTCACTGAATACCGGCGCAAAGATGAACGGCAGGGCGTTGGCACAGTCCGCGGTAACCCTTAACGCAACTGCCATTACAGCCCCGTAAGACAAACTTTGTTAATCGTGAGAACAGGAAAGAAGAGACAGGCTGGTTTGATAATCAGCCTGTCTCTTGTGCCTTTCGGCAGCAATAAACAAACGTGAAACGAAAGCGAATTGGTGGCATGAACACAAATCCAGGTTAAATGAGGCTGAGGTCACATCATGATGGGTAAGGTTCTTCAAATTGAGCGTGCCGAGTTACGCCGTTTAGCGGAAAAACGGCTCGAGGATAGCACAGTGAAAGAGCCTCAGTCGGTGGTTGAGACTCTGCGACTTTTCCATGAACTCGAAGTCCACAAGATCGAACTGGAAATGCAGAATGCCGAGATCTGCAAGGCCAGAGATGATGTAGAGATGCTGCTGGATAAGTACACCGAACTCTATGATTTTGCCCCAGTCTGTTACTTTACCCTCGATCACTTAGGCCTCACCTCATCAGCAATATCAATCTCGCCGGTTCCGGTCTCCTCGGGGTTGAGCGCTCCCGGCTGAACGGCCGGTGCCTGACGGATTTCATCAACGATTCGGATCGTCCCGCCTTCGCAGCCTTCGTCGATAAAATCTTTACCAGTTCTTCCAAAGAGAAGTACGAGGTCCCCCTCCTGAAAGGGGATTCCCAGATCTTCGTGCAGATCGAGGCAATAGCCGCAGCGTCGGGACAGGAGTGCCGAATCGCATTGATTGACATCACCGAGCGTAAGCGGGCCGAGGTCGCACTTCTAAAGGTGGAGGAGGCCGCCGATATGGCTTTCCGAAAATTGGAAGCAGTGGCCGGTGTGGCGCGTCGAAAAGTGGAAGTGGTTGCCGATGTGGCGCGTCGAAAGGTGGAAGAGGCCACAGAGGTTGCCCTTCTTGGAGAGAAAGATGCCGCCGAAGTAGCATTTCTTAAGGTGGAAGAGGCCGCGGAGCTTGCGTTTCAAACAGTGAAAGAGGCGGCCGAGGTGGCGTTTCAAACGGTAGAAGATGCCGCTGAGGTGGCGCATCTGAAAGTTGAAGAAGCCGCAGAGGCGGCGCTCCCCGGGGAGAATGAAGCAACTGAGGCGGTAAAAAAGGCAGCCGATGCTGCGCGGCGAATGGTGGAAAATGCAGCAGGATTGGCTCGTCAAAAGGTAAAAGAGACAGCAGAGATGATGTTTCACGCTCTGAGGCGGGTCGCTGAAGCGGAGGCTCAGATCAAATTTACCGAGGAACGCCTAAGGCTTGATGAACTGCTCTTCCACTCCCAGAAGCTTGAGAGCCTGGGGGTGCTCGCTGGTGGCATCGCCCACGACTTCAACAACATACTGACCGGCATTTTGGGCAATGTCACTCTAGCAGGTTGTTGAAATTCAA
>DNJC01000069.1 GCA_003490025.1 Geobacter sp. | reverse complement strand
AAGAAACGGCGGGTCAGTTGCCCCCGCCGTCGCTCTTTGCCGCCCTTATCGCCTCGCTCTCAGAAGGAGAAGTCGCGCGGGTTGATCACCGTGCCGCTGCGGGTCCCCCCGATGCTGGCGTGGTACGCCCTCGCCACCTCCTGCGCCGGCATCCCTGCCGAGGTGTCCATGTCCAGCGCCTCCAGCGTTTCCTTGACCCAGGGAGGGCTCACCACGTTGACCCGGAGGCCTCGCGGCATCTCCAGCGCGGCCGCCCGGACGAATCCCTCCAGTCCGGCGTTGACCATGCTGATGGAGGAACTTCCCGGCATCGGCTGGTGGCTCAATACGCCGCTGGTCAGGGTGAAGGAGCCGCCGTCGTTGATGTACTCCAGGCCGACCCGCACCAGATTGACCTGACCCATCAGCTTCCCCATGAGCCCGGTCTGGAAATCCTCGTCGGAGAGTTCCGACAGTGGGCCGAACCGGGCCACCCCCGCGGCACAGACCAGGGCGTCGAAAGGCCCCGCCTGCATGTACATGTTCTCTATCGACTCCTTGCTGGTCATGTCCACCCGATAATCGCCGCTTCTGAAGGCGACCCTGACCACCTCGTGCTCCGCGGCGAGCAGCTTCGCCACCGCCTTGCCAATGGTCCCGGTCGCACCGACCACGATAACCCTCATAAGCCACCTCCCGTATCCAGCGCTTTGGCGTCCACTCGGATTCCGCCGGGGAGGCTTCCCCGCATCAGAGGCCGAGATACACGGTGAAGTATACTTGGTTTTCTCCGCCCTGGTTGAAGCCGTGGGCAAAACCGAGAGCGGGGGTGACCTTGACCCAGTAGCCGAGGGTGAGGTCCGCCCTCAACTCCACGCCGGCGCCGACCCTGACGTTGTCCTGCTGTAGGGAAGCGTTGCTGTCCCAGACCTTGCCGGCGTCGACGAAGAGAGCGCCGTGCGTCTTTTCCAGGAAGGCGGGGATCGTGCCCAGGCCGCGCATCGGGGTGCTGAGCGGCGCCCGGTACTCGGCCGTGCCGGTGGCGACATACCTGCCGGTAACGGAGCGCTCGCGATAGCCGCGCAGCGGATACGGGTTCAGCTCGGACGGCGGTCCCCCGATCTGGAACGCCTGCTGCCCGAACTGCGGGTCGCCGTCGGCGAAGGCGCCGGAGAGACGGAGGTAGAGTACCTGGTGCCTAAGCGCCGAGGAGGGGAGGCGCAGATATTCGCTGTAGGTCGCGCTGTACTCCGAGAGATTCTGGCTGGAGCCTATGTCCGGAGAGAAGTAGCGATAGAGGAGCGAGACGCTCCGCCCTTCCTCCGCGCTGATCGAATAGGGATACTTGAGGATGTTGTCGAAGGTGATCCCGGCAAAGAGGTTGTTCCTCCTCCCCTGGAAGACCGGTATGCCGTTGAAGTCGCCGCTCACGTCCAGCCTGCTGAGCGCCTTTTGTTCCCGCAGCTCGCAGCCTGCGCGCAGGCTGTAGCGGGACTCCAGGAAGTTCAGCGGGACGGAGGCCTCGAACGCCACGGCCTGGTTCAGTTCGTAGTAGTCGAGGCCGTTTTGGTACAGGTCCGCATAGAGCAGCGGCTCCGAATGGGCACGCACCGAAAGGGTAGGGTAGAAGGAGTCGTTCTGGTAGAGGAGGGTGTAGTAGCCGCGATGCCGCTCGGACCCGTACGCCGCGCTGACGAAGTAGGAGTGGTAGCCAAGGACGTCGGACCCTGCGGTATAGGCGCCGATAACGGTCTTATCCGAGCCGTCGTTGGTGAACCTGGGGAGCCAGAAATGCGGGTAAAGGGTGTGCAGCGGGTTGTAGCCGCTCGCTCCCGCCTCAGGCGGGGTCGCGGCCCGGGTGCTCTCCGGCGCCTCCTTTTTGGCGCTCCAGGAAAGGTTCCGTACCGGCGGCAGCGCCGGTCCCCTCTCGGCGAGCCATTTGGAGCGGTCCAGCTCCAGTCGCACGATCTTGAACCCGCGCGAGCTGTAGCCGGCGAGGAGCATGCTGCGGCCGTCCGGAGACGGGTCGGGCTGCAGGGCGCCGGTCAGAAGGTGGCTCACCTGGTAGCTCTTCTGCAGCTTGAGATCGTAGGCGAAGACGTTGAAGACCCCGGTCTCGTCGGAGATGTAGTAGATGACGGAGGCGTCGGGCGACCAGACCGGGTAGGCGAGGGTGTGGCTGTCGGCGCTGAAAAGAGGCGCGTCGACCCCCTTGGCTGGGTCGTACACCCTGACGCTGCTGGTCCCCGCGTTGTCGGTGAGGAGGTAGCATATGCTGCGCCCGTCGGGGGACCAGCGCGGCGAGGAGACCCGCTCTCCGCTGAAACCGGTCACCGCCTTGGGCTGCATCCTCCCCCTTGGCCCGTTCGCGTCGATGAGAGCGAGGTTCTGGCTGCCGCGCCGGCTGATGACGGCCGCGAAGAGCTTCCCGTCGGGTGCCATCTGCACTTCGCTCAGGCGCTCCCCGTTGGTAAGCCGCGTGGTCCTGTCCCGCGCGATGTCGTGGACGTAGAGGTCCTGGTACACGTTGAAGCCGCGGTTGATCTCGGCCTGGGTGAAGTAGATGCTGCCGCCGTCGGGAGACCAGCTTATGTCGCCGTCCGAGTACTGGCGGCGGAACTTCGCCACGATCTTCCCGGTCGCGTCCGTGACCACCACGGAGGTGTGCTCGTGGGGATCGCGCCTGGTGAAGGCGATGCGGCTGCCGTCCGGGGAGAACCTGGGATAGGCGAAGTTTTCGCCCTGGTCGGCGACCACGGTAAGCGGGGTGAAGGGGGCCTTGGAAAGGGTGTCGATATGCTGCGACTGCTCCTTGCGGACCGCGTCGACCATGTCGGCGTACAGCTCCTTGTAGCTCTTGCCGTCGGAGAGCTCTTTCGCCGGGCTGCTGATCGTGTAGGGGAACCGTCCGGCGTGGGCCATGGTGAGCTGCCCGGTCGCGTTCATGCCGTAGGTCTCGGCGAGGTACCTCTGCAGGCGGTAGCCGTACAGGTAGGGGAGGTTGCCGCCCGGCCAGTTGGGGACGTCGCCGTTGATCTGGTCAACGGAGGGGACGTTGTTCTCGGCCACGGCGCTCCTGAAGACCATGTCGTAGTAGCTTCCCCTGCCGCGTCCCTGCCCGGTGTACTTGGTCTCGGCCCAGGTCGCCATCCCCTCGTGCCACCAGCGCGGCATGAACGTGTTGGGTGGCGCGGTCACCAGGAACAGCAGCCCCGACAACGGGTCGATCCAGGGGAGCGGCTTGCCGAAGATCTCGCGCGTCACCTTGGAGTAGCCGCGGGCCGGGTCGGAGGAGAGGATGTGGGCGTACTCGTGCGCCAAGAGGACCTTCAACCAGTCGTCGTACTCGCCGAGCGTCGAGGCGAGGGACGGCGGCACCACCTGCAGGTAGATCATGTTGTAGGGTATGGTGATGGCGAAACCGTTGGTGAAGTCGCTGTCGTCGATGAGCACCACCTGGGTTTTCTCGGCCGGCCGCCAGCGGAACTCCTTGCTCAGCTTGTCATGGATGTCTTCGGCCATGGAGGCCGCCTTGCGGGCGATGGGCTCCAGCCCCTGGTGGTAGTGGATGGAGAAATGCTTCGTCTCGATGGTGGAGAAGTCGAAGGATGTATCGAGCTTTGCGGCAACAGA
>DNJC01000104.1:1218-9907 GCA_003490025.1 Geobacter sp. | reverse complement strand
AGGTAGCCGCGGTCGAACTGCATACCCTCGACGGTCTCGAGGGTGGTCTCCATCGCTTTTGCTTCCTCGACGGTGATGACCCCTTCCTTGCCGACCTTCTCCATCGCCTCGGCGATGATGTCGCCGATGGTCTTGTCGTTGTTGGCGGAGATGGTCCCGACCTGGGCGATTTCCTTGTGGTCCTTGATCGGCTTGGAGATGTTCTTCAGCTCGGCGACCAGCGCCTCGACAGCCTGGTCCAGGCCGCGCTTGATTTCCATCGGGTTGTGACCCGCCGCAACCAGCTTGGAGCCCTGGCGGTAGATCGCCTGGGCCAGCACGGTGGCGGTAGTGGTGCCGTCACCGGCCACGTCNNACTTTTACCGCATCTGCCAGGGTATTGACACCTTTGAGGATGCAGTTACGTGCGTCCTGGTCGAATTTGATGATCTTTGCAGCCATGTTAAATATCCTCCTGTGGAATGATTATATGGGTGAAACTCGGGAATCCGGTGCGCCGGTGCAGGGCGCGCCGGGCATTACTTCTCGATCACGCCCAGGATGTCGTCCTCGCGCATGATCAGGAAGTCTTCGCCTTCCAGCTTCACTTCGCTCCCTGCGTACTTTCCGAACAGCACCTTGTCGCCCACCTTCAGATCGATCGGGAACACCTTGCCGTCCTCGCCCCTCTTCCCGTTGCCAACTGCCACCACCTCGCCCTGCTGCGGCTTTTCCTTGGCTGTCTCCGGGATGTAAAGCCCGCCGGCGGTCATGGTTTCTTCCTCAACCCTCTTCACGATGATACGGTCCTGCAGCGGTCTAAGATTCATGCTTGCTCTCCTTTCTTCGAGATTCGAGATCTCCGGTAATTGAAAAAAATATTAGCACTCAAAACTGCCGAGTGCTAATCGCTTCGTAAATATAAACAGCATGATCTTAAAAATCAAGGGTCGAAAAAAATTAAATTCGCCCCCGCTACCATTTCCGCTTCGCCAGCTCCTCCGCGTAGAACTTCTGGTACAGGATCTCCCATTCGCGGCTGCCGGGGACCTTGGCCTGGCTGTAGGAGGCGAGTTTGGTGCGGACCGCCTGGTCGACCTGCTCCATGATGGAGAAGAAACCCTCGATAGATCCCTTTATCGAGTCGAGCGCGCGCCGCTCGTCCGGGAAATCGGCGAGGTCGTCACGCCAGAGCCTGTCGTAGATCTTGTGGGCGATATGGGAAATGCGGTCTTCCGAGATGTGCATGGGATGCTCCTTTGCGCCGGCCGGGCCGGCCGCGGGGTCAGAGTACGATCTTTCTTTCCTTGGCCAGCTTCTCCTTGATCATCCTGAGCATCTTGTGCCGGTCGATCTCCTGGCTTCCCCCCATCGCCTTCAGGGTTTTTTCCAGGAGGGCCTCCGCATCCTGCTCCAGGGTCTCCTCGCTTTTGAGGTCGGCGCTGATGGCGGATTTCATCGCGGCCAGCACCGCTCCCCGACCCTGTTTCTGTACCACGAGTTGGGCCTGCTCCAGATCCGCCAGCACCTTTTCCGCCAGGCGGCCGATCTGATCGTCTTTGAGGCGCATGCATTCCTCCCGGTCCTGCGATAATTAGTTGGCGCATTGTACGTCAAACGCCCAAAATTGCAACCGCTTTGCCTGGAGGGTCCTCCTGCCTTGGATTAGACAAAACGCTCTTGCTTTCTCATTTTTCCGGAGATACAATACAGCCACTTATTCGCTCTCTCTGCCTTGTCCGTGAGGTTACTAACGCCCCTGCGGAATAATTCATTGAACGGGAGCCTATTTCGATCGTGGTGAGCTGCCCCATTGCGCGGGAATTGCCTGAAACGGTCTATAGGAGCCCACCTGATTGGGAACTCGCTGTGAGGCCCCGAACCAACGGCACGGCGGAGAGAGCTGTTTGCAAGACGATGGGAACCTGGAAACCGGTTCCCTTTTTTTGTCTTGCCGCCGAGCATTAAAAAATATATAGGAATGTATGTCGGGCCGACCGGCTCGACAACCTAATCGCCGGTCGCAGGAGGGTGCAACATGAAGGTGGTGGCGTTCAACGGCAGCGGCCGCAGCGGAGGAAACACCCTCCTGCTGATTCAGAGAGTGAGCGCGGAACTCAAGCGCGAGGGGATCGAGACGGAACTGGTTGAGCTGGCGGGGGAAACCATCAAGGGGTGCACCGCCTGCTACGGCTGTTTCCGGAACAAGGACGGCCGCTGCGTCATCGACAAAGACATCGTCAACGGCGCCATCGCCAAGATGGCGGCCGCCGACGGCATCATCATCGGCTCGCCTACCTACTTCGCCGACATCACCAGCGAGACCAAGGCGCTCATCGACCGCTCCGGGATGGTGGCGCGCGCCAACGACTTCCTGTTCCGGCGCAAGGTGGGAGCCGCCGTCATCGCCGCCCGCCGCGCCGGGGCCATCCACGCCTTCAGCAGCATCAACCACTTCTTCCTCATCTCGGAGATGATCGTCCCCGGCTCCAGCTACTGGAACATCGGGATCGGGCGCGAGATCGGTGACGTGGCGGCGGATGCCGAGGGGCTTGCGACCATGGAGACGCTGGGCAGGAACATGGCCTGGCTGATGAAAAAGCTGCGGGCATGACACCCCATTTCCTCCCGACACTGGTTAACCCGCCCTTCGGGGATCCGGGGCTCTACCTGGACTTCCTCTTCGCCAGGCGCGCCATACTCTTCGACCTTGGGGACATCTCGCCGCTTGGCGCCCGCAAGCTCCTCAGGGTGAGCGACATCTGCATCTCCCACACCCATATCGACCACTTCATCGGTTTCGACCTCATGCTTCGCATCATGCTCGGCCGCGACAAGGAGATCCGGCTCTTCGGTCCCCCCGGGATCATGCGGCAGGTGGAGAACCGCCTCCACTCCTACAGCTGGAACCTGATCCAGAGCTACCCCACCGAGTTCATCCTCACCGTGACGGAACTCCATCCCGACGGCAGCGGCGCGCGGGCGCGCTTCAGCTCCAAGCGCGTCTTCGCCCGCGAAGCGCAGGAGGAGCTGTCGTTTCCCGGAGGGGTCATCCTCGAGGAGGAGAACCTGCGCATCCGCGCCGCGTTCCTGGAACACAGCATCCCCTGCCTCGCCTACGCCTTCGAGGAGAAGCTGCACGTGAACTTCATGAAGAACCGGCTGACCGAACTCGGGCTCCCGACGGGACCCTGGCTTTCGCAGGTGAAACGTGCTGTGCTGCGGGGTGAGCCCGACGACACGGTCGTCATCGTTCGGAGTGAGGCCGGAGACCGGGACGGGGAGGGGCTCAGCATAGCGGAGCTGAAGGAAAAAGTGCTGCAGGTCGTGCCGGGGGAAAAGGTGGCCTACGTCACGGACACCGCATTCACGCCGGAAAACCGCAGGCGCATCGTGGATCTTGCTGCCGGCGCCGACTACCTCTTCATCGAAGCGGTCTTCCTGCACGTCGATGCCGAGCGGGCTCGCGACCGGGCACACCTGACGGCGCGGCAGGCCGGGGAGTTGGCCCGCGAGGCGGGGGTGGCGCGGGTGATACCCTTCCATTTCTCGCCCAGGCACCTGGGAGCGGAAAAGGAACTCAGGCGGGAAGTGGCCGAGGCGTTTTCTATCTCCCCCTCGCCCTCCGGGAGAGGGCCGGGGTGAGGGTGGAAAGGGAACTTTCCTCTGCTGCGGACCTCGTTCTAATCAAGCCTCATTGCGACAAAGAGCGACGCGTTGCCGCGCCTTAGCAGCATCTTGGCGTAGCCACCCTTCTTGACGGCGCCGATGGCCTTGCTGTAATCGCTCACTCCGGTGATCCGCGTGCCGTTGATCTCCCTGATCAGATCCCCTTCCTGGATCCCGGCCCTTTCGGCAAGGCTCTCCTCCTGCACGGCGGTTACCACGACCCCCTTGTCCCCCTCGAGCCGGAGCTGTTGCGCACGTTCCTTGGTGAGTTCCGCCACCTTCAGCCCGAGGCGGTCGCTGGTCCCTGCCGCGTCCTGCTCCTCCCCCTCCTTGAGCTTCTCGATGACGACGGGAATCGTCTGCTGATGCCCGTCACGCAGCACCACCAGGTTGACTTTCTTCCCGACCTCGGTCCCCGCTACCCTGCGCGGGAGTTCACTCATCTCATGAATGACATGGCCATCGTACTCGAGGATGATATCGCCCCCCTTGATGCCGGCTTTCTCGGCCGGGCTCTCTTTCATGACCTCGGCGATGAGGGCGCCCTTCTCGCTGTCCAGGCCGAAGGACTGCGCAAGTTCCGGGGTCACCAGTTGCACCGAGACGCCCAGCCAGCCGCGGGTGACCTTGCCGGTCTCCTTGAGCTGGTTCACGATCGCCTTGGCCATGTTGATCGGGATGGCGAAGCCGATTCCCTGCCCGCCTGCAACGATCGCGGTGTTGATGCCGATCACCTCGCCGTTGATGTTGAAGAGCGGCCCGCCTGAATTGCCGGGGTTGATGGAGGCGTCCGTCTGGATGAAGTCGTCGTAGGGACCGGAGCCGATCACCCTCCCCTGGGCGCTGACGATCCCCGCGGTCACCGTCTGGGCCAGGCCGAAGGGGTTCCCTATCGCCATCACCCACTCGCCGACCTCGATCTTGTCGCTGTCACCCATCGGGGCGACGGGGAGGTGATCCTTGGCTTCGATCTTCAGCAGCGCCACGTCCAGCTTCTGGTCGCGCCCCTTCACCTCGGCCTTGAACTCCCTGCCGTCGGAGAGTTTCACCCTGACCTCGTCGGCATCGCTGACCACGTGGTTGTTGGTGATGATGAACCCGTCATCGCTGATGATGAAGCCGGAGCCGAGGTTCCTCTGCTTGTGCGGTTGCTGACGCGGCGCCTCGAAGAACTTCTCGAAGTACTCCTGAAACGGATCGGCGCCGGGGGCATGCTGACGTTTCTGCACGCCGACGGTCTTGGAGGTGCTGATATTGACCACCGCCGGCTTCAGCTTTTTGGCCAACTTGGCGAAATCGGGGCTTACCGCCGCAGCACCCGCCGCTGTTGAGAACACCGAAGATAGAAATACGCTGAACACCAAAAGTCTCGCTACGATTGCCGCCCGCATGGATACCTCCCTCGGATAAATTGGTAGGCTAAAAACTAATACCGCACATTTTGTTTGTCAACCCCCGGACGCCATTACACTGAGTTCACAGGTCGTTCACACAAAAAAAAACGGACCACTCCCCGGCCGTTGTAGCCAGGGAAATGGTCCGTTGGAATGACCTATGTGGAGCTTGCGACTACTCCTCTTCTTTGAGGATGTAGCCAACCCCTCTGACAGTGTGAATGAGCTTCTTGTCTGCGTCGCGGTCGATCTTCTTGCGCAGGTAGTTCACGTACACGTCGATGATGTTCGTGAAGCTGTCGAAGGTGTAATCCCAGACGTGCTCGGCGATCATGGTCCTGGTGAGCACCTGGTGCGGGTTCCGCATGAAGTATTCGAGCAGCCCGTACTCTTTCGCGGTGAGATCGATCTCCTTGTCCTTGCGCCAGACCTTGTGGGTGACCGGGTCGAGACGGAGGTCGGCGAAGCGGATCTCCGCGCCGCGGTCCAGTTCGCTCCTTCTCATCAGCGCACGGACGCGGGCAAGAAGCTCGGCGAAGGCGAACGGCTTGGTGAGGTAGTCGTCGGAACCGGAATCGAGGCCAGCCACGATGTCTTCCACGGAATCCTTGGCGGTCAGCATCAGGATCGGAGTGACGTTCTTCCTCTCCCTGAGGTCCTTGAGCACGGAAAGACCGTCCTTCTTGGGAAGCATCCAGTCGAGCACGATCAGGTCGAACGGCTTCTCCAGCGCAAGCTTCAGACCCTCCTCGCCGTCAGCGGCGGTGTGTACCTCGTACTGTTCCTCCTCCAAGCCGCGCTTGATGAAGCTGGCAACCTTCTTCTCATCTTCAACCACCAGAATTCTCATGTCTGTTTCCCTCTCTTTGTTAATATGTCGGACGTTCAATCGTGCCTAATGTCACCATGAAGCCTGCTCAGTATTTCGGCTGCAGACTCCTCTACCGATTTGTTGGTCACATCGATGACGAGCCAGGCGGGGTGGGACCGGTAGTACCTTCTGCAATGGGACAGCTCTTCCTCGACCTGCCTATAGTCGGCGTAGCTCCCCTTCGGGCTCTGCCTGAGGTTTCTGAGTCTCGCGCACCTGATATCGACCAACCGCTGCGTATCTATGATAAGCCCTACCACCCGCTCCTGTTCCACCAGATCCAGTTCGGGAGGAGGATCGATCCCCGGAATTATCGGTACGTTGGCCACCTTGTATCCCTTGTGGGCCAGGTACATGGAGAGCGGCGTTTTCGAGGAGCGGGAAACGCCAATGAGGACAATATCCGCCTTGTGCAGGTTCCTCGGCTCCTGCCCGTCGTCCTGCTTGACCGTGAAGTCCACCGCCTCCATGCGACGGTAGTACTCCGAGTTCATCTCGTACTGCAGGCCGGGCAATTTCTGCGGCCGCGTTTCGAGGAACTCCGCCAGTTTGAACAGAAGCGGCGTGATCAGGTCGACCGCCTCAAGCTGCCTCGCCTCGACCTCGTTCCTGACGAATTGCGCCAGTTCCGTGTTTACCAGCGTGTAAAAGACGATGCCGGGGGTCCTGTCAACCTCGTCCAGCGCCCGGAGGATATCCTCCTGGTTCCGGATCTGCCCCATCCGGTGCAGGCGGACATCGATATCCTTGAACTGGGTCAGCGCCGCGCGCGCCACTCGCTCGACAGTTTCGCCCGTCGCATCGGAAAGAAGGTAAACATGGTACATCTTCGTATCACCCTGGTTTTACAGCCGTTACAAGGGGCTTATCGGCACCCCTGGAAAATTCATTAGATATATACCATGTTTTTTTATTTTACGCAAAACTAAAATTTAATGGGAAAAACCTGCAAATGCTGCTAGTGGAATTTGACCCGAAAAATTTTAATTATAATTACTGCCCTACTTTTCTAGGATGTCAAGGTTTTCATTGCTATACCCCTTATTTTTCTGGTACTTTACGCGGGTAATTGCACACCAAAAGGAGAAAGAATCTCATTATGCAAACAGACTGGGCTGAAATCGCCTGTGAAGTCCCGGCCGAGATGGTAGACATGCTGGCCGATTTTCTGGTTGAACTCACCGGCAACGGCGTCGGTGTTGAGAACCTGCACCTCGACACCTTTTCCCTCGATTCCCTCGAAGACACCCCCATAAAGACTGTGAAAGGTTACCTCCCGCTGGACGACTCCCTGGAGGAGATGCGCATCCGGGTGGAGCAGTTCCTGGCCGAAAACGGCCCCGCGTTCCCCGGCTTCGTCTACAGCCGTCCGGTGGTGAGCGTGATCAGGAACGAGGACTGGGCCAACAACTGGAAGGTCCACTTCAAACCGGTGCGGATCGGGGAGAGGATGGTGATCAAGCCGACCTGGGAGGAGTACCAGCCCAAAGAGGGGGATCTGGTGATCCAGATCGATCCCGGCATGGCCTTCGGCACCGGCGCCCACCCGACCACCAGGATGTGCCTTGAGTCGCTGGAGCGGATCTGCTTCAACGAGTGCGGCGGCAAGCTCCCCGACCCGGTCCTCGATGTCGGCACCGGTTCCGGCGTCCTCAGCATCGCCGCGGCTCTCATGGGAGCGGTCGACATCACCGCGGTCGACATCGACCCGGAGGCGATCATTGTCACCAGGGAGAACCTGGAACTGAACGGCGTGGCGGGGGTGGTCGCCGCGTCGACCACGGACTTGGCCGACCTCCCCGGCGGTTACCGGGTAGTGCTTGCCAACATCCTGGCCGAGGAGCTGGTGCGTCTTTCCGAGCAGTTGACCACGAGGGTGGCGCCCGGCGGGTGGCTGATCCTCTCCGGGATACTGAGCGAGAAGGAGGATTTCGTCCGCGCCGGTTTCCCGTCGCTCGCCCTGGTGGAGAACCCGAAAGAGGCCGAGTGGTGCTGCCTCACCTTCAGAAAGCCGCTCTAGCCGATGCGGAGTTTTTTCCTCGGGGATAACGTCCTTTGCGAAGAGAGCGTGACGGTGACGGGGGAGCTCTACCGCCACATGGCGCGCGTGCTGCGTCTCAAGCAGGGGAGCGAGGTGGAGCTGGTCGATGACGCGGGCCAGCGGCACAGAGGTGTGATCGAGGAAGTCGGGGCGAAGAGCCTCACCGTCCGCGTCAGCGCCACGTCCGCCCCAGAGGCGGAGGATGAGGGGCCACGCATCACGCTGTACCAGGGACTCCCCAAGGGGGAAAAGCTCGACCTGATCCTGCAGAAGTGCACGGAGCTGGGTGTGGCGGAGGTGGTTACCTTCGACGCCGCCCGATCCATCGTGAAGCTGCGCGGCGAGAAGAGCGCGGCGAAGTTGGGGCGCTATGAAAAGATAGTCCAGGAGGCCGCCCGGCAGTCCGGGCGCAGCTCCATTCCCAAAGTCGCCATCGGCGGCACGCTTCAGTCTGTGCTCAAGGAATCGCGCCACGCGGTAAAGCTGCTGCTTTGGGAAGGGGAGCAGAAGATGACCCTGCGGGAGACTTTCCAGGGTCATCCATCCCCCGAGAGCATCGCGGTCGTCGTTGGTCCCGAGGGGGGGCTGAGCCCGGAGGAAGTGGAGCAGGCGCTGGCGGCCGGGTTCACGCCGGTCACGCTCGGGAAGAGGATCCTCCGTACAGAGACGGCGGGGCTTGCCATCGTTTCCATACTGCAATTTCAGTGGGGAGATATCAGATAACGAGGGATTTTC
>DNJC01000104.1:0-1173 GCA_003490025.1 Geobacter sp. | reverse complement strand
AGCGCCTTCTCAAGCTTCCGGTTTTCCTCCTGCAACAACCTCAGCTGTTCCTCGACGCTCCCATGCCCGGGCCCCATGAACCTCTCCCTGGCCTTGCTGGCCAGGTCGGCCACGACCGGAAGGTTCTGCATCACCCTTCCCCACGGAACCTTGGTAGCCGCGATCTTGGCAATTCCCCATATAGATAACAAGTTCATATAGCCTCCGGTTCTGTTTTTGACTCTCCCGAGAGCGTCAGGAATCTCTGCGCCAACAGCGGCCCCAGCGCCTCCTCCTCGTGTTTGAAAAAGACGAAGGCGTCGCTCCACTTCTGCCAATGCACCAGTTCCGCCCATCTCGCAAGTTCCTTTTCCCCGTACTCCGGCCGCCTCAGCCGGAGGTACCCCCACTCCGCCGTCCGGACCCGGGGGACCTCGACACCGTCAGCGGAATCGACGATGCAGAGCGCCGCGCCGTTTCTCTGCAACAGCCCGAACACCTCGTCGTCGAACCAGGAGCTGTGGCCGAACTGGAAGGCGGCGCGCGTCTCGGGCGGCAGCAGGGCCAGGAAATCGTGCAGAAGCGGCACGTCCTTCTTGAGAGCGGGGGGGAGCTGGAAAAGCAGCGGCCCGAGACGCTCCTTCAAAGTCCCCGCCACGTCGCAGAGGTAGGAGACGGCGTCGTCCACCCCTTTGAGCCGCTGCAGGTGGGTGATGCGCTGGGGAGCCTTGAGCGCGAATTTGAAGTCCGGCGGGACCTCCGCCGCCCACGATTCCAGGAGAGCCGCCCTGGGCATGCGATGGAAGGTGTTGTTGATTTCGACACTCCTGAAGCGCGTGCCGTAGAAGTGGAGCATCCGCTTTTCCGGCAGGTCCTCCGGATAAAATTTCCCCTTCCACGCGGGGTAGGAGAAGCCGCTGGTGCCAACGTAAAGTGCCATTTTTCGCCTCACCTGTCGATGCAGCTTACGGATGTTGCCCCCGTGTCACAGCATCCAGTTATACAACAGGGAAAAACCATCACAAGGCGCGGCGAAGGAAATCCGACGTAAAAATTCCTGATCAGCGGCCATCTTCGGCTATCAGGGGGGTGGGGATGGATGCAGCAGCTATCCGCCGCGGTGGCGCACATCGGGTAGGAGGCGGGGGTACCCCCGCCGTCCTCCCACACCACCGTGCGTACGGTTCCGTACAC
>DNJC01000141.1 GCA_003490025.1 Geobacter sp. | reverse complement strand
CCGCTCCTTCGCGGACAAGCCGGTACTCCAGAGGATCGTCGTCGTCGCGGCGGGGCCGGTCTTCAACCTCCTGTTCGCCTACCTCATCTTCATCGTGATCTACCTGGTCGGCGTGCCGGCCGTGACCACCAAGGTGGGCGACGTCGTCGCCGGGAAGCCTGCGGCGAAGGCCGGGATCCTGGCGGGCGACACCATAAAATCGGTGAACGGCAAACCGGTCACTCGCTGGGACGACTTCGCCAAGATCATCGCCCAGGGGAAGCTGGCGCCGCTCGATATCGAGGTCCAGCGCGGCCAGTCCCTGATGAAGTTCAGGATGGTGCCGGAAAGCCGGACCTTCAAGAACCTCCTGGGGGATACGGTTACCCAGCCGATAGTCGGCGTGGTCGCCGCCGGCGATACTGTGATCGACCACTTCCCGCCGGGCGAGGCGATCGTCAGGGGGAGCGCCCAGTGCTGGAAGGTGATCGAACTCACCGTGCTCTCGATGGTGCGCCTGGTCGAGCGCGCCATCCCGCTGGACAACATCGGCGGTCCGATCATGATCGTCAAGATGGCCGGCGAACAGGCCGCGGCAGGAGGCGTGAACTTCCTCGCCTTCGTGGCGCTCTTGTCGGTGAACCTTGGCGTGCTGAACCTCCTCCCGGTCCCGATTCTCGACGGCGGGCACCTTGCCTTCTTCGTGATCGAGCTGATCATCGGGAGGCCGGTCAGCAAGAGGACCCGCGAGATCGCCCAGCAGATAGGGCTCGTGCTACTGATCAGCCTCATGATGCTCGCCTTCTACAACGACATCGCCAGGATGTTCGCCGGGAAGGCGTAGCTCTTAACAGGAATTTACGTGAAGATACTCACCATAGACACCTCCAGCAACTGCTCTTCCGTCTCCTTGAGCGACGGCTCGGCCCTCCTCGGCGAATGCCTCCTCGGCGAGGACCGTTGCAACTCGGGGCGACTCATGGAATCGGTGGACGGACTCCTCAAGGCGGCGCGCCTGACGCCGGACGGCGTCGACGCCTTCGCCGTCTCCCTCGGCCCCGGCTCATTCACCGGCGTGCGCGTCGGCATAGCCACGGTGAAGGGACTCGCCATCGCCACCGGCAAGCCGGTGGTCGGCTTCTCGTCCCTGGCGATGCTGGCCATGAACCTCCCCTACAGTTCCGCGCAGGTCGCGCCGATGTTCGACGCGAGGAAAGCCGAGGTGTACGCGGCGCTCTACCGCTGCGGGGCGCTTCCCGAGCCGATCCTCCCGGACGCCGTGCTCCCCCCCGCCGACTTCCTCGCCGCCATCAAGCACCCGACCCTGTTCATCGGTGACGGGGCGGTGCGCTACCGGGAGCTGATCCTCTCCACCCTGGGCGACCTCGCCCTCTTCCCCCCCTGGCATGCCAACCAGCCGCGCGCCTGCGCCGGCGCCGTCATTGCGCGGGAGGCCGCCCTGCAGGGGAACTTCACCCCCCTCGCACTCTTGAACCCCATCTACCTGCGCGCCTCCGAGGCGGAGATCGCCAAGCGTCGCCGCGAATCCCCTTGACGCCGTTTTTGTTGCTGTTGACAGTTCCCTTTTAATGTATTATGTTGACCCTTCATTCGTTTTTCGGTAACCTCCCTTAACTACACTCTTTTTTACCTATACCAACTGCCGGTTTGCTGAACCCGAACACGTTCGCGACCGGTGCAAGGGGAAATCTATATGCGTAGCGACACTATTACCCAGGGGCTGGAGCGCACACCGCACCGCGCCCTTTTGAAAGGAACCGGCCTGCCGCAAAGCGAGATGGGGAAACCGTTCATCGGCATCGCCACCAGCTTCACCGACCTCATTCCGGGGCACGTCGGCATGAGGGATCTCGAGCGCTTCATCGAGAAAGGGGTCCACACCGGCGGCGGCTATTCCTTCTTCTTCGGCATTCCCGGCGTCTGCGACGGCATCTCCATGGGGCACAAGGGGATGCACTACTCGCTGCCTACCCGCGAACTGATCGCGGACATGGTGGAGTCCGTCGCCGAGGCCCATCGTCTGGACGGCCTGGTCCTTCTCACCAACTGCGACAAGATCACCCCGGGCATGCTCATGGCCGCGGCCAGGCTCGACATCCCCTGCATCGTCGTCACCGCGGGACCGATGATGAGCGGGCGCGGCGACGCCGGTAGAAAGTACTCCTTCGTCACCGACACCTTCGAGGCGATGGCGCGCTACAAGGCGGGTGTCATTGACGACGCGGAGCTGGCCCGCTGCGAAGAAAACGCCTGCCCCGGGATGGGTTCCTGCCAGGGGCTCTTCACGGCCAACACCATGGCCATCCTCACCGAGACCCTCGGCATGAGCCTGCCGCGCTGCGGCACCGCGCTCGCCGTATCCGCGCTCAAGCGCCGCATCGCCTTCGCCTCCGGCGAAAAGATCGTGGACCTGGTGCGCAACAACGTGACGCCGCGTTCCATCATGACCCGCGAGGCCTTCGAGAACGCCATCCGCGTCGACCTGGCGCTGGGCGGCTCCTCCAACACGGTGCTGCACCTCCTCGCCATCGCGCGCGAGGCGGAGGTCGAGCTCCCGCTCAGCACCTTCGACGTCCTTTCCAAGGAAACGCCGCAGATCGCCTCTATGAATCCCGCCGGCGAGCACTTCATGGAAGACCTCGACGCCGCGGGTGGCGTCGCCGGAGTTCTCAAACAGCTGGGCGACAAGATCCACGACTGCCCGACCCTCTTCGGCCTCAGCACCAGGGAACTCGCGGCGAGCCTGCAGGGGGTGGACGAGTCGGTCATCCATCCGATGAGCGACCCGGTCAAGAAGGAAGGCGGCATCGCCGTCCTCTTCGGGAACATCGCCCCCGAGGGCGCCGTCGTCAAGCAGTCCGGAGTCTCCGACGCCATGATGAAGTTCACCGGCGTGGCCCGCTGCTTCGATTCCGAGGAGCGCGCCATGGCTGCCATGATGGGTGGCGTCGTCAAGAGCGGCGACGTGGTCGTGATCCGCTACGAGGGCCCGAAAGGGGGTCCCGGCATGAGGGAGATGCTGGCGCCTACCGCCGCCCTCATGGGGCTTGGCCTCGGCGACAGCGTGGCGCTCATCACCGACGGCCGCTTCTCCGGCGGCACCCGCGGCCCGTGCATCGGGCACATCTCTCCCGAGGCGGCGGTGGGCGGACCCATAGCACTCGTGGAAGACGGCGACAAGATCGAGCTGGACATCCCGTCCCGTTCCCTGAAGCTCCTGGTGAGCGACGAGGAACTGGCGCAAAGGCGCACCCGCTGGGTCGCCCCCGAGCCGAAGATCAAGAAGGGTTGGCTCGCCCGCTATGCGAAGGTGGTCACCTCGGCCCACACCGGGGCCATTACCACCGCTGAATAAAACCTCGACCCCCTTTACCAAGGGGCAGAGGCCGGCCCGCCTTTACGCTGGAGGAACCGGTCTCAGGGGAAGCAGTTTTTACTAGTGGTTCCGTGCTTACCAAGCGTGGGATCGATCAATAGCAGGCAGGCAAACTGCCTCTGCATGGGGGGATAACGTATGAAAATGAACGGCGCGCGTATTCTATTGGAGTGTCTCAAGCAGGAGGGGGTCGACACCGTCTTCGGGTATCCCGGGGGAACGGTCATCAACCTTTACGACGAACTCTTCTCCTTCAAGGAGATCAGGCACATCCTGCCACGTCACGAGCAGGCGGGGGTCCACGCCGCCGACGGCTTCGCCCGGGCCACCGGCAAGGTCGGCGTCGCCATCGCCACCTCGGGCCCCGGCGCGACCAACACCATAACCGGCATCGCCACCGCCTACATGGACTCCATCCCGATGGTGATCATCACCGGCCAGGTCCC
>DNJC01000001.1 GCA_003490025.1 Geobacter sp. | reverse complement strand
CCGGAGGGCGAGGGTAACAAGAAACAGTCTTCCGCCCCCCCCCCCTCGCCCTCCGGGAGAGGGCCGGGGTGAGGGCGATGATCTCTGCAGGAATGCCGCTCCTACAGGAAACCTGCGCCGCGCCGGTTGCCAATTGCAAATCGAGAAGCCATTGGTATGATTCTTAGCATTTGCTTATGAAGTCGCGAGTTAACCTGGTTCATCGGGGGGTAGGGATGAAGGTCCTCGTCGTCGATGATTCCCGCAGCGATCGCAAGATAATCCGGTACAACTTCGAATGGCACGGTTGCCACGTGCTGGAAGCGTCCAACGGCAAACAGGGACTTGAACAGGTCTTGACCGAGAGTCCCGACCTCATCATCTCGGACTGCCTGATGCCCGTCATGGACGGCTTCCAGTTCCTCCAGGAACTGAAGAAGCTGGACCACCTCCGATCCATTCCCTTCGTTTTCTATTCGGCGGTTTATACCGGCAACAAGGAGGCCGAACTGGCCGCTTCGCTGGGGGCTCTCGCTTTCCTGGAGAAGCCCAAACGTCCCGATGAACTCTGGGAGGAGGTCGGCCGAATTCTGGCGGCTCAATCTGCAGGGAAGGGGGGGGCGGCGAGGGAACTGCGGGAGGAGGAATTTCTGAAAAACTACAGCAACGTGGTGGCCGGAAAGCTGGAGGAGCGGGTGAGGGAGCTTTCCGAGTCGAACGAGAGCCTTTTAAGACTGAACGGCGAACTGGAGCGCAGGGTGGTGGACAGGACGGCGCAGCTTGAGGCGGCAAACCGGGAACTGGAGATGTTCAGCTATTCGGTGTCGCATGACCTGCGCGCCCCTCTGCGGCATATCGACGGCTTCAGCCAGGCGCTCATCGACGAGTACACCACCAGACTCAACAGCACGGGGAGGGACTACCTCGACCGCATCAGGAAGTCCAGCCGCCGCATGATGGACATGATCGACGGCATACTCGAGCTGTCACGCCACGCCAGGTGGAAGATCGTCAAGGAGAAGGTCGACCTGAGCGCCATGGCGCGGGAGATAGGCGTGATGCTGGCCCGCTCGCATCCGGACCGGGAGGTGGATTTCGATGTGGCCGACGGGGTGGTGGTGCGCGGGGATGTGCGGCAGCTGAAGGTCGTGCTGGAGCATCTGCTGGCGAACGCCTGGAAGTTCACCGAGCAGACCGAGGAAGCGAGGGTCGAGTTTTACGCCACGCAGTGGGACGGGCGGTCTGCCTGCGCCGTCAGGGATAACGGCGTCGGTTTCAACATGGCCTATGCCGAAAAGCTGTTCTCGCCCTTCCAGCGCCTGCACAGCCAGGAACAGTTCCCCGGCAGGGGGATCGGCCTGGCCATCGTGAGGAGGATCGTCAATCGCCACGGCGGCAAGGTCCGTACCGACGCCGAACCGGGCAAGGGGGCAACCTTCACCTTCACGCTCTAGCGGATCACGGCAGCCGGCCCACCAGTTCCCCACCTTTCGATCCTGTGATCAGGACCGTCACCTCGCTGTTCACCGTCACCTCACCGCTTTCGACAAGAACGGACAGGTAATTCCTTGAGAGCCCCTTGCGCCCCCCTTCCTCGTTCTGCACCAGGACCTTTAGCTCCCGCCCCACGAACCGCCCCGCGTAATCGGATTTCTTCCGCTCCGACAGGACCCTCAGCGCCTCTGCCCGCTCCTTCACCACCTTAGGGTTGACCTGGGGCGTCATGGCCGCCGCTGGGGTGCCCGGGCGCTGGGAGAACGGGAAGACGTGCAGGTAGGCCAGGGGGAGCGATTCGATGAAGCGGAGCGCCTGCGCGAATTCCTCGTCCGTCTCCCCGGGGAAGCCGGCTATCACGTCGCTGCCGATGCAGATGTCGGGCACCGCCTTGACCAGCGCCTCGACCACGCTGCGGAAAAGATCCGTCGTGTAGCCGCGGTTCATGCGGGAGAGCACCCCGTCCGAGCCGCTTTGCAGCGGTAGATGCAGGTGAGGGCAGACGATGCCGGAGCGGGCCATGAAATCTATCATTTCCCGCGGGACCTCGGTCGGCTCCACCGACCCGATCCTCAGGCGCGCTACCAGCGCACGCTCTTCGGCCGCAGCCAGTAGTGCCAGGAGATCCGTCGCAGGCGCGAGGTCGAGGCCGTATGCCCCCAGGTGTATCCCGGTCAGCACGACCTCCTTGAAACCCTTGGCGGCGAAGGCGGCGATCCCGTCGAGAGCCACTTCGGGCGCCACGCTCCTGCTGGCGCCGCGGGCATAGGGGACGATGCAGTAGGCGCAGCGCGCATCGCAGCCGTTTTGCACCTGCAAAAAGGCGCGCGTGTGCTCGGCGAAGCTCTCAAGCGGCACGCTTTCCCCGGACCGCTCCTTCGATATGTCGGTCACCACCGCCTTCGGCTGGTCCCCGATTCCTTTCAGGAAGCCGACTATGTCCTTTTTCTCGCTGTTGCCCAGGATCAGGTTCACGCCGGGGAGTTCCAGGAGCTTTTCACCCGCCATCTGCGCGTAGCAGCCGGTGACCACGATGCGGGCCTGCGGGTTCATGCGCGCCGCGCGCCTGATCAGTCGGCGGGACTCGGCGTCGGTCTTTGCCGTGACGGTGCAGCTGTTTACGACGTAGACGTCGGCGGTTTCGGAGAAGGGGACCATGCTGTACCCCTCCTGCTCCAGGGCCTGGGTCATGGCTGCCGACTCGAATTGGTTGATCTTGCAACCGAGGGTGGTGATGGCGATTCTCTTGTTCATGGCGTGGTACTGTAAACCTTTCCCCTTTTACCCGAGTCTCTTTTTGAGCTGCTCGTGCTCTGCCGCGAGCGCGTTGTACTTTCTTTCCAGTTCGCGGATCTGGTCGAAGAGGCAGGAAATGGCCTTCGCCTCCGGGTCCGGCATCTTGCCGTGCTCCAGGTCCATCCGCTCCTGGGGTTTTTCGGTCGTCATCACCACGCGCCCCGGTATGCCGACCACGGTGGAGTTGGGGGGGACTTCCTTCACGACGACCGAGTTGGAGCCGACCTTGCTGTCCGTGCCGACCGTGAAGGGGCCGAGGATCTTGGCGCCGGAGCCGATAACCACGTTGTCCATGAGCGTCGGGTGGCGTTTCACCTTCTCCCAGCTTACGCCTCCGAGCGTGACACCGTGGTAGAGGGTGACGTTGTTGCCTATCTCGGCGGTCTCCCCGATGACCACCCCCATCCCGTGGTCGATGAAGAACCCTTTGCCGATGGTGGCCCCGGGGTGGATCTCGATGCCGGTGAGGAAACGGGCGAGGTGGGAGGTGAAGCGGCCGAAGAAGAAGAATTCGTGTTTCCAGAGCCAGTGCGCGATCCTGTGAAACCAGACGGCGTGCAGACCGGGGTAACAGAAGATCACCTCGAGCACGCTCCTTGCCGCGGGGTCCCTGTCAAAAACAGCCTTTATGTCCGATTTCATCCTAGAGAACATCGCTCCCTCCTGGCTCAAGTACGGCGTCGTTTGCAACAGGCACAAATCCGGCCGCTTTTTTGTGGTAGCATACCACACAAAATTCGTCAATTATTATGTGCCGCAATTCTCCCCTGAACCAGTTCGAGTGCCTGGGCCAGCGGATCCCCGGCCCCTTCCAGCCAGTGAATCGGCAGGCCGTGGCTCTGCATCCTTTTGAACCAGTTTTCCTGTTTCTTGGCGAAGTCGTGTATGGCGGCGTTCAGCTTCTGGAACATGTCGTTTCGTGACAGCTCCCCCTTCAGGTAGCGCGCGAGGTAACGGTACTCAAGCCCGTAAAACTCCATCTGCTCCCAGGTCGTCCCCTCGGCGTGCAGCCGCTGCGCCTCTTCGATCATCCCCGCTTCCAGACGCTCCCTGAG
>DNJC01000112.1 GCA_003490025.1 Geobacter sp. | reverse complement strand
CGGCTCCATCATTCCTGCCGCGATTGCCGCAGTTGATCGCGGCAGGAATGCAGCTCCTACAGGAAACGACGAGCGAACGGACAATGCAATGAAAGAAAGAACCGCCACTGAAAGCACGGAAAGAATTTCCGGCGCGCTGGAAAGGATCACCTTTCACAGCGAGGAGACCGGCTTCTGCGTGCTGCGCGTGAAGGTTTCCGGTCACCGGGACCTGGTCACCGTCACCGGCTGCGCCGCGTCCATCACCCCCGGGGAGTTCCTGGAGTGCACCGGGTCGTGGCATAACGACCGGACCCACGGGATGCAGTTCAAGGCGCAACACCTGAAGGTGGTCCCGCCGACCACGCTGGAGGGGATCGAGAAGTACCTCGGCTCGGGGATGGTGCACGGGATCGGCCACCACTTCGCCAAGGTCCTGGTCGAGGCCTTTCGCGAGGACGTGTTCGACGTCATCGAGAAGAACCCGGAAAGGTTGCTGGAACTGCCGGGGATCGGCCGCAAGCGGATGGAACTCGTGTCGAGCGCCTGGGTCGAGCAGAAGGCTATCCGCGAGATCATGGTGTTCCTGCAATCCCACGGCTTGGGGACCGCCCGCGCCGTTCGCATCTACAAGAGTTACGGCAACGAGGCGATCTTCAAGGTTACCGAGAACCCGTACCGGCTGGCCCTCGACATCCACGGCATCGGCTTCAAAATAGCCGACGCCCTGGCGGCAAAGCTCGGCATCGCGCCGGATTCGATGATACGCGCGCAGGCCGGGGTGCGGCACGTCCTGCAGGAGTTGTCCGGCAGCGGCCACTGCGCCGCGGCAAGGCAGGAGCTGGCCGAGCACGCAGCGACGTTGCTGGAGATCCCGTTTCCGGTGGTGGAGGCGGCTATTCAAGCGGAGATCGCCGAGGAGAACCTGATTCCGGACGAGATAGCGGGGCGCCCCTGCCTCTTCCTCGCGCCGCTCTACCGGGCCGAGGTCGGTGTCGCCTCCAGCCTCTCCCGCCTGTCGGCGGGGTCGCCACCCTGGAGCGGCATCGTCGCCGAAAAGGCTATCCCCTGGGTCGAGAGCCAAAACGGCATCACCCTTTCCGCGTCGCAGCGCGACGCGATCCGCCTGGCGCTTGAGAGCAAGGTGGTCGTGGTGACCGGTGGCCCCGGCGTCGGCAAGACCACCCTGGTGAACAGCATCCTCGGCATCATCCGGTCGAAGCAGATGAGGGTCACGCTCTGCGCCCCGACCGGCAGGGCAGCGAAGAGGCTCGCCGAGTCGACGGGGCTCGAGGCCAAGACCATCCACCGGCTGCTCGAGTTCGACCCGCAGAGCTTCGGCTTCAAGCGCGGCAGGGACAACCCCATCGCCACCGATCTGCTGGTCATGGACGAGGCGTCCATGGTGGACGTGGTGCTGATGAACAAGCTCCTGCCCGCCATCCCGGACAGCGCCGGCATCATCATCGTGGGGGACGTGGACCAGCTCCCCTCCGTCGGCCCGGGCTGCGTCTTGTCCGACATCATCGAGTCCGGCGCCATCCCGACGGTGCGGCTCACCGAGATATTCCGGCAGGCCGCCGGCTCCAGGATCATCGTCAATGCCCACCGCATCAACAAAGGGGAGATGCCGCTGAAGGACGAGGGGAAGGAACTGACCGACTTCTACTTCATCCCGGCTGCCACTGCCGAGGATATTCACGACAAGCTGCTGCAGGTCATCACCCAGAGGATACCCAAGCGCTTCGGCTTTCACCCGGTGCGCGACGTCCAGGTGCTGACCCCGATGAACCGGGGAGGGCTGGGGGCGCGGTCCCTGAACGCGGAGCTGCAGGGGGTGCTGAACGGCAAGGCCGAGCCGAAAGTGACCAGGTTCGGCACCAGCTTCGCGCCCGGCGACAAGGTGATCCAGACGGTGAACAACTACGAGAAGGAAGTCTTCAACGGCGACATCGGCAGGATCGTCGAGGTCCGCCCGGAAGAGGGGACGCTGACGGTGGATTACGACGACCGGCTGGTGGAATACCAGTTCGGCGAGCTGGACGAGGTGAGTCTCGCCTACGCGACCAGTATCCACAAGAGCCAGGGGTCGGAGTACACGGCGGTAGTGATCCCGCTCTCCATGCAGCATTACACTATGCTGGAGCGGAACCTGATCTACACGGCGGTCACCCGGGGCAAGAAACTGGTCGTAGTCATCGGCGAGGCCAAGGCGCTCGGCATGGCGGTGAAGAACCACAAGTCCCACCGGAGAATGACCAAGCTGGCGATGAGGATCGAGAAGTAAATGCCGCTGTCGATACCCCGTTACTAAGCTGGAGTCTTGGGCACCAACCCCTCGCCCTCCGGGAGAGGGTGGCCGGAGGCCGGGTGAGGGCGGTGCCACGCAGGAAGAGAGTCGCAGAGAGCAACGCCCTCACCCCAGCCCTCTCCCGGAGGGCGAGGGGGAGTTGGCGTAGAAGGTAAGAGTGTAGGAGGAAACGTGTGTAGGAGCGGCATTCCTGCCGCGATCGGCGCCCTCACCCCAGCCCTCTCCCGGAGGGCGAGGGGGAGCTTATGAGAAAGCTGGCGGGAGCACACAAGCTGCTGCGGATAAGATATACGCCAATTATCTATGCCAACTGGAGGTGAATCCATGAAAACTATAGGCATCGTCGGCGGGGTGGGGCCGGAATCCACCGTCGATTACTACCAGCGCATAATCAAGGCGTTCCACGTTCCGGGCAGCCTGGCGGCGCCTGAAATCATCATCTACAGCGTCAACCTTGAGGAAGTGCTGGACCTGGTCGGCAAGCGCGAGTGGAACCACCTCATCTACCTGCTGGGAGCGAAGATCAAGTCGTTGCACAAGGCAGGCGCGGAGTTCGCCGTCATCTCTGCCAATACCCCGCATGTTGTGTTCGATGAAGTACAGGCAAAGTCACCCATTCCACTCATAAGCATCGTCACGGCTACGCTGGACAAGGCGAAGGAACTGGGTGTGAAAAAGGTCGGGCTGCTGGGAACGAGGTTCACCATGGAGGAGAACTTCTTCTCGCCGCCGTTTGCCGCTTCTGGTATCTCGGTAGTCGTCCCGAATCCGGCCGACCAGGCCTACATCCACCAGAAACTGATCGATGAAATCGAACTCGGCGTCTTCAAGGATGAGACGAGGGAGGGGCTTCTGGCCATCGTGAAGCGGATGATGGAAACGGATGCCATCGATGCCGTGATCCTCGGGTGCACCGAACTGCCGCTGATTCTGCAGAGGGACGAATTCGGGATACCTTTCCTGAACACCACGGCGATCCATGTGGAGAGCATGGTCCGTTTTTGCCTGCGATGATCGATTTCCTCAGCATTGGGCTGGTCCTGGGACTGTCGGCCGGGTTTTCTCCGGGGCCGCTCCTGATGCTGGTCATTTCCGAATCCCTCCACCACGGGACGAAATCCGGCGTGAAGGTCGCGCTCTCCCCCGTCATCACCGATCTGCCCATCGTCCTCGCTACCCTGCTCCTCCTGGTGAAGGTTTCCGGTTATCACGGCATCCTGGGGGGGATCTCGCTGGCCGGCGGTCTGTTCGTCATGTACACCGGGTACCAGTCGATCAGGACCCGGCCCGTCCGGCTTGACCTGCCTAAGGAACAGCCGAGATCGCTGCAAAAAGGGGTGCTGACCAATTTCCTCAGTCCGCACCCCTACCTCTTCTGGATCACCGTCGGCGCGCCGGTGCTGACCAAGTCCCTCGGCACGGGGTGGAGCGCCTGCTTGGCGTTCATCGGAAGCTTCTACCTCTGTCTCGTCGGCGCCAAGGTCGTCCTGGCCATTGCGGTCGGCAAATCGAAGGCATTCCTGAGCAGCACGCTCTACCTGTACATCATGCGCTTTCTCGGGATGCTTCTGATCATTTTCGCGGTCTTGCTGTTCAGGGAGGGCGGGAAACTGCTGGGGTTCTTGAACTGAAGGGTTGATTGTCAGTAATGGTACCTTGCCTGAAGAAAGTCGATCCTGTCATCCGAAACGAGGTAAACCACGCGGTGTTCCTGAGTGAGACGGCGGGACCAGACGCCAGGGGAAAGGTATTTCAGCGGTTCCGGTTTGCCGATGCCGACAAAAGGATCACGCATGACGGCCTCTATCAAGGCGAACGCGCGTAAAGCGGTTTTCCGGTCGACCTCAACCCAGTGGCGTAGGTCCTCCCGGAATTCCGGCTGGAATACAGCCTCTCTTGCCTTATTTTTCAAACCCCAATTCCTTCTGCAAGGTCTCTACCGCAGATGGCTCTCCCTCGCGTTTCAGGGCGCGCTCCAGAGAGGCCAAAAGCCTTTGGGCATTCTTTGGCGACCGCATGAGATGAGCTGTCTCAACCAGGCTTTCAAGTTCGTCAGCGGCAATCATTGCTACACTCTCGCCGTTGCGACGACCGATGATGACTATCTCCCGGTTCTTGGTCACCTCGTCGCATAAGCCGGCGAAATTGGCCCGCGCATTTGTGTACGATGTCTTCAGCACTTCTTCCTCCCGTGTAAGCTGTACAGGAACACAGTACAGTACCTTCGGCATTTTATCAACACCGTATTCGGAGCGTCGCCTCTGTAAACTGGCCTTTTGCTGTTGTACATCTTGACAACACTTCGGTCTGTTGTTAGGTTCCCCACAAGCCCTGCTGGACGATTTCTGGTACGAGGTCAACAATTGGAGGCCATGAGATGAATACGGTGACTTTAGAAGTTTCGTCCCAAGAAGAACTCAATAAAAGGTTTCTGCGTGCGTTTGAGGGAGAACAGCAAGGGGAGTTCATCAGCTTCGATTCGCCGGAACTGTTGTTCAAGGTGATTTCCGGTAAACGTTGGGAACTGCTCAAGGTGATGACGGGGGCAGGACCTATGACTATACGAGAGGCGGCACGTCGTGTCGTGAGGGATGTCAAAGCGGTTCACGGTGATGTGCACGCGCTTCTTAGCGCGGGGCTGCTGCAAAAAACAGAGAAGGGCCAGATAGTATTTCCTTATGACTCGGTGCACGTGGACTTTTTGCTTCGGGCTGCATGAGCCGTTACTTGCACTCAACCCAATAACGTAGGTCGAAGCACAGTACAGCAACGTCGGCATTTTATCTACAGCGTTTTCGGCCCGCGCCTCACCCTTTTTTTACACCTAGCCGCCTCACCCATTCCCCCCCGCAGACCCGCCGAATGTAGTGGCAAAACGCAAGACGCCCCTTCATTCGAATTTCGAGAAGTCGGTGACGTCGACGTTGGCCAGGATGCGCTCGAGGTAGCGGGACTTCACCTGCTCGCTTGCCATCACCCGCTTGACCGGGGGAAGCCTGGATGGCCCCCAGGACAATGTCGGCTATGTGGATTTCGTCACTGTTCCTGACGCTGTTCATGACCCGAACCGGTTGCTGTTCAATGTTTGCACATTTTCGCGCCTGCTATTTCGGTCCACCGTGTCTCTCTCGAACCCTTTCGCCTAGTTAGCCTTTCCCTCCCTTGGCACGCCTGATGAACAGGTCCAGGTAGTCTGGTGGTACTGCCTTGAGGCAGTGGAAAGGCGCAGGCCATGCTCCGCATGCTGCAAAATCGTAATCCGTGGTTATCCCTCGTCGTGGGGCTCGTCGTCTTCGCGGCCGCCGCAGCTTTGCGCCTGTTCTTCCTGGAGCCGTTCGGCGCCAGGATCCCCTACATCACCTTCTTCCCTGCGGTGATCATCGCGAGCCTCTGCGGCGGGCTCTGCGCCGGCGTCATCTCCACCGTCCTCTCCGCATGCTTCGTCGCCTACTTCCTCATGGAACCGACCGGCCAGATCCACGTCCGGGACCAGATCGACTGGCTGGGCCTTCTCATCTTCCTGTTCAGCGGAGTGTCGGTGTCGTGGCTGTCCGAGCTGACACGCCGGGCACAACGGAGCTCAAGCCTGGCTGAGACCCGGATTAAGCTTGCGGCCGAGCGGGAGAAGGCCGCGGCTGCACTGCAGGAGAGCGAGGCGAGGTTTCGCTGCTACGTGGAAAACTCCCCGGTGGCGGTCTTCGTGGTGGACCGGGACGGGCGGTACGTGGACTTCAACGATGCGGCCACCCGGCTCCTCGGCTACCCCGCCGACACCCTCTCCCGGATGAACATCCTCGAGGTGCACCCCATAGAGGACCACGCTGCGCTGCTACGCGATCTTTCACTTTTGCGGGAGACCGGGCGCCTGGAAATGGAGGCACGTCTTATCAAGAGTTCCGGGGAGCAGGTCTGGGTGTCGCTGCGGGCGGTCCTGCTGGACAACGGCCACGCCCTGGCCTATTGCCAGGACATCACCGCACTGAAGGGGGCCATCGACTCGATAACCGAAACTAAAATGAGGCTGGAACTGGCGGCAAAATCGGGCGGGCTCGGGGTCTGGGAGTGGAACGTCCGGCAAGGATGGTTGGAATGGAACGACCGGATGTTCGAGCTGTACGGCGTCAGCCGGGAGACCTTCGACCGCAGCTTCGAGAACTGGCTCGGCACCGTACACGAGGAGGACCGGGAGCGGGTCCGGATTGGGATAGAGTCGGCGCTTAAGGGTGAAGAGGATTACCACACGCAGGAGTTCCGGGTGCTGCGCCCAGACGGCAGGGTCGTGGTCGTCAGGGGGGACGCCATGGTCCTGCGCGACGACGTGGGGAACCCGCTGCGCATGGTCGGCCTGAACCGCGACATAACGGAGCAGCGATTCCTCGAGGGACAACTGCTGCAGGCCCAGAAGATGGAGGCGATCGGGCGACTGGCCGGCGGCGTGGCCCACGATTTCAACAACAAGCTGAGCGTCATACTGGGCTATGCCGAACTCTCCAGGCTGGTCCAGGTCGGCACGGAGAAGTTCCACGAGTACCTGTCGGAGATCGTGAAGGCTGCCGAGCATTCCCGGGACGTGACCCACCAGCTTCTCACCTTCTCCTCGAATGAACTGATCACCCCCTGCAGAGTGGACCTGAACCGGTTGATCCTGCAGGCCCAGAGGTCGCTGTTGCAGGCGATAGTACCCCAGATCCAGCTCGATCTCTCCCTGGCGCAGGGGATCTGGCCGGTGCTGATGGACCCGGTCCAGGTGAACCAGGTGATCACGAACCTGGTGCTGAACTCCTGCGATGCCATGCCGCAGGGTGGCACCATAAGCATCGAAACCAAGAACGTCACCATCTGTCGGGGAGGTTACAGGGTCGATGCCGAACCGGCCCCGGGCGAGTACGTCATGGTGTCGGTGCGCGACACCGGCGTCGGCATGGACAGCGAACTGCAGAAAAAGGTCTTCGAGCCCTTCTTCACCACCAAGGGGATCGGCTTGAGGACCGGTCTGGGGCTTTCCACCGTGTACGGCATCATGAACCAGAACGGCGGCGCGGTGCAGCTTCACAGCGAGCCGGGACAGGGCTCCACCTTCACCCTCTACTTCCCGAGGATCGCGGAGCAGAAGGAACTCCCCCTGCCTCTGCCGACGGAGTTTTCCCGGACCGGGTGCGTGCTGCTCGTCGAGAACGAGGGGAGCGTCCGGCGCATGGTGCAGCTGATGCTGGAGAAGGCAGGGTACCAGGTGCTGGTGGCCGAGTCGCATCCCCAGGCGCTGGAGATCCTGCATACCTGCAAAGGCGGGATCGACTGCCTCGTGGCCGAGACCGTCCTGCCGGAGTGGAAATCCGTGGAACTCTCCAGGGCCATCAGGGAAATCTCCCCGGGTACGGGGGTACTCTACATGTCAGGGTACTCGGCCGACGTCGCCACTCACGACGCGCCGGAACAGGGGATCCTGTTCATACGGAAACCGTTCGATTTCATGAGCCTCATGGATAAGATACAGCTGGCGATACGCTCCTCGCGCCCCTAGCTGAGCCAGTTTCAGGTGCAGTGCTGTCGCTGTCGCCTCTTCCAACGCGGAAACCCCGCTTCCCCGCCTCGTTCCTCCTATTTCTAATTAATTGAGTCTTCCAAAACAATCATTAAAGATTGCTCTCCCCGCTCCGAAAAGGAAAACGTAGCTGCTGCTGCGAATTCCCCCTTCCGCGCCGTGCCGAGACCCGGACGCTGCCGGGGACTGGGAGGACTGGTATGCAATGGGCAAAATGAGCCTTACCACGAAGATGAGCCTCATGGTCTCGCTGCTCGTGGCCCTGTTGCTTTCCTTGGCGACGGTTTTCACCTCCTGGTACCTGGAAAGGGAGTTCAGAGCCACCGTCTCCGGCCAGCAGTTCACCATGGTTTCGTCGATGGCCGACGAAATCGACACGAAGATCCGGTCCACCCGGGAGCAGCTCGAAGCACTGGCCGCCACGGTCACCCCCGAGGTCCTCGAGGGGCCGCTCCACGCCCAGCGATTCGTGCAGGAGCGTCGTGACACCCTGGCCGTTTTCGACAGCGGCCTCTTCCTCTTCAACGCCAAGGGGAAGCTCCTCGGCGTCACGCCGCTTGAGCCCGGGCTGATAGGAAAGGACTACTCCTTCCGTGACTATTACCGCGACGCCGTCCGCACCCGGAAGCCTGTGGTATCCCAGCCCTTTTACTCGACGCAGCAGCACCGGCACCCCATCGTCGCCTTCATCGTCCCGATATACGATGCCGAGGGGGAACTCCTCGGCCTGATCGGGGGGATGATCGACCTCTTGAAGGACAACTACCTGGGCAAACTCGGCTCGCTGCGGCTCGGCAAGAAAGGGTACCTCTACCTCTACAACAGCGACCGGACCATGATCGTGCATCCGGACCGCGGGAGGATCCTGAAGCGGGACGTCCCCCCCGGCGTCAACCCCCTGTTCGACAAGGGGATCAAGGGGTTCGAGGGGACCGGGGAGACGGTGACCACCCGCGGCATGGCGACGCTCAGTTCCTTGAAGCGCCTGAAAACCATGGGCTGGATACTGGCTGCGAACTTCCCCCAATCGGAGGCTTATGCCCCGGTGCGCGAGGCCCAGCTGCTGATGGTGGTCGGCCTTCTGATCGCGGTCTGCATCTCGGTCTTCATCAGCCATCTCTTCATGCGTCGCCTGACCAGCCCCCTCTCCACCTTCATAAAGCACGTCGACGGGATCACCGAAAAAGATCTGGAGCTGACGCCGGTTCCGATCCATTCCGGCGACGAGATAGGGATCCTTGCCCGCGCGTTCAACAGGATGATGGAGGAGGTGGACTGCCAGAGGGAGGCGGCCCGCGAGCTTTCCCTCGCCATAGACCAGGCCCCCGTCACCGTGATGATCACCGACCGGGAGGGGGTCATCGAGTACGTGAACCCGAACTTCACCAGGGTGACCGGCTATCTGGGGGAGGAGGCGGTCGGGAAGAATGCCTCACTGGTCAATTCCGGCTGCCACCCGCCGGAGTTCTTCGCGCGGCTCTGGGAGACCATCCTCTCGGGGAGCGAGTGGCGCGGCGAGATACGGAACAGGAGGAAAAACGGGGAACTCTACTGGGACAGCGTCTCCATCTCCCCGGTGAAGAGCGGCTCCGGAGAGATCCGAAACTTCGTGGCGGTAAAGGAGGACATCAGCCAGCGTAAAAGGGCCGAGGAGGCGCTGATCAGGAGCGACGAGAGGATCAGGCTGCTGCTGGAATCGACCGCCGAGGCGATCTTCGGCATGGACCTGCTGGGAAACTGCACCTTCGCGAACAACGCCTGCGCGAGGCTTCTCGGGTACGACAGCACCGACCAGTTCCTGGGGAAGAACATGCACCTGATGATCCACCACAGCAATCCGGACGGCAGGCCGAACCCCGTCCAGGAGTGCCCGCTGTACCGGGTGCTCGACGGCGCGGAAGGTCTGCACCACGACGACCAGTACTTCTGGCGCGCCGACGGCACTTCCTTTGCCGTCGAATACTGGTCCTACCCGCAGTGGGTGGAAGGGGAGCTGGTCGGCGGCGTGGTGACCTTCTTCGACATCACGGAGCGAAAGCGCGCGGAGGAGGAACTGCGACGCGCCACCAAGGCCGCCGAGGCGGCGACGCGCGCCAAGAGCGAGTTTCTCGCCAACATGAGCCACGAGATCCGCACCCCGATGAACGCCGCCCTCGGCATGCTCTACCTGCTGCAGCAAAGCGAACTGACCGAGGAGCAGAAGGGGTACCTCGACAAGGCGCAGACCGCCTCCAGCGTCCTGCTGCACGTGATCAACGACATCCTCGATTTCTCCAAGATAGAGGCGGGGAAGCTGCAACTGGAGCAGACCCCTTTCCGGATCGCTTCGGTTCTCGCCGACCTGCAGGTGGTCGCCTCGGCCACCATCCGCGAGAAGAACATCGAGCTGGAGGTAAGGGAGGGGGATCAGGTTCCGGAACTTCTCCTGGGGGATCCGCTGCGCCTGGGGCAGGTTCTCTTGAACCTGACCAGCAACGCCATCAAGTTCACCGAGAAGGGAAAGGTGACGGTGGAAGTGGAACTCGCGGCCCAGGACGAAAGCGAGGTGACGCTTCGCTTCTCCGTGGCGGACAGCGGCATCGGCATGACCGAGGAGCAGCGGGAGGGGCTCTTCTCTCCCTTCACCCAGGCGGACAGCTCGACGACCCGCAGGTACGGCGGGACGGGCCTGGGGCTTGCCATCAGCAGCGAGCTGGTGCAGCTCATGAAGGGCGAGTTCTGGGTGGTGAGCGAGCCCGGGCAGGGGAGCACCTTCAGCTTCATCGCCCATTTCCCGCGGCCGGCCGAGGGGGCCAAGGAGGCTCCGCACGCCTCTCTGCCGCCGGCCGATGACGGAACAGTGCAACAGGGACTCCCCGGCATGCGGGTCCTCCTGGTTGAGGACAACCAGATAAACCAGGAGGTCGCCAAGCTGATCCTGGAGCGAAACGGGGTGAGGGTCGACCTGGCGCGAAACGGCGCGGAGGCGCTGGCGATGGTGCACGCTCCGGGAGCGTTCTATCACGCCGTCCTCATGGACGTGCACATGCCGGTCATGGACGGGCTGGAGGCGACCCGGCGCATCCGCCTCGATTCCGCCCTGGATCGCCTCCCCATCATCGCCATGACGGCGAGCGTCCTGGACCGGGAGCGCAGGGTCTGCATGGAAGCTGGCATGAACGACCAGGTGAACAAGCCGATCGACGTCCCCCAGCTGCTGGCGACGCTCAGGCGCTGGGCGGGTCCCCTGGCGGCCCCTCCGGAGGCGCCTGTCGAGCCGGAGGGGTGGAGCGAGGACCCGGGGCTTCCCGATCAGCTCCCCGGGCTCGACCTGAAACGGGGTATGGCGGCGGTGATCGGTGCGCAGCTTCTGATCAGGCTCTTGAGCACGTTCCGGAAGGAGACGGAGGGGGTGCTGGGGCAGCTTGGGGAGGCGGCGGCCGCGGGAGAACTCCAGGTCGCCCGGCGCATCATCCACACGATCAAGGGGACCGGAGGGAACCTGGGGGCGACCAGGCTGAGCAGCGCAGCGGCGTCCCTCGAGATAGCGATGCAGGGTGGCGACGCCGGCATGGTGCACCAGACTCTGCAGAACTTTGCGGAAAAGCTGGACGAGGTGCTCGATTCGATAAGGCTCCTGGAGCGGGACTACCTTATCGAGGAGGCCCAGGAGCGGATTTGCAAGGAGGGTGTGGAGGCCGAGTGCGAAGACCTGGAGCAGGTCGCTGCCCTGTCCCGGACCCTGATGCGCCTGCTTAACGTTCAGAACATGGACGCCCTGGGCGTTTGGGAGAAACTGAGACCCCTTTTGACGGGGGACCTGGCAAACCGGCTCGATGCAACGCTGCAGTCACTGGATTTCGGCGACGCCGGCTCGATCCTGGACCAGATCATGGAAAACCTGGAGATATCGTCATGAGCAACGGAACCGAGGCGGAAGAAAGGCGTCAGAAGATCCTCATCGTGGACGACACACCGGCCAACATCGAGATCCTCTACAAGATCCTCAAGAAGGAATACGACATCCTCTTCGCCAAGAACGGCAAAGACGGGATCCGCATGGTGCGCGAGCAGGCGCCCGACCTGATCCTCCTGGACATCATGATGCCGGGAATGGACGGTTACGAGGTCTGCGCCGTCCTGAAAGCGGATCCGGCGACGGCGAAGATACCGGTAATTTTCGTGACGGCAATGGTGAACGAGGAGGACGAGGCCAAGGGGCTGCTGTGCGGCGCGATCGACTACGTCACCAAGCCGATCACCCCCTCGATCGTGCTGGCGCGGGTGAGGAACCACCTGAAACTCAAGCGGAGCACGGACCTGCTGGAAGAGCTGACCGCCAAGCTAGAGGAGAAGAACCGGGAGCTGGAGATCCTTGCCCGGGAGGACGGGCTGACCGGAATCGCCAACCGGCGGCAGTTCAACGAGGTGCTGCAGAGTGAGATAAAGCGGGCCATGCGCAACGGACGCGCCCTGTCGCTCATCATCTGCGATGTCGATCATTTCAAGAAGTACAACGACCTCTACGGCCATCTCGCCGGCGACAAGTGCCTGCAGCTCCTCGGCGCGCTGTTGCGGGAGAGTTTCAAGCGGGCGGGGGAGCTTCCGGCCCGTTACGGCGGCGAGGAGTTCGCGGTGATCCTGCCGGACACCGACGCGGCGACGGGGGCTCAACAGGCGGAAAGGCTCAGGAAGCTGTTGGCTGACCTGGCGCTCCCGCATGCGGGGTCGGAGGAGGGGGTGGTGACTGTCAGCGTCGGCGTGGTGGGGGGGATGATGACCCACGGACTCGACGCCGAGTGGTTCATACGGGAGGCGGACCAGGCGCTGTACCTCTCGAAGGCCAACGGCAGGAACCGGGTGACCTCCGTCGCCTGTGAAGATGGCGACGACGCTGTTTCAGCTCCCCAGGGCGCGCCAGAGGCCAGCGGCGCCCATGAGAGCAACGGCCACACCGGCCAGACGCTGCATGCCGTTTCGCAATCTGCCGGATAGCGCGCTGGACGCCGTCCCGAAGACGAGGAGGACCGGGATGGTGCCGAGGCCGAGAGCTGCCATGGTGGCCGCACCGCGGAGCATGCTGCCGCTTGCCGCTGCGGCTATCAGCGGGGCGTACACCAGACCGCAGGGGATGAGGCCGAGCATCATGCCGAGGGTGAGGCGAGCCAGGGGGGAGGGGATGGATGCGGCGCGTCTGAGCGGCGAGGCGAGCAGACGGGCGCCCCGCCCGTCGAGGGAGGATATATTCAGCTTCGAGAGCCCCAGCGCCGTCGCTGCGCCCACAATGACCACCAGGACGTAGGCCCCGACCAGGAACCAGCGGGAGGTCGACTTGAGCGCGATCAGGTCGAGCGAGGAGCCGATCAGGCCGGCGACCGCTCCCAGAGACGTGTAGGTGAGGACCCTGCCGAAGTTGTAGCATAGCTGCGCCTGCAGCTTTGGCCGCAGTGATGAGTCGCACTCCCTGATGGAGAGAGCCGCCACGACGCCGCCGCACATGCCGACGCAGTGGAAACCGCCGGCCAGCCCGGCAAGAAATGCGAACCATATTTGCAGCATCGTAAGTCGCCCCCAGCCCCCAGCCCCTAGCCCCCAGCCCCTTTATCCTTCGGTTTATCAGGTTCATCTTCCTCCAGCATCCGGTGCTTGGGGCGCTCGATGTCGCTGAACTCCCCCTTCCTCACCGCCCACAGAAAAACCAGCCAGCAGCCGAAGCCAAGAAACAGCGACAGAAACATCAGTGCGATGAGGGAGCTAGTCACAGGTCCTCCTCATCAGCCTGAGGGAGTTCCCCACCACGCATACCGAGCTGAGCGCCATGGCGGCAGCGGCGTACACCGGGGTGAGCCTGCCGGTCATGGCGAGCGGGATGCCGATGGCGTTGTAGAGAAAGGCCCAGACCAGGTTCTGCTTAACCACGGCCATGGTCCGGAGCGCGATCAGGTGGGCCTTTTGCAGGCGCACCAGGTCCGGCTTCGCCAGCACCAGGTCGGAGGTCTCGATGGCGATGTCGGTGCCTCCCGCCACGGCGCAGCCGACGTCGGCCGCCGACAGGGCCGGGGCGTCGTTGATGCCGTCACCCACCATCAATACCGTCGCCCCCTCACGGCGCAGCCGGTTGATCTGTGCCGCCTTGTCCGCCGGCGACAGACCGCCGATTCCCATCCCGATCCCGGCCGCGGCCGCCACCTTTTCGGCCGATCCCTGGAGATCGCCGGTAAGGAGCAGGGTGAGGACGCCGCTGCGGTTGAAGTAGGAGGCGAGACAGGGAGCGTCGTCGCGCATCCGGTCCTTCAGGATCAACGTGCCGCAGTAGCGCCCCTGCCGGGCGACGCAGACGGCCATGCGGCCGTCCGCGGGCTCTCCCGCGCGCGGCACCCCGGCGACTCCCAACCGCTCCATGAAGGAGACGCTCCCCAGCGCCACCTCCTCCCCGTTCACCCTCCCGGTCACCCCGCCTCCCGGCACCGCCTTCAGCTCGGTCCCGGCGGGATGGACGATGCCGTGGGCGTCGGCGTAGTCGCGTATCGCCTTGGCTAGCGGGTGGAGCGAACCCCGCTCCACGGAGGCTGCGATGGCGATCATTTCCCGGGGGGTGATTTCGGGCTCGGCCTGGATGTCGAAGAGGATCGGCCTGCCGCAGGTGAGGGTCCCGGTCTTGTCGAAGACGGCGACCCTGACACGGCTCAGGCGCTCCAGGATGTCGCCCCCCTTGAAGATCACCCCCATCGATGCCGCGGCCCCGGTCCCGGCCAGAATCGCCGTCGGGGTCGCCAGGCCCAGGGCGCAGGGGCAGGCGATGACCACCACGGCGAGAGCGATCATGAGGCTCTCGCCGAACGGGGTCCCGGCAAGGTAGTGCCAGCAGAAGGTGGCGAGCGACGTGACGAGGACCGTCGGGACGAAGAAGGCGCTGACCCGGTCGGCGACCCCCTGGATCGGCGCCCGGCGGCTCTGGGCCTCCTCCACGAGGCGCGCCACCCGCGCGATGAAGCTGTCCGACACCTCCCTCTCGCACCGCACCCGGACCGCGCCGGTCAGGTTGCTGCTCCCGGCGATAACCGCGTCCCCCGCCCTTTTGAAGAGCGGCAGCGCCTCTCCGGTCGCGGCCGACTCGTCGATGTCGGTGCTTCCCTCCTCGATCCTGCCGTCCGCCGGGAACCGCTCGCCCGGGGAAACCAGGATCAGGTCGCCGGGGCGAAGCTCCGCCGGGTCGACGCGCTCCAGATCGTCGCCGCAGAAACGTTGCGCCTGCTGCGGGCAAAGGCCCAGGAGCCGTTCCACCCCTCCAGCCGCCTGTCTTTTCGCCGCGTTCTCCAGGAGCCTTCCGGCCAGGATCAGGGTGACGATCATCGCCGCCGTCTCGAAGTACACCTCCCCGCCGGCAAAGGTGGCGTAGACGCTGTAGGCGTAGGAGGAGAGGGCGCCGATCGAGATCAGCAGTTCCATGCTCGGCGCCCGGTTGACCATGGCGCGCCAGGCGCCCGAGAGGAAGGGCCAGCCGCAGTAGAAGACGACCGGGGTGGTGACCAGCAGCGAGAAGAGTTGCAGGTACCCCTTCATGACCGCGTCGATCCCCTGGAAATAGCCGGCGTAGAGGGCGAAGGAATAGGCCATGAGCTGCATGGTGAGAAAGATCGCCGTCCCGAACCGGTACAGGAGATCCTTCTGCTCGCGCCGGTTCACCTCCTTCGCGGCGCTTTCCGTGTAGGGGCGTGGCGCATAGCCGACCCGGTCGATGCGGGTGAAGATGGCGGCGGGAGAGGTGAGTTCGGGGTCGAAGATGACGCGGGCGCGGCCGGTGGCGTAGTTGACCCGGGCGTCGAGCACTCCGGGGAGAGAGGCGATGATCTTCTCGTTCAGCCAGACGCAGGAGGCGCAGCGGATGCCGTCGATGATGATGTCGATGGCGCTCCCGGAGTCGGCGGGATAGACGAAGCGGGCGAGGTAGCTGTCGTGGTAGCCCCCCTGGAATGCCTGGGGCGCCAGGCCGCTCTCCTGCCACTCGCGTCGCCGGTAGAAATCGGCAAGCCCCGCGCCGCTGATGAGGAGGTAGGCGCCGTGGCAGCCGCGGCAGCAAAAGCCGACGGTCGTATCGCCGGAGCGTTCTTCAACCAACCCCCCGGGGGGGATGTCGGCTCCGCAGTGGAAACATGGGGAAAGTGCCTGTTTCAATAGAAGAACACCACCCTTTGGCTGGCGCTCGCCTCGCCCCTGCTGAAAAGGAGGGTCCCCTGCAGGTCCCCTTCGGCCGCGGCGGGACGCGGGGCGCGGAAGATGCCGGGGGACGATTCCGAGAGCGTCACCGCTTCGTTTCTCACGGTTGCGCTGCGCCCCGGCTGGAAGAAGAGCTTTCCCCCCGCTACCGGCGCGCCCTGCTCGTCGTTCACCTTTACCAGCAGATCGCTTCCCTGGATCGATGCGGAGAGGGACCAGCCGAGGCCGGGGTTCCTGGCGCCGCTTCCGGTCTGGCCGTAGTGCAGGCCGTTATTGTAGTACTCGGCGTCGACCACGCGGCTGCCGCGGCGGGTGGAAAGGAGCAGCGTCGCCGCCATGCCGAGGAGGAAGATCCCGAACATGAGCGAGAGGGCGATCTTGTAGCTGCGGCCGGTGCTTTTGGTGGATGACGGCATGTAAACTTCCTCCAAACTATAATCTACCTTGTCCTACTCCCCCTCGCCCTCCGGGAGAGGGACGGGGTGAGGGCGTTGCCGTCTGCGACACCTCGCTTCGTGGCACCGCCCTCACCCGGCCTTCGGCCGCCCTCTCCCGGAGGGCGAGGGCTCTTCTCTCGTTCCCAAGCTCCACGCTTCAGCTTGGAAACGCGTCCGGTCACTCAACGGCGACCGGCAGCGGGCTCACCGCCACCACCTTGCCGCCGGCGACGAGCCGGAGTTCCATCGTGCGCCCCGCAGCCGGCGCGGGCTTCAGCTTCAGCACCAGGTCGACCTTGCGGTTCGCGTTCGCCGCCACCTTCAGATCCCGCACCGGGCCGATCAACTGGGCCGATTCCCCCGGCGCCTGGCCCACTTCCAGCGAAAAGACGGCCGGGGAGGTGCCGCGGTTCTCGACATAGGCGATGTAGAAGTTGACCAGGGAGCCGTCGGGAAGCTTCCTCACCTGGGCATTCGCCGCCCGCTGCACCTTGAGGGTCGCCTCCTTGCGGGTCGCCACCCCAGCAACCAGAAGGCTCACGAGGAGCAGGATGACCCCGGCCATCAGCAGCGCCTTGCGGTTCACCGGCCGGGGCTCGCCGGGAGCCGTCCTGCCGAAGGTGTAGTGGATCAACCCTCCGAGCCCGCCCGGCTCCATGACGTCCCGGCAGGCGTCGAGACAGCGCCCGCAGTTGATGCACTCGATCTGCAACCCGTTGCGGATGTCGATCCCGGTGGGGCAGGCCCTGACGCACGCCCCGCAGCGCAGGCACTTTTCCTTCAGGTCCGGATCGAACTCCAGCGTCAGCGTCCCGCGCTCCATGGTCATCAACTGGATGCGCCCGTAGGGACAGACGGTCTTGCAGAAGGTGCGCCGCACCAGGGCGAGGTCGAAGTAGACCAGCAGGAAGGTGCCCAGAAGCGATATCCCCGCCATCGTCCCTATCTCTCCCGAGAAGAGCCTGTCAAAGAACTCCCTCGGCTCGATGAAATACCAGACCATGTTGCAGGCGACCAGGGCCGATACCGCCGCGTAGAGGATCTGCCGTGCTGCCGCCCGTACCGGGGCGGGTCCCGCCTTCTTGAGCCGCGAATCGAACCAGTCCGCAAGGTCCGCCAGGGTGGTCTGCGGGCAGAGCCAGCCGCACCAGACCCTGCCAAAGAGCATGGTGACGAAAAGAAATCCGAAGACGAAGATCAGCACCACTATGAGGAGCAGGTAGAACTCCTCGATCCTCAGCGACGCGCCGAAGAAGAAGAGGGTCCTGCTCCCGGCGTCCAGGCGCAGCAGCGACTCTCCCCCCACCCGCAGGAAGGGAATCACCAGAAGGCACAGGGTTGAGAGCCACTGGACCCTCTTGCGCCAGGGGGCTATCCGCGCCCTGGTGTAGCGCCGGCTCAAAGCGACAGCAGGTATTGCACGAGCCCCTGTACCTTGTCTCCGGACAGGTCGTTCTTGAAGCCCGGCATCCCGCCCGGGCGGCCGTCCACTATGCTGCTGGTCACCTGCGGCGCCGTCTTGCCGTACTTGTACTCCTTGCGGGTCAGGTCGGGGCCTATCCCCCCCTTGGCGTTCTCACCGTGACACGAGGCACAGCGCGAGGCGAACTCCTTCTTCCCCTCGTCGATGAGATTGGTGCTCCTGATCTCCTCGTGGGTGCTGATCGCCTTCTGCTCGCTTTGCCCTTCCTTCTGCGCGGCAAGGCGCGCCTCCTTCGCCTTCTTTATCCCGGCGTATTCCGCGTGGGAACTCCAGCCGCTGAAAAGGTAGTACCCCATGAAGATCACGCCCCAGGTGATGAGCCCAAAGAAGAGGATTCTGAAGACGAGGGGGGAGCTTTTCTCGGCACGGTACCGTATGCCGTCGTATTCCTTATTTTCGTCGGACATCGCGTCCTCCTTTGCCATTGGCTTCGTGTGGCTTTTCGTCTTCCATCATCCGGTACTTGGGCTCCTCCCCCTTCGCCTTCCGTTTGCCGCTGTAGACGCGCGCCACGATGGCGGCGAAGACGAGGAAGAGGATGACGGTGACGCCGAGGTAGTAGACACTCGCCGCATCCATATCAGCGCCTGTGCTCGGACTTCAGGAAAGTGACCACCTTCCAGGTCCGCTCCTTGCCGAGGCTGTCGCCGAAGGCGGGCATGCTCCCTGCCGGTATGCCGCTGTAGACGATGCCGAAGACGACGGCGTCCGGCTTGTCCAGGTCCTTCAGGCTCGGGCCGACCTCCCCCTCCAGGTCCTTGCCGTGGCATTGGGCGCAGTGCTCGAGGTAGAGTTTCTTGCCCTCGGGGAGCACCGCGGCGTTGTCCTGGAACGGGTTCTTCAACTCTCCCAGCACCTCCGCCTTCCCTGTCTTTCTCCAGGGGATGTCGTTGCCGAGCTTCTGCAGGTAGGCGACCATGGCGTCCAGTTCGGTCTTCCCCGACAGCTCCGCGATCTGCGCCTGGGTGTAGGGGAAGTTGAGCGCCTTCATCTTCCTCTCGGTGAGGCTCGTGTCGAGCGGCTGCTCAAGGAATTTGTAGGCCGGCATGTTGGAGCGCGGCACCATGGAGCGCGGGTCCTTCATGTGTTTGACGTGCCAGGCGTCCGGGTACTTGCCGCCGATGCGCGCGACGTCCGGGCCGTTTCTCCTGGAGCCCCAGAGAAACGGCTGGTCGTAGGCGAACTCGCCGCTCTTCGAGTACTCGCCGTAGCGCTCCGTATCCGAGAGGAGCGGGCGGACCGTCTGGGTGTGGCAGTTGTTGCACCCCTCGCGGATGTAGATGTCGCGCCCTTCAAGTTGCAGCGGCGTGTACGGCTTCACCGAGGCGATGGCGAGCTTGGGATCGTTGATCCACCTGAAAGGGAGCACCATGGTGACGACGGTGCCGACCAGGATGGTGGCGGTGGCCAGGAGCAGGAAAATTATCGGTTTCTTCTCGATCGTCATGATGTCTCCCCCCTAGGCTCGTTGTGCCGCGGCCCGGGCCTTGCCGCCGGTGATGGTCTTGAAGATGTTGTAGAGGAAGAACGCCAGCCCGGCCAGGTAGATCAGCCCGCCGGCCGCTCTCATGTGCCAGTAGGGGTAGAGTTCGATCAGGGTTTCCATGAAGCTGTAGTGGAGGCTCCCGTCGGGGTTGGTGGCGTTCAGCATGGCCGCCTGCTGCACGCCGGCGATCCACATGCTGATGGAGAATATCAGCTGCCCGGTCAGCGCCAGCCAGAAGTGGAGGTTCGCGAGCGGGATGCTGTAGATCTCGGTCTGATAGACCTTCGGCACCGTGTAGTAGATGGCGGCGAAGAGCACCAGCGACACCCAGCCGAGCGTTCCCATGTGGACGTGGCCGGGGACCCAGTCGGTGAAGTGTATGAAGGCGGAGAAGGTCCTGACCGCCTGGCTTGGCCCCTGCAGCGTCTGCATCCCGTAGAAGGTGATGCCGAAGATGAGGAACTTGACCAGGTAGTTGTCGCGCATCTGGTGCCACTGGCCGTTCATGGAGAAGTAGCCGTTGAAGACGGCGGCCCAGGAGGGGGCGATCAGCATCACGGAGAAGCCCATGGCGAGCGTCTGCACCCAGTCCGGGACAGGAGCCCAGAGGAGATGGTGGGCGCCGGTCCAGAGGTACATGAAGATGAGGCTCCAGAAGGCGATCACGCCCATGCGGTGGCTGTAGATCGGGACCCCGGTCGTCTTGGGGAGGAAGTAGTAGAAGATGGCCAAAGGCGGCGTGGTGAGCACCATGGCGACCGCGTTGTGGCCGTACCACCACTGCACGTTGGCGTCGTTCGCCCCGGCGTAGGCGGAGTAGGATTTGGTGAGGGAGACCGGAATAGCCGCGTTGTTCACCAGGTAGAGGACCGCGACGCCCACCAGCGTGGCCAGGATGTACCAGAGCGAGATGTACATCTGCTCCTCGCGGCGCTTCACGATGGTCATCACGATGTTGACCGAGAAGATGACCCAGAGCACCACCACCAGGATGGCGACCGGCCATTCGAGTTCGGCGTACTCCTTGGAGCGGTTCATGCCGAGGGCGAGCGTCACGGCGGCAAGCGCTATCACCACGTTGAAGAGCCAGAGCTGCACCCGCGCCAGCCCCGGGCTCCAGAGGGGTGTCCTGGTGAGGCGCTGGGTGATGTAGATGAAGAAGGCCATGAAGCTCCCGATCCCCCAGCCGAAGATGCCGGCGTTGGTGTGGATCGGGCGGAGCCTGCCGTAGGTGAGGTAGGGGGGGAGGTTCAACTGCGGGAACGCGATCTGGAAGGAGATCAGCACCCCCACCAGCACCGCGACCAGCCCCCACACCATGCTCCAGATGATGAACCCCTTGACGATGTCGTCAGCGTAGCCTTCCTGTTGATTCATGCCGGCCTCCCGGAGATGTCTGGAACTCTCAGCCTCGGTGCTGTCATGCACAGGGCCATAGACTTCACTCATAAAGAGAACACAATATCGCGCGGTATAGGGACTTTGGCTGCTAGAGCGGCACTTCTTCCAGTAATTGACGGCCCTGTGTCATAGGAGGGGCCAATGAGGGAGAAATAACAACTTTTCAGTTTAAGTTGTTATCCGGGTTTAGCAAGCGCGGGAGGGGTATACGTGATCTTTTTGAGTCACTGCCGGACGGGATGGTCCGGAAAGGAGTGGCGGTGTCGGTTCTTAAATTAGATCATGCTAATTGACTGGCGAGGGTCATCCCGATAACCTTGTTCCTTGTTGGCGTTGGAGTAGTGGAGACAACAACTGCCGCAGACGGATACGGTCGCGAGGAGGCGCCATGAGCACCAGAGAACTGATCTTCTACTATGCGGGAGGAGGGGCGCTCTTTCTTCTATGCATCGCCGTCAGCTACTGGGCCGTGAACTTCTTCATCCAGCAGGTCGCGGCGCGGACCTGCCAGCGGTTCCGGGAGAGCATGATGTCCGAGGCGGAACGCGCCCTCCAGATCTTCCGCGAGGGGCTTTGCGAGCAGATCGTGCAGCAGGAAAACAAGTCGGACTCACTGGCGAAACTCTACTCTTTGCTGATAGACCTGTTGCGGGTCGGCAAGGAGTTCACCTCACGGCTTGCCGGCGGGGAACTGCTACAGGCGGAGAAGATGCTGAGGACCATACGGAGCACGGGTGAGAGCTTCGCGGAGGTGTACCAGAAGGAGAGCCTGCATTTCACCGACGATTTCTGCGCGGTGCTGAAGGGGTTCATAACGCAGCAAACGAGCGTGGTGCAGCGCCTTGAGACGGGGTGGAGCGAGTTGCAGCCGGATTCCGGGGACAAAAGCAACCGGATTTCAGAGATGAAGCAGGATTGGCTGCAGTTCGAGGACCGCGTCGGCAAGGTGATGGACGTCATGAGGAACGAGTTCCGCAAGCGGCAACCGGCTGGAAACGTGATGATGCGATGGCTGAATGAAACCCCGGTCTCCAGGGAGTGAGGTTCTGCCGGCTCAAGGCTCTCCCTCGTCTTTTCCCTTCCCCTTCGAAAGCGGTTCCGGCTTGCAGAGGTACTCTTCCTTTCTTGCAGCCCGTGCGCACTTCCGGCAGATAAAGCGCGGCATCCCCACTATTTTCTTCAACTCCTTCAGGTTGTCCTTTATTTCATCCTTGTCCCACTTGCACAGCTGCTTGATATCCTTGGGCATAGTTAGTGTTTCTCCTTGCGTCCGGACTGTCAGAGGTACGTGTTCTGTTTTGTTAGTTAAATTTAATGTTTTCCCGTTCCTGCACCGGTTGAAATGGCAATGTTTGTAGTTATAGTAAATCAACTTTTACAACACTGCAGTGATAAACAGTCAAAGGGGGAAAGTTTTTATGCCGATGTTTTGCCGTCAATGTGAGCAGGCCGCCAAGGGAGTCGGGTGCGATGTAGTGGGTGTGTGCGGCAAAAACCCCGAGGTTGCCGCCCTGCTGGACCTCATGCTGTACGGTCTGAAGGGGCTCGCCATTTACGCGGACAAGGCGCGCGGACTGGACGTGCGCAACAAGGTAGCGGACATGTTCCTCATCGAAGGGCTTTTCACCACCGTGACCAACGTCGATTTCGACCCGGTGCAGCTGGCCGGAAAGCTCAGGAAATGCTACGACCTGAAAGAGCAGGTCAAGGCGCAGTACGAGACGGCCTGCCGCGAGAAAGGTGTGCAGGCCGCGGCCGTCACCGACGGCCCGGCCGCCTGGGTGATAGCCGGCACGCTCGAGGAACTGGTCGCCCAGGGGCGGGCGCACGGGGTGAAGACCCAGCAAGCCGATGTCGACATACTTTCCGCCATCGAGATCATCGTCTACGGCCTGAAGGGTATGGCCGCCTACGCCGACCACGCCTTCATCCTGGGCAAGACCGACGAGGAGGTCTTCGCCTTCTTCCACAGCGCGCTCGCCGCCACCACCGACACCTCGAAGGGGCTGATGGACTTCGTCGGCATCGCCATGGAGTGCGGCAAGCTGAACATCAAGGTGATGGGGATGCTGAACGAGGGGCATGTGGAGCACTACGGGCACCCGGTACCGACCAAGGTGCAGCTGGGCACCCGGAAGAACAAGGCGATCCTCGTTTCCGGCCACGACCTGCGCATGCTGGAAGAGCTTCTGAAGCAGACCGAAGGAAAGGGGATCGACATCTACACCCATGGCGAGATGCTCCCGGCCCACGGTTATCCGGGCCTGAAGAAATACCCGCACCTGTACGGCAACTTCGGCGGCGCCTGGCAGGATCAGGCCAAGGAGTTCCCGAACTTCCCGGGCGCCATCATCTTCAACACCAACTGCATCCAGCGTCCGGCTGACAGCTACCAGGATCGCCTGTTCAGCTGGGGCGAGGTGGGGTGGCCCGGCGTCAAGCACCTCTCGGGGTGGCACTTCGACGAGGTGATCAATAAGGCCCTAGAGTGCCCGGACATGCCGGATGCTCCGGGGCAGGAGATCCTGACCGGCTTCGGGCACAACGCGGTTCTGGGTGTGGCGGACAAGGTGATAGAAGCGGTCAAGGGAGGGGCGCTGAAACATTTCTTCTTGATCGGCGGCTGCGACGGCGCGAAGAGCGGGAGGAACTACTACACCGAGTTCGCCGAGAAGGTGCCCAAGGACTGCGTCATCCTGACGCTTGCCTGCGGCAAGTACCGGTTCAACAAGCTCGAGTTCGGCGACATCGGCGGCATTCCGCGTCTGCTCGATGTCGGGCAGTGCAACGACGCCTATTCGGCCGTGCAGATAGCGCTCGCCCTGGCCGGCGCCTTCAACTGTGGCGTCAACGAACTTCCCCTTTCCTTCATCCTTTCCTGGTACGAGCAGAAGGCCCACATCATTTTGCTTTCGCTTTTGTACCTGGGGATCAAGAACATCAAGCTGGGGCCGGCGCTTCCCGCGTACCTTTCGCCCAACGTGCTCCAGTTCCTGGTGGACAACTTCAACATCGGCCAGATCGGCAGCGTCGATGCCGACCTGAAGGCGTGTCTCGGGCAGTAGCAGCAAGGCAGCAAGGCAAGGCAGCAAGGCAAGGTCGCAGCAGGGCAAGGTCGCAGCAGGGCAAGGTCGCAGCAGGGCGGAAAAACCAACAACAGGTCAAGGTCTCTTTTTTGCGTCAGGTCCCCCCAGGGCCTGGCGCCTTTTTTTGGTCAACGCCCCCTTGATTCAAGGGGGCGCAGGTGATCTGTGGCGGGGAGTTTCGCTAATGGGGAAGATTGAAACTAATGGAAAATGACCGGTTCAGGATTTATCGCGGCAGGCGCAGCGCCTGAAGGGGCAGAGCGAGACTGCTGCCGTAACTATCCACAGGGCTGCAAACACGGTAACTACGATTGTCATGGTTTCTCCTTTGCTGAAGGCGAAGGGCGGGACGAGCCGCCCCCTGCGACGCTGTGGCCGGGACTCCGGCCGGTGACTCTAGAGCTTGGAAGCCTTGGGGAACAGGATGTTGTTCTCCAGGTGGACATGCTTGTGCAGGTCATCCTCGAACTCGCTGAGTTTTTGATAGGTGACCATGAAGGTGTTGCAGACGTCCTCGGGAATCTGGTAATTCTTCGCCAGCCGCCGGATCTCGTGCATCGCCGCCCCTATCTCGTCGTGCTCGTGGTTCAGGACGGCAAGCGTTGCCTTCAGCTTCTCGACGTCCTTGGCGTCGTACGTGGCGTCTTCCTTCTTCATCGCCACCAGCTTCCTTATGGTCGGGAAGAGCTGTTCCTCCTCGTTTTGCAGATGTACCGCCATGTCGGCTGCTATGGTGTCGAAAATCTCCGAAATCGTTATCACCTCGGGGTGGTGCGCGCCGTGCACCTGGGCGATCTTGTGGGCGTAGGTCGCGATGGTCTGCGTGTTTTCCTTCAGGTAGGAGTGGTGCGTGTTCACTATGTAGTCCGCCAGGAACGGCAGTTCCCACGCGTCGTAGTTCTGGCTACGGTCCAGCGGATGCTCCGCCGCCCGGTCCAGTTCACGCTGCAGCTCCTTAGGATCTATCCCCCTGTCGCGGCATGCCTTTTCGAGGGTGACGTTCCCACCGCAGCAAAAGTCGATGCCGAATTTCTCGAACACTGCGGCGCTTCGGTAATCTCTGGCGACCACGGCGCCGACGGTTTCTGCATTTGATTTTTCCATCTATTCGCTCCCTTGACGGCTCTGGCGCAGTGGCGCGAAAACCGGTCCGTTCAGGAATTGGGGCAGGTGCTGCCGCGAGGCGGCAAATGTGCACCACGCCCTGTAGTCCCATAGTAGCACCGGTAGCGGTGCGAAGTATGACCGATGTCAAGAAAGCTACAGAAAAGGGGGGGCAAAAGGGGTAGAAGAGGGGGCGGGGAGGCCGGCGGGCCGGTCCCCGGGAGTGACGGTGGGGGTTACAACATTACCTTGGTTTCGTCGACGAACTTGCCGATTCCCCTGTCGATGGTGGAGATGTGCTCGATGAGCCACCCGGAAATGAAGCTGGCCATGGAGGCGAAGAGCTTCTGGCTCGGCCCTTCGACTTTCAGGCGCTCCTTGAACCTGCCGACCTCGTCGTTAAAAGCCAGGTGCTTCTGGCGATGGGCGGTGTAGTGGGGGAAGTTCACCTGCTGCATCAATTTCTCTTCGTCCTTGAAGTGTGTGATGGCGTACGCCTCGAGAAACCAGAACATGCGGATGCCTTCTTCCGGATCCTCGTTGGACTCGTATGCGCCGACAAAGGCATTGAACTTTTCGAAGAGAATCTTGTGCTGGATGTCGATTTCTAAAACGCCGATGGAAAGCGTGGGATTCCATTCAATTGCCACGAGGTGACTCCTTTTGCTCGAAGGTTGAACCTTCTATACCCCATCCGGCAAGGCTTTATCAATGTTTTTAATGATGAATTGCGCCCATTATAATGACCAGCTTCGACAGGGTTGTAACTCGTTGAAATTGACAGATTTTGACGCCTCGGCTATAGTGCGTGGGGGTCCAAAGCCGCAATCAGGATGTGGTTCATGCCCACTGTGCTAAGAAGCGGGACATACCGTTTCCATTTCTACTCGGACGAGGGGAAGGAACCTCCTCACGTCCATGTAGAAACGCCAGAAGGAGAATGCAAATTCTGGCTCGAACCGGTGCGTCTGGCCGGTAACAAGGGCGTCAACCCGTTCGTGCTAAGGAATATAGAGAGGCTGGTATACCAAAACAAGCAAATGCTCCTGGAGAAATACAATGACTACCATCGGTATTCAAAATGAGGTTGTTGAGCCGGCAGCTATCAGGGCGTGGGCTGAAAATCGCACCGTCTATGTCGAATTGACGGACGGGAGAATAATAGGCTTCCCTGCCAGCCGTTTTCCGCTGTTGGCGCAGGCGACTGACGAGCAACTCAAGGAAGTCAAGATCAGGTTGAACGGTTTTGCCCTTAGGTGGGAATGCCTCGATGAAGACATCACAGTTCCGGGGATAGTTGCCGGTAATTTCCCGTTGCCGTATGCGCTGAACTGATCTCTCTCCTGTAGTACACGTTCCAGCATCCCGCCAGATTCTATTCGAACTTCTTCCCCTCCCCGTATGTGATAGCAAATCATTTGCAATGACACCTCCGAACATGTTATCTCCCATTAAAGCGGTTGAGGCCCCTCATTCATTGGTTTCTTCGTCTCGCCTCACTGCGATGCATCGTCTACAGTCATAGTTGTCTTAGTAAGGGACGGACGTCCCTTGATCGGAGATTCCATTGGCCAAAAAAGGCAGGGCAGTAAACAGACGCAAACCTGCACCCGGCGGCCGCAAACCGCTGATCGCACTCCTCGTGGTAGCCGTTTTGATCGCCCTCGCTTTTTTCCTGCTGGAGCGCACGCGCAAGCCCGCGCCCCCCGCGAAGGTGGAAACTGAGGCGAAGCCGGCGCCGCGCCTGCCCGTCCCGCAGCACCCGGCTCCCGTGCAGCCGCAACTCTCCAGCGCCGAGCCGCCGGCCGCGAAGCCGCACCCGGCGACAGTCCCGCGCCAGAAGGGACCGGGACAGCTCGCCATCATCGTCGACGACATGGGAAGCAGCATGCAGGAACTCCAGACGCTCCTTTCCATCAAGCAGCCGATAACGTTCTCGATCATACCGAGCCTCGCCCACGCCAAGGGCGTCGCGGAGTCGGCGCACCAGGCGGGCGCGGAGGTGATGGTGCACATGCCGATGGAGCCCGAGGGATATCCTAAGCAGCGCCTGGAGCAGATCGGGCTGCTGCTGGCAATGGACGACCAGGAGATCGCCAACCGGGTGAACGGTTATTTCCGGACCGTCCCGTTTGCCGAGGGCGCCAACAACCACATGGGCTCGCGGTTCACGCAGAGTGCGGAGAAGATGGAAGTCGTGCTGAAGGTGTTGAAGGAGAAGGGAGTTTTCTTCGTGGACAGCAGGACCTCGCCTGCATCGGTCGCTTACAAGACGGCGCGGTCAATGGGATTGAAGTGCGGGACCAGGCAGGTGTTTCTGGACAACGTGCAGGATGAGGGGGCCATCGGCAAGCAGTTGGACGAGGCGGCAACAACAGCGAGGAAGCGGGGTGCGGCGATCGCCATCTGTCACCCGCACCCTGCGACGTTGCGCGCCTTGAAGAGGTTCATGCCCGAGTTGGCAGCAAGCGGCATAACCTTCGTCCACGCCTCGGCCCTCACCAACTGAAATCCGTTCAAGGTTCAACGTTCAAGGTTCAGCGTTGAAGGCCGCACTGCGGCTCTTGTATCCGAGCCCCGCGGAGTAAGGCGCGCGGGTTGCGGCCTTGAACTGAAAAACCGTTCAATGTTCAGCGTTCAACGTTCAACGTTGAAGGCCGCACCTAGGCTCTTGTATATGGGGTTGAGGTTAACCTTGAACATTGAACATTGAACGTTGAACAGGTTTTACAGCTGGGCCGCGATCCTCTTCTTCAGCCTGAGCATCTCCCGGTAGTTCTCATCCACCAGTATCGACGCGGGGTTTTCCCCGTTCACCGGGTGAACCATCAGGAAGGCGTCGCGCAGCCCTCCCTCGTACCCTGCCAGGGTCCCCTCCAGTATCCCCGAGAAACCGTCGCGCTCCGGGAGGCGGGCCAGCGGATACTTCTTCTTCAGAAGCTCGCTCCCCTCAAGATCGAAACGGTGGAAATCGATGGTGCCGGCCCTCTCTCCATCCCCGGGGTTGAGCACGAAGACGGACTCCCGCGCCGTGTGGTGTATCATCAGCCTGGTCGGGTCGTCTTTCGGGAGTTCCCGGTCGATCTTGAAGACGGCGGAGATCAGGAACCCGGTGAAGCAGTCCGCTTCCATGAAGCCGCTCGCGGCGCCGTCCGAACTCTCGCAGTAGTAGGAAACCTGCGACTGCTGGTCCAGCTCCTTGCCGCAGGCGAGGCAGACGCTCTTCAGTCCGGTCATCCTGCCGTAGTACTCTTCCTTCTTGCGCTGGTTCTCTTCCTTTTGCCACTTGTCGAACAGAACCGCCCTCGGCTCCTCGGTCTCGTAGAACTCCTTGAGAGCTATCTGTCCCAGCGCGGTGAACTGGCCGTAGACGTCGGTGCCGCGCCCGTGGGTGAGGATCGGGTAGATCTTCCCGTCCGGGTTCGTGTTGAGGCTTTCGACCTTGGGGCTCTTGGATATGAAGGTTTCGGAGCAGCGGAAGCCGCGGTTGATGGCGAACGCCTTCAGAAGGGTCTTCTGGTCCTTGAACATCCCTTCGAACTTGATCCGCTCGTCGATCAGGCAGGGGATGAGCGTGAGGCTCTTTCTGTCCAGCCCCCTCTTGTCGAACAGTTCGAAGATGTTGCGGCAGTTGTCCATGCTCGCCATGTCCTTGATCGGGACCAGGACCCGGTCGGCGGCGTAGAGTGCGTTCTGGGTCAGGACGTCGAGGTCCGGGCGGGTGTCGATGATCAGTATCCCGGGGATCTCGGACATAGCCAGCAGGCGAGCCAGCACCATCGGTCCCTTCAGCGAGTCGCGCAACTCAGGGAGGGAGGTCGAGGAGGGGATGTAGTTCACCCCGTACTGCCCGGTGTGCAACAGGTCCCGCGCCTTGGTTTCCAGGAGCAGGTCGGCGACGGAGCCGGTCAGCTTCTGCCCCTTGATGGAGAACATCTTGTCGATGGTGAAATGGTTGTCAAAGGAGAAGATGGAGACCGGGAGGTTCTCGTCGAGAGCCTTCAGGAAGATGGCGAGATTGGTCGCCAGTGTCGTCTTGCCCACCCCCCCTTTTTCGGAGGAAACAGTTATCACATAAGGGTAATTTTTCATGGCGGGCATACTATCATCGACCCGGCGTGACGGTCAACCGGTTTGACAGTGAGAGGGGCGCCATGATAGAACGGCAGAGCGTTCAGGCACAGTGCTAGGGCTCAATGCTGGATCGAATGCCCAGATGCGTTCCCAAGCTGGAGCTTGGGAACGAGGTTCAATGAAGCTCCCTCCCCTTCAAGGGGAGGGCCGGGTGGGGATGGGTGAAAAACCCGCCGATAGAGAGCCTGACAGATCATCAGAAGCTGCATCCGGAGGTCTTGTGGAACTTTTCAAGGAGCGGCGCGTCCTCACGGTGAGCGCCCTGACGGCGCTGGTGCGCGGCCTGCTGGAGGAGAATTTCGAGCAGGTCTGGGTCGAGGGGGAGATCTCCAACCTCGCCTGCCCGCAGTCGGGGCACTGCTACTTCACGCTCAAGGATGCCGGCGCCCAGATCCGCTGCGTCATGTTCCGCAACGCCGCCCGCTCCATCAAGTTCACCCCCAAGGACGGGATGCGCGTGCTGCTTCGAGGCAGGCTCACCCTTTTCGAGCCGCGCGGCGAGTACCAACTGGTGGCCGACTACCTGGAACCGCAGGGGATAGGGGGGCTGCAGCTCGCCTTCATCCAGCTAAAGGAGAGGCTTGCCAAGGAGGGTCTCTTCTCGGAGCTGCACAAAAGCGAGATCCCGAAGCTTCCCAGGAAGATCGGCATCGTCACCTCTCCCACCGGCGCAGCCATCAGGGACATCCTCACCGTGTTGTCGCGCCGCTTCGCCAACGTCGAACTGCTGATCGCGCCGGTGCGGGTCCAGGGGGAGGGGGCTGCAATCGAGATAGCCTCGGCCATCGACGATCTGAACCGGGTGGGAAACGTCGACGTGATGATCGTCGGGCGCGGCGGCGGCTCTCTCGAGGACCTGTGGGCCTTCAACGAGGAGGTCGTGGCTCGCGCCATCCACCGCTCCGCGGTCCCGATCATCTCGGCGGTGGGGCACGAGATCGACTTCACCATAGCCGATTTCGTCTCCGACCTCAGGGCCGCCACTCCGTCGGCGGCCGCGGAGCTGGTGGTCCGGAGCAAGGACGAGCTGACGGCGGAGCTGGAAGCCCTGGCGCACCGGCTCGACGTGTCGCAACTGCGGCGACTGGAGAGGGCCCGAGCCCTGGTGACGGCGCTGGCGCGGGCCGTGACCGACCCAAGCCGTATCCTCGGCCACCTCTCCCAGCGGGTAGACTCGCTCGACGCGAGGCTCGTGCGCGAGGCGGGGCTGATTCTTGATGACGCCTCGGAGAGGATCGTCACCCTTTCGGCAAGGCTCGCCCGGCAGAGTCCGGCCCTTACGCTTGAGCGAAGCGCGGAGCGGCTGGCGACCCTGTCGCTGCGCATGGACCACGCCATGATCCGCCGCCTGGCCTGCGCCTCGGAGAGCGTGGGACTTGCCTCCGGGACCCTCAACGCCGTCTCGCCACTTGCCACCCTGTCGCGCGGCTACAGCATCGTCCGCAAGCTCCCGGAGCGCTCCGTGGTGCGGCACAACAGCCAGGTGGCGCCCGGCGACAGGCTGGAACTCCGCTTCGCTTCCGGTTCCGCGCTCTGCACCGTGGACGCCTCCCGCGGGGAGAGTGAATCCTTGACGGCACCCCCACGATCGGTATAATAAGCGATCACTTTTCCCGAGTTTAATGATGGGTGAGTGAGCTGGATGGGAGAGGGGCGGGGGTTTGTCCGGCTACGGCCGCGAGGGGAGCCGGCGGGCGCGGTAACCGGAAACATAAATGGGGGCTATCGCCTCCGCCGCACACAATAAATAAGAGGATAACCAATGGCAGTCGAGAAGTTCGAGACCGCGCTGAAGAAGCTCGAGGATGTCGTCAAGAAGCTCGAGGGTGGGGAACTTTCCCTGGACGATTCCCTCAAGGCGTTCGAGGAGGGGGTGAAGTACTCCGCCTTCTGCAGCAAGAAGTTGAACGAGGCCGAGCGGAAGGTCGAACTCCTGATCAAGCAAAGAGACGGGAGTTTCACCACCAGGCCGTTTGAAGAGGAAGAATAGGATCCAGTGCAGGTGTTGGCCGAACAGGCCTGCTTCAATGCAGCTAAAATCAACCTGTAGGAGCAAAGCGAGAATATCTATGGATCTGAAGGATTACCTGAAACAGAGATGCCAGCTGGTAGACCAGGCCCTGGAGCGGTTCCTGCCGCCCGGCGGTGAACTGCCGGCCTCCCTGCACGGCTCCATGCGCTATTCGGTATTCGCCGGCGGCAAGAGGGTCCGCCCGGTGCTCCTCCTGGCGGCCTGCGAGGCGGTGGGGGGGACGGTGAAATCGGCCCTGCCGGCGGCGTGCGCCATGGAGATGATCCACACCTATTCCCTGATCCACGACGACCTCCCCGCCATGGACGACGACGACTTCCGCAGGGGAAACCCAACCAATCACAAGGTGTTCGGCGAAGCGACAGCCATCCTGGCCGGCGACGCACTGCTGACCGAGGCGTTCATCCTCCTCGCCGGCGACGGCGAAGGGATCGACCCGGCGGCGCGCCTCAGGGTCATTCATGAGATCGCCTACGCTGCCGGCTCCCGGGGCATGGTCGGCGGCCAGATGGTCGACATGGAGAGCGAGGGGAAAGAGGAAATAGACCTGGCGACCCTCTCTTACATCCATACCCACAAGACCGGAGCCCTGATCCGCGCCTCGGTGCGCGCGGGCGCCATCATCGGGGGAGCCGGCGAAGAGCGGCTGGCGCTTCTTTCCCGCTACGGGGAGGCGATAGGGCTCGCCTTCCAGATAGCGGACGACGTCCTGGACGTGGAGGGGACCACCGAGGAACTCGGCAAGGACGCAGGAAGCGACCAGGCCCGCGGCAAGGCGACCTATCCGGCGCTCGTCGGGCTGGAGGCGTCCAAGGCGCGGGCATGCGAGCTGGTGGACATGGCGCTCCAGGCCCTGGAGAGCTTCGACGACCGGGCCGAGCCGTTGCGCGCCATCGCTTCGTACATAGTCAAAAGGAAATCGTAATGCCCTCCATCCTGGATGGAATCATCGACCCGCGCCAGCTGAAGGCGCTTTCCCTGCGCGAACTGGAGATACTGGCCTGCGAGCTGCGCGCACGCATCATCGAGACTTGCGCCGCAAACGGCGGCCACCTCGCCCCGAGTCTCGGGGTGGTCGAACTCACCATCGCCCTGCACAGGGTGTTCGACTCGCCACTGGACAAGATCGTCTGGGACGTCGGGCACCAGGCCTACGCCCACAAGCTCCTGACCGGGAGAAACGAGAACTTCGGAACGCTCCGCAAGCTGGGCGGCATCAGCGGCTTTCCCAAGCGGGCCGAGTCTCCGCACGACTCTTTCGACGTCGGGCACTCCTCCACCTCCATCTCGGCCGCCCTCGGCTTCGCCGTCGCCCGCGACCTGAAAAAGCGCCACAACAAGGTGCTGGCCGTGATAGGCGACGGCTCCATGACCGGCGGCATCGCCCTGGAGGGGCTGAACCACGCGGGGGAATTGAACAAGGACCTCGTGGTGATCCTCAACGACAACGAGATGTCCATCTCGGAGAACGTGGGCGCCCTCTCCAACCTCCTCTCCCGCACCATCACCAGCGAGCACGTACACCGGGCGAAGAAGGACCTGGAGGCGTTCCTGGAGGGGCTGCCGATGTTCGGCAGGTCGGTGCTGAAGATCGCCAAGAGGGCCGAGGAATCTCTCAAGGGGCTCTTCACCCCGGGGATGCTGTTCGAGGCGTTCGGCTTCGAGTACATCGGCCCCATCGACGGGCACGACATCCCTAAGCTTTTGCTGACCCTGGAGAAGGTGAAGAACTTCGACGACGCGGTGCTGATCCACGTGCTGACCAAGAAGGGGAAGGGATACCCGGCGGCCGAGGCGAACCCGTCGCTCTTTCACGGCGTCGGCCCCTTCGACCCGCAGACGGGAAAGGTCCTCAAGGGGAAGGGAGGCGCTGCCTCCTACACGGCCGTCTTCGGCGAGACCGTGAAGAGGCTCGCCCTGGAGAACGAGAAGATAGTGGCGGTGACGGCGGCCATGCCGGACGGCACCGGCCTCACTCCCTTTGCCAAGGAGTTCCCCGACCGCTTCTTCGACGTCGGCATCGCCGAGCAGCATGCCATCACCTTTGCCGCCGGGCTCGCTGCGGAGGGGTTCCGTCCGGTCGTGGCGCTCTACTCCTCCTTCCTGCAGCGCGGCTTCGACCAGGTCTGCCACGACGTCTGTCTGCAGGATCTCCCGGTGCTGCTGGCCGTTGACCGCGCGGGGGTGGTGGGAAACGACGGGCCGACCCACCACGGCGTCTTCGACCTGTCGTACCTGCGTCAGCTTCCGGGGCTGACCGTCATGGCCCCCAAGGACGAGAACGAACTGCAGCACATGCTGGTGACGGCGCTTTCGTTGCCAGGGCCGTCGGCGGTCCGCTACCCGCGGGGAAACGGGCTCGGTGTTCCGATGGACCAGATCCTCGCGCCGATTCCGGTGGGGACCGGGGAGCTGTTGAGAGGCGGCAAGGACGGCGCCATCATAGCGGTCGGCACCATGGTGCAGCCCGCCCTGCAGGCGGCAGCTGCCCTCGCCCTCGAGGGGGTGGAACTGAGCGTTTTGAACGCCCGGTTCATCAAGCCGCTCGACCGCGACCGGATCCTCGCCCTGGCCGGGAGCAGGTTCCTGGTCACCGTCGAGGAAAACGTCCTCCAGGGAGGATTCGGCACCGCCATCCTGGAGCTTCTCGAAGAGAGCGAGGTGACCGGCGTGCGGGTGCTCCGTCTCGGTTATCCCGACAGCTACATCGAGCAGGGCGAGCAGGCCGAGCTGAAGGCCGCCTACGGGCTCGACGCCGCCGGCATAGCCGGAAGCATCCGCCACGCCATAGGCCGGCCGCCGTCCGACCTTCCGGCCCTGTCCGACCCGTCCGACCAGTCCGACCAGTCCGACCAGTCCGACCAGTCCGACCTGTCCGACCTGTCCGACCTGTCCGACCTGTCCGACCGGCCATGACGCCCCGCCGCGCCGCACTCCTGCTGCTGACCCTCGCCCTCTTCGTCACGGCCGCGCACGGCGGCGATTCCTCCTCCTACAGCTCAAAGGCCCGGGAAATGATCGACCGGGGCGAGTACGAGCAGGCGCTGGACGAGCTCAAGGCGGCTGTCTCGCTCTTTCCCTACGACCTCGCCCTGCGGAAGAGCCTCGCCACCGCTTACGCGCAGGTGGGGCAGCGTGAGCTGAAGTCGAGCCGGTACGAACAGGCGGCAGCCCACTTCGCGCTGGCGCGGGAACTTGCGCCGGATGCGAAGGATCTCGGCCTCATGCGCGGCATCGCGCTTTACTACGCCAAGAATTACGACGCGTCGAGGACCGAACTGCAGGCGGCCGGGGAGAACCCGGAGCCGCTCCTCTACCTGGGGAAGATCAGCTACGACACGGGAGATCTCAACGGGGCAATAGCCATCTGGCGGCGGGTGAAGGAACTCGACCCGGCGAACAAGAAGGTAGCGCCCCTGATGGATAAAGCGGAGCGGGAACTCCCGGTGGAGTCGAAGATGGACAAGGGGTTCAGCTCCATGTTCGACCTGAGCTTCGATGCGGAACTCCCGCCGGGGCTCTCCGCCGAGGTGCTGGACGCCCTGGAGAGGGCCTACAGCTCGGTCGGCGCCGACCTCGGAGTATTCCCCACCACGCGGATTCCGGTGCTCCTCTACACCAAGAGCGATTACAGCAGCGTGACCGGCGGGCCGGACTGGTCCGGCGGGCTCTACGACGGCAAGATCCGTCTCCCCGTCGGGAGCGCCACGAAGCTCACCCCGCAGATGCGGGGGATCATCTTCCACGAGTTCACCCATGTCCTGGTCGCCGAGCTGACCCACGGCAACGTCCCGACCTGGTTCAACGAGGGGCTGGCCCAGATCGAGGAATGGAAGGAGTTCGCTCCGCGCCACACCCCTGTCCTTGGTGCCGGTAAAGCGGTGATGCCGCTTTCGACGCTTTCCGGCTCCTTCACCTCGATGGCGGGGGGCGAGGCGGCCGTCGCCTACCAGCAGAGCTACTCCATGACGCAGTTCATGGTGTCGCGCTACGGCTGGTACGCGGTCCAGCAGGTATTGAAGCATCTGGGGGAGCGGGTCCCCATGGAGAAAGCGGTGGCGCAGGCCCTTTCCGACTGGTCGCTCGACCTGCCGGGGGTGATGCGCCAGTGGCGGGAATCACTCCCGCCTGCAGTGGGCAAGACAGGCGACTGAGTGAGCGTATGCTTTTTGTGGTTGTGCGTTTCTCGGGAAAGATTATAGTATCAGACAGATCGGACCGATCCGACTGATCGGTTCGATCAAGGAGTTTTTTTTTGATATTCGGCACAGGCGTTGACATAGTAGATATTACCCGCTTCGAAAACTTCCTGAAGCAGGGGAACGACTCACTGTTCGAAAGGCTTTTCACAGCTGGAGAAATGGCCTACTGCTCCGCGAAGAAACGGGGTGCCCAGCACTATGCCTTGCGTTTCGCTGCCAAGGAGGCTTTTCTGAAAGCACTAGGCACCGGTCTGCGCGACGGTATCAGTTGGAAGGACATGGAAGTGGTCAACGACGCACTTGGCAAACCGGAGCTGAAGCTTTACCGGCGGGCCGAGGAACTTTTCAACCAGGCGGGGCTCGGCGGCTGTTTCCTGTCGCTCTCCCACGATGCGGGATGCGCCATAGCCATGGTGGTGCTGGAGCGTTAGATGAAGGCGGTAACCGGACAGGTCATGCAGCTCATGGATCAAAGGGCGATAGGGGAGTTCCAGGTCCCCGGCATTGCCCTGATGGAGCGGGCCGGCAAGGGATGCGCCGATGCCGTGACGGAGAGGTTCGGCCCGGGAGAGGGGAGGACGGCGCTCATCGTCGCCGGCAAGGGGAACAACGGCGGCGACGGTTTCGTGATCGCCAGGCTCCTCGCCGAAAGGGGATGGGACACGCCGGTGCTTCTTGTGGCGGCAAAGGAGGCGGTGACCGGGGATGCGGCGGCGAACCTGGCGCGTCTCGCGCCGGAGACTGTGATCGCCGCGCCGCAGGGGGTGGCGGGGCGCGAGGGGCTATTGCGGCAGGCGACCGTCATCGTGGACGCACTTTTGGGCACCGGCGTGAAGAGCGAGGTGACCGGGGTCTACGGCGAGGTCATCGACATGATCAACGCGGCCGGTGCGCCGGTGGTCGCGGTGGATATCCCCTCCGGCGTCGACGCCGGGAGCGGGCGCGTGCTTGGACGTGCGGTGCGCGCCGAGATGACCGTCACCTTCGCGCTCCCGAAGCTCGGGAACATCCTGCATCCGGGCGCGGAACTCTGCGGGCGCCTCATCGTCGCCGACATAGGGATGCCCGACACGGTCGTCGCCGAGGCCCCTGGTTGCGAGTTCGTCGACCTCGACTGCGCCAGGGGGCTTTTTTGTCCCCGCGCCGTCGCCGCCCACAAGGGGAGTAACGGTCACTGCCTCGTTGTCGCCGGGAGCACCGGGAAAACGGGCGCCGCGGCCATGGCTGCCAACAGCGCCCTGCGCACCGGCGCCGGTCTGGTCACCCTCGCCATCCCTGCTTCCCTGAACCCGATCCTCGAGGTGAAGAGCACGGAGGCGATGACGCTCCCGGTGGGGAGGGGAAACGTCGAGTACCTCCAGGCGGGCGCCCTGGGCGAACTGCTTCGCGCGGCCGGCGGCAAGGATGCGGTGGCACTGGGGCCGGGGCTAGGCACAGCTCCCTCCACCGTTTACCTGGTGCAGTCGCTTATTCCCGCCCTCGCCGCAGCGCTCGTCATGGACGCCGACGGGCTGAACGCGGTGGCGGCGAACCGGGAGATCCTCCTGAAACGACGCGGGCGGGTGACCATCCTCACGCCGCACCCGGGCGAGATGGCGCGCCTTTGCGGCTGCACGGTCCCCGAGGTCGAGGCCGACCGGATCGGCTGCGCACGGGAGTTCGCCGCACGCTTCGGGGTGCACCTGGTCCTCAAGGGGGCGCGCAGCATCATCGCGGCGCCCGACGGCAGGGTGGCGATCAACGGCAGCGGCAACCCCGGCATGGCCACCGGCGGGATGGGGGACGTCCTCACCGGCGTGATCGCGGCGCTGGTCGGCCAGGGGTACGACCCCTTCGCCGCCTGCCTCTTGGGAGTCTTCATCCACGGCCATGCGGCCGACCTCCTGGCGGAGAGCCACGGCACCCAGGGGCTTACCGCCACCGATGTACAAGACAGGCTGCCGATGGCGCTTCGCAACCTGTCACGCTGAAGCTGCGGCTGCACGATGTTCTGAAACAACAAAGGGAGAAAGACCATGCTCAAAGCCAAAGACATAATGACCACAGACGTCATCACCGTGCGCCGCGACACCACGGTCAGGGATCTCGCCAAGCTCTTCGCCGAGAGCCGCATCAGCAGCGTCCCGGTCGTGGACGATGCGGGTGAGCTGATCGGTATCGTCTCCGAGAGCGATCTTATCGAGCAGGACAAGAACCTGCACATACCGACCGTGGTCTCCATATTCGACTGGGTCATCTACCTGGAAAGCGACAAGCGCTTCGAGAAGGAACTGCAGAAGATGACCGGCCAGACGGTAGGCGAGATCTACTCCGAGGAGGTGCTGAGCGTAGGGCCCGAATCGCCGGTGAGCGAGGTGGCCGACATCATGACCAGCAAGAAGATCCAGGCGGTGCCGGTCGTCGAGGGACGGCGCGTGGTCGGCATCATCGGGCGCATCGACATGGTCAGGACCATGATAGGTTAGTGCCGATGCCGTCCGTTACAACCAGAAGCTGGCAGGAGACGGTCGAACTCGGGTCGCGTCTTGGCGCGGTGCTGGCGCCGGGGGACTTCATCGCCCTGGTGGGGGAACTCGGGGCCGGCAAGACCCAGTTCGCCAAGGGAATCGCCCTGGGTCTCGATGTCGATCCCGGGACCCCGGTGACGAGTCCCACCTACACCATCCTCAACATCTATGAGGGGCGGCTCCCCCTGTACCACTTCGACCTGTACCGCCTGAACGGTCCGGAAGACGTGGAGAACCTCGGCTTTGACGAGTACTTTTCCGGGGACGGCGTCTGCGTCATGGAGTGGGCCGAGCGCCTCGGCGACGGGATGCCTCGCGACGCCCTGACGGTGTCGCTGGACCACGCCGGGACCGAGGAGCGTTCCGTCTCCTTCCTGGCTTCCGGGCCGAGGGCCCGTGCCATCTTGCAGGCCCTTTTCCCTGCCTGACCACGCTGCCGCAGCGCAGCTTCAAACGCCGGATTGTGATACCGCTTACATAGATCCGCCCCGCATCGTCACGGCTGCAACGAAAGCCTCTTCCGCCCGTCGGGAGGGGCTTTTTATTCCCCTCCTCGTCCGGCTGCCAAAAAAATTGCCCGGTTCCCTTGTCCTGGAGGGGATTCAGTAAAAAAATGTTTTGACCCACAGGTATATTCTTGCTAATAAAGGTGGTTCCAACCGCCGGAGGATAGAAGATAAGGCGGATCAACAGTTGAGTTCAAGGAGGACTGACATGGCTTTGGTGGTCCAAAAGTACGGCGGCACCTCGATGGGTTCCGTCGAACGGATTCGCAACGTCGCCAAGAGGGTGGCAAAAACCTACGATGCCGGAAACGACATGGTGGTGGTAGTATCAGCCATGGCAGGCGAAACTAACAAGCTGGTGGCGCTCGCCAACGAGGTATGCGAATTCCCGGACAACCGCGAATACGACGTGCTGGTTGCGGCGGGTGAACAGGTCTCCATCGCCCTGCTGGCGATGTGCCTGAAATCGATGGGATACAAGGCGAAGTCCTACCTGGGCTTCCAGGTCCCCATCGTCACCGATACCGCCTACAGCAAGGCCCGCATCGAAAACATCGACGACACCAAGATGCGCAACGACATCAAGGAAGGGACCATCCTGATCGTCGCCGGCTTCCAGGGCGTCGACGAGTTCGGCAACGTCACCACCCTGGGTCGCGGCGGCTCGGACACCTCGGCGGTCGCTCTCGCCGCGGCGCTCAAGGCCGACGTCTGCGAGATCTACACCGACGTGGACGGCGTTTACACCACGGACCCCAACATCTGCAAGGATGCCAAGAAGATCGAGCGGATCTCCTACGAGGAGATGCTGGAACTCGCCAGCCTCGGCGCCAAGGTGCTGCAGATACGTTCCGTCGAATTCGCCAGCAAATACAACGTCGATGTCCATGTCCGCTCGAGCTTTAATGACAATCTCGGAACCATGGTTACCAAGGAGGATAAAGAAATGGAAGCAGTGCTCGTCTCGGGTATCGCCTATGCCAAGGATGAAGTGAAAATAGCAGTGATGCAGGTCCCGGACAAGCCGGGGATCGCCGCCCAGCTCCTGTCGCCGCTCTCCGATGCCAACATATCCGTCGACATGATCGTGCAGAACGTGAGCGAGGCGGGTTCCACCGACTTCACCTTCACCGTGCCCCAGGCCGACTACAAGAAGGCGCTGGCCATCACCCAGGAGACCGCCCAGGTCATCGCCGCCAAAGCCGTAATCTCCGACCAGAACGTCAGCAAGGTTTCCATCGTCGGCCTCGGCATGAGGAGCCACGCCGGTGTCGCCACCACGATGTTCAAGGCGCTCGCCGCCGAGGGGATCAACATCCAGATGATCTCCACCTCCGAGATCAAGATCTCCGTCGTCGTCGACGCGAAGTACACCGAGCTCGCCGTCAGGGTGCTCCACGACGCCTTCGGCCTGGCAGGAGAGAAATAGAACCCGTTCAACGTTCTACGTTCAACGTTCCAGGTCAAACCCTTTGCCTTGGTGCGTTGATCGTAGAAAGAACGGTTGCCGGTTAACGTTGAACATTGAACGTTGAACGTTGAACGAATGGTTTTTAAAGGTGGGGACATGAGCCTGGTGAAACTTTACGATACGACGCTTAGGGACGGGACGCAGGCGGAGGACATCTCCTTTCTGGTAGAGGACAAGATCCGCATCGCCCACAAGCTGGACGAGTGCGGCATTCATTACATCGAGGGGGGATGGCCCGGGAGCAACCCCAAGGACGTCTCCTTCTTCAAGGACATCAAGAAGGAGAAGCTCTCCCAGGCGAAGATCGCCGCCTTCGGCTCAACCCGGCGCGCGAAGATCACCCCGGACAAGGACCAGAACATCCGCACCCTGGTGCAGTCCGAGGCGGACGCGGTCACCATCTTCGGCAAGAGCTGGGATTTCCAGGTGCACGAGGCGCTCAGGATCCCGCTCGAGGAGAACCTGGAGATGATCTTCGACTCGCTGGAATACCTCAAGGCGCGCATGCCGGAGGTTTTCTACGACGCCGAGCATTTCTTCGACGGCTACAAGGCGAACCCCGAGTACGCCATCAAGACCCTGCAGGCGGCCCAGCAGGCGGGCGCCGCCTGCATCATCCTGTGCGACACCAACGGCGGCACCATGCCGTTCGAGGTCGCCCAGATCGTGAAAGACGTGCAAAAGGCGATCTCCACCCCGCTCGGCATCCACGCCCACAACGACGGGGAGTGCGCCGTCGCCAACTCCATCATCTCGGTGGACCAGGGGATCGTGCAGGTGCAGGGAACCATCAACGGCTTCGGCGAGCGCTGCGGCAACGCGAACCTCTGCTCCATCATCCCGGCCCTCAAGGCGAAGATGAAGCGCGACTGCATCAGCGACGCCCAGATGCGCACCCTGCGGGAACTCTCCCGCTACGTCTACGAACTGGCGAACCTCGCCCCCGACAAGCACCAGCCCTACGTCGGCAACTCCGCCTTCGCGCACAAGGGGGGCGTGCACGTCTCTGCCATCCAGCGCCACCCGGAGACCTACGAGCACATGAGGCCCGAGCTGGTGGGGAACACCACCCGCGTCCTGGTCTCCGACCTCTCCGGCCGCGCCAACATCCTCGCCAAGGCGACCGAGTTCAACATCAACCTGGACAGCAAGGACCCGGTTACCCTGGAGATCCTCGAGGACATCAAGGCGATGGAGAACCGCGGCTACCAGTTCGAGGGGGCCGAGGCATCCTTCGAGCTCCTCATGAAGCGGGCTCTCGGGACGCACCGGAAGTTCTTCTCCGTGATAGGTTTCCGCGTCATCGACGAGAAGCGCCACGAGGACGAACTCCCGATTTCCGAGGCGACCATCAAGGTTAAGGTGGGAGGGAAGATCGAGCACACCGCGGCGGAGGGTTCCGGCCCGGTGAACGCCCTGGACAACGCGCTCAGAAAGGCGCTGGAAAAGTTCTATCCCAAGCTAAAGGACGTGAAGCTCCACGACTACAAGGTCCGCGTGCTCCCCGCAGGGCAGGGGACCGCCTCTTCCATCCGGGTCCTCATCGAGTCCGGAGACAAGGAGGCGCGCTGGGGAACCGTCGGGGTCTCTTCCAACGTCATCGAGGCGTCGTACCAGGCGCTGGTCGATGCCATCGAGTTCAAGCTGCACAGGGACGAGGAGGCGGGGGCGCCCAAGAAGTGATCTCCCGCGGCAGCCGCCTCGCACTCTGGTGCCTCGCCCTGCTGCTCTCCTTGTCGCTTTACCTTAGAGGCCGCGTCCCCACCGCAACAGGTGAGGGCGCGGCCTCGTTTCGTTCCGGAGCGGAAACGGTGACGGTCCGGCTGGCGGGGGATTTCGCGCGCCCGGGCGTTTACCGGCTGCCGAAAGGGGCGTCGCCGCTCACCGCCATTAAAATGACGCTCCCCGCCCATGCCGATGCAGCCGGCGTCAACCGGCTGGCGCCGCAGCCGCTGAAGAGCGGCGACGTCGTCACCCTGAGGTTGTCCGGTGCAAAAAACCCCTCAATTTCAATCACTAAGATGCCCGTAAAGGAGCGGATGCTGCTCGGGATCCCGCTGCATCCGGACGAACTGGACCAGGGGGAGTGGGCGCTTCTTCCCGGCATAGGGGAGGCGCTTTCTGAGAGGATCATCGCCTACCGTCATGAAAATGGCGCTTTCGGTTCGCTGGAGGGGGTGCTGCGGGTCCCTGGAGTCGGTCCGGGGAAGCTTTCTCTAATCCAAAAATATTTCTAATGACCCGTAACGGTGCTTTTTATCGACAGTTGTTCCGGGGAGATGGCTCATTAGCATTACAACAACCTCATAATTGTTTTCTTGGCATGTAAGGTGAAATGTAGCTTCCCACACATGAAGTTTTTTAATCAACTCTGGATCTGGGGGAGGTAGCTTATGAAATGCCCGAAATGCAAAGGAAGGATGTTCGCCGAGAAATACTACGACTTTGTCAGGTCCTTCGACGCCTGGAAATGCACCTGCTGCGGAGAGGTCCTCGACCCGACCATCCTGGCCAACAGGGCGAGGAACTTCAACAGCCTGCTCGGCTGATATGTAACGGCAACCTAAAATGCAATATAGCAAACAATTCAAGGGGCTTGGCCGATTGCGGTTAGGCCCTTATTGTTTGTGTGCAACCTCTCGTGCAACCTCTGATTGCCATACCCGTTAATGAATCCTGCCCATCGGTTGCACTTACAGATTAACAACCGTGACCGGCAGTGAACAAACTATCGTAGCGGCAACTCTCGGGGGTGTACCTGTATGGCGGTAAGCATCATGAAGCGGAAAGCGGTAGTTGAGGCAACGGGGATGTGCTACACGAGCATCTACAACAAAGAAAAGCTAGGGACGTTCCCGGCACGTAGAAAGCTGGGCATCCGTGCTGTAGGGTGGGTGCGGTCTGAAGTGGAAGATTGGATCGAGAAACTAGCTTGTGCGTAACAGGTCTGGCAGAACGTTCATGACCAAGTAGGGACTAAGGCTCTTCTTCACGGAGGGCTTTAGTTCAGGACTAAATTGATTCGATTGGTCTTGTTGTCTGTGAGCTACTGAATGGTGAAATGGTACTGCTGATACGTGAGGGTGTTCTGACTTCTGTAAGCCGCGCAGGTTCCCCATGGCCACTGTGCAGGAATCGGAAGCGGTCCCGATCTGAACAGAGCGAGGAAGCGGGCGAGGTTGACTTGTGGCGGGTCTTTGGGTGCCGGAGCATACCATGGCAAGGGCTGGACAGGTGAACGTCTTGATACGGGTACGGCGTAGTCCTGGACAGGTGGGGTATCCGCTCGGGGCTATGCCGTGCTCGTTTGCGCGTGCATCTATCTCCTTTTGAACATCCTGGTTACCCGACCTAAACCCTTGATTTACACACACCTATTGAATGATTACAGTAGCTTCTGCTGGGCAATGGTTGCACTTACAGAGTAAAGAACCGGAACGCCGCTGTGTCTCGGGCGAATACGAGGCTAGCGTGTACAACTTTAACTCATATATTGCGGGTGCTTGCAAAAAACCAGTATCTATTAACCACGTTATCACAAAATTATTGTATTAGTTCTTGATTAGTTCTTAGTTGAGTATTGTATTAAACCAGTATATACACAGATTACGCTGCTAGTAACCTTACCTATTTACCTTTGATGTAGGTAACTTGTAGTTACTTGCTTTAATTAACATAAATGTGTGTTCTTGTTACCAGCTAATTTATAACCAGCTACGCTGTAGTATACTAACTCGCTTCGCTCAGCCCTTAACTACTTCACTACGCTTACGCTCCGTTCGTAGTTTGTTCCCATGCATTTTGTCGTAGATGCACAAATCGTATCTATCAATTTTCGTGATAATAACAAACACCCGTTTATCCTTGGTTGTTCTCTTGGATAGCGGGTGTTAGATGTTCTCTTACTTGCGTATGTAGGTTCTGCTATACCTTGTTTTCCTTGGCTATTCGGTAGACGCTTGCAACTCCGATGTTGAGGGTATCCGCGACAGCTTGCTTTGTTTTGCCCTGGGCGAGTAGTTCCAGGACTTGCTTAGCCTGTGCCTTGGCCGTTGGCTTGCGTCCCTGGTAGACACCCGCTTGCTTAGCCTGTGCGATACCTTCTAGCTGCCGCTCTAGCATCATCTCCCGTTCAAAGGTGGCTATCGCGCCTAGCATGGTGAGCATGAGCTTGCCGGTGGCCGTGCTTGTGTTCAGGTCGATGTTCAGGACTCGGAAGGTCACGCCCTTGTCTTGTAGCCCTTCCACGATGTTAAGCAGGTGCTTGGTGCTCCTGGCTATCCGGTCTAGCTTGCACACCACCACCGTATCACCTTGCCGTGCATAGTCCAACATGGCCGCTAGTTCTGGTCTGTCCTCCTTGGCCCCGCTTGCTTTCTCCTGGTACACCTTGTCACAGCCTACACCCTGCAATTGCGTTAGTTGAGCGTCTAGGTTCTGGTCGGTCGTGCTTACCCTCGCGTAGCCGATGGTTGCCATGTTGACACCTCCTGTTTCTATCAATAGGTTCAAGATGCTGTGATAATAGCCTATCAAAACTCGGATGTCAACCCTTATGATAGATTATTTCAATGCTTCTTGATGCTATCACTAGGGCGTGGCCTATTGATAGTGTGGCTGCTACGCTTGGGCGTTAGCTGTCGGGCCTTTTCCATATAGAACGAATCTTACTAATAGGCGTAAGATGTAGAGCGTCATCAACGCAAGCAACGGTAGCACTATACAGACACATATTGTGAAAGCTATTGTGTCTTCTTTATATCTCTTCTCTGCTTTCATGAGTAACATTGATTCTTCATTTAATTGCTTGCGTAAATGCCGGACTTCATTTCCTATTGCTTCAGGTGATACTTCATCTCCATGGTTATTGGGGGCCATGTATTTATAGTGCTTACGTAGATAGTTGTCGCTTATATGAAAAGTAGGGCTCCTTCCAGCTGGTCTTTCAATGTTGGAGGGGTGGTCGTAAGAGAAAGTATCATTTGAATCTAAGTCACTTAGCTGTAATGGGTAACATGAGAATGTGCCTGACAATGAATCTGTGCATACGTAGTAACTGGGTGCCGTGCTTTTGTAACGGAAGTATGCAACCGGAACAACAGATGCGAGTGACAATATTGCAACAACAACTGAGAATCTGTTTAAGGCACCTTTACGCATCGTTACTTGCTCCTTTAGTGTGAGGGTTGTAGACAGTGCAAGATATAAATATTGCCAATGAGTAGCACGTCATGCACCGTTTGCCTATGAGTTTTATATGTATATGGAAAGTGCTATATAAAACCTCTGCATTTGCCATGGGTGGCCCTCTCAGCTGAAAGCTGGGCTATGCCCTTGGTTGGCCGCAGGTCGTGCCCTGGTGGTCATCCTCGGGTGTCGAACTGTGCGCGGATACTAAAAAGCCCCGCCCGATTAAGGGTGAGGCTGATATGTGTCTATATTTGACTTCTAGGCTAAGGCTATTCGGCTATTAAGCCATGATTCAACCTCGGTCCGTACCCATGCAACCCGTCCCGGTGATAGTTGCCGCCTTGCAGGGAACTTGCCTAGCTTCTCAAGGTTGTAGATGGTTGTGTAGCAAAGTCCGGTTGCTTCTACGATGTCCTTACGTTTCATTAGCATTGATCTTTCCTCCGGTTGGTATGTTCATTGAAGTTTGCTCTTGCCTACTTGATTAGTTCCAGCAATTCAGCTTCCCACTTGATAAGTGCTAACTTCTTTTCTTCTTGGTAGGCGTATCTGTTATACACCCCGCTTATGCCACGCTTGGCATGGTTGAGTACAGCTTCGCAATGTTCTTCAATAATCTTTATCCTTGCCATGTGCGTTCTAGCAGTTCTTCTGAGGTCATGCGGCGTCCATCTAGGTAATCCATAGTAAGGGGTGTGATAGACATTGCCTTGCGTGTCAACCCTTGAAATACTTACTAGCTGTGACATGTGGCTCGTCTGGATTGGCTTGGCCATTCTCGGTGACGGAAAAATGTGCCCATCCGAGTCGCCTATTAGTTTAAGTGCGGTAGGTGTAAGGTATACTAAATGCTCTTTGCGAGTTTTTACCTTCTCTTTTGGAATTGTCCACCATTCTCCGTCTATTTCACTTCTGTGCATACTAGCTACTTCACCGGGACGCTGTGCTGTTACCAGTATGAGCTTTAGCGCCCTCTTTGTTTCTTCGCTGCCTACTCCTGCATCAATAGCGTCCCAAATAACTTTTATCTCCGACTCGCTAAGGCTACGTTCACGCGGTCCTGTCTGGAATTCGGATAGAGCTTTGCTTAAATTAGATGTCGGGTTAATTTCGATGTATTCACGGTCCACGGCGTACCTGAATACACCACTTGCAGCCTTTTGAACATTCTTAATTTGCCCCTTTGCACGATTGCCCACTTTCTCTAACAAGTCGATAATGTCTTTTCGCCGTATCTCACCTATGTGTTTATCTTTCCAAACAGGTAATAAGTCACACTTCAAAGCTCCGCTTATAGTCTTGACCCAATTAGCTGCAAATTTAGTCTCTATCTTTGCAAGATACAGTTCAGCCAACTTGCCGAATGAGCTATTTGATTCTTTGGCTTTAGCCTCTGTTATTGCTTTCTTGTGTTCTTGTGGGTCTATCCCCTTGGCCGCAAGCGAGTAAGCTGCTTGGTACTGCTCTCTTGCTTCAGCTAGCTTAACATGCGGATAGTTCCCCAGGTTCATTTCCCTCCGCTTGCCTTCATGGGTGGTGTAGATGAACAGGAACGTCTTGATTCCGCTTGGCATGACTCTAAGGGCAAAGCCTCTGCCCTCCCGGCTGTAGAATTTTGTGGCTTGAGGCTTGAGGTTGGATAGAAGTTTGTCGCTGAATTGCTTTCCCATGTAACCCTCCGTGCTCTGTGCAACCTTTATGCAACCTCTAAGCGGGTTGCAGGTTGCGGTTTCTCTCTGAATCACGCTGAACACTAATACAGAAAAAAACCTGTGATGTCAAGGTTATAAGTGGCTGTTGATTGCATGGTGTTGTGCCTTACTGAATGTAGCTGAAACATAACACTAACAGCCTGCTCGGCTGATAGAAAGCCACATAGCTTACCGAAAAAAGGGGGAACCGTGCGTTGCGCGGCCCCTTTTTTGTTTCCGGTCAGCGGCCATCTTCCGCTACACATCCTTCCCCTTCAGGTTCACCCATTCCCACCCGGACCCTCACTGCCATTAAGTAGGGGCGAATAATCATTCGCCCCTACTCCGGTTCTTCGCTGAAGCCGCCAGTCTTCCCCCCTCCCGACCTCCCCCCGCTGGGGGGAGGAGTAAGTGGTTACCTTTTCCTCTCTTTGTTCTTGACAGCATCGACCTGCTCCGCTATAAAGAAGATCAAATTGGTCCTAAAGGGTGTTTACTATGATGGAGCTGACCCGCAAGGGTGAATACGCGATAAGAGGGATCATCTACCTGGCGCAGCAGCCTCCGGGACGCGTCTCGCTCATCAGCGAGATAGCCGCGGCGGCCGAGGTCCCGCAGACCTTTCTCGCCAAGATCTTCCAGAGCTTCGCCAAGCTGGGACTGGTGACCTCCTCCCGCGGCACGGGGGGCGGCTTCGTCCTGGCGCGCCCGGCGTCGGCCATCACCCTGCGCGAGGTGGTCGAGGCGGTCGAAGGACCGATCCTGCCCAACCGCTGCCTGCTCGGAAGCGCCTGCGACAGGGGAGGGCCGTGCCGCGTGCACGGCATCTGGAAACAGGTGCAGACCGAAGTCGTCCACATCCTGGACGAGGTCACCATCGAGAGCCTTGCCCGCAGTCAAGACACGTAAAAAAATTTGCCGCCATTTAAGACAAATAAGGTCCTGTTTATCCCCTAGCCGCACTGGCATCAACCCAATCGAATCGGTCAACAAAACCCGGACACCGGCATAACTGAAATTTATTCAAAGGAGCGAGAAAGATGGATGTATTGGCCCTGAGCAAGCTGCAGTTCGCCCTCACCTGCATGTTCCACTTCATTTTCGTACCACTCACGCTGGGACTTTCGGTCCTGGTGGCGATGATGGAAACCCGCTACGTGATGAGCGGCAACGAGCTGTACAAGAGGATGACGAAGTTCTGGGGCAAGCTGCTCCTGATCAACTTCGCGCTAGGGGTGGTGACCGGGATCACCATGGAGTTCCAGTTCGGCATGAACTGGGCGGAGTATTCGCGCTACGTGGGGGACATCTTCGGCGCGCCGCTCGCCATCGAGGCGACTGTCGCCTTCTTTCTCGAGTCGGTCTTCATCGGGGTCTGGGCCTTCGGCTGGGAGAAGGTCTCCAGGCGGGTGCATCTTCTTTCCATCTGGCTGGTGGCGCTGGCGACCAACCTCTCCGGTCTCTGGATTCTCCTTGCCAACGGATGGATGCAGCATCCGGTAGGGTACGTCCTCAGAAACGGCCGCGCCGAGATGGTCGACTTCATGGCGGTGGTGACCAACCCCTATGGCCTGCTGAAGTTCGGCCACCAGATCGTTTCCGGCTACACGGTCGCCGCCTTCTTCGTCCTGGGGATCTCCGCCTGGCACCTCCTCAGGGGGCGCAACCGGGTCTTCTTCCGCTCCTCCTTCGGCATGGCGGCCGCCTTCGGCCTGGTCGCCGCCATCCTGGTCGCCGTGGTGGGCGACTTCCACGCGGCCGACGTCGCCAAGACCCAGCCGGCCAAGTTCGCGGCCATGGAAGCTGTCTGGGACAGTTGCTCCAACGCGCCCATGCACCTGATCGCCTTCCCGGACGAGAAGAACCAGTGCAACCTGGTGACCGGCCTCCCGGTGCCGGGGCTCCTGAGCTTCCTCGCCTTCCACGACTCCGGCGCGACCATCAAGGGGCTCAACTCCTTCCCCAAGGACGAGCGTCCCCCGGTGCTCCCGGTGTTCCTCAGTTTCCGCCTGATGGTCGGCCTGGGGACCCTGTTCATCCTGATGTCGGCCGCGTCCCTTTTCCTCCACCGCAACGGCACCCTGGAGAGGTACCCGGTCTTTCTGAAGCTCCTGGTGTACATGATCCCGCTCCCCTACATCGCCAACCAGCTCGGCTGGATCGTGGCCGAGGTCGGGAGGCAGCCCTGGATCGTCTACGGCATCATGAAGACCTCCGACGCCGTCTCCAGGGCGGTCACGCTGCCGCAGGTGATCGGCTCCTTGGCCGGCTTCACGCTCCTCTACGCCCTCCTGGGCTTTGTCGACATCTATCTCCTGGTAAAGTTCGCCCGCAAGGGACCTGAAGAGGCAACCGAGCCCGTGCGCGCCGCAGTCGGCAGGGCGCCCGAAGCGATCACCGTGACCGCCGCCGGCGCGGTATATAAATAAGGGGGGGAATTCCATGGATCTGCATATAGTATGGTTTGTGCTTTGGGGTGTCTTGTGGGGCGTCTACTTCATGCTGGACGGCTTCGTTCTCGGCGCGGGGATGCTGCACCGCGTGCTGGGGAAAACGGACGGGGACCGTCGGGTCATCATCAACAGCTTCGGGCCGGTCTGGGACGGTAACGAGGTCTGGCTCTTGACGGCAGGGGGCGCCACCTTCGCCGCCTTCCCGACCACCTACGCGCTCATGTTCAGCTACCTTTACACGCCGCTTCTGCTCCTTTTGTTCGCGCTGATCGTGCGCGGCGTCTCCTTCGAGTTCCGCGGCAAGGAGGAAGGGGCCGCCTGGAGGGGGTGCTGGGACTGGGCCATCGTCATCTGCAGCTTCGTTCCCGCCCTTCTTTTCGGGGTCGCCTTCGGCAACATCTTCGCCGGCCTTCCCATGGACCAGGCCGGCTACCACGGCTCGCTCGTCTACCTGCTCAACCCCTACGGGATCGTGAGCGGTCTGCTCTTCGTGCTCCTCTTCCTCGAGCACGGGGCGCTCTACGTCGCCGTCAAGAGCACCGGTTCCCTGAGCCGCTCCGCCGAGGATCTGGCGCGCCTGCTCTGGATCCCGCTGCTGGTGATAGCCGTCGTCTTCCTCGGTTACACCAACTTCGCGACCAAGCTCTACCACAACTACGTAGCCGCCCCGGTGTTCGCCGTGGTGCCGCTCTCAGCGGTAGCCGCCCTCCTTTCGGTGCGGCTGTTCCTCGCCAAGGGGAGGGCGCCGGCGGCCTTCGCCGCCTCCTGCGTGACCATCCTGGGCGTCGTCTTCACCGGCGTCATCGGGCTCTTCCCGAACCTGATCCCGTCGAGCCTCGATCCCAATTTCCATCTGAGCATCTACAACAGCTCCTCCTCCGAGTACACGCTCGGGATCATGACGACCGTTGCTTTCATTTTCGTCCCCATCGTGATACTGTACAAAATCTGGGCCTACCGGCTGTTCAGGGAGAGGCTGACGGTGGAGTCGGTGGCCGCCGACCACGAGGCGTACTAGCAGGGAGAACCCCTTACTCCGTCCCCCGGTCCGCCCGGGGGACGGAAAATAAAATGACTCCCCGATACCCCCTCAAGCCGCAGCGAGAGCTGCCGATATGTATTCCCAAAGCCTTTCCGAGACCTGTATTCAGCATTCTGTATTGACAAATTCTCTTGCTGTTTGTTATTTTACGCTCTTGTCGCGCGTGCTGAGCCAGCCGCGCCGGAGTAGGAGCCCCTTCCGGGAGGCAGCTTTTCAGCGGATGCCCCGACATGCCCGTCACCTGAATTCCCGCCCAGAGAACCATGCAAGAGGCAATTGCGGCTCAAGAGCCTGCCATAAAAAGCGAACAAAAGAGAGGACTTTTCATGCAGATCAGTGTTGAATCGGTCAACAGCATCAAGAAGAAGTTGAACTTCGAGATCCCGGCGGACAAGGTCTCCGCAGAGATCGACAAGGCCTATGCGGAGATAAGGAAGCACGCCGCCATCAAGGGGTTCCGCAAGGGCAAGGTCCCGATGGGGCTGATCGAAAAGCATTACGGCGAGAAGATGGCCGATGACGTGCTGAAGAACCTGGTGAACGATTCCTACTTCACCGCCATCAACGAGAAGGGGCTGAACCCGGTCTCCTACCCGAAGATCGAGAGCGACCTGCTGAAAAAGGGCGAGTCTTTCAAGTACTCCGCCACCATCGAGGTTTTCCCGGAGGTCGAGCTGAAGCAGTACGAGGGGCTCGAACTGGTCAAGGAGCAACTGGCGCTGGAAGAGGGCGTGGTCCCGGCGCGTCTCAAGGAGATGCAGGAGAGGCTGGCCCAGCTCGCACCGGCTCCCGAGGGGCATGCGGCCCAGATGGGCGATTACGTCATCTTCGACTTCAAGGGCTCCATGGACGGCGTCTACTTCGAGGGGGGCTCCGCCGAGGACTTCGAACTCGAACTCGGTTCCGGGCGCTTCATCCCCGGCTTCGAGGAGCAGATGGTCGGCATGACCGCCGGCTCGACCGGCACCGTCACGGTCACCTTCCCGGAGAGCTACGGCAACGCCGACCTGGCCGGCAAGCCTGCCAACTTCGAGGTCGCCGTCAAGGAGATCAAGGCCAAGGACCTCCCCGAGCTGAACGACGACTTCGCCAAGGAATTCGGCGAGGAGTTCGAGACCCTGGACCAGCTGAAGGCGAAGCTTGCCGAGATCGCCCAGGGGCAGGAGGAGCAGAGGATCAAGGCCGAACTCCGCGACCGGCTCATGAAGGCGCTGATCGAAAAGAACGACCTCGAGGTCCCCGAGGCGCTGGTGGACCGCCAGGTCAACATGATGCTGGAGAGCACCAAGCAGAGGCTCGCCTCCCAGAGGCTCTCCCTGGAGATCATGGGGATGACCGAGGAAGGGTACAAGAGCCAGTTCCGCGACGTGGCGAGGGACCAGGTGAAGGGCTCCCTGCTCCTCGACGCGGTGGCCGAGAAGGAGTCGATCGAGGCGACCGAAGAGGAAGTGGCCGCGGCCGTCGCCGACATCGCCGTTCAGACCAGGCAGGACCTTGAGAAGGTGGCGCAGTTGTACCAGACCAACGAGCGGGCTAAAGACAGCCTGATGGCCCAGATCAGGGAGGACAAGGCGGTGCAGTTCCTCTTGGATCGCGCCCAGGTGACCGAAGTTCCCAAGTCCGAAATCAAATAGGAGTTCCAGATGCTTGTACCGATAGTAGTGGAGCAGACCGGCCGGGGAGAGAGGTCCTACGACATCTATTCCCGCCTCCTGAAGGACAGGATCATCTTCCTGGGCGGCGGCATCGACGACAACGTCGCCAACCTGGTGATAGCTCAGCTACTCTTCCTTGAGGCCGAGGATCCCGACAAGGACATCCACCTGTACATCAACTCCCCCGGCGGTGTGGTCACCGCCGGGATGGCCATCTACGACACCATGCGCTACATCAAGGCGCCGGTGTCGACCATCTGCATCGGGCAGGCTGCCTCCATGGGCGCCTTCCTGCTGTCGGGGGGAGAGAAGGGGAAACGCTTCTCGCTGGCCAACTCAAGGATCATGATCCACCAGCCGCTGGGCGGTTTCCAGGGGCAGGCGACGGACATCCACATCCACGCCAAGGAGATCCTGCGCATGAAGGACCAGTTGAACGAGCTTCTGGCCGAGCATACCGGCCAGAGTTTCGAGAAAGTAGCGGCCGACACGGAGCGCGACTATTTCATGTCGGGCGAAGAGGCCAAGAACTATGGTATCATCGATGCCATTGTGACGAGAAACGTTGTCACCGGAGGTGCCAATTGAGCAGAAGAGACGACCGTTCCGACACGCTGATCTGTTCTTTTTGCGGGAAGAGCCAGGAAGAGGTAAAGAAGCTGATTGCCGGGCCCACGGTCTACATCTGCGACGAGTGCATCGAACTTTGCAACGACATCATCGCTGAGGAGTCCAAGCTGGAGGATGCTTCGGGTACCGACGTGAGGAAGCTCCCCAAGCCGCAGGAGATCAAGGAAGTCCTCGACGAGTACGTGATCGGCCAGTCGCGCGCGAAGAAAGTGCTCGCCGTCGCCGTGTACAACCACTACAAGCGTGTCGAGGCGGCGAACAAGCCGGGCGACGTGGAGATGCAGAAGAGCAACATCCTGCTCCTGGGTCCCACCGGCTCGGGGAAGACGCTCCTCGCCCAGACGCTGGCCCGCATCCTGAAGGTGCCGTTCGCCATGGCGGACGCCACCAACCTCACCGAGGCGGGGTACGTGGGAGAGGACGTCGAGAACATCATCCTGACCCTGCTGCAGGCCGCCGACTACGACGTCGAGAAGGCGCAGAAGGGGATCATCTACATCGACGAGATCGACAAGATCGCCAGGAAGTCCGACTCCCCCTCCATCACCCGCGACGTTTCCGGCGAGGGGGTGCAGCAGGCCCTCCTGAAGATCATCGAGGGGACCATCGCGAGCGTCCCCCCCAAGGGCGGGCGCAAGCACCCGCAGCAGGAGTTCCTGAAGGTGGACACCACCAACATCCTCTTCATCTGCGGCGGCGCCTTCCCGGGGCTGGACAGCATCATCCAGCAGAGGATCGGCGTGAAGACGCTCGGCTTCGGCGCGGACGTCAAGAAGAAGATCGAGAAGAGGGCGGGTGAGCTCCTGGCCGGGGTGACCCCGGAGGACCTCCTGAAGTTCGGCTTCATCCCCGAGTTCGTGGGGCGTCTCCCGATGCTCGCCTCGCTCTCCGAGCTGGACGAGGAGGCGATGGTGCAGATCCTCAAGGAGCCTAAGAACGCACTGATCAAGCAGTACCAGAAACTCTTCGAGATGGAGCACGTGAAGCTGAAGTTCACCGACGGCTCGCTGGTCGCCATCGCCCGGGAGGCGCTGAAGAGAAAGACCGGCGCCCGGGGCCTTCGCTCCATCCTGGAGAACGCCATGCTCGACATCATGTACGAGATCCCGTCCCAGAGCATGGTGAAAGAGGTGGTCATCAGCGAAGAGGTGATCTACAGCAAGGAAAAACCGATCATCGTCTACGAGAACGTGGCGGAGTCAGCCTGACACAGGAAACCATGAGCCAAGATACGAACAGCACCAGCACCATCAGACGCAAAAGGAGAGGGAATCCGGAAAGATTCCCTCTCTTTCCTTTACGGGACATAGTCATCTTCCCGCACATGGTGATCCCGCTCTTCGTGGGGCGCGAGAAGTCCGTGCTCGCCCTGGAGGCGGCCATGGCGCAAAACGACAAGCTGATCCTCCTGGCGACGCAGAAAAACGCCAAGACGGAGGACCCCGAGCCCTCGGACATCTACACGGTCGGGACGCTCTGCCAGATCATCCAGCTCCTGAAGCTCCCGGACGGGACGGTGAAGGTGCTGGTGGAGGGGAAGCGGCGCGGCTCCATCGTCTCCTTCCACGACAACCCCGAATACTTCGAGGTCGATGTCGAGACGCTGGTGGAAAAGAGCGCGGACGGCACCGAGCTTGAGGCGCTGAAGCGCGGCGTGCTGGCGAGCTTCGAGAGCTACGTCGGGCTGAACAGCTCGCTTCCCGCCGAGATCCTGCAGACGGTGCAGGGGATGGCCGATGCGTCGAGGTTGGCCGACACCATCGTGCCGCACCTGAACCTCAAGGTGGCCCAGAAGCAGGAACTCCTCGCCGCGGTGCAGCCGGCCAGGCGCCTGGAGCGGCTCCTCTCCCTCATGGGGGCGGAGATCGAGATCCTGCAGATCGAGAAGAAGATCCACGCCCGCGTCAAGAAGCAGATGGAGAAGACCCAGAAGGATTACTACCTGAACGAGCAGATCAGGGCGATCCAGAAGGAGTTGGGGGGCAAGGACGAGTTCAAGCAGGAGATCCGCACCCTGGAGGCGAAGGCGGCGAAGCTCGCCCTCTCCGACGAGGCGAAGCAGAAGGTGCAGGGGGAGATCAAGAAGCTGAAGATGATGTCCCCCATGTCCGCCGAGGCCGCCGTGGTGAGGAACTACGTCGACTGGCTCCTGGCCCTTCCCTGGGGGGTGTATGCCGAGGAGAAGAAGGATATCGCCGCGGCAAGGGCGCGTCTCGACGCGGATCACTACGGCCTGGAGAAGGTGAAGCAGCGGATCCTCGAGTACCTGGCGGTGAACGCGCTGGTCCCGGGGCTGAAGGGGCCGATCCTCTGCCTGGTCGGTCCTCCCGGAGTCGGAAAGACGTCGCTGGCGCGCTCCGTGGCCCAGGCGACCGGCCGCGACTTCGTCAAGATGTCGCTTGGGGGGGTGCGCGACGAGGCCGAGATCAGGGGACACCGGCGCACCTACGTCGGCGCCATGCCGGGGAGGATCATCCAGTCCCTGAAGAAGTGCGGCACCTCGAACCCGGTCTTTCTCCTGGACGAGATCGACAAGATGACGTCGGATTTTCGCGGCGACCCGGCCTCGGCGCTCCTCGAGGTGCTCGACCCGGAGCAGAACTCTTCCTTCAACGACCACTTCCTCGACGTCGACTACGACCTCTCCAAGGTGATGTTCATCACCACGGCGAACTCCAGCCACTCGATACCGCGGCCGCTTCTGGACCGCATGGAGGTGGTCCGGCTGGAGGGGTACACGGAGCACGAGAAGCTAGCCATCGCCAAGGAGTACCTGGTCTCCAAGCAGGCGCAGGGTAACGGCCTTGGCGGCAGGGGCGTCACCTTCACCGACGACGCGCTGATGGAGATCATCCGGCGCTACACCAAGGAAGCCGGGGTGCGCAACCTGGAGCGGGAGATCGGCTCGGTTTGCCGCAAGATCGCCTTCGCCATAGCGGAGGGCGGCAGGCTGCGCCGCACGGTGCAGCCCAAGCAGATCGAGGGGTACCTCGGCCCTCCCCGCTTCAAGTTCGGGGAGAAGGGGCAGGAGGACGCCATAGGCCTTGTCACCGGGCTCGCCTGGACCGAGGTGGGGGGGGAACTCCTGAACATCGAGGTGGTCTCGCTCCCCGGGAAGGGGAAGCTGACCGTCACGGGGAAGCTCGGGGAGGTGATGCAGGAATCGGCGCAGGCCGCCATGACCTACGTCCGCTCCCGGGGGGAGCTGTTGGGGTTCGCCAAGGACTTCTATCAGCATCTCGACATCCACATCCACGTCCCCGAAGGGGCGATACCCAAGGACGGCCCCTCCGCCGGCATCGCCATGGCCTGCGCGCTCACCTCGGCGCTCACCAGGAGGGCCGTGCGCCGCGACATCGCCATGACCGGCGAGGTGACCCTGCGCGGGACGGTGCTCCCCATCGGAGGGCTGAAGGAGAAGCTCCTGGCGGCCGGGCGCGGCGGGATCAGGACCGTGCTCATCCCGAAGGAGAACGAGAGGGATCTGGCCGAGGTGCCTAAGGAGATCGTCTCCAAGCTCACCGTGCACGCCGTGTCGCACATGGACGAGGTGCTGGGGTACGCGCTCCTGGGGGGAGTGACCCTTCCCGCCGGGGCGCTCTACGGCGAGGCGCCGCAACAGGCAGGAACCGACAACAGCGTCATCCCGCATTAGAAAAAAGATCAGAAAAAAGATTGACAGTCGTGAGTGGGCTCTGGTATATAGTGTCTTCACTTTTTGCGATCCAGACCAGGAGGAGCGGATGAACAAGTCAGAACTGGTAGCCGCCATAGCCGAAGAGGCCCAATTAACGAAGGTTGACGCTGAGAAGTCCCTCACGGGGATTCTCGATGCGCTCACCAGCTGCCTCGCCACCGGGGACAAGGTAACCCTGGTTGGTTTCGGTACCTTCAGCGTCGCCGAGCGCGCCGCGAGGACCGGTCAGAATCCGCAGACCGGTAAGAAGATCGAGATCGCCGCATCGACCACCCCGAAGTTCAAGGCGGGCAACACGCTGAAGGCCTTGGTAAACGCTTAAACAAATCCGGTTCGCCGGGTCAGGTTGTACATGCGGGGTTGTAGCTCAGTCGGTTAGAGTGCCAGCCTGTCACGCTGGAAGTCGCGGGTTCGAGCCCCGTCAACCCCGCCATAATAATTCAGGGTGAATAGCTCAGCTGGGAGAGCGCCAGCCTTACAAGCTGGATGTCGGGGGTTCGATCCCCTCTTCACCCACCACCACAAACACGTTCTAGGTTCTACGTTCTAAGTTCTACGTTGAAGACCTCCTGAAGGTTTAACGTAGAACATAGAACCGGTTCCCAACCTGGTTTTTAAGAGTTGGGGTTGTAGCTCAGTCGGTTAGAGTGCCAGCCTGTCACGCTGGAAGTCGCGGGTTCGAGCCCCGTCAACCCCGCCATCTTGAAGGAAAGGCCGCTTGCAGAAGCGGCCTTTCCTTTTTTTCGTTTCCGGTGCAGCGATGGCCTCCTTGCTGCAGTCCCTTCCCCCCTTTTTACCCATCCCCACCCAGACCCTCCCCTTGAAGGGGAGGGGAATTCGCTTCTCCCTCCCTTTCTAAGCTCCCGTTTAGCTTGACTTGGAAAGCGCAAATCGTTTATTCTCTCCCAGTCCTTTCCAGGCGCCAGGCGCCGGGCGGGACCCTTTTTTTGCCGTTTGAACCACTAATGCAGCCAACACAAAAGCGAGCCCCCTTGAAACCCATCAAACCGATCGTCGTCATTCCGACCTACAACGAAAGGGACAACCTGGAAAGGCTTGCCAGGCAGCTTCTCTCCCTGGACTCGGCCCTGCATCTGCTCGTCGTCGACGACAACTCCCCGGACGGTACCGGGGATCTCGCGGAACGGCTCGCCGCCGATACCGGCCGGGTCAGCGTGATGCACAGAAGCGGCAAGCTCGGCCTCGGCTCCGCCTACCGGGAGGGATTCGCCAAGGCCCTCGCCATGGGAGCCGACCTCGTGGTGCAGATGGACGCGGACTTTTCGCACGACCCGTCGATCCTCCCGCTCTTTTTCGAGGAGCTCGAGAGTTGCGACCTGGTGATAGGCTCCCGTTACCTGAACGGGGTGAGCGTGGTAAACTGGCCGCTGCGCCGGCTCATGCTGAGTTACTTCGCCAGCGTCTACACCCGCGTCATCACCGGTCTCACCATCTCCGATTGCACCAGCGGGTTCAAGTGCTTCCGCGCCTCCACCCTCAAGGCCATCGACCTCGCCGGCATCCGCTCGGACGGCTACTCGTTCCAGATCGAGATGAACTACCGCTGCAAGGAACTCGGCTTCAGGATCAGCGAGGTCCCCATCATCTTCATCGACCGGCACGCCGGGACCTCGAAGATGTCCAAGAAGATCGTGCGCGAGGCGGTGCTCATGGTCTGGAAACTCAAGCTCGGCTCGCTGGTGAGGAAGTGCCTGCCGAAAGGGAGGGCGTGATGGCGACGCTTTGGACCATGACCACCGTTGCCGGACTCTGGAGCTTTCTGATCTGCACCATCGTCATGATACTGAAGGGGTTTCCCTCCAGGGGGGTGTTCGACCGCGCCCGCGCGTTCAAATGGGGGATCGGGATGCTCCTTTGCTTCATCGTCTGGATCGTGGGGATGACCCGGGCCTGATCGCCCGCGGAGCCGCAAAACCACAGTGTTTACTGTTTTAATTCTCTCTTATTTGTGGTACTCATAATGGCTTATGCCCATTTTTACCTGTAAAATAGGCTCCTCCGACGGCAAGATCCTGATGAAGGAGTTAGACGCCGTCAACGAGGCACTGCTCAGGCAGAGCCTCGAAGAACAGGGGTATGTGGTTTTCGAGCTGCGCAAGAAACCGTTCCAGTTCCTGCTGGAGTCGGGGTTCGGGCGCAAAAAGATCGGGAACAAGGAGCTGCTGCTCTTCAACCAGGAACTCCTGGTGCTGCTGAAGGCGGGCCTTCCGATCACCCAGGCGCTGGACACCATCCTCGAGTCCGGCGGTGGGACGTTGAACGAGATACTGACCGCCATCAGGGAGGACGTGAAGGGGGGGATGGCCTTCTCGAGCGCGTTCGAGAAGTTTCCCCGGGTCTTCCCCCACCTGTACATCGCATCGATCCAGGCCGGCGAGAGAACCGGCGACCTGCCGCAGACCATCCGGCGTTACATAGCCTTTTTGAAGAGGACCGAGGGGTTCCGCGGCAAGATCATAGCGTCGCTTTTCTACCCGGCCATCCTGATCTCCGTGGCCGTCGTGGCGGTCGCGCTCCTTTTGATCTACGTGGTGCCGACCTTCAGCAGCATCTATGCCGATTCCGGCGGGACGCTGCCGCTGCCGACCCAGATGCTGATCAACTTCACCGGTTTCCTGAAGCACTACCTGCTCCTCTTCCTGGGGGCTGTCTTCGCCGGCGCGGTGGTCTTCAGGCGCTGGAGCGAGACCGAGGCGGGGCGCTTTGCCGTGGACAACGTCAAGATCAAGACCCCTTTCTTCGGCCCCATCGCCACGCGCTACGCGGTGGCCGGCTTCACCCGCACGCTCGCGACGGTGCTCGGCTCCGGCATACCGATCGTCGAGGCGATGAGGATGTCGGTGGGGACGCTGAACAACAAGGTGCTGGAGCGGGGGCTTTTGAGCGCGGTGCACAAGGTCGAGGAGGGGAGCAAGCTCTCCAGCGCCCTGGAGAGCATGAAGCTCATGCCCCCCCTGGCGCTCAGGATGCTTTCGGTAGGGGAGACGACCGGATCGCTGGAGGAGATGCTTGGCGACATCTCCGACTACTTCGAGGACGAGATCGAGAGGAACCTGCAGGTGCTGACCACGGCCATCGAACCTGCCATCATGATCGTCATGGGGGTGATCATCGGCGGCATCATCATCACCATGTACCTTCCGATCTTCAAGATCGCCAGCACAGTTAGCTAGAGGAACCATGCTGAAACCGTTCAGAAGAAAGAAGCTGGGTGAAATACTCCTCGAGCGGCGCGAACTGACCTCGGACCAGCTCGCGTACGCGTTGGACAAACAGCAGACCACCAAGGAGCGCCTGGGCGCCATCTGCCTGGCGGACGGGCTGATCAACGACGTGGCGCTCGCGGTGGCGCTCGCCGAGCAGTTCGCCCTGGAGTACGTCGACCTCCGGGGAGTGCATCCAGAGGAGGCGGTCTTCAACGCCATCCAGCCGGAGACCATGTTCCGCTACCACTTCGTCCCGCTGGAACTCATGGGGGACCTGCTCGTGGTGGCGATCTCGGACCCGACCGACGTCCTCAAGCTGGACGAGATGTCGCTTCTTCTGGAGCGGCCGCTCCTGTTCAAGGTGGCCGCCGAGTCGGAAATCGCCTATCACCTGAAGCGTGGCGAGGGGACCAGCCGCGTGCTGAAGGAGGTCTCCGAGGACTTCATGCTGCAACTGGTGACCGAGACCGAGAAGGGGGAGGAGATCCTCTCCGTCGAGAACGTCTCCGCCGACACCAGCCCCATCATCAAGCTCGTCAACTCCACCATCCTCGACGCCCTCACCAGGCGCGCCTCCGATATCCATATCGAGACCGCCCAGGAAGGGGTGATCATCAAGTACCGCATCGACGGCGTCCTCTACAAGGCGACCGACCCGATCGACTCCCACTTCCAGGGCCCCCTCATCTCCAGGCTGAAGGTCATGAGCGAACTGGACATCTCCGAGCGGCGCATCCCGCAGGACGGCAGGTTCAAGGTCCGCATAGGGTCGAAGTCGATCGACTTCCGCGTCTCCATCATGCCGAGCGCCTTCGGAGAGGACGCGGTCATCCGTATCCTCGACAAGGAGAGCATCGCCACCGACATGCGGGGGCTCACCCTGGAGACGCTCGGGATGGCGTCCCGCGAGATCAAGCGCTTCAGGAAGATGATCAAGGAGCCGTACGGCATGGTGCTCGTCACCGGCCCGACCGGTTCGGGGAAAACCACCACGCTCTACGGCGCGCTGACCGAGATCCACACCGGATTCGAGAAGATCATCACCATCGAGGACCCGGTCGAGTACGTCCTGGGGGGGATCACGCAGATCCCGGTCAACGAGAAGAAGGGACTCACCTTCGCCCGGGGGCTGCGCTCCATCCTGCGCCACGACCCGGACAAGATCATGGTCGGCGAGATCCGCGACTCGGAGACGGCCCAGATCGCCGTGCAGTCGGCGCTCACCGGCCACCTGGTCTTCACCACGGTGCACGCCAACAACGTCTTCGACGTCATCGGCCGCTTCACCCACATGGGTATCGACCCGTACAACTTCGTCGCCTGCCTGAACTGCGTCATGGCGCAGCGCCTGGTGAGAAAGATCTGCCCCGCCTGCAAGCGGGCCATCGTCCACAGCGACGAGGAACTGCGCGAGTCGGCCATCGACCCGGAGCGGACCCGCGGCCTCACCCTCTACGAGGCCAGGGGGTGCGACGAGTGCAACGGGACCGGCTACCGCGGCCGTTCCGCCATCGTAGAACTCCTCGACCTGAACGACGAGATCCGCGAACTGATTATAGCCAAGTCCCCCATCGCCACGCTGAAGAAGGCGGCCAAGGCGGCCGGGACCATGTTCCTGCGCGAGTCCGCCGTCGCCAAGGTGCTGGCCGGGGAGACGACGCTCAAGGAGATCAACCGTGTCACCTTTGTCGAGTAGGTGCCAGATATGCTAGTGTCCAGGAGGGCTCTCGGGCTCGAACTCGCGGCGGACGGGTTCTCCTTTGCCGTCGCCTCCGGCGCGAAGACGCCGAGAGTCGAGGCGGGGCTCACGCTTCCTTTTGCTCCGGGGATGCTGGCGCTGTCGCGCCGCGAGCCGAACATCACCGACCAGAAGGGTTTCATCGCCGCCATGCGGGAAGCGCACCTGCGCCTTATCACCAGGGAGACCCTGGTCAACGTGTCGCTGCCGGACGCCAGCGGGCGCGTCGTGCTGCTCGACCTGGAGGCGAGGTTCAGGAACCGGGAAGAGGGGCTCGAGGTGATCCGCTGGAAGCTCAAGAAGAGCCTCCCCTTCGACATGAGCACGGTGCACCTCGACTACCAGACGCTCGCGGAGAAGGAGAACGGGTCCGTGTCGCTCTTGGTCTCGCTCATCGCCCGGCCGGTGGTGAACCAGTACGAGGAGCTTCTGCTCCAGGCGGGGCTGGAGCCGAAACTGATCGACTTCACCTCCTTCAACCTGTACCGGCTCTTTTCCCCCCGGCTCGACATCTCGGACGACGGCGCCTTCGTCACCTTCTACCGTGGTGCGATGACGGTGCTGATCTTCCACGCCGGCGTTCTCAATTTCTACCGCACCAAGGAGGGGCTCGACGACGTGCAGAGCCTCTACCGCGAGGTGAACAGCTCCTTCCTGGTGTACGGAGACAAGTTCCCCGGCCAGGCCGTGGGCGAGGTCTTCTGCATGGCGGCCCCCGACGACGCGGAATCGTTCAGGGCGCTGGTGGCCGAGGCGAGCGGGATGGAACCGGTGCTCCTCGACCTGGAGCGGATGGTGCAGCAGTCGCCGACCCTCGGTCTGGACCGTCCCGCCCTGCATGCGCTGGCGGGGTCGCTGGGCGCCGCGCTAAGGAGCCTGTAACATGAGACTGACCATAAACCTCGCCACCAGGCGCTACATCAACATGCGCCGCCTGAACGCCGCGCTGCTGGCGTCGTTTCTCCTGCTGGCGGCCCTTTTGGTGTACAAGGTGCGCGAGATAGCCGACAACCAGGCGCAGTTGAACCAGATCAGGCACCAGAGCGCGGCTGCGGACAGCGGCCCTGCCGGGGGGCCTGCCGTCAACCCGGCCGAGGTGAAGGCCCAGGCGGCCAGGATCGCCCTGGTCAATTCGTTGATCGATAAGAAGGCGGTAAACTGGGTCGGCATCCTGGACAAGCTGGAGCAGGTCGTGCCGGGGGGAGTGGCGCTCACCCAGGTGACCCCCGCGCTGCGCGACCAGACCCTGAAGATCTCCGGTGTCGCACGCAGTTTCGACACCCTGCGCACCTTACTCGAAAACATGGAACAGTCCCCCAGCTTCACGGAAGTCCTTCTTTTGGGCCAGAGTGAGCTGAAGGTGGGATTGACGCAGCAAGGGGTGGGCTTCTCCCTCAGCTGCAAGGTCGACTTCCGATGAGCTACCAGATGCTACGCGACATCATCGCCGCCAGGCCTAAGTCCTTCGCCTTCATCGCCTTTCTGGCGCTGTTGGCCTTGACCGTCACCTTGTACCTTTCCCTGTGGCAGCAGCCCGAACTGGAAAAGGCCCAGATGCAGTGGTTCGCCAAGCGGCAGGCGCTCGCCAAGGGGGAGATGGTCGGGGACGCCACCAGGTACCACAACGGCGTACGCGACCTCGAGCTGTTCCGGAAGCGGTTGCCACTGAAAAAGGATTTCGCTTCGGTGCTCGGACGGATCTACGACACCGCCAGGAACAACTCCCTCTCCATGAAAGGGGTGGCCTTGCGGCCGGCGAACCTGAAGGGGGAAGAGGGGAAGGGGATATTCTCCTACGGCGTCACCTTCACCCTTACCGGCAGGTACGCCGGCGTGAAAAGCTTCCTCGCGGACCTGGCCCGTTACCCCGAGATGGTAACCGTCGACTCGGTGACGCTGGCGAACACCAGCCAAACCGAGGAAGCGGTCAGCCTCAGCGTCCAGTTGACCGCGTACCTGAAGACGGAGGGGGCATGAACCGCCAGAAACTCGTCCTGACCCTGCTGCTGGTCGTTCTCGCCGGCTCCCTCGCCTACAGCTTTATCCGCGCACCGAGACAGCAGAAGGTAGCGACGCTGAAAAACCGCCCCGGGGCAGCCGCCACGGTGATCCGCAAGGGGAGCGCGCCCGCCCCTGAGGGGGTGGCGGACAACGGCGACGTCCACCTGGCGCTCCTGGACCGCAACGTGCCCGGCTTCAACGGGTTCAGGCGCAACATATTCTCTCCCATCTTCAAAGACGAGAAGACGCCGCCGGTTCCGCTGAAGTTGCCGCCCCCGCCTCCGCCGGTGAAGCTTCCTCCGCCACCGCCGCCGGCCGCGGCGACCCCCCAGCCTCCTCCCCCGGCGCCGCCGACCGAGGAACAGCTGGCGGACGCCGAACTGGGGAAGTTCACCTTCCTCGGCTTTCTCAAGAAGAACGGGGAGAAGACGGTGTTCCTTTCCAAAAACAACGAGGTTTTCCTGGCCAAGAAGGGGTCGAAGCTCGGGCCCAAGTTCCAGGTGACCGACCTAAGCGACGATGCCATCACCATCAAGTCGGTCGCAGGCGGCAGGGAGCTGGTGATACCGCTTCTGGAAAACAGGGCGCTCAGCACCCGCACCAGTAAAAGGACCCCTTAAGGAGCAACTGCATGCATAGACTAAGAACGATCTCCACCCTGATGCTGGCGGCCCTGGTTCTTTCAGGCTGCACTGCCGGACGCACCGCCTTCAGCAAGGCGCAGAAGCTGGAGCAAGGCGGGGACCTGGACGCGGCGCTGGTGAAATACGCCGAGGTGGCAGCTGCCAATCCCGATGTAAGCGAGTACCGGGTGAGGCTTATGAGCGTAACCGACGCCGCTGCCAAGGCCCACTTCAAGAAGGGGGAGGCCTTTTTCGCGCTGAAGAACTACGACGAATCACTCAGGGAGTACCAGAGCGCCTACGCGATGGATCCGACCCTTGTCCACGCGAAGTCCCAGGCCGACCTGGTGCTCAGGCTCAGGAACGCCCAGACCTATGCTCAGGAGGGGGCGGAGTTCGAGAAGAACCGGAAAATGCGCGAGGCGATGATCGCCTACAAGCATGCACTGGAGTTCCAGCCGAACAACAAGGAAGCCAAGGAAGGACTGGATCGGGCCGTGGCAGGTAAGCGGCACAAGCTGGACGGCTTCGAGCTGAACCTGAAGTCGACCAAGCCGATCACCCTGAAGTTCAAGGACGCGAAGCTCAAGGAGATATTCAACATACTGTCCCAGCTCTCCGGGATCAACTTCGTCTTCGACGAGGCGGTGAAGGACGTCAACGTCTCGCTCTTCCTGGAGAACGGTTCCTTCCAGCAGGCGTTGGAGATCATCACCGGCATGCAGAAGCTGGACAAGAAGATCCTGAACGAGAGCACCATCATCATCTACCCGAGGACCCCGGACAAGATCAAGCAGTACGAGGAACTCTTCCTGCAGACCTTCTACCTGAACAAGCTGGACGCGAAGAAGGCGGTCAACCTGGTGCGCACCATGCTCCAGGTGAAGAAGATATACGTGAACGAGGAGGCCAACGCGCTGGTTATCCGCGACACCCCCGAGGTGATCGAGGTGGCGCGGAAGATACTCGAGGCGAACGACGTTCCCGACGCGGAGGTCCTGCTGGAGGTCGAGGTTTTCGAACTCTCCAAACAGAACGCGGAGGCGTTCGGGATGCTCCTCTCGCGCTATGCCGCCTCCATGTCGGTGACCCCTCCGGGAAGCGGCGATTTCCTGACCGATACGCTGAGCGCGGTGACCACCACTTCCACCAATGCGACCACTACAGCCGCGTCTCCCTCGAACCTGCTGAACCTCTGGCGCTACAAGGGGTATAACGGCTACCTCACCGTTCCGAACGCCACCTTCAACTTCGGCAAGACACTTTCCAACGGCGAGACCCTCTCCAACCCGAAGATCAGGGTCAAGAACAGGGAGAAGGCCAAGTTCAACGTAGGCACCAGGGTCCCGATCACCACCACCTCCTCTCCCTCCGGCGGCGGGGTGAGCGTCAACGTCCAGTACGTCGACGTCGGGGTGAAGGTGAACGCGGAGCCGACCATACAGCTCAACAACGAGGTCTCCATCAAGCTCGGACTCGAGGTCAGCTCCATCCTGCGCCGCGACACCATCGGTACCGACCAGGCCACGACCGTCGTGACCATAGGGACCAGGAACCTCGACACGGTGCTCTCGCTCAAGGACGGCGAGACCAGCATCATCGGCGGCCTGATCCAGAAGACCCAGACCGACAGCAAGAACAAGATATTCCTGCTGGGGGACATCCCGTTCCTCGGTTCGCTGTTCAGCAACACCGACAAGTCCAAAGACAAGACGGAACTGCTGCTGGCCATCACCCCCAGGATCGTGCGCGGGGTGACGGTTCCGGAAAACGACGTGGCTGCATTCTGGTCCGGCCGCGAGGACGAGCCGTCCACGAGCAAGCCGTATTCCTCGTTCATCGAACCCGAGCTTGCGGGTATCGATGCTCCGGCCGCAGACGGTGCAGCTCCCTCAGCCAAGCGAGGGGCGGCAGCCCCTGCTCCGGCCCCGGTACCGGCGGCAGCCCCTGCAGCGGCTCCGGCGGCAGCCCCTGCACCGGCTCCGGCACCGGCACCGGCACCGGCACCGGCACCGCCACCGGCACCGGCAGGAGCACCGGCACCTGCAGCAGTCCCTGCTCCCCTGAAAGCCCCTGCCCCGGTTGCAGCTCCCGCTCCGGTCGCCGTGCCTAAACCGGCTCCGGCGGCAGTGGCGCCTGCGCCGGCGGCCGCTCAGACGGCAGCCAAGTCCGCCGCTACCGCCGCCCCGGCAGTGGGAAATGCCTTGCTTACCCTTAGTCTTCCCGCCTCGGTGAACCTGAACGACCAGTTCACGGTACAGGTGAACGGCTCGGGCATTCAAAGCCTGCAAAACGCAGTGTACGTCCTGACCTACAACCCCGCCATCCTCGAAGTCGTCTCGCAGGCCGAAGGCGGTTTCCTGAAGCAGGGAGGATTCCAGGCGACCCTCCAGGCATTCGTGGACAAGAAGAAGGGGGAGCTCTGGATGTCCGACTCACGGCAAAGCGACGCCCCGGGAGCCAGCGGCAACGGGACACTCGCCACGGTGACTTTCAAGGCGATAGCCAAGGGGTCAGCCGCTATCGCATTCGCCAACACCAACCTGACCCAGAAAGGGGGGGTACAGATCCCGGTGACCCCGTTCAAGTCAGTTGTGGAGGTAAAGTAGCCCCCCGCGGGCTTTCAGATCATGTGGAGAATTCTTGAAAACAAGCGCGGCTTGAGCCTGATCGAGCTGGTGGTGACCATGGTCATCCTCACCGTTCTCGGCTCCCTCATCCTCCCCTCGGCGCGGACCATGTCGAAGAGGACGAAGGAGATCGAACTCAAGCGTAACCTCAGGGAAATAAGGACCGCGCTGGACGACTACAAAAAGAACTACGACAAGGCCCTTTCAGACCAGAAGACGCAGCAGGTGGTCAACAAGAGCGGTTATCCCGCGACGCTGCAGTTGCTGGTCGACGGCGACGACCTGGGCGGGCTGGTCAAAGAGAAGAAGAAGTTTCTGCGCAGGATACCAACGGACCCGTTTCACAAGGCGGAAGGTGAAGAAACGCCCTGGGGGCTGCGGTCGTATGCCGACGCGCCGGACAGCACCACCTGGGGGGGAGAGGACGTGTTCGATGTCTATTCCCAGAGCGAGGAAACGGCGATCGACGGCACGAAATACAAGGACTGGTGAAGTCATGTTGAAGAGAATTGCCAAGACACAGCGGGGTTTCACGCTGATCGAGCTGATGATAGTCGTTTCCATCATCGGCATACTCGCCGCCATAGGGGCCCCCAGTTACCAGTGGGGCATCGTCAAGGCGCGCGAGGCTGTGCTGCTGGAGGACCTGTACACCATGCGCTCCACCATAGACCAGTACTATGCCGACCAGGGGAAGTATCCCGACTCGCTGCAGGAACTCGTTGATAACAAGAACAAGTACCTCAGGGAGGTCCCGAAGGACCCGATCACCAAGTCGAGGGAAACCTGGGTCGTCGTCACTCCGCCGGCCACCGACACCCCCAAGGACGGGGGCGGGGGCGGTGTGTATGACGTGCACAGCGGTTCCAACCTGGTGGGGAGCAACGGCGTGCCGTACAACGAGTGGTAGCAACAGCGGAATCAACAAAGCTTTCCCAACGCACGAGGCGCAAAAAAGATGATCCAACTGCACAACGTATCGATGTCCTACCAGCCGGAAAGCACCGCGCTGACAGACATAAACCTCAAGATCCCCAAAGGGGATTTTGTTTTTTTGACCGGGCAATCGGGCGCGGGGAAATCGACTCTGCTGAAGCTCATCTACGCCGACCTGTTGCCCACCCGCGGCCAGGTGCTGATCGACGGCTCGAACGTGACCAGGCTTACCCGCTCCCAGATCCCGCTTTTGCGGCGCTCCATAGGGGTGGTGTTCCAGGACTACAAGCTCCTCCCGAACCGGACCGTGCTGGAGAACGTCGCCATCACCCTGGAGGTCCTCGGGTGGGGCAAGCGCGACATCGGCAAGAAGGTGTACCACATCCTGAAGCGCATGGGTCTGGAGGATAAGGTGAACTGCACCCCCTTGCGGCTTTCCGGCGGGGAGCAGCAGCGCGTGGCGCTGGCGCGGGCGCTGGTGAACGATCCCAAGATCCTGGTTGCCGACGAGCCGACCGGCAACCTCGACGACGAGAACAAGGAGCAGATCCTTTCCATCTTCAAGGAGGCGAACATCAGGGGGACCACCGTCGTCGTGGCGACCCACGATCGCCGCGTCATCGAGAACTCCCATCGCAAGGTGATCCGCCTGGACAAGGGGCGGATCGTGGAGGTGGCCGATGCCCAAGGGTAACAAGGTCAAGGCCGCGGTCCGACCGAAGCTGGAGCAGGAGGGTTTCTTCGGGAGGCTTTCCTACTTTACCTGCCGCGCCATCGCCAATCTCAGGCAGAACGTCTTCGTGAGCGTGGTGACGGTCGGCACCGTCGCGCTCGCCCTGCTGATCGCCTCGCTGTTCCTCCTGGTGTACGTGAACCTGGAGGGGATGGCCGAGGGGTGGAGCGACAAGGTGCAGGTGACCGCCTACTTCGACCGCGAGCCGGAGCCCCTGGCCGTGGCTGCCTTGAAGGGGAGGGTGAAGGCCATTGCCGGGACCTCCAAGGTCGTCTTCGTGGGGCAGGCGGAGGCGGAGCAGCGGTTGCGGAGCCGGCTCAAAGGGCAGGAGTCGCTCCTCGAAGGGGTATCTCCGGAGGTGCTCCCGGCGTCGCTCGAGATCAGCCTGGACCGCCGGCACCGCGACACCGAAGCCGTGGCCGCCTACGTGAAGAACCTGAAGCAGATCCAGGGGATCACCGAGGTGCAGTACGGCGAGGAGTGGGTGAAGCGCTTCAACTCGTTCATGAACCTGTTCCGGATCATGGGGGCGCTCCTCGGGGGATTCCTGACCATCGCCGTCCTCTTCATCGTCTCCAACACCATCAAGCTGACCATCTATGCCAGGAAGGACGAACTGGAACTCCTCGGCCTGGTCGGCGCCACCCGCTTCTTCATCAAGGCACCTTTCCTGATCGAGGGGGTGCTGCAGGGGGCGGCCGGGGCGGTGATCTCGCTGCTGGCGCTTCTGGGGTGCTACTTCGCCTTCCTGAAGAACGCGGGGGATTTCCTCGGCGTCAACCCTGCCTCGGCGGGGCTCTCCTTTCTCCCCGCCACGCACCTGGCCGGGATCGTCCTGGGGGGGGTGCTGCTCGGGTTCATCGGCAGCGCGACCTCGCTGAAGAGGTTCATAAACGTCTAGCATGGCGAACTCACTCATCATATGCTTTCTGGCCGCACTCCTGGCCCTTCCTTCCCTTTGCAGCGCGGGGGCGAAGGAAGATCTGCAGACCATAAAGAAGCAGATCAAGGAAAAGAACAAGCTGATCTCGAAGACCCAGAAGGTCGAGACCAAGGTGTCGGGCGAGTTGGTGCAGATCCAGAAATCCCTGGTGGAGAAGCAGTCGAGCCTGGCAACCCTGGGCCGCGACCTGGCCGTGGTGGAGAAGGGGATCGACAAGACGCTTTCGGATGCCGAGCGGGAGCGCCAGGAGGCGGAGCGCAAGCGGGTGCAGATAAACCGCCGCATGGCCGCGCTGTACAAGGGGGGGGACACGGGCAACCTGAGGGTCTTCTTCTCCTCCGAATCGTTCCCCCAGATGAGCGAGAACCTCCGGTACATGCGGGGCATCCTGGAGAACGACAAGAAGCTCTTCCGGCAGTACAACGAGAACGTCGAGCGCCTGAACCAGCTGAAGCTCCGCCTGGAGCAGGATGCGGCGAAAAAGGAAGGGATCCGCCGCTCGATGGAGGCCAAGAAGCGCGAGATCGAGCAGGAGAAGAACCGCAAGGCGACCTACCTGGTCAAGGTGCGGCAGGACAAGCAGACCTACGTCGCCTCCCTGAAGCAGCTCCAGGCCAACGCGGGCCGCCTGCAGAGCATGATTCAAAGGCTTGAAGCGAGAAGTAGAAAAGCGTATAGTCCAAAGGTTCGCAGCAAGGGGCCGGAGGGGAGCCGGGAGGCGGCGGCCCCCAAGTCGGCGCCGGTGCCGAACCAGGGGCTTGGCGCCCAGAAGGGGAGGCTCTCGCTCCCGGTCAAGGGGAACATCGTCGAGCGCTTCGGCAGGCACAAGCACCCCGACTTCGATTCCTTCACGGTCAGCAACGGCATCTCCGTTGCGGCGCCTTCCGGAACGGCGATCCACGCCATATACGACGGCGAAGTAATTTATGCGGACTACTTCAAAGGCTATGGTAATATGATCATCGTCGACCACGGGGGGGGCTTCTTCAGCCTTTACGCCCATGCGTCCTCGGTGTCCAAAAGGGTCGGCTCCAAGGTCTCCAAGAACGAGGTGCTGGCCAGCGTCGGCGACCTCGACTCGGCAAAGGGGCCGATGCTTTACTTCGAAATACGTTACCAGGGCAAGCCGGTTGACCCCGCCGCCTGGTTCAGATAACAGGGTTATCGCAAGCACTACTTAGGGAGGCAAAATGTTCAAGGGCAGCAAGTTTAAGAAGGCAACCCTGTTTGTCGCAACAGTTTCTCTGCTCACGCTTTTCATCGGGTTCGGCGCGCAGCGCAGATGCGCCGCCCAGGGCGGGGGGAACGACTACCAGTCGATCGAGCTGTTCACCGATGTGCTTTCCATAGTGAAGAAGAGCTACGTGGAGGAGGTGGACACCAAGAAATTGGTCTATGGCGCCATCAACGGCATGCTCACCTCGCTCGACCCGCACAGCTCCTTCATGCCGCCGGATACGTACAAGGAGATGAAGATCGACACCAAGGGCGCCTTCGGCGGTCTCGGCATCGAGATCACCGTCAAGGAAGGGATTCTTACCGTCATCTCCCCGATAGAGGACACCCCAGCGTTCAAGGCCGGCATCAAGGCCGGTGACCAGATACTGAAGATAGACGACAAGTTCACCAAGGACCTCACCATCACCGACGCGGTGAAGAGGATGAGGGGCATCAAGGGAACCAAGGTGACGCTCACCATCATGCGCGAGGGGTTCGACAAGACCAAGGAATTCACGCTTGAGCGGGACATCATCCAGGTGAAGAGCGTGAAGTACAAGGTGCTCGACGACGGTTACGGCTACGTCAGGATCTCCCAGTTCCAGGAGAAGACGGACGACGACCTGGAGAAGGCGCTGACTGCCCTGCAGGCCGAGCACAAGACGCTGAAGGGACTGGTTCTCGACCTGCGTAACGATCCCGGCGGGCTCCTCGACCAGGCGGTAAGGGTCTGCGAGCACTTCATCGACGAAGGGAAGCTGATCGTCTACACCGAGGGGCGCGAGAAGGATTCCCAGATGCGCTTCACCTCCAGGAAGGGTAACAAGCAGGAGAGCTACCCGATCGTGGTGCTGATCAACAGCGGCAGCGCCAGCGCCTCCGAGATCGTTGCAGGCTGCCTGCAGGATCACAAGCGCGCCGTGGTAATGGGTACCCAGAGCTTCGGCAAGGGGAGCGTGCAGACCATCATCCCGCTTTCCGACAACTCCGGCTTGAGGCTTACCACCGCGCGCTACTTCACCCCGAGCGGCCGTTCCATCCAGGCGAAGGGGATCGTTCCCGACATCGTGGCGGAGAAGGTCGAAGTCGTGGCCAGCGCCGAGAAGAAGGAAGGGATGCACATCAGGGAGAAGGACCTGGAGAACCACTTTGAAGGTGACAAGAAAGATGCCGACGAAGAGAAGAAGGCCAAGCCCGCCCCGTACAAGACCGATGAGGCCATCAAGGGCGACTCCCAGGTGCTCCGTGCTCTCGACCTCCTGAAGGGATGGGAGATCCTGAAGACCATGGGCAAGCTTCCCTCCTAGTCGTCACAACCACGTTGCTTCAGCAGAAGGGGCGCCCTCGGGCGCCCCTTCTTTTTTCGCCGGCGGCGAAACACCCATCCCCCTCCTGGCCTCCCCCTTGAAGGGGGAGGGACGTATAGCGGGAGATCGTCGCTATCGGCTAACTTAATGGCAGTGAGGGTCGGGGTGGGGATGGGTTCCAGCGACAGCTAGCCGGGGGGAGGGACTTTCAAGTAATGCTGGTAGGCGGAATACGGCAGTGATCCGCGGCATTTACGGCGAACGATCTGCCTTGACAGGAAAACTGCCGCTGAGTAAAGTAAACCGTGGTCGGCTCCGGCAGTGCTGGGGCCGTCAACCTCTAAACGGGAAGTCAACTATCGAGGTCGTTAATGCTTAAGAAAACCGTCTACCTGGTGCTGGTTCTCTCTGCGCTCGCCATTCTTCCTGTATCTGCCTTCGCCGCCGCATCGCTCTCGATATCGTCACCGGCAGCAGACGGGGTCTTCATCCTGACCGGGGACCAGATGTCGGGGGTCGCCGGCATGGACATCCGCATCGGCTACGACTCAAGCAAGCTCAGCAACCCCCGTGTCACCATGGGAAGCCTGGTGGGCGGCATGATGAGCGCGGCTAACACCGGGATAAACCCCGTCATCATGGCCATTGTCAGCACCAGGGCCATCGGCAGCGGCAGCGGGGTTATCGCCACCATCACCTTCGACCGGCTCGGGAGTTCCGCAGCGGGCATCACGTCGGTGACCGCCTCCCTCATCGATGCGGGCGGGAAGAAGGTTGCCATGGCGCGGCCGAGCATCTCCAATCCTGTCGAACCAGTCACTGCAGACCCAGTTGTCCCCGTTGTCCCCGTTGACACCAATGACAATGGCAGTGGCAGTGGCAGTGGCAGTGGTAGTGGTAGTGGTAGTGGTAGTGGCAGTGGCAGTGGCAGTGGCAGTGGCAGTGGCAGTGGCAGTGGCAGTGGCAGTGGCTATCCGTACGTCGGCGGCACCCTGACATTGCCGCCCGAAATGCAGCCGGACGATAAAAAGCAGGCTCCCACCCAGACGGCGCAGGGCGAAAACAACCAGCCGCAACTGCAGCACGAAGATACGCCACCGGTACCGGCGGAGGAGCATGTTGCCAAGGAGACGCCTACTGCTGCCGCTCCCCAGGTGACGGCGCCGCAACCGATCACGAGTGCCCTGGAGCAATTCAAGCTGTTCCAGGGTGAGAAGAACGCTGCAACCCTCTCGGCACTGTTGAAGACGGATGCCGATGCCCTGTTCACGCAGGCGCCGGCTGTAGCCCTCTCCGACGGTAAAGCGACACTGACCCTGTTCATCACCATCAATACCGGCGACAAGGCGCCCAACTTCGCCTTCACCTCCGCCCGTTTTGTGTCGGTGAACCGGACAGAAAAGGGATGGGAACTCGAGGTGAAGCCGGACAAGGGGGCGCTGAACGCCAGCGTCACCATGCTCTACGCCGGCCACTCCCAGGACTTCCCGCTTACTGTCGCTCCCAAGGCCGACCTGGTGGCCGGCACTTCACGTCCTGTAACGGAGGGTGATTTCCAGCTGTTCCTTAAGGAGCGCGGTACTCCCGCCAAGCCGAAATTCGACCTCAACGGGGACGGCAAGCGTGACTACATCGACGATTACATCTACACGGTCAACTACCTGGTGAAGCTGGAGGAACAGGCCAGGAAGAGCGGTACGAAGAAGTAACAGGGAGCACCCTCTCCTGTTCGAGATACTGCAGCGATGCCTCTTCGCGCCGAAGTCCGAGGGGGCATCCGCGTTTGCGGAGCCCCAAACCTGAAATCTCAGAAGTTCTCAGATCTGCTCTGTGACTGATGGTTTTCTGTTGCCGCAAAAACAACTATAAGGTATACACAAGCACCCGGAGCAATGACCGGCGACAACCCTCGATCCGTTCACTGCTCCGCGCACGTTCATCCCAGGGGAGGATCTATGTTAGCTCTGAAAGACAGCACCCTTTTCCGGCAACTTTGCTTCATCAACGGGACTTGGACCGGAGCCGACAGCGGCGAGACTATCGACGTAACCAACCCGGCCACCCGGGAGAAGATCGGGACCATACCCAAAATGGGCGCCGCCGAGACGCGTCGCGCCATAGAAGCCGCCCACGCCGCATACCCCAGGTGGCGCGCCAAGACGGCGCAGGAGCGCTCCGCCATCTTGCGTCGCTGGTCGGAGCTTCTTCTGGAGCATCAGGAGGACCTGGCGATAATCATGACCGCGGAGCAGGGGAAGCCGCTGGCCGAGTCCCGCGGCGAGACGATCTACGCAGCCTCCTTCCTCGACTGGTTCGCGGAGGAGGGGAAAAGGATCTACGGCGACGTCATCCCGTCGCAGCAAAGCGATAAGCGATTCGTCGTGCTCAAGGAGCCTATCGGGGTTTGCGCCGCCATCACACCCTGGAACTTCCCCTCCGCCATGATCACCAGGAAGGCGGCGCCCGCCCTTGCCGCCGGCTGCACCATGGTGCTGAAGCCGGCGACCGCGACCCCCTACTCGGCGCTGGCCCTCGCTGAACTTGCCCACAGGGCCGGCATCCCCGACGGCGTCTTTTCCGTCGTCACCGGCTCCGCTGAGGGGATCGGCGGGGAGATGACGGCGAATCCCATCGTGCGCAAGCTGACCTTTACCGGCTCGACCGAGATCGGCAAGAAGCTCATGGCCGCGTGCGCCGGGACCGTCAAGAAGGTCTCGATGGAACTGGGGGGGAACGCTCCCTTCATAGTCTTCGACGACGCGGACCTCGATGCCGCCGTCGAGGGGGCCTTGATCTCGAAGTACCGCAACACCGGCCAGACCTGCGTCTGCAGCAACCGGTTCCTGGTGCAGGACGGAATCTACGACCGCTTCACAGAGAAGCTGGCCCAGGCCGTCTCCGGGATGAAGGTCGGCGACGGACTGAAGGGTGAGACCCAGCAGGGGCCGCTCATCGACATGGCCGCGGTGGAAAAGGTCGAGGAGCATATCAAGGACGCAGTGGCCGGAGGCGCGCGTGTCGTCATCGGCGGGAAGCGGCACGCCCTTGGGGGGAGCTTTTTCGAGCCTACCATCCTTGCAGATGTGAAGCCAGGGATGCTGGTGGCGAAAGAGGAGACCTTCGGTCCCGTGGCGCCGCTCTTCCGCTTCAAGACGGAGCAGGAGGCGATAGAGATGGCCAACGATACCGAGTTCGGCCTGGCCGCCTACTTCTACAGCCAGAACATCTCGCGTGTCTGGCGCGTCGCCGAGGGGATCGAGTCCGGCATCATAGGCATCAACACCGGGATCATCTCCACCGCCGTCGCCCCCTTCGGCGGCATGAAGGAATCGGGCGTCGGGCGCGAAGGTTCCAGGTACGGCATAGAGGAATTCCTCGAGGTGAAATACCTCTGCATCGGCGGGGTCAAGTAGGATCTGCGTCGAACATCGAGAGCTATGAAAGAAGTCCAGATATATTCAGGCGGCAGGCTGGAGCAGAGCGAGGCCGAGGTGGTGCAGGAATTCCCACTGGTGCTCAGGGTGAACGACAGGGAGATCGTGACGCTGGTAGCGTCGCCGCACGATCTGAGGTTCCTCGTCGCCGGGTTCCTGCGGGTGCAGGGTTTCGTCTCCTCCCCGGACGACTTCCTGGTGCTGAGCGTCTGCAACGACTACGGCATCGCCAACGTCCGGATCAGGGGGGAACTCCCGGCCGAGCTGAAACCGGTACTCACCTCCGGCTGCGGCACCGGCATCACCTTCACCCTCCCCGGCTCCGCAAAGATAGAACCCGTCGAGAGTGGGGGGCAGGTCGAGGTTGCCGCCATCTTCGAGCTCATGAAGCAGCTCGCCGCTCTATCCGAAAAGTACCGCAGCCACGGCGGCGTCCATTCCGCAGCCGTGGGCGATGCGACGGGAAAGCTCCTTTTGCACGCGGAGGACATCGGCAGGCACAACACCATCGACCGGCTGGTGGGGGAGGCGCTGCTCAAGCGGATGTCGCTTGAACGGACCTTGCTGGTGAGTTCAGGACGCGTATCGGCGGAGATGGCCGCCAAGGCCGCGTCGCTCGGCGTCCTCCTGATCGCCTCCCGTACCTCTCCCACCGACATGGCCATCGAGATCTGCCGGCAAGCCGGCATCACCCTCATAGGATATCTCAGGGGGGCCCGGTTCACCGTCTACGCGAACGCGGATCGCCTTAAGCTCGGTGCATGATTGCAATCCCCTTAGCTGCATTTTATTTTTCTAATTTTTCCCCGTTTCTCCCCCCGGCCCAGCCTCGCCACTCCTCGCAAAACCGTATACCAGCAACTCTTTCGTAGCCGATTTCTCCTCTTTCCCTTTGTTTTTCAGTAATTGACAAAGCGGGGCAAAAACTGTATACAGTATCCATTCAAATGAAGCACCACTGTTGACACAGGTTTTCCATAACTGCGGTAAATAGCTGCATATTATCTGGAGGAGGGATTCATGATCGAAGCGTATCTGAAGCAAGAGGCAGAAAGAACAGCACTCGGGATTCCCGCGAAACCGCTCGACCCTGAGCAGACCGTAGAACTTTGCAAACTGCTGGAGGCCCCGCCTGCAGGCAAGGAAGAGTTCCTGCTGCATCTGCTGAAGGAGAGGGTCTCCCCGGGCGTTGACCCCGCAGCCGAGGTGAAGGCTGGTTTCCTCGCCGGCATCGTGTCCGGCGCGAAGAAGTCCCCGCTGGTTTCCAAGAAGGATGCGGTCAAGATCCTCGGCACCATGCTGGGCGGCTACAACGTGGCCCCGCTGGTCGCAGCCCTGAAGGACGCCGAGCTTGTCGACGAGGCCGTCAAGGCTCTCTGCGGCACCACCCTCGTGTATGACGCCTTCGACGAGGTCCTGGAACTCTCCAAGAGCAACGCATCCGCCAAGAAGGTCATCGAGTCCTGGGCCAACGCCGAGTGGTTCACCACCAAGGCGGGTCTCCCGGAGACCGTCAAGGTGAAGGTCTACAAGGTTGACGGCGAGATCAACACCGACGACTTCTCCCCGGCAGGCGACGCCTGGAGCCGCCCGGACATCCCGCTGCACGCACTCGCCATGGGCAAGACCCGCTTCCCGGACGGCAACGCCACCATCGCCAAGTTCAGGGCCGACGGCTTCCAGGTCGCCTTCGTGGGCGACGTCGTGGGTACCGGTTCCTCCCGCAAGTCCGCCTGCAACAGCGTCCTTTGGCACATCGGCCAGGACATCCCGTGCGTACCGAACAAGCGCCGCGACGGCATCATCATCGGCGGCGTCATCGCCCCGATCTTCTTCAACACCGCCCAGGACTCCGGCGCGTTCCCGATCAAGACCGACGTGGCCAAGATGAAGACCGGCGACGTCATCGTGATCGACTCCAAGAAGGGCGAGATCAGGACCGAGGGGGGCGAGGTGCTCTCCACCTTCGTCATCGCGCCGAACACGCTCTCCGACGAGTTCCGCGCCGGCGGCAGGATCCCGCTGATCATCGGCCGCGCTCTTACCGACCGCGCCCGTAAGGCCCTCGGCCTCGCCCCGACCACCGTCTTCACCCTCCCGGTCAACCCGGTTCCCAAGGCAGGCCAGGGGTACTCGCAGGCCCAGAAGATGGTCGGTCAGGCCTGCGGCGTCGTTGGCGTCCTGCCGGGCACCGCATGCGAGCCGAAGATGACCACCGTCGGTTCCCAGGACACCACCGGACCGATGACCGCCGACGAGCTGAAAGAACTCGCCTGCCTCAAGTTCCTGGCGCCGATGTTCATGCAGTCGTTCTGCCACACCGCCGCCTATCCGAAGCCGGCGGACGTGAAGATGCACAAGACCCTGCCGCAGTTCATCATCGAGCGCAGCGGCGTGCCCCTGAAGCCGGGCGACGGCGTCATCCACTCCTGGCTGAACCGCCTCCTCGTTCCCGACACCGTCGGCACCGGCGGCGACTCCCACACCCGTTTCCCGATCGGGATTTCCTTCCCGGCAGGCTCCGGCCTGGTGGCCTTCGCAGGCGCGCTCGGCTTCATGCCGCTCGACATGCCCGAGTCCGTTCTGGTTCGCTTCAAAGGGAAGTTCAACCCCGGCATCACCCTGCGCGACGCGGTTAACGCGATCCCGCTCTGGGCGATCAAGCAGGGGCTCCTCACCGTGCCCAAGAAAAACAAGGTAAACGTGTTCAACGGCCGCATCCTGGAGATGGAAGGTCTCCCGGATCTCTCCGTCGAGCAGGCCTTCGAACTGACCGACGCCGCCGCCGAGCGTAGCGCTGCCGCCGGCTGCATCAAGCTCTCCGAGCAGTCGGTCGCCACCTACCTCCGCTCCAACGTGGCCCTGATGCAGCAGATGATCGCCGACGGGTACCAGGACGCGCAGACCCTGCAGAACCGCATCGACGCGGTGAACGAGTGGCTGAAGGCGCCGAAGCTTCTCGAGGCGGACGCCAACGCCGAGTACGCAGCGGTCATCGAGATCGACCTCGCGGAGATCACCGAGCCGATCCTCGCCTGCCCGAACGACCCGGACGACGTCAAGATTCTCTCCGAGGTCGCCGGCACTCCGATCCAGGACGTGTTCCTCGGTTCCTGCATGACCAACATCGGNNTCTGGAGGGGGACCAAGTTCAACCCCAGCGTCCGCACCTGGATCTGCCCGCCGACCCGCATGGACCAGGCAAAGCTGAAAGACGAGGCATACTTCTCCATCTACAGCGCGATGGGCGCACGCGTCGAGATCGCCGGCTGCTCGCTCTGCATGGGGAACCAGGCCCGCGTGCCCGACGGGGTGAACATGTTCTCCACCTCGACCCGTAACTTCGACGACAGGATCGGCAACGGCGCCAAGGTCTTCCTCGGCTCCGCGGAACTCGGCGCCGTCACCGTCAACCTCGGCAAGCTCCCGACCCCGGCAGAGTACCTTGCCGTGTACAAGGAGAGGGTCGAGCCGAACAAGGCCACCGTCTACAAGTACCTCCAGTTCGACGAGAAGTAAGCGTCGTCTCCAAAGCAGCAAACAAAAGGCCCGCCGGGAATCCGGCGGGCCTTTTTGCGTCTGTGCCGAGCATGTTCAACAGCTTGGGGTGAGAGCGCGTCAGCTAAAGGATGCTATTAGAAACGTCATTAAAGAAAACCCGACGCGGGAGCGTCATGCAATGTGTTCCCACGCTGGAGCGTAGGAACAATAAAACCGGCGTTCTTTATTGGGATTCCCTCTTAGGCAGATTTATGCAGTGCTTTGATCGCGACTTCAGGCGCGCGGTCGAATATGGTGAGGAGCGCCGCAGCGGCGCCGGTCGGTCTACGTCGATGTTGCTCCCAGTTCTGCAACGTCTTCACCTTGACCCCAATCACGTTCGCGAACTCGGATTGCGAAAGGCCGGTTTTTTCCCTCACCGCCTTCACGTCAGCGAGTTCGACCGTGAACAGGCGAGGGGGCTCCATCTCCCCCTTTGCTATAGCGCTAGCTTCTTTCATGCTTTGCGCCAGTTGCTCGAACAATTCTTTATCCATCCCTTTCGATCTCCTTCACCATCAATTTCAAGAGCGCCGCTTGCTGCGGATCCAGATTACCCTGCCGTGCCTTGGTGAAGGCGACCAACATGAAGATCCGCTCTCGTGATTATTGCCAGTAATAGATGAGCCTTCCCCCGCCACGCTTACCCTTGCCTTGAATAGCGAAACGAATCTTCCGGATACCTCCGCCACCCGGGATGAGGTCTCCAGCTTCCGGGTTGAGTGTCAACTCGTTCTGCAAGAGGCGGTACTCTTCATCCGTCAAAAGACCTGTAACTGTCTTGGTGAATGTCGGGGTCTCGATGAATACCATGCGATTATCCGCCATTGGCGTATAAGAGGTCAACCTCTCTTTTCAATTGCTACAACAACCCCTTCAGCTCGTTGATCAGGTCGGCGAGGAGGTCGTACCCTCCCTGCCAGAAACCGGGATCGCTGAAGACGATCCCTCCCGGGGCGAGGGTCTCGGCGGGAGTCCTGGAACCGCCGTCGGCAAGGATGTCGCGATAGATGGGGACGAAGCTCTCGCGCTCCTTCAGGTAGCGCTGGAACAGCGAAAGGACCACCAGCTCGGCGCAGGTGTACGAGTAGCAGTAGAACCGGGAGTGGATGAAGTGCGAGATGTAGCTCCAGCCGTAACGGTACGGCTCGATCATCTCCACCGAGTCTCCATAGAGCTTCGCGTTCTCCTTCCACCAGATGTCGCACAGCTCGTTCGCCGTCAAAAGCCCGTTCACGCGCTCGAGGTGCATCCGCTCCTCGAACCTGGTGAGGACGTTCTGCCTGAAGGTGGTGGCGATGATGTCCTCGATCTTGGCGCAAAGGAGCGATTTCTTCACCTCGACGTCCGTCTCCCGCTCCAGCAGCTGGCGCGTCAGGAGCATCTCCCCGAACACCGAGGCGGTCTCGGCGAGGGGAAGGGGCGGGTGGTAGTTCAGCATGGTCTGGCGCTGCGCCAGGAGATAATGGATGCCGTGGCCGACCTCGTGGGCGATGGTGGAGACGTCGCGCAGGTTGCCGGTGAAATTGAGGAGCAGGTAAGGGGGAAGGGAAGGGGTCATCCCCATGCAGAAGGCGCCGCCGCTCTTGCCCCCGCGCGGCAGCACATCCACCCTCTTCCCGGTGAAGAAGGAGTCGGCAAGCTGCGCGAATTCCTCTGAAAATCCCCGATACGCTTCCACCGTCATCGTCCGGGCCTCTTCGAAACTGTATTTCCGGTTGGTCTCGGTGATCGGGGCGTAGACGTCGCTGTTTTTCAGGCGCGGCATGCCGAGGAGCTTCGCCTTCATCCTGAAGTACTCCTGGGCGAGCGGGTAGTTCGCCTCGGAGACCTGCATCAGGCTTTGCACCACCTCCGTCGGGATCTCGTTCCCCAGGTTGGTCGGCTCCATGGGATGGCCGTAGCTTCTCAGTTCCAGGTCCTGCGAGTGGTCCAGCGCGGCGTTGTTGAATACGGCGGAAAAGATGATGCCGTGCTCCTCGTGGCGCTTGAGGAAGGTGCCCAAGGCCCTTTCCCTCAGCTCCGCGTCGGGATGGTGCAGCAGGGCCAGGAGCTCCTCGCCGGTCATCTCGCGCTTTTCCCCCTCCATCTCCAACTCGTACCTAAGCGATGACGAGAACTCGTCGAACAGGCGGACGAACGCCTGGACGCCGGTCAGGCTCTTCTGGGAGAGGAGGCTCTCCTCCCGCTCGGAGAGGGTGTGCTTCTTGAACTTGCGCAGCGCCATCAGGAAGTGGCGGTAGTTTGCCAGCAGGGAATCGTCGACAAGCTTCCGGAACGCCTCGTCATCCATCTGGATGATCTCGAGGTCGAAGAAGAGGAGTTCCCTCCCCATGGCGTTGCCGAATTCATCCGCCTTCTGGGACAGGCGCTTATGTTCGTCGCTCTCGCTGTCGGCGGCAAAGAGGAGGTAGGCGTAGAGCTGCGGCTTGGCCAGCTTTTCCTGCAGGCTCTCGTAGCTCCTGAGTGCCTCCAGGAGCGCCTCCGCGGACAGCCCGGGGACCTTGCCGCGGTAGAGTTCCCGGAAGGCTGCGACCTGTGCCGTGGCGTCGTCGAAGGCGCTCGCCAGTTCGGGGGAGGAGGGGGAGGGATAGAGTGGGGTGGTGTCCCAATTGAGGTCGCTGTTCATGCTCTCTCCTAATGTCGGTACTTTGCCAATGATTTCAAACGAATGCATCCGATAGTAATCGATGGGCCGCGGGCTGTCAAGAAAGCCTCCCGCGCCGTCGACTTGCCGTCTTTGCCGGAACGCCGACGGAGCGCCCCTTGACAATGGAGGGGGGTGCGATAGAAATAGTGAGTGTTAAAAAATTCAAATTATGTAATGACTTACGACACCTTCAGCCGGAGCGGATATCCTGTCGCGATTTACCTGGAACGGTTCGCGGCGGTAGCCGCTCCCGCAAAGCCAGAAGGGCGGATATAGGTGGAGAACTCATCTTGCCACGAGGCAAAAGGCGCAGCACTTTCCAGGAAGGTCGCCCATGGAAAAGCTTCTGGTGGTCGAGGATGTACAGGACGTGTTGAACCAGCTGAAATCAGGGCTCGGCAGCGAGTACGACATAGTGGTCGGAACAGACCGCGCCGATGCCATGGAGCTGTTCCTGAAGCACTCTCCGAGGGTCGTGGCGCTCGATCTGGGCCTGCCGCCGGACACGGAGGGGAGTTCGGAAGGGGTGCATTGCCTGGAATGGATGGTCCAGAGGCGGCCGTCGACCAAGGTCGTGGTGCTGACGTCGAGGGCGATGCGGGAGAATGCATATCACGCGCTTGCCCGCGGCGCCTACGACTTCCATCTGAAACCGGTCGTGCCGGATGAACTGCGGGTCGTCATCAGACGCGCCTTTCACCTGAGCCGCCTGGAGGAGCAGAGTTCCCTCTTGAAGGAGGCGCTGGAGCGGACGACGGCGGGGATAGAGGGTATAGCCGGGCAGTGCGTGGCGTTGCAGCGACTCTTCCCGCCGGGGCCCGTGGTGTCGCTGCAGTTGGCCGAGCGGATGTCTGGGGATGATCTCAACTGCGGGACGTGTCGCGATGCGCCGCTTGGTGGTGAGGGGGGTGTCGTGGCGGGAGGGATGGCGCAGCCAGGCGGGGTGAGGCCGCAGTCCGGGCACCTGACGCTCAGGGAAGCCCGGGACCGGGTGGAGAGGCGGATGGTTCTGGATGCCATCGGCAACTGCGGCGGTAACATGTCGAGGGCGTCGGAGTTCCTCGGCGTGAGCCGCCCCGCCCTCTACGATCTCATGAAGAAATACGGCATCTCCAGGCGCATCACACGGGGGTGAGCTTCAGATTTCGACGCACATGCCGCCGTCGCGCGGCAGCAGTTCGCTGAAGTAGTCGATGGTGCTGAACCTTTCGGAAACGGCCGGCGTCGCAGCGGAGCTGAAACGCCCGACGTGGACCAGGTAGCCGATCCCGAAAAGCCGCGCCGTCTCCAGGTTGGTCTCGCTGTCCTCCCCGAGCATGGTCCGCTCCGGGTCATACGGTATCTTCTCCTGCAGCCTCCCCCAGAACGCCGGGTCCTCCTTAGGGAGCCCCAGGTCGTGAGCCGATACGATCCCGTCGAAATAGCTGCCGATCCTGGTCCTGCGCATCTTCAGGCTGAGCGTTTTCCCGTGCGCGTTGGTCACCAGGTAGATCTTCTTGCCGTGCTGGCGCAGGAAAAGGAGAAACTCCGTGACGAACGGGTGCACGGCGATCAGGTGGTCGACTTCCTCCTTAAGTACCGGGATGTCGAGCCCGAGCTGGTCGGACCAGTAGTCGAGGTCGGTCCAGTTCAGGGTGTTTTCCTGGGAGCGGAACATCCGGTGCAGCTTCTCCATCGCCGCCTCGTGCGTGATCCCGTTTTTTTCCGCATAACGCTTGGGTACGTGCTCGAGCCAGAAGTGGTCGTCGAAATGGCGGTCCAGGAGTGTCCCGTCCATGTCCAGAAGGACGGTGTCGATGAGGGTCCAGTCAACTTTGAGGGGCATTTGTCGGGGGCTCTTTAAGTTGATCCGGCGGATCGGTCCGATCGGACCGATCCGCCGGATCCTGTCTTTAGACCTTCGCCTTCACGAAGGCTTTCACCTTCTCGCGGCTGGCTTCCATGATCTCGCAGCGGGTCTCCTTGCCTATCAGCGCGGCAAGCTGCGGCGGCAGCGGCAGCGGGGAGCCGATCGCCTTTTCCACGGCGTCGCCGAACTTCGCCGGATGCGCCGTCGCCAGGCAGACCACCGCCGGGTGTTTCGGGACGCACTCGAGAGCCCCGCGCACCCCGACCGCCGTGTGCGGGTCGAGGAGGTAGCCGGTCTCCCTGTGGAAGGATGCGATGGTCTCCAGCGTCTGGCTCTCGTTGACGGTGCAGCTCAGGAACTCGCTCTGAACCCGCTTCAGCTCGTCCTCGCTGAAGACGATCCTGCCAGTCTGCTGCAGTTCCGCGAAGGCTTTACTGATCCTCTCCGGGTTCTCGTCGAAGAGGTAGAAGAGGTAGCGCTCCAGGTTCGAGGCGAGCTGGATGTCCATCGAGGGGGAGACGGTCTGCACCACTTCCCCGAGCGAATAATCGCCGCTTGCCACGAAGCGGCTCAGGATGTTGTTCTCGTTGGTGGCGAGGAGGAGCTTCTCGATCGGCAGCCCCATCCGCTTGGCCAGGAAGCCGGCGAAGATGTCGCCGAAGTTGCCGGTCGGGACCGAGAAGACCACCTCGCGCTGCTCCGGGAGCCTCCCCCAGGCGTAGAAGTAGTAGACCACCTGCGCCAGGACGCGCGCCCAGTTGATCGAGTTGACGGCGCCGAGCGCGTACTCCTTCTTGAAGTCGAGGTCGTTGAAGAGGGTCTTCACGATGTTCTGGCAGTCGTCGAAGGTCCCCTCCACCGCGATGTTGTGGACGTTGGCGTCGAGGACGCTGGTCATCTGCAGCGCCTGGATCGGCGACGTTTTCAGGTGCGGGTGCAGGATGAAGATGTTGATGTTCTCCTTGCCGCGCACGCCCGCGATGGCCGCGCTCCCTGTGTCGCCGGAGGTGGCGCCCAGGATGTTCATCTTCTCGCCGCGCTCCTTCAGCAGGTACTCGAACAGGTTCCCCAGGAGCTGCAGCGCCACGTCCTTGAAGGCGAGGGTGGGGCCGTGGAAGAGTTCCAGTATGTACACGCCGTCCTTGTGCACCAGCGGGGTCGTCTCCGCGTGCTCGAAGCTCGCATAGGAGCGGTCGATCAGGGCCTTCAGGTCGGCCGGCGGAATGTCGGTCGCGAAGAGCGAGATGATGTTGAAGGCGAGGTCGCGGTAGGAAAGCCGGGACCACGCGTTCAGGGTCTCGCGGTCGATCTGCGGGATGCTCTCCGGGAGCAGGAGCCCTCCGTCGGTGGCCAGCCCCATCATCACTGCGTCCTTGAACCCGATCGGCGCTATCTGTCCCCTGGTGCTTATGTATCTCATGTCGTTTCTCTTTCTTCTGAAGGTGGTTTCGCCCCTTGGGCTACGTCCATGTATAGCAGTTATAACGTCAAATGTGAAGTGATAGCTGGTCAGGATGCTCTATAAAATAGCGGCGGCAGGCAGTGCACGAAGTAACCCTGCAAGAGAAAATGGTGCGGCAGTCAGAAAATAGTCGATTTTTAAGTTAATTTTGGTCAATGAGCCTTCACCCCTCCCCCCTTTCGCCATCTTTCTCACATATCGAAATGCACCTCTGGATCAGCCTGGAATGTGGACTAAAACGCTGGAAATCGGCTATGTTTCTGAAAAAAAGCACTTGCATAAAGATGTCTTCCATGTTACATATTGGGCACATGTTAATGTTCACTCAAAAGTGAGCTCCTCCGGCTCGCTTTTTTTTATGGGAAAACGCTAGGAATGGCAAAGGTAGACGTAGCAGAAAAGATTACGGAAATACTTACGGGAATCGTCGAGCCTCTCGGCATCGGGCTGGTCGACATCGAGTACAAGCGCGAGGGGCGCAACATGGTGCTGCGGGTCTTCCTCGAGAAGGAAGCCGGGATCATGCTGGACGACTGCGCCGACGTGAGCCGCCAGCTTTCGGACATCCTCGACGTCGAGGACTTCATGCCGGAGCACTACACGCTCGAGGTCTCCTCCCCCGGCATCTGCCGACCGCTCAAGAAGGTGGCGGATTACCAGCGCTTCGCCGGGCGCCTGATCAAGGTGAAGACCTTCGACGTCGTCCTGGACGACGCGGGGAACAAGCGCAAGACCTTCGTCGGGACGTTGACCGGCATAGAGAACGACATGATAGCGATTCACCTGACGGAAGGGCAGCACGCGACCATTCCGCTGGACAAGGTGGCCAAGGCCAACCTCGAATTCGAATTCTAATACTATCCAAGAACTGAAAATATCAGCAAGCAGAAGGAGACAGTGACGTGGAAACGAGCTTTAACCTCAAGCACACTATTGACCAGATCGTCAAAGAGAAGGGTATCGATAAGAGTATCGTGTTGGAAGCGCTGGAGCAGGCGGTACTGACCGCGGCCAACAAGAAGTTTCGCAATACCCGCGATCTGGAAGCTCACTACAACCCCGAGATCGGGGAGGTGGAGCTGTTTGAGTTCGTTACCGTCGTGGAAGAGGTGCAGGATTCGTATCGCGAGATCGAGCTTGCCGAGGCGCGCGAAGAGGACCCGGATGTCGAGATCGGCGACTCCATCGGCATGAAGATGGACGCCAGCGGCTTCTCCAGGATCGCAGCCCAGACCGCCAAGCAGGTGATCATCCAGCGCGTGCGCGAGGCCGAGCGCGAGACCATTTTCAACGAGTTCATGGAGCGCCAGGGCGAGATCGTCAACGGCGTGGTGCGCCGCTTCGAGAAGGGCGACCTGATCGTCGACCTCGGGCGCGCCGAGGCGCTCCTGCCGCACAAGGAGCAGGCCCCGCGCGAGGTGTACCGCCAGGGGGACCGCGTCAAGGCCCTCATCACCGAGATCCGCATGACCACCAAGGGGCCGCAGATCATGCTTTCCCGCACGCATCCGACCATGCTCGCCAAGCTGTTCGAGGCGGAGGTCCCGGAGATCGCCGAAGGGATCGTCGAGATCAAGAGCGTGGTGCGCGAGCCGGGGGGGAGGGCGAAGATCGCCGTCTACTCGCACGACTCCGACGTCGACCCGGTCGGCGCCTGCGTCGGCATGAGGGGCTCCCGCGTGCAGAACGTGGTCTCCGAGCTGCGCGGCGAGAAGATCGACATCATCCCCTGGAGCGAGGACATCGCTCGCTTCGCCTGCAACGCCCTGGCTCCCGCCGTGGTCACCAAGGTGTACGTCGACGAGGAGGATTACGCCATGGAGGTGATCGTGGCGGACGACCAGCTCTCCCTGGCCATCGGCAAGCGCGGCCAGAACGTGCGGCTCGCCGCCAAGCTGACCGGCTGGAAGATCGACATCAAGAGCGAGACCCGCATGGCGGAGGCCGAGCTGCAGCAGTTCGCCTCCTACGACGGCACCGAGGGCGAGGAAGAGCCCGAAGCGGAGGCCGTCCAGGAGCAGGAAGCGGCTCCCGTCCAGGCCGCCGAGGGTTACGAGGAATAACATAAGTATGCCGAAGGCTAGTCCCCAGAGAAGCTGCCTTGCCTGCCGCGAGGCCAAAGACAAGGGGAGCCTGCTTCGTTTCGTGCTGGCTCCGGACCGGACCCTGGTCCCGGACCTGCAGCAAAAACTCCCCGGGCGCGGGGTGTACACCTGCATGAAGGCCTCGTGCCTCAGGCAGGCGGCGCTGAAAAAGCAGTTCGGCCGCGGCTTCAAGGAAGAGGTCCCGGCGGTCGACGCCGAACTCCTCTTGGGCCAGGTCGGCGCGAAGCTCGAAGAGCGGATCGCCTCCTACCTCTGCCTCGCCAACAAGGCGGGGAAGATCGTCTCGGGCGCCGATCAGGTCGCGGAGAAGCTGAAAAAGGGCGGGGTCGGCATGCTGGTCATCGCCAGCGACATCTCGAAGGAGAGCGGGGAAAAATTCCGCGGCCTGGCGAGGCTCAAGGGGGTCCGCTGCATGACCCTCTTCACCAAGGAGCGCCTTGGGGAACTGATGGGAAAAGAGCTGCGCAGCGCTCTGGCGGTAACGGAGAGCGGCTTCGTGGCGTCGATAGATTTGGAAATGGAAAAGTACAGGAACTTCTTTGAGGAGGAGCGTGAGTAGATGAGCAAAACCCGCGTATACGAGCTGGCGCAGCAGATGGGGATCGATAATAAGGAGCTTATGGCAAGGCTGGCCGATGCCGGTGTGTCAGTCAAAAACCATATGGCAGTCCTTGAGGATGCGGAAATCAAGGCAGTTACCGCCCCTGCGCAGACGACCGTCAAAGAAGTTTCCCAGGAAGAAGTGAGGGTGAAGCCGACCCTGATCCGGCGCCGCGCCAAGACGGTCGAGCCAGAAGCCGCTCCCGCTCAGGCTGAGGCTGCACCGGCCGCGCCGGTGCAGGAAGCTGCCGAGAAGCCGGCAGAGCCGGAGCAGGTGGAGGCCGCGCAGGCGGCCAAGCCCGCGGCGCGTCCCGAGCCGGTGAGGGCGAAGATCATCGAACCGGCGCCCGCTCCCAAGCCCGCAGCACCGGCGGCCACGCCCCCCCCCGCACCGGCAGCTGCCGAGAAGGAGAAAAAGCCCGAGGTCGCGGAGGCTGCCGCCCCGGCGAAACCCGCCGCGCCTGTCGAGGAAGCCGCTCCGGCCCGCAAGGAAGAGCCGGCTCCCGCAGCTCCTCCCGCAGCAGCGGCCGCTCCCGCGGCAGCAGCTCCCGCACCTGAGAAAAAAGCGGAGCCGGAACCGGAGAAGGCAACCGCGACCAGGGCGAGGATACTCGGCCGCGTGGAGATCCCGATCCCGGCACAGCGCCCGGCAGAGCGGCGCGAGTACCAGCGCCCGGCCACAGGCGAGCGCCCGGCGCCGCGTCCCGGCATGCCGCGCGGCGTGGAGCGTCCCGGCACCGAGCGTCCCGCTCCCCGTCCGGGGCAGCGTCCCGGCGAGCGTCCGGCGCCGCGTCCCGGCGAGAGACCGACAGGGCCTCGCCCCGACCGTCCCGCACCGCTCGCCCCGATAGAGGCGCCGCCGCTTCTGGACGAGCGCGGCCGCAAGAGAAAAGCAGGCCCCGCGGCACCGGCCACCGACTACTCCAAGAACGGCAAGAAGGGCGGGGCTCCCGCCGTCGGCAAAGGGAAGAAGGAGACCTTCAAGGACATCCTCGACAAGCGCGAGCGCGTCTTCGAGCCCGGCCCCCGCAAAGGGAAGAAGGGTAAATACGTCGAGAAGGTGCAGATCGGCAAGAAGACCGAGATCACCACGCCTAAGGCCATCAAGAGGATCATCAAGATCAGCGAGTCGATCACCGTGGGCGAACTCGCCAAGAGGATGGGGATCAAGGCAACCGACCTGATCCGCGCCCTCATGAAGCTCGGCGTGATGGCGACCATCAACCACCCGCTCGACTTCGACACCGCGACCGTTCTGGCCACCGATTTCGGCTACGAGATCGAGAACGTGGCGCTGGACGTNNCACGTCGACCACGGCAAGACCTCGCTTCTGGACGCCATCCGCGAGGCCAACGTCATCGCCGGCGAGGCCGGCGGCATCACGCAGCACATCGGCGCCTACGACGTGGAGCTGAACGGCCGCAAGATCACCTTCCTCGACACCCCGGGCCACGAGGCGTTCACCGCCATGCGCGCCAGGGGCGCGAAGGTCACCGACATCGTCATCCTGGTGGTGGCGGCGGACGACGGCGTCATGCCGCAGACCCGCGAGGCGGTGAACCATTCCAAGGCCGCAGGCGTGCCGATCATCGTCGCCATCAACAAGATCGACAAGCCCGACGCAAGCCCGGGCAAGGTGAAGCAGGAGCTGATGGAGTTCGGCCTGGTTTCCGAGGAGTGGGGGGGCGAGACCATCTTCGTCGAGGTCTCCGCCAAGAAGCGGATCAACCTGGAGACTCTGCTCGAGATGGTCCTCCTGCAGGCAGACGTCTTGGAGCTGAAGGCGAACCCGGACAAGCCGGCACGCGGCACCATCGTCGAGGCGAAGCTGGACAAGGGGCGCGGCCCGGTCGCGACCGTCCTGGTCCAGGAAGGGACCCTGAGAAGCGGCGACTACTTCGTGGCCGGCGTCCACTACGGACGTGTCCGCGCCATGCAGAACGACCGCGGCGACAAGATCCTCGCGGCCGGCCCTGCCATGCCGGCGGAGGTCATCGGCTTCAACGGGGTTCCGGACGCGGGCGACATCTTCGTCTCCATGGTTGACGAGAAGTCCGCCAAGGAGATCGCGAACCACCGCCAGATGAAGCTGCGCGAGACCGAACTCGCCAAGCACAGCAAGCTCTCCCTGGAGCAGCTCTACGAGAAGATCCAGAAGGGCGAGGTCAAGGACCTCAACGCGATCGTCAAGGGGGACGTGCAGGGCTCCGTCGAGGCCGTGGCCGAGTCGCTCAGGAAACTGACCACAGACGCCATCCGGCTCAACGTGCTGCACGCCTCCGTCGGCGCCATCACCGAGACCGACGTCAACCTGGCCAGCGCCTCCAACGCCATCATCCTCGGCTTCAACGTCCGCCCGGAAGTCAAGGCGGCGGCGCTCGCCGAGAAGGAAGGGGTCGACGTCAGGCTCTACAACATCATCTACGACGCGGTGGACGACATCAAGAAGGCGATGGAAGGGCTCCTGGAGCCGACCTTCAAGGAGAAGTACCTCGGTCGCGCAGAGATCAGGGAAGTGTTCTCCGTGCCCAAGGCCGGCATGGTGGCAGGCTCCTACGTCACCGACGGCAAGATCGTCAGGAACGCCCAGGTACGCCTGCTGCGGGACAACATGGTGGTTTTCGAAGGGAAACTCGGCAGCCTGCGCCGCTTCAAGGACGACGTCAAGGAAGTGGCCACCGGGTACGAGTGCGGCATGTCGCTTGAGAACTACAACGACATCAGGGTCGGCGACATCTTCGAGTGCTTCGAGATGGAGAAGTTTGCCGGCAAGCTGTAACAGGTTCGACACTACGGGGAGAGCGGCGTCCTGGCGTCCCGGCGTCAGAAGGCCCTCTCCCCTTAACCGTTTCCGCCCGGGGGGAAACCCCTCGGGCGAGCAAGAGAGAAAGACATGGTAAAACGTTCGGACAAGGTAGGGGAGGCGATCCACAAGATCATCTCCGAACTCCTGATAAAGGGTCTCAAGGACCCGCGCATCGGGTTCGTCACCATCACCGGGGTCAAGGCCACCGCCGACCTCCGGCAGGCGACCGTTTACTTCACGGTGCACGGCGGTGAAGACGAGAAACGGAACAGCGAGGCAGGTCTCAACTCCGCCAAGGGGTTCATCCGCAAGGAGATCGGCCAGGCCCTCAAGATGCGCTTCATCCCCGAAATCTTTTTCAGGTACGACACCTCGTTAGACTACGGCCAGCATATCGAATCGATTCTGAAGGAGATAGGGGCAACGGATGACGGCGATAACAGCTGAGATTGAGCGCATAGTCGCGGAGATCGAAAACGGTTCCAGCTTCCTGATCACGAGCCACGAAAGCCCCGACCCCGATGCCGTCGGATCGTCGCTGGCCCTGGCCAACTACCTCTTTGCACGGGGGAAGGACGTCACCGTCTACCTCTGCGACCCGGTGCCGGACAACTGCTCCTTCCTCCCGATGGCGGACCAGGTGTACGCGGTGATGCCGGAGCGGGACTTCGACGTCTGCTTCGTGCTGGACGTGGGGGAGTTCAGGAGGGCGGGGAAGGCGGTCACCGAGAACAAGAGGATCGGCTGCTTCGTCAACGTCGACCACCATCTCGGGTGCGAGAACTTCGGCCGCCACAACGTCATCGATTCGAAGGCGAGCGCCACCGCCGCCATCATCTACCGGATCATCAGGGCCGCCGGCGACGAGATCGACTACCCGACCGCGCTCTGCATCTACACGGCGATCCTCTCCGACACCGGGAGCTTCCACTACTCGAACTCCGACCCCGAGGCCTTCGCCATCGCGGGCGAGATGATCGGGAAGGGGGTCAACGCCTGGAGCGTCAACGAGAACCTTTACGAGAGCGAGCCGCTGCAAAGGATCGCACTCCTGGCGCTGGCGCTCTCCGACCTGACAGTTTCCCCCTCCGGCGAGTACGCCTCGGTCACCGTCACGCTGGACATGTACGGAAAGACCGGCGCCACCGCCCAGGACACGGACCGCTTCATCAACTACCCCCGCTCCATCAAGGGGGTGCAGGTGGCGCTCTTCTTCCGGCAGGTCGACGAGGGTTCCTTCAAGGTCGGCTTCAGATCCAAGGGAAAGGTCGACGTCTCGGCAGTCTCGGCCTCCTTTGGCGGCGGCGGTCACCACAACGCCGCCGGCTGCATGGTGAAGGGGACCCTGGCCGAGGTGAAGGCCCTGGTCTTCGACCGACTGGAGCAGATGCGCTGATGCTGAACGGCTTTTTCGTGATCGACAAGCCCGCCGGCGTTACCTCCCACGACATCGTCGCCATGGTGAGGCGCGCCATCGGGCAGAAGAAGGTAGGGCACACCGGGACGCTCGATCCCTTCGCCACCGGCGTTCTTCCGGTCGCGGTGGGTGAGGGGACCAAGGCGATCCAGTTCCTGGACGAATCCGAGAAGGAGTACCGCGCCGTGCTGAGGCTGGGGGTCGCCACCGACACCCAGGACCTGACCGGGCAGGTGATCTCGGAGCGCGACTGGTCACACCTGGAGGCTTCCGATCTGGAGGCGCTGGTGCCGCAGTTTCTCGGGCGCCTGAAACAGCTTCCCCCCATGTTCTCCGCCATCAAGCAGGGGGGCGTGCCCCTTTACAAGCTGGCCCGGAAAGGGGTCGAGGTGGAGCGCGAGGCGCGCGACGTGGAGATCCACTCGCTCGTCTTCGACTGGATCAGGCTTCCCGAGGCGTGCTTCACCGTGCGCTGCTCGCGCGGCACCTACGTCCGGACGCTTGCCTGCGACATGGGCGAGGCGCTCGGATGCGGCGCCCACCTCCTGGAACTCAGGCGCACCCGCTCGGGGCTTTTCCTGGAAAAGGACGCCATCGGCATCGAGACCCTCGCCACCTCGCAGGACCAGCAGGGGCTCCTGTTGCCGCTGGATCGGGCGCTTTCCCACCTGAAGGCGCTGAACCTCACCGAGTCCGGGGGGAGGAAGGTGTTAAACGGCGTGGTGCCGCTTGCCTCCGATTTCGAAGCGGTGCCGGAGCAGCTTTCTCCCGGCGAGCAGGTGCGACTCTATCTCGGGGAGAGATTTGCTGCAGTCGCCGAGAACGACAAGCTCAAAGGGCTGCGTCTGTCGCGGGTATTCAACTAGTATCTCCTTTACACCTGGTGGCTTTTATGGTAAAAGGGTCGGATGTCAGAACTGCCGCGGCTTAACCTCGGCGCGGGCAGTAATTTATAACTAGAAGGACGAAGGGGGAAATCAAATGCTGGTAACGGAAAAGAAACAGGAAATCGTCAATGCCCACAAGCTCCATGATTCGGATACAGGCTCGCCGGAAGTGCAGATCGCACTTCTCTCAGAGCGTATCACCTATCTGACTGAGCACTTCAAAACCCACAAGAAAGACCATCACAGCCGTCGCGGGCTGCTGAAGATAGTTGGTCAGAGAAGGGGTCTTCTCGACTACCTGAAAAAGAAAGATGTGGACAGATACAAGTCCATCATCGCGAAACTCGGTATCAGAAGGTAACAAAAAGGAAAAGGCAATATATCTCTACGGGGTATATTGCCTTTCACTTTCATCACTGTAAGGGCCTTGTGCCCTTTTCTTTGTTGGGGACGTGGATAAAACCGCCCTGCGGCTTTCCCGGCCCGCAAGGCGCTTTTCTCGGCGGCCCCAACACCAACCAGAAGCAAATCGGAGGCCGAAACAATGGAACAGATAGTACAGGCAGAATGCTGCGGCAAGACCATCACCATCTCAACCGGGAAGATCGCGAAGCAGGCAAGCGGCGCAGTCATGATCAAGAGCGGCGACACCATGGTGCTCGTCACCGCCGTCGCCATGAAGACCGCCAAGGAAGGCCAGGGGTTCTTCCCCCTCACCGTCAACTACCAGGAGAAGGCGTACGCGGGCGGCAGGATCCCCGGCTCCTTCTTCAAGCGTGAGGGTCGCCCCTCCGACAACGAGACCCTGACCTGCCGTCTCATCGACCGCCCGATCAGGCCGCTCTTCCCGGAAGGGTTCCTGAACGACACCCAGGTCATGGCGACCGTGGTCTCGGCCGACAAGGACAACGACCCGGCCATCCTCTCCATGATCGGTGCCTCCGCGGCCCTCATGGTATCCGATTGCCCGTTCGCGGGCCCCATCGCCGGCGTCAAGGTCGGCCGCGTCGACGGCAAGTTCGTCGCCAACCCGACCGCCGAGGAGCTTGAGAAGAGCGACCTCGAGATCGTGATCGCAGCCAGCCAGGAAGCGATCCTGATGGTGGAAGGTTCCGCCGCCGAGGTTTCCGAGGACGACCTGCTGGAAGCCATCTTCTTCGGCCACGCAGCCGTGCAGCCGATACTGGCCGCCCAGCTCGAACTCGCCAAGAAGGTCGGCAACCCCAAGCGCGACATCCCGGCTCCGGTGGTTAACGAGGCACTGAAGGCCCGCGTCGCCGCTCTCGCCAAAGAGGGTATGAAGCAGGCGGTCCGCATCAAGACCAAGGTGGAGCGCCACCTGGCCATCGACGCCATCAGGGACGAGGCGATCGCGGCTCTCGTGCCCGAGTTCGAAGGCTCCGAGAAAGAAGTGAAGGGGTTCATCGAAGACCTCGAGTACGACCTGGTGCGCGAGCACATCATCAAGGACGGCGAGCGCATCGACGGCCGCGACACCAAGACCATCCGCGCCATCGCCACCGAGGTAGGGCTCCTGCCGCGCGCACACGGCTCCGCGCTCTTCACCCGCGGCGAGACCCAGTCCATCGTGGCCGCAACGCTCGGCACCTCGGTCGACGAGCAGCGCATCGACTCGCTCTACGGCGATTCCCGCAAGAAGTTCATGCTGCACTACAACTTCCCTCCGTACTCCGTCGGCGAAACCAGCTTCAGGCTCGCCCCGGGGCGTCGCGAGATCGGCCACGGCATGCTCGCGGAGCGCGCCCTGCAGCAGGTGCTCCCGAAGCATGACGACTTCCCTTACACCATCAGGATCGTCTCCGACATCACCGAGAGCAACGGCTCCTCCTCGATGGCAACCGTTTGCGGCGGCGCCCTCTCCATGATGGACGCCGGCATCCCGATCAAGGCGCCCGTCGCCGGCATCGCGATGGGGCTCATCAAGGAAGGCGACGACTTCGCCATCCTCTCCGACATCCTGGGCGACGAAGACCACCTGGGCGACATGGACTTCAAGGTTGCCGGTACCGCCGAAGGTGTCACCGCGCTGCAGATGGACATCAAGATCGGCGGCGTGACCCGCGAGATCATGGCTGCCGCACTGGCGCAGGCGAAAGACGGCAGGATCCACATCCTGGGCGAAATGGCCAAATCGATCGCCGCACCGCGCGCCGACCTCTCCGCCTTCGCACCGCGCATCACCACCATCTG
>DNJC01000111.1 GCA_003490025.1 Geobacter sp. | reverse complement strand
GGGGGGAGAGGGTTTGAGCTTCAGTAGGAAGCCAGGATCTTCTCGATGATGCGGCTGGTCGACCTGCCGTCGACGAACTGGATCAGCTCCACCCGTCCCCCTGCGGCCTCCACCACCTCGCGCCCCACCACCTCGTCCACGCTGTAATCCCCCCCCTTGACCAGGATGTCCGGGGTGAGCGCCCTGATGAGGGTGAGCGGCGTGTCCTCGTCGAAGAGGACCACGTAGTCGATGCAGTCGAGCGCGGCGAGGATGTGGGCCCGCTCCGACTCCTCGATGAGCGGCCGGGTTTCCCCCTTGAGGCGCTTTACCGAGGCGTCCGTGTTCAGCCCGACCACCAGGAGGTCCCCCAGCTGCCGCGCCTTCTGCAGGTATTTCACATGCCCCACGTGCAGCAGATCGAAGCAGCCGTTGGTGAAGACCACCTTCTTGCCGCGGGCGTGCTCCTTTTCGATGACGTGGGCCAGCACGTCGAGGTTCTTTATCTTGGAGTCGCTGTCCTTCATGCCGTGCCCGACCTCGGCCACGATCTCCTCCGGCGAGACGGTGGAGGTGCCGAGCTTGCCGACCGCGATGCCGGCCGCCACGTTGGCGACCCAGGCCGCTTCTGCGAGGGTGAGGCCGCAGGCGAGCCCCAGCGACAGGACCGAAATGACGGTGTCGCCGGCGCCGGTCACGTCGAAGACCTCCCTGGCGACCGTCGGGATATGGACCGCGCCACCCTGCGCGGGGAAGAGCGACATGCCCGCCTCGCTCCTGGTGATGAGGAGCGCGTCCAGCCCGAGGTTCCCCAGCAGCGTGGCAGCGGCGCTCTCCAGCGAGTCGAGATCGGTGATCGCCATTCCCGAGGCGATCTCCGCCTCCTTGCGGTTCGGGGTGAGGAGAGTGGCGCCGCGGTACTTGGTGTAGTCGCTCCCCTTGGGGTCGACCACCACCGGGATGCCGAGATCCCTTCCCGCCTGGCAGACCGCCGACAGGACAGGGCCGGTCAGCACCCCCTTCAGGTAGTCGGAGACCACGATGACGTCGAAATTGCCGCAGTTGGCGGAGAGGTAGTCGAGCATCCCCTTTTCGCAGGCGGCGCCCACGGCGGATTTCGTCTCGCGGTCGATCCTGACGATCTGCTGGTTGGCGGCTATGACGCGGGTCTTCTTGCTGGTCCTCCTGGAGGGGTCNNTCGACCACCTGCACCGGCGCCTCGGGCGAGATCCGTTCCGCCTTCCCCCAGAGGTACTCGTCCAGCATCAGGTCGCCGATGACCAGGGCGCGCACCGAGGCCGCCTTCTCGAAAAACGATTCAACTTCTCTTCGTTCCACAAAACCTCCAAAAAGCAGAATCTAGTTCTACGTTCTACGTTCTATGTTCTACGTTGTTTATACCCAAAATCTGTTGTAGGTTCTTCGTTCTATGTTCTACGTTGTTTATAAGTCGAACACGCTCAAGCTTTACGGGGAGTGCCTCTCAGGAAGCGGAGGAACCCATCAAGCAGGCTCGTGACCTTGACACAACGGCACATGAGCTTATCGAAAGCTTCTTGGTCCAGATGACCGATATCCACCCCGGCGTAAAGAAGGCTCTTAACTTCGGCAACTGAACCTCGCGAAACAACCAGGAACTGGATGAACTCCCTGTTACTGCCCCTATCAAAGCCTTCAGCGATGTTCGACATAACTGAAACGGCGGCTCTCTGGAGCTGGCTGCAGAAACCAAAATCCTTACAAGTGCGAAGAGCCCGGTAAACATCGTTAACAAGCAGGCGCGCTTCTTTCCACGATTCTATGTCCTCAAATCTCTCAATTTTCAAGGCAACCTCCAGACGAACAAAGATTCCTCAAAAGCCGGCACATCTGGAACAGAAGTAAAACGCACAATGGACAAAGTACAACGTAGAACATAGAACGTAGAACGTAGAACGGGTATTACCGCATCCGGTCCAGAACCCCCGCCGCCAGAAGCGGGATCATGATCTCGTGATGGCCGGTCACCGTGTAGCCGCGGCTGTCACCGGAGGTGGGCCTCCTGACGACGTTGGTGAGCGGACGGTAGTGCTGCTGCATGTCGAAGTTCGCCGTGGTGAAATGATCGACGTGGTGCCCCAGGTTCTGCGCGATGGAGAGCGCCTTCAGGAAGACCTCGGGTAGAAGCACCGCGCTCCCTATGTTCAGGTACACCCCGCCGTCGCCCAGCTCGGAAACGACGGAGGTGAGGATCCGGAAATCGGTGAAGCTCGCCGCCCCCAGCACGGCCCCGTCGGCGGAGGGATGCTGGTGGGTGATGTCGGTCCCTATGGCGACGTGGACCGTGACCGGTATCCCCTTCTGCACGCAGGCGGCCATGAGACTCTGGTCCCGGTAAGGCAGCTCGCGCTCCAGTATCATCCTTCCCAACGACTCGCCATGCCCGAGCCCTTCGGCAACCCCTTTTTTGAGCGCAGCGTTGATCTCGGCGCCGGTCTCCTCGGCCATCCCGAAGGTACCGGCGTGCAGCACGGCGCCCACATCCTCGCTGGTCGCCCCGATCAGCGCGATCTCGAAATCATGAATGGACCCGGCGCCGTTGAGCGCCACGGCGGTGATGACGTCGGCCTCGATCAGCGCCTTCAGGACGGGTTGCAGGCCGCACTTGATCACGTGCCCCCCCATCGCCATNNCGGGTTGCGATGGGATAGGTGCTGACACCTGAAAAATCGAGCGGTTTGTGGCGCATATGTTTCCCCTGTTGCTGAGTAACCTTTTATTGCCGGCCCAGGATAGCCTCGACCTCCCGCGCTATCCCCTGAAGAGAGGTGAGCCGGGGGCGGTAACCGAGCTGCTCCGCCCGGCGATTTTCCGAGTAGTAACAGCTCTTGGCGCCGGTGACGTTGAGCTGGGCGTGGCCCCCATCTACCCGGCATTTCAGAATTCCTGCCGCCGCGAAATGCTCGACGAGCTGGAACTTGGTGACCGGCGCGGCACTGTAGACGTCGAAGACATCGTTGACGCGCTCCTGCTGCATAAGGCAGCGGACCAGCGCTGCCAGGTCCTCAGGGTGCACGAAGTCGCGCCAGATGTCCTTCGGGCCGGTGACGAACTCTTCGCCGCTCTTCATGCAGTTCACCATCTCGCTCAAGAGAAACCTCTCCCCCAGGTCGATGAAGCGGCTGAAGAAGCCGAAGACCCGCAGGTCGGCGATGCTGTAGCGCTCAAGCGACCGGTGCCTCGCCTCGCTCTGGAGCTTCGCGATGCCGTAATACTCAGACGGGTCGATCCGGTTGGCTTTGAACCGGGCCTCCGTCCCCTCGCCCGCGGGCTTGGAGAAATCGGTCCCGTAGGCTGCGCCGCTGCTCAGGCTGACGTACAGGGTGTCGCTTTTCCGCCGCAGGTACCCAAGCACCAGGTCGTCGAACCGCTGCGTCAACTCGAATACCGTGGACAGCCCCTGCTGCAGCTTGACGGGGCTCCCGATCCCGACGCAGTTTATCACGGTGTCGTACTCATGAGATGCGAAATCTTCCAGCGGGAGCACGCGCGCCCTCGCGCTCCCCAGGCCGGCCGATTCCAGGAACCCGCGCACGCGCTCGGGAGAGCGCGCCAGCAGGCAGAGTTCCAGGTCGCCGGCCGGGGCGAAGGCGTGGATCAGCCCCTTGGCGATGTGGCCGGTCGCCCCCAGGATGGCGACCCTGTCCCCCCTCGGGCTCAAAGCGACTCCGGCAGACAGGGTACCAGCATCTGCGCCTTGAACTCCTCGCGGTCGAGGAAGGGGTACATGTCCTCCAGAGGGAGCGAGACCATGGAACCGTCATCGCGCTTCTTCGAGAATACGGTGGGTATGATCAACTGGTCCGCGCTGCAGTCGACATCGACCAGCACCGGCCCTTCGCACTCCAGGATCTCGGCGATGCCATCCGCCAGCCCCTCGCTCCCAAGCAGCCTGACTCCCTTGATCCCGTACAGCTGCGCGACCTTCAGGATGTCCGGCAGAGCCACGCCGCTTCTGTCGTCGACGCCGACGAACCGGTCCTGGAAATAGTTATGCTGGGTGGTCTTGATCGAGGCGTAGCCGTGGTTGTTGAAGATGAAGATCTTCACCGGGAGCCTTTCATGGGCGATGGTCAAAAGCTCCTGCAGGTTCATCTGCAGCGAGCCGTCGCCGGTGATGCAGACGACCCGCTTGCCGCCGCGCCCCACGCTGGCGCCGAGGGCCGCAGGGAGGGCGTACCCCATGGCGCCGAGCCCGCCGGAGGCCAGGAAGCGCTGCCCCGCCTTGATCCTCAGCCCCTGGGAGACCACGTAGGAGGACGAGCCGGAATCGATCACGACGCAGTCGTCGCTGGCGAGCTTGTCGGAGAGGAGCTCGGTAAAGTGGTAGGTGTTGATCGGCTCCTGCCGCGCGTACTCATCCTGGTACACCGGGTAGCGCCTCTTCCAGCCGCGGCAGATCTGCGGCCAGGCGTCGTCCTTGCGCACCCCGCGGCTTCGGGCCTCGGCAGCCAGCAGCTTCACGAAGTCGAGCGCGTGGCAGCGCAGGAAGCGGTCCACCCGGATGGTCGGTTTCAGATGCTCCACCTCGTCCACGTCCACGACGACGATCTCGGCGTGGCGCGCGAACTTCCGGTATTCGTGGCCGGTCACGTTTATGCTGAGCCTCGTGCCGACCGCCATGACGAGGTCGGCGTTCTGGACGGCGAAGTTGCCGGGGCGGTCCCCCTTGATGCCGGGTCGCCCGACGTAGAGCGGATGGCCGCTCTCCATGAGGTCGATGCCGAGCCGGGGGGTGACCACCGGGACGTTGAGCGCCTCGACCAGCTCCCGGAACGCCTCCGTTGCCTTCGCGATCCTGACGCCGTGGCCGGCCACGAAGACCGGGCGCTCGGCCCTGGCGATGGCGTCGGCCAACCAGGCAACCGCCTCGACCGGCGGCGGAGCGGCCGGTTCCATCCCCTCGGCCTGCGGGTCGAACCCCGGCAGCGCCTCGGGATCCACCTGCGCCCCCTGCACGTCGAGCGGGACATCGATCCAGACCGGACCCGGGCGCCCCGACAGCGCCAGGTGCATCGCCTTCTCCAGGTGGTACCTGGCCATCTTAGGATCGTCCAGCATGACGCTGTACTTGGTCGAGGTGCGCACCATCGGGAGGATGTCCGCCTCCTGCACGCCGAACTGCCTGAGCGCAAGGCCGCAGAGCTGGATGGTCTGCTCCCTTTTCGCCTGCCCCGAGATCACGAAGAGCGGGGTCGAGTCCTGCCAGGCGCCGACCAGCCCGGTAAGCGCGTTGGTCGCACCGGGACCGGTGGTCACCAGCGCCACCCCGAAGCCGCCGCGCTGCTTGGCGTAGCCGTCGGCCTCCATCGTCGTCGCCTGCTCGTTGTGGGAACAGACGTAGCGCAGGGAGCCGTGGCAGGCGATGGCGTCGGTCAGGTGCATGATCCCGCCCCCCGAGACCATGAAGACGGTATCGACCTTGAGGCGGTCGGTGATGAAGGACATGATGTAATCGGCTACGCGCATACGGTGTTCCTTTCAGCCCAGAATGTTCCGGTAATACTTCTTGTGCGAGGTCGGCGTGATGATGGAGAAGGGTACGGACTCCTCCTGCAGGAATGCGTTCACCCGCTCCAGTTCGGCGGCGAGCCGCTCGTAGCGCAGCGACGCCACGTCCTTGTCGTCCGGCACGTCGTTCTCGTTGTAGAAGTAGACCATTCCCTTGTTCATCTCGTCGATGTAGCCGTCCATGCCGACCCCGTAGATCTCGGCTCCCCCCATCTCGAAGGCGAGCGCGATCGCTGCCGCCGCGACGTTCAGGTACTCTAGGTGCAGGTTCCCCCGCTCCACCGGAGCCTCGCCGTTGGCCGCGTTCTCCAGGTTGAAGAAGAGCGGCGAACCGCCGTAATTCTGCTCCACCAGTTCGCGCCCGAAGAACGACGGGACCAGCAGGACGCTCTTTTCCGAGACGGAGCAGGCGTACTTGAGGAACCGCTTGCGGCTCACCATGATGTGGTAATCCGGGACGAACCCCTTGGGAAGGTAGTTGAGCCCGATGGTGACCGCGTTCTCGTCCGCGATGAATTTCTCGATGGCGGCCTGTTTCTCCAAGACGGAAGGGCCATTGGCGACGATGACGAACTTGCGCCCGGCATGCCTGCCGGAGATCGCGCCGACCTCCGCCTCGAAGGAGTCGGCCGCCGCGATGATCTCTAGCTGGTCGCCAATCCCGGCGCAGGCGGCCTGCGCCTTTTCCGGGGTGAGCGGGGTGTAGAACCGGCTCTCCAGCGCCTGGTTCAGCTTGTCCACCGAATAGGAGATCGGGCAGCTTTCCTTCACGATGTCGAGCGCGTTCCAGATCTCGTCCACCGTGTAGTTCTTCCTCCTGAAGAGGTCGTCGATGTAGTAGGGGTGGATGTTCTTGAGCCCCCCCATGAGCGACTGGATCTTGTACCCCCAGTTGAGCTGCTTGAACAGGTCGAGGTAAAACCTCTCGATAACGTCCAGATACGGAACGGTGTTGTACCCCTTGTCCCCCTGCTTCTCCAGGTAGCCGACCAGCACCTCGATCGGGAGGTTCCCGGACCCCCTCCCCATGCCGAAGATGGAGGCGTCGACCACGCTCACACCCTCCTCGATGGCGCGCAGCGTGTTGGCGAAGGACATCTGCAGGTTGTTGTGGGGATGGAACCCGATACTCGTGAAGCCGAGCCCGCGCAGGGTGGCGACGTGCGCCGGGATGTCCGACGGTATGAAGGAGCCGAAGCTGTCCGCGAAGCAGACCGCCTCGAGGATGTGGCGCTCCCCCCAGGAGTTCAGCTGCGCCAGCTGTTCCGGGTTCAACTCCGAGGATGCCATCAGGTTCAGGAACACCTCGTACCCCTTCTCCTTGAGATCCTCAAGAAGATGGAACGCCTTGGCGAGCTCGTAGGGGTAGGCCGCCACCCGGACCGCCTTCACGGGGGTGTTGTCCGGAGTGCAGCGGGCGAAGAGGGAGGTGTCCGACTTCCCGGCATCGATCATGACGGTCAGCTTGCACTTGTCCGACGCGGTGAAGAGGGAGAACAGGAAGTCGTCGGTGCAGTAGCCGAACTCGCCCAGCCCGGTAACGGTGGCAGGGCAGCGGTAGCCGATCTCGAAGTAGTCCATGCCGCTTTTCAGCGCGGCGAAGTAGGATGCCTTGACGCAGGGCTGGGAGAAGTGCCACTTGTTCAGGTGCCCGCCGTCACGTATGGTGCAGTCCAAAATCTTGAGTCCCATTGCTTGGCTCCTCTTTAGTTCTTATCTGCCCGCAGTTCGTGCAGCGACCGTACCCCGTACGGGGAGTACTGCGTCAGTTCCTCGCCCTCGATCTGGCCGGTCGCCACCCAGATCCCCGCCTGCAACCCGCCGTTCTTCGCCATGAGGAGGTCCATCGGGGCGTCCCCGACGCAGACCGCGCCCTCGCGGGGAAGCCCCAAAAGCTGCAGCGCCAGCGTCGCCGGAACGCCGGTCGTCTTCGGCTCCTTGGTGGACTCCTTGCCGACGACCGCGTCGAAGAGGTGGTCGATCCCGAGGTAGCCCAAGGTTTCCCGGGTGTTGGGGACCGTGTCGGTGGTCACCACCGCGGTCTTCACGCCGAGTTTCTTGAGGCGAACCAGGAGTTCGCGCACCCCGGGGAGCATGCTGACGTAGCCGAAGAGCTCCGGGAGGAAGGCCTTGTGCTCGTGCACGAAGAGTTCCCCCAGGGCCGCCTCGCTCGCCTCCACCCCCATGGCTTCCAGCTCGCGCCGCACCACCGAGATCACCTCCTCGCGGCTCACCAGGGCTATCGGTCCCTCCGGCCTCAGCCTGCCGGCAGGGCGGTCGAGCCCCATGGCGAGGCAGAGCGGGTCAAAGGTCTCCCCGCCCAGGCCGTAGTGGCGCACGATGGCGCGGGAGCGCCGCTCGATGATGCGCCCCCAGTAGATGTGGCTGTCGACCAGCGTGCCGTCCTTGTCGAAGAGGACGCAGTTCACGCCGTCCAGCCGCCAGCCGTTTCCCGACAACGAAATCATCGCGTCACCCCATGTAGCGCAGGCTCCTGTCCACCAGGTCCCTGGCGACGACCAGGGCCTCCTGGAACAGGGCCGGGTTGGCGAGGAAGTCGTCGCGCTCGATCCGGTCGCGCACGATCTTCCTGGCGTAGGAGCCGAGCGCCACGCCGTGCGCCTCGATCCCGAAGAGCTTGGCCATCTCCGCCGTCTTCGAGTTGGTCCCCCCCGAAAGCATGAGGAACACCGGGAGCTCCGCGCGCTGCACGATCTGCGCGGTCGCGAGCGCCTGCAAGGTGGTCTGGTGCCGGTCGTCGCAGCCGCTCATCGGCGCGCCGTCGGCCTGGATGATGGTCGAGAACTCCTTGCGCCCGGCGATGAGCGATCTGATGCGGGCGAGCAACTGGGCGTCCCCCAGGCGTGAGCGGTCCACGCACAAGCTGAGTATCCCGTCGAATTTCGCCTCGATGGAGCGCCACTGCTCGGTGACGCCGGCCTCGTCGTCGCTGACCGCGTGCAGTTCGATGGAGTCCAGGCCGAGCTTGACCAGCGGCGGGAGCACCTCTTCCAGCGGGGTGCTCCGCGAGCAGGTCGAGATGGCTTGGGTCGGGCAGGCGGCGATGCAGGCGCCGCAGCCGATGCAGCGGGTGGCGTTGACGCTGTGCGCCTCCCCCCCCGCGACGATCGCCCTCTGCAGGCAGGTATCGCGGCAGGCGCCGCAGTCGGTGCAAAGGGAGGCCTCGATGGCCGCCTTGCTGACGTGGGGGTCCCCCTTGATGCCGACGCTCACGTTGAGGCAGAACTCGGCCCGCCGCTCCCGCGGTATTGCCCGTTCCAGTCCCGCCCTGGCGGCAAGCACCACGTCCTCCCTGGCGGAGAGGTCGAAGTAGCGCGCGCCGGCCGTCGCGTAGAGCGCCACCAGCTTTTCAACCTCGACGGCGTCCTCGTTGCCGGCGCCGCAGACGAGCTTGAAGCATTTCCTTTTGTTGAGAAGTTTTCCTAGCATCGCGTCTCCGATCCCTACCCGGCAAAACCGGCGATGGTGTCAACCATGAAATCCAGCATGGGCGGGGTCATGCCGGGGTAGACCCCGATCCAGAAGCTCCGCTCCATGATGGTGTCCGTGTTGCGCAGCTCCCCCGCCACGCGGAACCCCTCCCCGCGGCCCCTCATCTCGTCGAAGCAGGGGTGCTTCACCAGGTTGCCGGCGAAGAGCATCCGGGTCTGGATACCCTTCGCCTCCAGGTGCTGCACCACCTGGTCGCGGGTGAAGCCGGCCCCGGGCCGGACGGTGAGCAGGAAGCCGAACCAGGAGGGGTCGGAGTCGGGGGTCGGCTCGGGGAGGACGAAGCGGTCCGCGAGGTGGGCGAGACCTTCCCTCAGGCGGCGCCAGTTCGCCTTCCGCGCCTCGACGAAGCCGGGGAACTTCTCGAGCTGCGCGCAGCCGATGGCCGCCTGCATGTCGGTCACCTTCAGGTTGTAGCCGAAGTGGGAATAGACGTACTTGTGGTCGTATCCGGCGGGAAGCTCGCCGAACTGCTGCCCGAACCGGTTCGAGCAGGTGTTGTCGCGCCCCGACGGGCACCAGCAGTCGCGCCCCCAGTCCCGGAACGACTCGACGAGCCGCTTCAAAAGAAGATCGTCGGTGTAGACGGCCCCCCCCTCGCCCATGGTCATGTGGTGCGGCGGGTAGAAGCTCGAGGTGCCGATGTCCCCGATGGTGCCGGTGTAGCGCCATTCACCTTTGTAGAGGTAACGGGAGCCGAGGGCGTCGCAGTTGTCCTCCACGAGCCACAGACAGTGCCGGTCGCAGAACTCGCGCAGCTGCGCCAGATCGAACGGGTTCCCCAGGGTGTGCGCCACCATGACGGCACGGGTCCGCTCCGAGAGGGCGCTCTCCAGCTGCGAACAGTCGATGTTGTAGCCGGGAAGGGTGACGTCGACGAAGACCGGCACCGCACCGTACTGGATGATGGGGGCCACAGTGGTCGGGAAGCCGGCCGCGACGGTGATCACCTCGTCGCCCCGGGCGATCCTTCTCTGCCCCAGCTTGGGGGAGGTGAGCGCCATGAAGGCCAGGAGGTTCGCCGAGGAACCGGAATTGGTGAGGGAGCAGTGGGCGACCCCGAGGTAGGAGGCGAGTTCCTTCTCGAACCGCTCCGCGTACCTGCCGGTGGTGAGCCAGAAGTCGAGCGAGGCGTCGATCAGGGAGGCGATTTCCCTCTCGTCGAAGACCCGTCCCGCGTAGGAGATCCGGTCGCCCGGCAGGTACTCCCGCTTCTTGCCGTGCTTCACCTGGTAGTGCTTGAGCGCCGCCGTCACTGCGAGTTCGCGCAGCACCTGCTCCAGGAAGGCGTCCGTTACCACGGCGAGTTCCTTGGCTATCGCCTCCTTGGGGAGGTAGTACTTCTTGCCCAGGTGCAGCAACGACGGATGGGGCAAGCCCGGCCCCTCAAAGGCGGATACCTCCAGCGCCAGTGTGGCTGCAGAGCCGTGGTCGCTGGTGGTGATGAAGAGAAACTCTATGTCGCCCACGTCATCGGGTTCGCAAAGGGCGAGCGCAGGCCGCCACTTCTGCTCCCCCCCCTCGGTTCCGGGGAAGGAGAGCTTGAAAATCCTGCCGCTATAATTCATTCCAGATATCCTCATGCGCCGACTGGAGCACACCCTTCAGGAAGCCGCCCCCCTGCTGCAGTTGTACGCAATCAGTGGCTTCCGGAGAGCGGGGCTCACCCCCGTCCGTTTTTTTTATGATCACTTCCACCCGTGATCCCATCCACTCGGGGACCGCGATGCGCAGACAACGGTCCTCGGGAACCTCCTGCAGCAGCCGCACGCCGGTCACGGCTCTCCCCCCTGGTACGCTGCGATCTGGTGCAGGCACAACTCCCTGAGGTTGTCGCCCCGTTTATACCCCCGGGTCCAGTCGATGATCATGTCGATCGCCGTCTCCAGGCGCCACATGGGTCTCCAGCCGAGTTCCCCCTTCGCCTTGGAGCAGTCGAGCTTCAGGTAGCTCGCCTCATGGGGATGCTCCCCATGGTCCACGAGATAGCTGGCGCCCTCCTGCCAGCGGTCGCACATCCTCTTGACGATCCACTCCACCTCGCGGGCGTCCTCGTCGGCGGGGCCGAAGTTCCAGGCGCCGGCCCGGCGCGGCCCCTCCTGGTACAGCCTCTGCGCCAGCGTGAGGTACCCAGAGAGGGGCTCGAGTACGTGCTGCCAGGGGCGCACCGCGTGGGGGTTGCGGATCCGCACCGGCTCTCCCTTGAGGAGCGCGGCGATGCAGTCCGGTACCAGCCGGTCCGCCGCCCAGTCGCCGCCGCCGATCACGTTGCCGGCACGGGCGGAGGCGAGCGCCACGCCGTGGGTGCCGTAGGCCGCCTCGTTGAAGTAGGAGTTGCGGTAGGCCGCGGTGACCAGCTCCGAGCATCCCTTGCTGCTGGAGTAGGGGTCATACCCCCCCATCGGCTCGTTCTCCCGGTACCCCCAGGGCCACTCCCGGTTCTCGTAGCATTTGTCCGTCGTCACGTTGACCACGGCGCGGACGGCGGCGTTCCCACGCACCGCCTCCAGGAGATGCACCGTCCCCATGACATTGGTGGCGTAGGTCTCGACCGGGTTCAGGTACGACTCCCGCACCAGGGGCTGGGCCGCCATGTGGATCACGATCTCCGGCGCAGCCTCCCTGAGCGCTGCCGCCAGAGCCCGCGGGTCGCGGACGTCCCCCTGCACCGACTCCACGAGCCGGTCCAGGCGGGCCAGCTCGAAGAGGCTCGGGTCGGTCGGAGGCGCCAGGGCGTAGCCGGTGACCCGCGCGCCCAACTGGTGCAGCCAGAGGGTGAGCCAGGCCCCCTTGAAGCCGGTATGGCCGGTGACGAAGACGCGCCTGCCGCGGAAGAATTCGGGATCGAAACCGTGCAGTTGTTTCTTGCTCATCCGTTGCGTTTCCTTTCAACCTGACCAGGCATTACCAAAGCTTCCAGGGAGCTTTCCCCGTTTTCCAGAGATTTTCCAGGTAGTTCTTGTCGCGCAGCGTGTCCATCGGCTGCCAGAAGCCGGAGTGCTTGAAGGCGGCCAGTTGCTCGTTTTTCGCCAGCGCCTCCAGGGGCTCCTTTTCCAGCACCGTGCCGTCCCCCCCGATCAGGTCGAGGACAGCCGGTTCCATCACGAAGAACCCGGCGTTGATCCAGGAGCCGTCTCCTTTAGGCTTCTCCTGGAAACCGCGCACCTGGTTATCCTCCGTCAGGTCCAGGGCGCCGAACCGGCCCATCGGCTGGGTCGAGGTGACCGTGGCGAGCCTGCCGTGCGCCCGGTGGTATTCAAGCAACTTGTCGATCGGTACGTCCGAGACGCCGTCGCCATAGGTGAGCATGAAGGTTTCGCCGTCCAGGTAATCCTTCACCCTCTTGACCCTCCCGCCGGTCATGGTTTCCACTCCGGTATTGACGAGGGTGACCGACCACGGCTCGGCGGAGTGGTGGTGAGTCACCCGCTGGTTGGAGTTCTTGAAATCGAAGGTGACGTCGGACTCGTGCAGGAAGTAGTGGGCGAAGTACTCCTTGATGCAGTACCCCTTGTACCCCAGGCAAACCACGAAGTCGTTGAAGCCGTAGCGGGAGTACATCTTCATGATGTGCCAGAGGATGGGGCGCTCCCCGATCTCGATCATCGGCTTGGGCTTCAGGTGCGATTCCTCGCTGATCCTGGTGCCGTAACCGCCCGCCAGAATGACTACCTTCATCAACTCCTCCTGGAAAATATCGCTGCGCGCGCTCGCATCTGCCTCACCGTAACGAAGAGACGGAAAGAAACGGCTGTCGTTTAAACCCGGTAGTACTCCCGGTACCAGGCGATGAACCGGCCGATCCCGTCCTCGATGGAGGTGGCGGGCTTGAACCCGACGTCGCGCATCAGGTCGTCCACGTCGGCGTAGGTAGCCGGAACGTCGCCCTGCTGCAGCGGCAGGAGGTTCTTGACCGCCTCCCGCCCCAGCTCTTTCTCGATCACGCCGATGAAGTGCAAGAGCTCCACCGGGTTGTTGTTCCCTATGTTGTAGATCTTGTAGGGCGCGTAGCTCCCCCCCGGATCGGGAGCGTCCCCGCTCCAGGACGGGTCGCCCGCCGGCACCCGCTCGATGACCCGGCTCACCCCCTCGACGATGTCGTCGATGTAGGTGAAGTCCCGGCGCATCTTGCCGTGGTTGAAGACGTCGATGGTGCGTCCCTCCAGGATCGCCTTGGTGAAGAGGAAAAGCGCCATGTCGGGGCGCCCCCACGGTCCGTAGACGGTGAAGAAGCGAAGCCCCGTGGTCGGCAGCCCGTAAAGGCTCGAATAGGTGTGCGCCATCAGCTCGTTCGCCTTCTTGGTGGCGGCGTAGAGCGAGACCGGGTGGTCGACGTTGTGATGCACCGAAAAAGGCATCGAGGTGTTGGCGCCGTAGACCGAGCTGGACGATGCGTAGACCAGGTGCCCGACCTTGTTGTGCCGGCATCCCTCCAGGATGTTTATGAAACCGCAGAGGTTGCTGTCCACGTAGGCGTACGGGTTCTGTATCGAGTAACGGACCCCGGCCTGGGCGGCGAGATTCACCACGGCGTCGAACTTCTCGGCGNNCCCGAGGAGCCTTTGCGAGAGGTGAGACCCTATGAATCCTGCAGCGCCGGTAACCAGTATCTTCGCCATACCTACCTCCATTGCATCGGGGAGTTGCAGACCGCGAGCGCCCGCGCGTCCTTGTCCCAGATCAGCCTCAGCGAGCACCTTTCACTCACCGGTTCTCACGGGTGTGCCAGAGCCGCAACACGACCATGGTCGACTCCCGCACCTCGTACCGCAGTTCGTACTGCCCCACCAGTATCCGCCGGACCTCCCGCGGATCAAACTCCTCCAGCCGTTCGCCGATGCGCGGCCGGTCCTTCAGACGATCCGGCGCCGCGGCGAGCGACTGCACCACCCGCGCAGCCGCCTCCTTGTTCACTTGGGCGAGGACCTCGTGGAGCCGCACCAGGTCGGACAGCGCCTTGCTGGTCCACTGGATCTGTATCACCTCGGCGCCTCAAACGGCGTGTCGGTGCCCAGGCTGGCGGCCCAGGCCTGGACGGCCTGGTGGTCGATCACCCGCCCCGCATCCACATCCTCGAGTGCCTCCAAGGTCAGCCGGTGGCGTTCCTCCTCCTGCTCGATCCAGGCGCTCAGCGCCTGTTTCACGATCCAGCCCCGCGACCGCTCGATGCGGGCCGCTATCTCGTCCACCTTCTCCGCGAGGGGAAGGGGGATGTGGGCCGTGAGTACCTTGGTTGTTTGCATGGTCCACCTCCATTGTTTTAATCACTTCGAATCATAGTGATTAAACATGGAAAAAGCAACCTCCGGCGGTGCTCCGCTCCTGGCCCGCGAGGGGGTGAGGTGGGCGCCGCAGGGCTGGGGGGCTGGAGGCGGGCTTGTCCGCCGTAGCGGCTTCACCGCGAAGGCGGAAGCACTTCGCCGCACGCCTTGAGCATGGCCGGCACCTCGATGCTCCTGCGGCACTCCTCGTCCCTGCTGCAGGTGCGTTGCAGGCACTTGGTGCAGGAAAGGGGGGACTGGACGATCCGGTGCAGCCCCCCGCGCGGGGCGTTGCGCAAACCGTCGGTGGCGCGGTACAGGCTCACCGTCGGCGTCCCGACGGCGGCCGCCATGTGCACCGGGCCGGTGTCCCCGCCGATCATCAGGTCGACCTTCTTCAGGAGAGCGACGAACCCCTTCAGTGTCAGTTTGGGGAGCACCCGCGCCTGCCGCCCTATCCCGGCCGCGATCTCCTTCGCCCCCTCGTGTTCCTTATCCCCGCTCCAGGAAAGAAGGATGGTCGCGTCCGGATGCAGCTCCAGCAGGTCCTGCCCCAATCCGATCCACCCCTCCTGGCGCCAGAGCTTGGTGGCCCAGGTGGTGCCGTGGTGCAGGACGAAGACCAGCCCGTCCGAGAGGGTCGCCAGGAACACTTCGGCTGAGGCATCGTCCTCCGGCGAGGTGACGATGTCGGTGCGCAGCGGGAGTTCCGTGTAGTTCTTGCCGAAGGGAACACTCACCACCCGCAGGGACCGGTCCGTCACATGGTGGTCCTGGCGCCTGAGCGGGATCTGGTTGGTCGTGCAGTAGAGGTTCAGCCCCTCACGGACGCCGTCCCGGTCGAAGCCGTAACGCCTCCGGCATCCGGTCAGCTTGGTCACGATGCCGCTCTTCGTGTTCCCCTGCAGGTCGAAGACGATGTCGTACTCGCGCCTGAACAGCTCCATGCGCAGCGCCTCCACCTCGCGCAGGGTGCGCAGGGAAAACGGTTTCTTGCGCCATGCCTTGAAACGGGCGATGTGCAGCTGTGAAATCAGGGGATTGCCGCTCAGCATGTCCTGGAATGCCTCTTCCACCACCCAGTCGATCTCGATCCCCTGAACCGACGAGGTGAGGAAATCGAGCACCGGCAGGGCATGGATGACGTCCCCCAGGGCGGACATTTTAACGATCAGAACGCGCAAAGCCTAACTCCAATAGAAACAGGTTGAGGTCATATCGTTTTCAGCGCCGCCAGGACCTCGTCCGCCGAGATCGCCTCCATGCAGGCGAGTTTCTTCTCGCTGCTGCAACTGCGGCTGCGGCAGGGGACGCAGGAGATCCCCGCCGCCTGCAGCACCAGGTGACCCTCACCTACCGGGCCGGTGCGCGCCGGGTCGGCGGCGCCGAAGAGCGCCACCACCGGCGTGCCGACCGCCGTCGCCATGTGCATCGGGCCGGTGTCGGCGGAGACGACGGCTGAAGAGCGTTCAAGGAGCGCCCCGAGCTGCAAAAGCGTGGTGCGCCCGACCAGGTCGAGCGGCCGGTCCGCGCAGTCCGCCAGGACCGCGTCGGCGAGTTCCCGGTCCGAACCGCCCCCGACCAGCACTACCCCGAACCCGGCAGCCTGCAGCTTGTCCGAGAGTTCGGCGAAGCGCCGGGTGGGCCACCGGTTCACCGGGTGGCTCGCTCCGAGGTTCAGGGCCACGAGCATCTTACCATTCAACGACTCCCGCGCCAGCAGTTCTTCAGCCCAGCGTTTGTCCTCCCCCCCGAGGTAGAGTTCAAGGCGCTGGTCGAGCGTGCCGGGATCCCCCACCAGCGGCGCAACCGCCTTCAGATGGTTCTCGACCGCGTGCATGACCCGCCTCTTTTCCTTGTGGTACACCAGCACCCGGCAGGGAAAGGAGGCTGCCGCGAGGAGCCACCCCTTCAGGTTGGAGCGCTGGTAGTTGACCACGAGGTCGAAGCGCCGCTTCCTCAGCTCGCGCCAGAGCTTCCCGAAGGCGCTCCAGGAGCGGTGGACGCCCTTCTTCTCGTAAACGAGCACCTCGTCCACCGCGGGGTTGTAACGAAACAGGTCGACGGAGGCGCTGTTCCCCACCAAAATGGTGATGCGCGCCTGCGGCCGGCTCCTTTTTATCGCCCGCACCACCGGGGAGAGCTGCAGCAGGTCGCCGATGGCGCCGGGCTTTATCAGCAGGACCCTCATGCCGTCTCCCTCGTGAGCAGTTCCAGCAGGTGGCGCGGGTCGTGCTCCTCGGCAAGCACCCCGGCAGCCTTGCAGGCACGGGCCGAATAGCCGTCCCACTCTGCGAGGACCTTGTCGATGGCCGCCGAAAGCGCGGCCGGGGTCCGCTCCTCTATGGTGACGCCGGCGTCGAAGCGCTCGACCTGCGCGCCCGGCCAGGTCCCCCTGGTGGTGATCACCGGCGCGCCGTGCAGGAGGGCGTCCAGGACCACCCCGCTCACCTGGCTGGCGAACTGCTCGCGCGCGTACGGGGCGAGGACCAGCGCGCCGCGGAAGCGGGCGAGGTACTCGGAGCGCTCGGGCGCCTTGTCGTCGGCGCGCAGTCCGAGGTAGCCGGAATTGAGCAGCGCCTCGACGACCCCCGCCTCGCGGTGGCCGTGCCGTCCGGCGTGCTTCTTCGACACCTGGATCATGAGCGGCAGCTCCCGCTTTTCCGCGGTCCAGGCGACCGCCATCTCCGCGACCAGGTCGAGCCCCTTGTTGAGACGCGCCGCCCCCGCCATCAGGAGGTGGCTGAAGGGGACCGGCGTGGGCGCGACCTCAGGCCCCACGGCGGGATAGGGGACGCAGACCACGCGGCGCCAACCCAGGCTGCGCAGAGAGGCCGCCACCTGCTCCGTCGAGGCGACGGCGAGGGAGTGTTCACGGGCGGCCCAGGTCAGGGGAAAGAGGTACTGATCCCGGGTCGTCGTGGGGGGGCGATGAAAAAAGAGCCTCGCGTTGGTCGGGTCCGATCCCGAAAAGGCGGCCGCCATGGTCACCGCAGAGGCATGGCGCGCGTCCGCGGTCAGCACGAGGAACGGGTTCCCGGCGCGTACCTCCCTTACTATGGTGCGCCACTCCGCAAGCGGCCGCCCCACGCGCGGCTCCCGCCGACAGACCGTCACCCCCCGCATGGCGTCCAGCATCCGGTCCGCGTCCGGGTGCGCGAAGACCTCGAGCTTTTGTTCGCCGGCGCGGCTCCCTACCGCGCGGACGAAATCGCAGTAGTGGCCGCTGGGAGTGCGGAGGTTGGGCTCGATGACGAGAAGCTGTTCCATATATTTCCTAGTGGCTCCCTGATCCCCTGCCATCCGACGGTCAAAACGTCGAGCAAGCGAGAGGGATGTCACACGCACGCAATTATTTTTTTCCTGAACGCTTCAGGAGCCGCAATCCGCCGGGGCCGAAAAGGAGTCCGAGCAGCAGATAGGTGTGAAAAACCGGGCTGAACAGCTGCAGCGGAAAACAGAGGATCGAGCAGCGCATGAGAAAAAAGGCCTGCTCTCTGCTGTCGACCGTGCGCGTCCTTCTGAGTATCGAGCCCGACATCCTCTTAAAACACCGGGACCGCCAGCCACGGTAGGCGGGGTACGCGTTGAAAAAGCTGCGCAGCACGAAGTAGCACTCGACGATGAGATTCCCGTCCCTCATGCCGATGCTCGTTTCGCTCCCAGTCGAGGTCCGGTAATAGATGAGCCCCTCGTTGATGAAGAGGAAGTCGTTGCCGGCCGCGGCAAGACGGAGGTACATGTCCCAGTCGCCTGCGTATGTGTACCGGAAGTCGAAGTAAGGCATGGCCTTGCGCCGGTAGACGACCGTCGGAGTCTGGACGAAGTTCGACTTGAAAAGCCTCTTCAGCGCATCCTGCCACGCCGCGACCTCATACGGGGTGCCTGGCTTCGCCGGCAGGCAAAGGCGCCGGTCGCCGCCGTCGTCGATGGAGTGCATGTAGGAGTGGCAGACGTTGATCGAATCGAACCGCTCCAGGTACCGAACGTTTGTTTCCAGGAAGCTTTCTTCCCATAGATCGTCACCGTGGAAAAAGACCAGGTATTCTCCGCAGGCCGTCTCGATGCAGTTGTTAAGCGACGCCACCGGCCCGAGATTCCTGCTGTTTTGGAAGAACCTGATGCGCGGGTCCTGGAACTCGCCGATGATGGCGGCGGAGTCGTCCGTCGATTTGTTGTCGAAGATGACGAACTCGAAATCGGAGAAGGATTGGTTCAACACCGTGGGGATGCTCTCCCGCAGGTACTTCCCCTTGTTGTAGCAGGACATGACGACGCTGACTCTTGGCACCCTCTTCGCTCCCCCCGGCATCAGGAATTTGACCCGGTCATCTGCCTGTAGTGGTTGCGGTACCCCTGCACCATCCGGCTCACGTCGAAGCGCTCGAAGGCGTCCTCGCGGGCCCTTTCACGCATGGCGGCAAGCCGCTGCGGCTCGCCGTACAGCTCGACCAGGAGCCGGACGAACTCCTCCTGCGTGTCAGCCAGCGCACCGGTCTCCCCGTCCAGCACCAGTTCGGGGTAGCTGCCGGAGCGGTACCCCACGAAGGGGGTCCCCACAGCCAGCGATTCGATGACGTTGAGGGCGCACCCTTCGCGCCTGAAGGCGCTGACGTTGAAATCGAGATCCGCCATCGCGTCGCCGATCTCGGCGTGCGGAATATTGCCGGGGAAATGGACCGCCTCGTGGACCGAAAGCTCCAGCGCCACCTTTTCCAGCGACTTCTGCTTCTCCTCGTCGCGCCCGATGATGAGGAGTTTCGCCTGCGGCAGCTTCTCGCGGATGCGCGGCATCAGGGCTATCAGCTCCTCCTGGTTCTTGTAGAAGTAGCCTATTGCCCCCAGCAGCGGCCTCGCGCCGGCCACGGCGGGGACCTTTTCCCAGAATTCCCTCCCCGGGTTCTTGAAGGGGGTCAGGTCGATGCCGTTGAGGATCACGTTCACCTTCCCCTTCAGGGCCGGGAAGCGCTGCACCATGTCGTCCCCGATGAAACTCGACACCGCGACGATCCGGTCCGCCAGGGTGATGATGGCGTTGGAGGTGCTCCCGAGCAGGCAGTGCTGGGTCAGCAAAAGCGGTATCCCGGCGGCCATCGCCGCTATCTTGCCAACCGGGAGGTCGTGGTTTCGGTGCACATGGATGAGGTCGAAACCCTCACGCCTCACGCGGCGCACCAGTTGGACCATCCCCGCCAGCATATTGAGCCCCTTGCGCGGTATCGAGCAGACGGTGTGACCGGCTTTCCGGAAAGGCTCGACAGTCGCCGCTCCCTCGCGCAGGAAGACGGTGACATCATCCCCCCCCGCTTTGAGCTGCGAGGCGACCAGCAGCAGTACCTGTTCTGCTCCGCCCCAGCCGCGGCTGTTGTCGATCATCGCGATGCGCATTCGCCCCCTCTATAAATTTTCCATAGCAGACCAGCCAGATACCGCAAACCCCGTCAGTCGGCTCCTTACCTCGACATCACCCCGGATTTATCAATGGTCTCAAGCACATCTTCCACCGATATGGCCTCCATGCATTCAGGTTTTGAGCGCGGGGAAGGTTTGCATTCTTGGAAGAACTTCTGCCGGCAGGGGCTGCAGGGAAATTTGCTGTAGATCACTTTACATCCGTTGCCCCACGGCCCGAACTTGACCGGCGACTGCGGCCCGAAGAGCGCGGCCAGCGGCGTCCCGAGGGACGCGGCCAGGTGCATGATTCCGCTGTCGTTGCAAAGCAGCAGGTTCAAGCGCGACAAAATGGCCATAGTCTGGCGCAAAGTGGTGTTGGCGACCGCGAGGACTGGTTCGGGAGCAATACGGTCCTTGAGATAGTTCCCGAGTTCCACGTCCCTCGCCCCGCCAAAGATAACTATCTTCACGCCGTAGCGGCGCTGCAGTGCATGCGCCACCTCGATGTAGTTGTCCTCGTGCCAGGCACGGGTCTGGTTCGCGGCAAAGGGATGGATACCCACCACGGTGTCCGTTTCGGAAATGCCGTTGGCGGCGAAGAAGTCGGCGGCGAACGCTTTTTCTTCCTCGGAAAGCCACGCTTCCAGATGGTCGTCGGCCACCGGCACCCCGTCTGCCCGCAGCACATCCAGGAAGTTGTTTACCTCGTGCTGGTCATGCCGGTACTTGACCCCTTTGGTAAGCAGGAAACCGCGCCCCTCCGTGTCGAAGCCGACCCGTTCGCGTGCGCCGCTCAGCCACGCCATGACGGCGCTGGAAAAGGAACGCTTCAGCACGTAGGCCTTGTCGAACCCCTTGGATCTCAGCTCCCGCAGAAAGGCTATCTTCGCGGACAAGGTCCGGTGGGTCGCGCGGCAGTCGGCATGGATGGTGACGGGGTCCCAGTAGATCAGTTCGTCCACGTACGGGATGCCCCGCACCACGTCGGTCGACCCGGGGGCAACCACCCACGCTATCCAGGCGTCAGGCTCGGCGCGGCGCAGGTTGCGCAGAAACGGCACGGTGAGGATGGTGTCCCCGATGAACCGGTAGCGCAGCACCAGTATCCTTTTGCCGCGGCGTTTGATGTTTTCGGCGGCTGCGCTCAAGGTGTCTTCGCCCCTTTTTCGACAGGGACGCATTCCGGAGGCGGCTCGAGCGGCTGCGCCTGGTCCGCCACCAGCAGCGGGATGCCGTCGCGGACCGGGAACCGCAGCGAGCAGGCGGCGCAGATCAGCGCGCCCCCCCCCGGGTCCGGTTCCAGCCTCCCCTTGCAGGCGGGGCAGGCGATGATGTTCAGCAGATCCTCGGTTACGGGCATCCTTTAAAACCTCACAGCCGGTCCAGCAGCTCTTCGAGAGCTCCGGCATCCATCATTTCGATATCGAGCACAGCGACCTGGACGCTCCCGAGCTGCTCCCGGAACGGGGCCAGCTTCACCGCGTCCTTCTCCGTGGTGATGACGAAAACGGAGCGCGAGGCCGTTTTTAGCCTCAAAATGGCCGCAATTTCGGCGTCACCATAGCAGATATGGTCCGAAAAAGCGAGTGTGGCGACCAGCGGCACCCCTTCCCTTTCCACCCCGTCGAAGAAAGCGGCCGGGTCGGCAATGCCCGCGAAAGCCATGCCGCGCTTCCCCTTCAGCTCGGCCAAGGGGCGCGGCTCCCCGCCGTCGAGCGTGACGTAGCCGGCGAGACGGTGTGCCGAGCGGCAGACGTCCCTGGAGAGCCCCGGCACCTGCGGTCGGCTTTCCGGTTCACAGCGGGTGAAGAGGACGACGTCCGCTCTTTGTAGCGCGCTCTTGGGCTCGCGCAGGAACCCTGCCGGGAGGACCCGGTCGTTGCCGAAGGGGCGCTCGCAGTCGAGCAGGAGCAGGTTCAGGTCGCGCTTGAGCTTCAGGTGCTGGAAACCGTCGTCGAGGATGAAGATATCGGGGTTCAGCTCCCTGAGGGCCAGGAGCCCGGCCTGGTAGCGGTCGGCGCCCATGACCACCATGAGCCCCGGCACCTTCCGGGCCAGAAGGCACGGCTCGTCCCCCGCCTCCTCCGGGCCGACCAGGAGGTTTTGGCCGTCCGAGACGAGGCGGATCTCCCCCTCGGCGCTCCCGCCGTAGCCGCGGGTAAGGACCGCCACCCGCCTGCCGCGCTCGATGAAATACGAGGCAAGCCAAGCGACGGTCGGGGTC
>DNJC01000027.1 GCA_003490025.1 Geobacter sp. | reverse complement strand
CGAACTCGGCGATCTTCTCCCGCTCCTTCTCGACCACGTCGGCGGGTGCCCGCTCCACGAAGCTCGGGTTCTCAAGCTTCTTCGAGAGGAAATCGATGTCCTTCTCGATCTTGGCGATCTCCTTGTTAAGCCTCTTCTCCTCTTCCTCGACATTCACCAGGCCGCGCAGCGGCACGATGATCTCGACGTCCCCGGCCACCTGCAGCGACGCCTCGGCGGGACGCTCCACCCCCTGCCCGATGGCGAGGTCGGAAAGACGCGCCAGGCTCATCACGTACACCTCGTTCTTCTTGAGAAGGGCGAGGCTCGCCTGGGACTTGCAGTCGAGTATCGTCGCGATCTGCTTGCTCGGCGCCACTTCCATCTCGCCGCGGATGTTCCTGATCCCCTTGATGACCTCCATGACCAGCTCCATCTCGGAGGCGGCCGCGGCAAAGCCCGCCCACTCCTCGCACGGGGTCGGGAAGGAGGCGATCATGATGGAATCGGCGGCCCCCTTCTTCTTGGGGAGTGCCTGCCAGATCTCCTCGGTGATGAACGGCATGAAGGGGTGCAGAAGGCGCAAGAGGTGCTCCAGCACCAGCCAGAGCACGTACTTGGCGGCCGCCTGCCGGTCGGCGTCACCCTTGTAGAGGTCGTCCTTCACCAGTTCGATGTACCAGTCGCAGAACTCGCTCCAGGTGAAGCGGTACAGGTCATTGGCCGACTCGTTGAAGCGGAAGGAGGAAAGCGACGCGTCGACGGAGGCCGCGACCTCGTTCAGCCGGAACAGGATCCAGCGGTCCGCGTTGGAGAGCACCAGCTTCGAGACGTCCACCGCGTCCGGGTCGAACCCTTCCAGGTTCATCATGGCGAAGCGGGAGGCGTTCCAGATCTTGTTGGCGAAATTGCGGTAGCCGGCGATCCTCTCCTCGGCGAGCTTGATGTCGCGCCCCTGCGCCGCGAAGGCGGCGAGCGTGAAGCGGAAGGCGTCGGTGCCGTAGGCGTCGATCACGGTCAGGGGGTCGATCACGTTCCCCTTGGACTTGCTCATCTTCTGCCCCTGCGCGTCGCGCACCAGGGCGTGGATGTAGACGTCGTTGAAGGGGACCTCGTCCATGAAGTGGAGCCCCATCATCATCATGCGGGCCACCCAGAAAAAGAGGATGTCGAAGCCGGTGACGAGGCACGAGGTCGGGTAGAAGGAGGCGAGTTCCGGGGTCTTTTCCGGCCACCCCATGGTGGAGAAGGGCCAAAGGGCCGAGGAGAACCAGGTGTCGAGGACGTCCGTCTCCTGGCGGATCTCGTCGGAGCCGCACTGGTCGCAACAGGTCGGGTCGTCCTTCGCGACCGTGATGGCGCCGCAGTGGTCGCAGTACCAGGCCGGGATCCTGTGCCCCCACCAGATCTGGCGCGAGATGCACCAGTCGCGGATGTTCTCCATCCAGTCGTAGTAGGTGTTCTCCCATTGCTGCGGCACGATCCTGGTGCGCCCCTCCTTGACGGCGGCGAGCGCCCTCTCGGCGAGCGGCGCCACCTTCACGTACCACTGCAGCGACATGTACGGCTCCACCACCGTCTTGCAGCGGTAGCAGCCGCCGACCGAAAGCGCGTGGTCCTGTATCTTCTCCAGGAGCCCGGCCGCCTCGAGGTCGGCCACCACCTGCTTCCTGGCGGCGAAACGCTCCATCCCCTCGTACTGCTTCCCTGCCGAGTTGACCACGCCGGACTCGTCGAAGACGTTGATGCGGTCGAGGTTGTGGCGCACCCCCATCTCGAAGTCGTTGAAGTCGTGGGCCGGGGTGATCTTGACCACGCCGGTGCCGAACTCCATGTCGACGTAATCGTCGGCTATGACCGGGATTTCCCGGTTCACCAGCGGCAGCAGCACCTTCTTGCCGATCAGGTGGCTGTAGCGCTCGTCGGTGGGGTTCACGGCGACGGCGGTGTCCCCCAGCATGGTTTCGGGACGGGTGGTGGCCACCACCACGAACTCCTCGCTCCCGACGATCGGGTAGCGCAGGTGCCACAGGTGCCCCGCCTTATCCTCGTGCTCGACCTCGATGTCCGAGAGCGCCGTGTGGCAGCGCGGGCACCAGTTGATCAGGCGGTTGTCGCGGTAGATCAGCTTCTCCTGGTAGAGGCGGACGAACACCTCGCGCACCGCCGTGGAGAGACCGGCGTCCATGGTGAAGCGTTCGCGCTCCCAGTCGCAGGAGGCGCCGAGCCTCTTCAACTGGCCGATGATCTGCCCCCCAGATTCGCCCTTCCACTGCCAGACCCGCTCGATGAACGCCTCGCGCCCGAGTTCGAAACGGTCCTTCCCCTCGGCCGCCAGTTGGCGCTCCACGACGTTCTGGGTCGCGATCCCGGCGTGGTCGGTCCCCGGCATCCAGAGCACGTTGTATCCGCTCATCCTCTTCCAGCGGCAGAGGATGTCCTGCAGGGTGTTGTTGAGCGCGTGCCCCATGTGCAGAACGCCGGTGATGTTGGGGGGGGGAATGACGATACTGTAGGAAGGCTTGTCGGAGGGGACCGTGGCGTGGAAATAACCCTTCTCTTCCCACTCCTGGTACCACCGCTGTTCGACGCTTTTGGGCTCGTAAACCTTTTCCAGTTCTCTGTTTGCCATCTAATCTACCTCTTGTTTAATATCCATTTTCTTAATTAAAAAAGGGGATCGTGAAATCCCCTGATTCAAAAGCGGAGGCGCTCCGGTTGCCGACTGCTAACCGCGCTCGCCCGCCTTCAGTTTCCTGATTTCTTCCTTGATCAGCGCCTCGGCCAGATCGGGGACCACCTCCCAGACGATCCGCTCGATGACCTCGCGAGAGATCCTGGAGATGGCCGCGGCCAGTGCATCCTCCGAGAGAGAGGCGACAGCGGCTGCCGCGGACGGCGGCGGTTCTGCAGCGGGTGCGACGGGTGCAGCGGGTGCAGCGGCACGAAGCTCCGGCGCCGCGACCGGTTCGACGGGCGGAGCGGGCTCGGCGGCAGCGGCCGCCGGGACAACGGGTGCGGCTGCCTCGGGCTCGAATGCGAAACCTTCGTACTCCGGGAGCTGGAAACCTTCGGCCTCCTGCGCCTCGACCGGCTGGGGCTCCTCGCTGAAGAACTCCTCCGCCGGAGGGGTCCAGGAAGGCTCCTCAACGGGCTGGGCATCGAGCGCGGGTCCGGTTTCCTCTATCTCCTCGGCCTCGTCGTCGAAGCTGAAGAACTCCTCCGCCTCGAACTGGGCCTCGGGCTCCGCCACGCCGAAAAGCTGGGCCGGCGAGGTCGCCGGGGTCGCCGGTGCGGCCGGCTCATCCTCCAGTTCGAAGGCTCCCCAAAGGTCGTCCTCGAGGCTCGCCTCGACCAGCTCTTCCTGGACAGGCGCCGCTGCGGCAGCCTGCACCGGAGCCGACGGTACTGGCTGAGCCGCCGCGGCAAGAACCGGCTCGGGCTCGGCAAAAGGCGTCTCGGTCAGGTCCGCCCAGGCGGATTCGGCGTTCACCGGAGCTGCTGGAGCTACCGGAGGCATGGTGTCGAAGGAGGAAAGATCGCCCCAGAGTTCCTCGGCCGCCGACTCCAGCGGCGGGGGTGCTATGGGGGGGGCGGAAACCGCGGGGGGGGCGGATACCCTTGAGGCGCCCAGTTCCAGCATCTCCTTGACGCGGTCGATGAGCTGCTGGGACTCGAAAGGTTTCGAGATGGTGGCGTCGGCGCCGCAGTCGCGGGCCTTCTGCTCGTCCAGGGGCTCGAAGGCGCCGATCAGGAGCAGTATGGGTACGGAGCCAAGCCTCGGGTCGCGACGGATCTCGGCGCAGACCTCGTACCCCGTCTTGCCGGGCATGAGGGCGTCCACCAGCATCACGTCGGGCTGTATCTCCCGCGCCTTCTCAAGGGCAGCGTTCCCGTTGTCGACAACGGTCAGCTCAAACTCCTCGTTGGCGAAGATGATCGCCACGACCTTCTGAATGGTGATGCTGTCATCGGCGAGGAGCAGTTTATTGCCCATCTATACCCCCTCTGTTTCGGAAGCTGCTGTCAGGAGTTTATGCTGCATGTGAGAAAGTCGAGTCGTCCGGTAAAGACACAGAGACTGATCCTGACCGGGTGCAACCAGTCGGGGTCTCTCTTAGACAGGACTGACGGAGGTGACGTTCTGTAAATGAGCGCAAATACATCCACTATGAAGCTAAAACGGTAGAAAAAGCTAGCATAAAGGGCGTGGGGTGTCAAGGTTTTTGCCCTTTCTTATTAATCACTCGTCATCGAAGCGGGCGATCTCACCCAGCTCGGGCGGGAGCCCGAACAAAAGCGCGGCGAGGGTGGAGAGATCAGCTCTCAACCTACTGAATTCATGCACGTTCTTGTAATCGAGCCTTGAGGTGAGGAGGATGACGAAGGTGTCCGAGGCGGGATCGATCCAGATCGACGATCCGGAATAGCCGGTGTGCCCGAAGGAGACCTTGGAGAACCCTCCACCGCGCGGCGACGAGTACGGGGAGGAGATGTCCCAACCAAGCCCCCGCACCACCTGCCCGCCGCGCGAGAAGTAGGGGGCCGTCATCTGGTCCACCGTGCGCTGCGCCAGCACCCTCTTCCCCTCCAGCGCGCCCCCCGCCAGCATCATGCGGCAGAACCTGGCCAGGTCGTCGGCGGTGGAGAAGAGCCCGGCATGTCCCGCCACCCCTCCCAGTTGACGGCACAGGTGATCCTGCGGCTCGCCGAACACCACGCGGTCGTCGCTGATGGTGGCGGAGCAGCGGGCCTTCTCCTGCGGCCGGAACGAGGTGTCCCCCATGCCGAGCGGGCGGTAGAAGGAGGCGTGGGAGTAGACGTCAAGGGGGGCTCCGGTGGCGCGGCGCACCAGTTCGGAGAGGAGGATGAAGTTGAGGTCCGCGTATCTGAACCGGTTTCCCACCTCCCCCTTCAGTTTCTGCCCCGCCGCCCCCTCGATGGCGCTCTGCATCGCGTTGGCGCTGGAAAGGGGTATGTCGTCGAGACCGGAGGTGTGGGTCAACAGGTTCAGCACCAGGATGGCGTCCTTGCCCCGCCCGGCGAACTCGGGGAACCACTTCACGGCCGGGTCGAGCAGGGAGAGGCGTCCCTCCTCGGCGAGCTTGAGTATGGACGGGGTGGTGGCGACGACCTTGGTGAGGGAAGCTACGTCGAAGAGGGCGCCGACCGTCATGGCCTGCGCGTCGGGGAGAGGGGAAACCTTGCCGTAGGCCTTCTCGAAGAGGACCCTGTCGCGGCTCCCCACCAGCACCACCCCCCCGGCGATCAGGTTGCGGGCGATGGCGTCGTTCAAGAGGGCGTCGATCCTCGGCTGCTCGGCGGCGAAACATGCCGGACAGAGGAGGAGAACAAGGAGCGTGCAGAAAAAACTTCTAAAAAACGTCATGATGCCCAGGAAAATCTGTTCGGGTTGGAGTCAAATGCGGCAGCCTTCGGGCCGTCCCTAGTTCATCATGAAACTGACCGACTTGAGGACGTTCCCTTCGCTGTCCACCGCGTCGCAGCGCCACAGGCCGGAGTTCCCCTTTTCCACCACCTTCCTGCTGTAGGTGCGCCAGTGCGCACCCTTCACGGGAAGCTCGTACTCGGCCACCGGCTCGTCGTCGATGTACCAGATCTGCTTGATCGTGGTGTCGGTGTCTTCCGGGGCGGAGAACCTGGTGAAACAGTAGAGCGCCTTGACGGACGAGGAGGAGATGCGCCGGACCGAGTCGATCGGATTTCCCTTCACGATCTTGGTGGTGACCGCCATCTCGGTGATCTTCAGGTCGCCGGCATCCGCTTTCCCCGACCCGGCCAGGGAGAGTGAAACGGCAAGGCTTACTGAACAAAGGATCCTGGTTAAAGTCATGGTGCCTCCAGCAGCGATGCCTCGCGGAAGTCGTTTCAGGTGGCAGTCGCCACCAAGGGGAAATCCGGCCCCGCTGCGGGAGCGGGTGTCGGTGTCAAAGGGTTCAGGTGCGGTAGTCGGCGTTGATCTTCACGTAGTCGTAGGAGAGGTCGCTGGTGTAGACCGCAGCCTCCCCGGAGCCGATCTTGAGATCGACGCTGACGGTGAATTCCTTCTGCTGCAGGACGCGTGTTCCGGCCGCTTCGGCGTCCCCTCCGGCGAAGACCCCGCCGGTCGCCATGACCACGTCGTCGAACGATATCTGCACGCGCTCCTGCTCGACCCGGGCCCCGGAGTACCCGAGGGCGCAGATGATCCTCCCCCAGTTGGCGTCCTGTCCGAAGAAGGCGGTCTTCACCAGCAGGGAGTTGGCGATGGCGAGCGCGCCCTTCTTCGCATCGGCGTTGTCCGCGGCCCCCTTCACCCTGACCTCGACGAACTTGGTCGCCCCTTCGCCGTCCTTGACGATCAGCTTGGCGAGCGACAGGAGGACGTCGTGAAGAAGCGCGAGGAAGGCGTTCCCTTCGGGGGTCCCCCCCTCGATGCGGGGGTTGCCGGCGGCGCCGTTGGCGAAGATGAGCGCCGTATCGTTGGTCGAGGTGTCGCCGTCGACCGTTATGGCGTTGAAGGAGCCGTCCACCGCCTCGGTGAAGGCGCGGCGCAGGAACGCCTTGTCGACGGCGGCGTCGGTGACCAGGAAGGAGAGCATGGTCGCCATGTTGGGCTGGATCATCCCCGCCCCCTTGGCGATGCCCCAGATGCTGTAGGACTTTCCGCCCGCCTCGCCCTTGCGCCGCTCGATCTTCGGGAAGGTGTCGGTGGTCATGATCGCCTGCGCCACGTGGTCGAGGGTCCCCTGGTCGAGCCCGTCGACGAGGGGCTGGATCCCTTTCCTGAAGCGCTCCATCGGCAGAGGCTGTCCGATGACGCCAGTGGAGGCGATCAGAAGTTCCTCGTCCGAGAGCCCGAGCGCCTCGGCGGTGTTCCTGCCGCACTCGAGCGCGTCCGCCATCCCCTGTTCCCCGGTGCAGGCGTTCGCGTTGCCGCTGTTGACCAGAAGCGCGCGGCAGCTCCCGTTGTGGGAGCGGGCGCGCGAGATGATCACCGGCGCCGCCTGCACCTTGTTGGTGGTGTACACGGCGGCGACGTATGCCGGCAGATCCGAGAATATGAGCGCGAGGTCGAGCCGCCCCGGCTTTTTGATGGCCGCCTCGACGGCGGAGAAGCGAAAACCCTTCACAGAACCTCCTAAACAAAAACAAGTTCTACGTTCTATGTTCTACGTTCTACGTTGTTCTAGGTTCAATGTTCAACGTTCAACGTTACGGCAAGGACTTGTGTCCGCCCCGTCACCAGCCACCGATGCCCATGCACAGTTGATGACTTTAACATAGAACGTAGAACATAGAACGTAGAACGGTTTCTATCGTAGAACGGCTTCTGCTTCTACTTCCCGCAGCACTTCTTGTACTTCTGGCCGCTGCCGCAGGGGCAGGGATCGTTTCTCCCCACGCTCCTCCTGCTCTTGGCCGGCGCCTGATGCTCGGGCTCGGGCTCGTGGTCGCCGAGGTTGAACACCATGCGGCCCGGCTGCGGCTCCTCGAACGCCAGCTCCTCCTCCTGGGCGACCTGCACCCAGAAGATCTTCTCCACAACCTCTTCCCTGGTGCGGGTCATCATGTCCATGAAGAGCTGGTAGGCCTCCCTCTTGTACTCCTGCTTGGGATCCTTCTGACCGTACCCCCGCAGGCCGATCCCCTCCTTCAGGTGGTCGATGGAGAGAAGGTGGTCCTTCCACTGGGCGTCGATGACCTGGAGCATGATCACCTTGATCAGGTGGTCCATCAGCTCGTCGCCGAATTCCGAGAGCTTCTGCGTGAACCGCTCGCGCCCGGCGCTCCTCAGCGTGTCGTCGAAGTTCACCACGGTGATGCGGTTCATCACCTCCGGCGGGAGGTCGAGGTGGTAGCTGAACACCTTGAAGACGGTGTCGGTGATCCCCTGCCAGTCCCACTCGCGCGCCGGGACCTTGTCGATGGCGTAGAGGTTGACCATGTCGGTCACCGTCTCGTCCATCATCCCGAGGAAGCTCTCCCTGATGTCGTTGCCTGCCAGGATCTCCTTGCGCTGGGTGTAGATCACCTCGCGCTGCTTGTTCATGACGTCGTCGTACTCGATCAGGTGCTTGCGGATCTCGAAGTTGTGCGCCTCGACCTTCTTCTGCGCGTTCTCGATGGCGCGGGTGATCAGGCCGTGGGTGATCGCCTCCCCCTCCTCGATGCCGAGCTTCTCCATGATCATGGAGACGCGTTCGGAGCCGAAGATGCGCAGCAGGTCGTCCTGCAGCGACAGGTAGAAACGGGAGGAGCCGGGGTCGCCCTGGCGGCCGGAGCGGCCGCGGAGCTGGTTGTCGATGCGGCGCGACTCGTGGCGCTCGGTGCCAAGGATGTGCAGGCCGCCCAGGGCGACCACCTCGTCGTGCTCGGCGGCGCAGATCGGCTTGAACTTCTCGACCAGCGCGTCGAACCGCTTCCTCAGCTCGGCAAGGACCATCTCCTCTAGTTCCTCTAGTTCGGGATCGTCCTTTTTCAGGTACGAGGAGAGCACCGGGCCGATGCCGGCGAATTCCTTTTCAAGCGTCTGGACCAGCTCCGACTCCGGGAGCTGCCTGACACTCGCCTTCTCGAACGCCTCCATGAACGCCTCGGTGCGCGCCTCGGGAGTCCCCTGGAATTCCTGGCGGGCGAGTCCGTCCGGGTTGCCGCCAAGGAGGATGTCCGTACCGCGGCCGGCCATGTTGGTCGCGATGGTGACCATCCCCTTGCGCCCCGCCTGGGCCACGATCTCCGCCTCGCGCTCGTGCTGCTTCGCGTTCAGGACGAAGTGCGGGATCCCCTGGCGCTTCAGGAGTTCGGAGAGTTCCTCGGACTTCTCGATGGAGATGGTGCCGACCAGGATCGGCTGCCCCTTGACGTGCAGCTCCTTGATCTCCTCGATGACCGCGTTGAACTTCTCGCGCTCGGTCTTGTAGATCACGTCCGGGAAGTCGGGGCGCAAAAGCACGCGGTTGGTCGGGATGACCACGACCTCGAGGGCGTAGATCTTGTGGAACTCCACCGCCTCGGTGTCCGCGGTGCCGGTCATGCCGGAGAGCTTCTCGTACATCCTGAAGTAGTTCTGGAAGGTGATGGTGGCGAGGGTCTGGTTCTCGTTCTCGATCTTCGCCCCCTCCTTCGCCTCGATCGCCTGGTGCAGGCCGTCGGACCAGCGGCGCCCCGGCATGAGGCGGCCGGTGAACTCGTCGACGATGATCACCTCGTTGTCGCGCACCACGTAGTCGACGTCGCGCTTGAACAGGGCGTGGGCGCGCAGGGCCTGCTGCGTGTGGTGCAGGATCTCCATGTTGCGCGGGTCGTAGAGGTTCTCGATCTTGAGCAGTTGCTCCACCTTGCGGACCCCATCCTCGGTGAGGGTCGCGCTCTTCGCCTTCTCGTCGACGGTGAAGTCGCCGGTGTAGGTCTTGCGCTTCCCGGAGAGGGTGTTCGCCTCGACCTCGATCACCTCCCCCCTCTTGAGCATGGGGATGATCCGGTCGATGATGTAGTACTTGTCGGTCGAGTCCTCGGTGGGACCGGAGATGATGAGCGGGGTCCTCGCCTCGTCGATGAGGATGGAGTCGACCTCGTCGACCACGGCGAAGTTGAAGGGACGCTGCACGTAGTCGCCCAGGTCGAACTTCATGTTGTCACGCAGGTAGTCGAAGCCGAACTCGTTGTTGGTGCCGTAGGTGACGTCGGCGGCATAGGCGTCGCGGCGCTCGTCGTCGTCCAGGCCGTGCACGATGACCCCGACGGAGAGCCCCAGGAACTTGTGGATCCGCCCCATCCACTCGGAGTCGCGCTTGGCCAGGTAGTCGTTGACCGTGACCACGTGNNCCCTCGCCGGTCTTCATCTCGGCGATCTTGCCGGAGTGCAGCACCATGCCGCCGATCAGCTGCACGTCGAAGTGGCGCATGCCGAGTACGCGCTTGCCGGCCTCGCGGCAGACGGCGAACGCCTCGGGGAGCATCGAGTCGAGGCTCTCGCCGCGGCCGTAGCGCTCCTTGAAGTGGGCGGTCTTGCCGCGCAGGGCGTCGTCGGAGAGCTTGACCATCTCGGGCTCCAGCTGGTTGATCCGCTCCACGATCGGCCACATACGCTTCAGTTCCCGCTCGTTCTTGCTACCGACAAACTTCTTTATAAGCGCGCCAAACATCTATGGAATCTCCTTAGTCGCAAAAAAAGGGTTGTAAAAACAGTGTACGCTACCACAAAAGTGAGAAACCCTCAACTGAAAAGGCGTCCTGCCCCAGCACCTCCTTCTTGCAATCGCCGGACGCTCTCTCTATAATGAGCCGACCAAAAGGAGCTACTAACGTGCCGGCAACAACACCATTCGACCCATCGCTCATCGACACCCACCTGGTGGTCGACGCGCGCACACCGCTTGAATACGAGGAAGACCACATACCCGGGGCGATCAACGTGCCGCTTCTTTCCAACGAGGAGCGGGTGGAGATCGGCATCCTGCACAAGGAGGTCGGCCCGCACGCGGCGAGAAAGCGCGGGCTGGAGCTGACGGCGCACCGCTTCCCGGACATGGTGCGGGATATCGCCGGCGCCGCCTGCGGCAGGCCGATCCTCGTCTACTGCTGGCGCGGCGGCCTGCGCAGCAAGACCGTCACCACCATCCTCGGCCTCACCGGCCACGACGCGGTGCAGCTGACCGGCGGCTACAGGGGCTTCAGAAACCACGTCGTGAGCTACTTCAACCCGTTCCTGCCGGAAATGCCGCTCGTCGTCCTGCACGGCATGACCGGGATCGGGAAGACGACTCTCCTGCAGCTCCTTGAGAAGCGCGGCAACTCGGTCGTCGACCTGGAGGGGCTCGCCTGCCACCGCGGCTCCGCCTTCGGACAGCTCGGGCTGGTCCAGTCACTCACCCAGAAACGCTTCGAGACCATCCTCTGGGACGCCTGCCGGAAAGCCCCCTCCCACCTCCCGCTCATAGTCGAGGGTGAGAGCGAGCGGATCGGCCGGGTGTCGCTGCCGGGAGACTTCTACCAGAAGATGGCCGCGGGAATCAGGGTCTGGGGATACGCCTCGCTTGAGACCCGCGTCGAGAGGCTGATCGAGGAATACGGTCTCCCCTGCTACAAGGAGGAGATGGGGGTAGCCCTGCAGCGGATCCGCAAGAAGCTGGGAGGGGCGAAGTGCGAGGAACTGGCCGGGCACCTCGAGCGCTGGGAGATGGAGCCTTTCATGACCGGCCTGGTCTGCGACTACTACGACAAGGTGTATTACAAGAACCGGACCTGGGAAGCGGACTTCAACCTGGAAATGGAGGAGTTCGACCGGGCGGCGCAAGAGCTGGAGCGCTACCTGCAACAGCGCCTCTCCTGATCCCCGTCAACCCGCGCCATTGAGCGCCGCCCCCCTTACGTCGCCGGCGGGGAAAGCCGTCTGACCCGGTACTTCGCCACCAGCTCCACCGGGTGGTAGGAGAGCTTCGCCTCCCTGAGCGACATCTCGCCCAGGTCCTGCTCCCGGTTCAGGTAGCGGCATTCGGTGAAGAGAAGCCGGGAGAACTCCCGGTCCAGGAGCTGGTACAGCCCTTCCAGGAAAAGATCCCCCTTCTCGAAATGGCAGACCGCCGTTTCCCGGTTCAGCCGCTCGCCCAGGGCAAACCCCTTCACCACCCCTGCCACCTTCACCACCACGCCCGACAGCCCCAGTTCCTCGCGCAGCCTGAGCGCCTCCCCTGCCCCCTCGACCTCCCCCTCGATGGAGCCCGAAGCCATCTCCATCCTGACCCGCCGCCACTCCTCCAGAAGCGCCAGCGCCCCCTCCAGGTGTCCCGCGTCGAAGAGTTCCACCTCGTGCCGGTGCCGCAGCAGGAAGTAGTTCACCCGGTTCTTCTTCTTGTGGTAGAGCTTCCCGCTCAAAAGGGCCATCTCCTGCTTCAGGTGCAGGTAGTCGAAGTTGTTGCGGTCCGGGAGCACCTCGACTCCGCCCAACGCTGCGTACCGCTCGAGGAATGTGTCGTCCGCGCCGTAGAGGGTGAGCCCCTCGTCGAGAAGCCGCAGCGTCGCCTTCCCGATATCGCCGCAAAAAGGGGGGAGGAAGTAGCTGGAGCCGTCGTACCCTACAGCGAGCGCCACCACCGCGTCCTCGACCAGGGTCAGGCGGTATTCGTGCGCCTTGCGGAACAGGTAGAGGTTCGCGAAGGTAAGCTCCGAGATGCGCGGCTGAAGCTCCAGGAAGAGCCGGTCCAAAAGCGGCTTGTCTTCCAGGGTGATCCCCCTGGCCTGCGGGTAGCGCGGGATGTCCATGTCTGGCTCCGGTGAAAATCTGGAACAGTATACCCACCTTTTTGCAAAAATGCGAAAAAATGCTGGCCTTTATCTTACCGTATACGGTAATATCCGGATTGTTCTATGGCAGAGCGCGCAAAAAACCGTTTGGCAGCGGCAATGAGAATCGCACCGCTCCCAATCCGTAAATACCATGCCGCCGCAGTTGCGGAAAGAACCATCTTTGGGGGGAGCGCGTGCAGAAACACCTCTTCAACTTCGTCAACAACCTGAAGCTGCGCTGGAAGATGGTGGTTCTGGTCCTGCCGCTCGTGGTGATCCCCATCTTCATCGTCGGGGGGGTCATCGGCTACATCTCCACCAAGCAGGCCTACCTCGGCCTCACCCAGACCAGCAAGGACGACCTGCAGCACATGGCCGGCTTCACGGTCGACCTTCTGAACTCCCACTACCAGCAATTCCAGGTCTACAAGCAGGACAAGGAGAAGAGCTTCCACCAGGAACTCGCCACCGTCTCCGAACTCGCCTACAACGTGGTCAAGTCCCAGTACAACCAGCAGAAGGCGGGGCACATGGACCAGGCCACGGCGACCCGCGAGGCGCACGACGCGCTTCTCAAGGTGAACGTGGGAAAGACCGGCTACATCTACGCCATGAACAGCAAGGGGCAGCTGAAGGTCCACATCGCCCAGGAGGGGGTCAACGTCTCCTCCAGCCAGGACGAGACCGGGCGCTACTTCATCAAGGAGATGTGCCAGAAGGCGGTCCGGTCCAAGCCGGGCGAGGTGCTCTACATCGTCTACCCCTGGAAGAACGACTCGCTCGGGGACAAGGCGCTCAGGAAGAAGGTGGTCGCCTACCGCTACTTCAAGGAGTGGGACTGGATCGTCGCCGCCGGCGGCTACCTCGAGGAGACCTACGAGGACGTCGCCTACGAGCGCCGCTCCTTCGAGGCGCTCAGGGAGAAGATCAAGAGCAAGAAGGTGGGAAAGACCGGCTACATCTACGCGATGGACACCTCCGGCAACTTCATGATCCACCCGACCGGCGAGGGGAAGAACTTCCTGAACGCCACCGATTTCAGCGGCCAGCATTTCATCAGGGAGATGTGCGAGAGAAAGAACGGCTGGATCCGCTACCCCTGGAAGAACGCGGGGGACGCCACTCCCAGGATGAAGATCGTCCGCTACGAGTACTTCGAGCCGTGGAACTGGATCGTCGCCGTCGGCTCCTACGAGGAGGAATTCTACCAGGAGGCCAACGCCATCAAGGGGCGCATCATGGAGAGCATGGTGGTCCTCACCATACTGGTTTCCCTGATCGCCGTGGGGCTCGTGCTGATCGCCTCCCGGGTGATGACGGAGCCGATCAGCCGGATGACCGACGTGATCAGAAAGGTGAAGCAGGGACGCCTGGACGAGACCATGGCGGTGGAGAACCAGGACGAGCTGGGAGAACTCGCCACCGCCTTCAACAGGATGACCAAGATCATCAAGCACAACAAGGAGCTGGAGGCGAACCTGGCGCAGCAGGGAAAGATGGCGTCGCTCGGCGTCCTCTCCTCCGGCGTCGCCCACGAGATCAACAACCCGCTCGGCGTCATCCTGGGGTACGCCGCCTACATCGAGAAGAAGCTCTCCCCTGAGGACCCGAACTACAAGTTCATCCACGAGATAAAGCGCGAGAGCAAGCGCTGCAAGAAGATCGTCCAGGACCTCCTCTCCTACGCCCGGACGCCGCAGCCCTTGCTGGAGCAGACCGACATAAACGACCTCCTGGAACAGATCGTCGACTTCGCCGCGAACCACACGGACATGCACCACGTCACGGTGCAGAAGAAATTCGACCCGGGCCTCCCCGGCATCATGGTGGACGGCGACCAGCTGCGCCAGGTGGCGATAAACCTGATCCTGAATGCCGGCGCCGCCATGCAGAAGGGGGGGGAGCTCGTGGTCAGCACCGAGGCGGAGGGGGACCAGTGGGTCAGCCTCAAGTTCCGGGACAACGGCGCCGGCATACCCCGGGAGCACATGGAGAAGATCTTCGAGCCGTTCTTCACCACCAAGGTGAAGGGGACCGGCCTGGGCCTGGCCATCACCAGGCAGATCGTGGAGCAGCACCACGGCAAGATCGGGATCGCGAGCGAGATCGGTTCCGGCACCACCGTGGAGGTCCGGCTCCCGATCAACAGGGACGACTACTGCTAAAAAGGGAGAGCCGGCTTCTTGAAGCGGGCGATCAAGGGTGAGCCGAAAAGTGACGACGAAAAAAAGGATAATGCTGGTCGACAACGAGGAGGGGCTCTGCCGGATGATGGAGGCGGTCCTCTCCGACAACGGCTACCAGGTCTCCGCCTTCACCAGGTCGTTCGAGGCCGCGGAAATCTTCCAGGCGGGGCAGTGGGACCTCCTGGTGACCGACATCAAGATGCCCGGGATGGACGGGCTGGAACTGCTGCAGAAGGTGAAGCAGAAGGACCCGACCATACCGGTCATCATGGTCACCGCCTACGCGACCGTCGAGATGTCGATACAGGCCTTGAGGAAGGGGGCCTACGACATGCTCACCAAGCCGTTCGAGCCCGAGGAACTCCTGTACCGGGTGAAAAACGCCCTGCAGCACACCCGGCTCATGGAGGAAAACCGCGAGCTGCGCGAGGAGCTGGTCGGAAGGTTCAACTTCGGCAACATCATCGGCTCCTCCACGGCGCTCAAGGAGGTGCTGGAGCGGGTGGAGAAGCTCGCGGTGCGGGACACCTCGGTCCTCATCACCGGGGAATCCGGGACCGGCAAGGAGCTGATCGCCCAGGCGATCCACTACAACTCCCCTCGAAAGGAAAAGAAGTTCGTCGCCATCAACTGCGGCGCCCTCCCCGCCTCGCTTCTGGAGAGCGAACTCTTCGGCTACCGCAAGGGGGCCTTCACCGGGGCCGCCGAAAACCGCCGCGGCCTTCTGGAGACGGCGGACGGCGGGACCCTCTTCCTGGACGAGGCGGGAAACCTCCCCATGACGGTGCAAAAGACGCTGCTGCGCTTTCTCCAGGAGCAGGAGTTCAACAGGATCGGGGACCCCACCCCGACCAAGGTGGACGTGCGGGTGCTCTCGGCGACCAACACCGACATGAAGCAGGCGGTGAAGGCGGGGGAATTCCGCGAGGATCTCTTCTACCGGCTGAACGTGGTGAACATACACCTGCCGCCCCTGAGGGAGCGCCGGGACGACCTCCCGCTGCTGGCAGCGCACTTCATAGGCCTGCAAAACGCCAAGTTCGGAACGCATATCCACGGCCTCGACCACGACGCCCTGGAGGCGGCCGTGGAGTTCTCCTGGCCGGGGAACATCCGGCAGCTCAAGAACGTCATAGAGGCGTGCATCGCCATGGAGAGCAACGACTACATCACCCTGCCGGTCCTCTCCCAGTTCATCGAGGTGACGCCGCCCGAGCCCGGGAGCGAGGCGGAGACCGAAGAGGGAGACTACAACAAGGCGCTGATGCGCTTCGAGACGGAGTACATCCGCGGGCTGTTGCGCAAGAACCACGGCAACGTGGAGGCCGCGGCAAAGGAAGCCGGTACCAACATGGCGACCATCTACCGCAAGATCAAGAAGTACGGCATCAGAAAGGACGAGTACAACTCGTAGGGGGAATGATCATTCGCCCTCGCCCCCACGGGCGAATGATCATTCGCCCCTACACGAGGAAACCCCGCCCCGTTCCCGCGCCCATGGGAACGGGGTTTTTTTGCAATTGTGCAAAAAACGCCTCCGCCCCGATTGCATCGCTGCAAATCCCCTCCCCACCGGCACCTACCACCGCCTAACACCCTGTTTAAATTCCATTTTTTAACCATTACCCCAAAAGCCCACCGTGCGGAAAAGATGAACGAAGGCGGTAGGGCCCTCTAATCTTTTTTTGCGATTGTGCAAAAACGCCTCAGCGGGGATGGAGTGGTGAAACAGCGATGGCCCTCATGTAACCAGCTGAATTCATGGACCAATTCTGCGTAAATCGCGACTTCGCCGCCAGTTGGTACGGCAGTTGCTATACAGTGGGCGTCACCCTTTCTTGCTTGAGTATCGTCTGCTTTAAAAAGTATTTGAGGTCCTGATGCAGGAAGCTACGCTCTGCCCTTTCTACGGCAAAAACGATGACTACTGCGACGTCGGCTGCGGCTACATCTCACCTCACGACGTGAAGCAGATCATCATGTTCTGCAGCTGCCGCCACAGGGAATGCCTCAAGTACCAGGAGCTCTCCGACCGGATGCCGGTAGGGGCGCTAGATTCGCACCTTTGCGCGGTATGAGCCGACGGGCTCGCCGCTGGAAGGACGGGTTAAAAGCAGGTATCAAACTGCATTTTGCTGAAAAAGGAGATAGGCGATGAGTGAAAAAGAACTGGAATTGCTCTCGAGACTTGAGGAGCTGGAGCGGCATACCTGGCGCAACAGTGCCATCCTGCGCGCAGTCGCCATGGTCGCCTTCACCGCAATGATCGGGATCGTGATCGCCTCCGGAGTGGTGGGCGGCGGGCGCGGCAGCCACTGGAGCGGGCCGGCGTGGAACACCATGTGGCTCTACGGCCTGTTCGCGGCGAACGCCGTCTCCATGTTCTGGACGACGCACAAGGAATAGCCCCAGGGCGCAGTCCGGGAGGACAATCACATGCCGATGAAATTCTCAAACGTGATACTGCTTTTGCTGGTCGTCGTCATCTGCGCCACCTTTTCGCTCCGGATCTTCCAGGGTCTGGACGAGATGATGGGGGACCAGTACTGGGTGGTCGACACGACGCAGGGGGACCACGGCTGGTACGGCATGGGACTTCTCCCGCACGTGAAGAAGGTGCAAAAGGAAGCGGTCAAGGCGGTCAACACCGATCCCGACAGCGTCGAGAGGTACACCATCTACGCCCAGAGCGGCGATTTCGCAGGCAACTCGGTCTACGGGATCTGCCTCGGGATCCCGCTCATCATGTACCTGATCTGGTTCGCCTTCATCCTCGGCTTCCCGGACCGGATCGACCCGTACCTCCTGCCGCGCAGGATCTTCACCCTGACCGTGATCATCATGTGCTCCATCATCGTGAACCTGTTCCTGATGCGGATCGCGGCCGACTTCGCGCGGGACCCGATGTCCCGGATCGCCAACGTCGCGGGAAACCACGCCTCGCTTTTGTTCCACAACGCCGGCATCTGGTTCGCCATCCTCTTCTCCGCCCTCGGCACCCCGAACCACTCGGCCAGGGAAACGGCCGCACCCGACAGCAGGAACTGGCAGACCCAGGCCAACGAGAAGTTCAACTGGATGTTCGTGCTACTGTTCGCCGTCACCGTCCTCGAGGTGGCCCTCGTGAAGAACAAGCTGGCCCTTCCCGACGCCGCGGTGGACTACTCGGTCTGGATCATCCTGGTGGTCATATTCATGAGGATGTTCGGCTTCTCCCCGAAATACTGGATCAAGCGCGGGCGCGGCATAGCGATCATGCTGGCCGGTACGCTGATCACCCTCCCCGTCTTCTACCTGCTGGAGCGGGCGACCGGGACCCTCGGCGCGGGGTTCGCCTCACCGATCCTCACCAAGGCCCTCGGACCGGAGAACGCGAACATCGGCCTGTCGCTCATGGTTTCCATCTATCTCATCTTCTGGATGGAGTTCGCCGCAGCCATCAGAATGAATGGGCCATCGAGATCACTGTCTGCAGAAAAACACTAGACTGTTCCACTCCCCGCAATTACCTGTATCGCAAAGGGAAGTCACCCGTGACTTCCCTTTTTCGTTGCGAGCAAGTCCCCCCTGTTACATGGAATGCAAAACCCTGTAACAATTTTTTTACCCACTGCTGCTTTAATCTTAGCCACTTCACTGGACGTCGTAAAAATCCCCTGTACAATGTAATGAGAGCGATCCTGTTGCGCATCTAATTGATGGGCTGAGGACCAGCCTGCATGACTAACCCGATCTTTCCGTGCCACGGCTATGCCTCCAACCGTGAAGCTCTATCAGTAGTCGGCGGCTCTTTTTTTTGCCGGATACTGAAGTTTTTCCAGACGGAGCCGAAAAGAAAGCAAGCGTCGACAGATACACTCAATAATGCGACAGCGTTTGAGTGAAGTGTAAACTTTTTCAAAAAAATCCCCCCTCGCCCTCCCGAGCCGTAAAGAAGAAAGAATAATAAAAAATAATTTACCATGCGATTTCCAATTTATGCATATGATATCGGATTGTTACAGGCGACCAGATCCCGGCCGCTCCTCCCCGGATCGCATTTTTTGATTTAGAACAGTGTTTATTTTTATTGTACATTTACAAATCATGTGCTAAAACAAAATCACGTATACGGCCAAAGAGGCTAACAATCCGGAAGCCGAAGCCCGGAACGACAGCCAGTCCAAGATCAAAACCCAAACGAAATCAGATACCTGCAACCCTGGGCTAAAACAGAACGGTTTAACAAAATCGGTTTTAAGGAAGCCACAGCTGCAAACAAAAATAACAGAACAAAGGAAAGGGGGATTTATCGGCACATGACCAAGGGGGCGGGACGCCGTCACCACAACAGCGAACTTACCAAGAAAGGAGTGACTACCATGGCAGAAAGACAGTACGACTGGAAAGCAATCGCAAAGAACCCAAAATTCGTGGAACTGCATCACAAGAAAACGGCCTTCCTCTTCGGATGGTGGATTTTCTCCTGCGTGTACTATTTCCTGCTCCCCATCGGAGCTGCGTACACCCCGGGGATCTTCAAGGTCAAAATGATTGGCGTCATCAATTTCGGGTACATCTTCGCCCTTTCCCAGTTCTTCGTCTCCTGGGGGATCGCGCTGTACTACTCGCACGTCGCCAACAAGGACTTTGACCGGTTGACCAGGGAACTGATCGACGAACTGCATCTCTAGGAAAGGAGGATACGACATGACCATGAAAAAGATATTTGTAGCAGCCAGCCTGGTTCTCTCCGTTGCCGCAGCCGCCTTTGCCGCAGAGCCGACCAAGGCAGCAGCCCCCGGCGCAGCCCCGGCAGCGACCGCTCCGGCCGCCCCCGGCGCCCCGGCAGCAGCGACCGCACCGGCACCCAACGCGGCGGCAGCCGTCGCCACCCCGGCACCGGCCGCCCCGGCACCCGCCAAGAGGGAACTGAAGGCCAACAAGACCATCACCATCGGCATGTTCGCCATCATCATCGGCATCACCATGGGGGTCGTCGTCTGGGCCGCCAAGCAGACCAAGACCGCTTCCGACTTCTACGCGGCAGGCGGCGGGATCACCGGGACCCAGAACGGCTGGGCCATCGCGGGCGACTACATGTCTGCGGCCTCCTTCCTCGGTATTTCCGGCCTCATCTCCCTGTACGGGTATGACGGGTTCATGTACTCGGTCGGCTGGCTGGTCGCCTACATCACGGTGCTCCTGATCGTAGCCGAACCGTGCCGCAACGCCGGCAAGTACACCCTGGGGGACATCCTCTCCTTCAGGACCTCGCCCAAGCCGGTCCGCGCCTTCGCCGCCATCTCCACCGTCGCCGTATCCACCTTCTACCTGACCGCACAGATGGTCGGTGCAGGGAAGCTGATGGCACTTCTGATCGGCATCTCCTACAAGACCTCCATCATCGGGGTCGGCGTCCTCATGGTAGGCTACGTCGTCTTCGGCGGCATGGTCGCCACCACCTGGGTTCAGATCATCAAGGCGGGCCTCCTCATGTCGGGCGCCTTCCTACTCTCCTTCCTCGTCATGCTGAAGGCAGGGTTCAACCCGATCGGCTTCTTCTCCACCATCGTCGCCTCACCGGACATCCAGGACCACGTCTCCAAGCTGGTGCTGAAAGACGGCGTCATCCTCTCCGGCATCGACGCGGGGCAGCGCTTCCTGGAGCCGGGCCTGTACCTCAAGAACCCGCTGGACCAGATCTCCCTCGGCATGGCTCTCGTGCTCGGCACCGCCGGCATGCCGNNGACCACCCTGCTCGGTTTCGGCGCAGCCATCCACCTCACCCCGCAGGGGATCACCCAGGTTGACCCGGGCGGCAACATGGCGACCCTGATGCTGGCACAGCAGATGGGTGCGGACATCGCCCCGATCATCGGCGACCTGTTCCTCGCCTTCCTCTGCGCCGTCGCCTTCGCAACGATCCTCGCCGTCGTCTCCGGCCTGGTGCTCGCGGCTTCCGCGGCCATCGCCCACGACATCTACGTCAACGTGATCAAGGACGGCCACGCCGACCAGCACGAGCAGGTCTTCGCGGCACGCACCACCTCCTTCGTGGTAGGCGCCTGCGGCATCGTCATCGGCCTCGCGGCAGAGAAGCAGAACGTCGCCCACCTGGTGGCGCTCGCCTTCGCCGTCGCCGCCTCGGGGAACCTCCCGGTGGTCGTGCTCTCGCTCTTCTGGAGGAAGTTCAACACCGCCGGCGTCATCTGCGGCCTCCTGGTCGGCACCATCGCCTCCATCGGCCTGGTGATGGTCTCCCCCAACATGACCTACCCGAAAGTGGTCGCCGCCGGCGCCAAGAAGGTGGTCGCCGCCATGGAGAAGAAGCAGGCTGCTCTTCCTGCGGGCCAGGCGCTCGGCGAGAAGGACGCCAAGGCGCTCGCCAAGGCCAAGGTCGACGCGCTTAAGGACGGCACCTCCATGATGGGCCTGGAGAAACCGCTCTTCACCCTGAAGAACCCGGGCATCATCTCCATCCCGCTCGGCTTCCTCGCCGCCATCCTGGGCGCCCTCGCCTTCCCGAACAGGCGTTCCGAGGAGATGTTCGACGAGGTCTACGTCCGCCAGAACACCGGTTTGGGCATGGCCAAGGCCGTAGAGCACTAAACCGTAACAAAGGACGCAAAGGAATTGGGGAAGGGAAACCTTCCCCAATTTTTTTGTCCGCAGCCGCCCCTTTCCCCGCCTTCACGCCGCGTTGCCGCACCTATCGAGGCAACAGCCGGCAAAACACTTTTACACGCGTTTCGTTTTAATGTAGAATCTCATGGCACCGAATTAAGCATCCAGAGCCCCGGAGCCTCCATGCCCCACCAGGTCCACCCGCCAGAGCCAAGCGACGCCGAACTGCTCCAGGAGCTTTTGGGAGAGGTGCACGCCTTTCTGCCGCTTTTGGACCGCGAGGAGATCCGCAGTTTCCTCGAGGGGCTGAGGGAAGGGGCCTGCGCCGAGTCCGAAAGGCTGCGGGAGTTCTCGCGCCTGGAAGAGGAGCGGCTCGAGGCGATCCGGCGCGAGACGGAATACGCCGCGCTGCTGCGGCTCCACGAGGCGCTGAACGCGCTGGAGATGGAGCGCTTCCTCCGCTTTTACTCGGTGGCCGCGCTGCACGAGAACTGCACCTCCTACCGCGACGCCCTGGCCCGCCGCGCCGTAGAGCTGGTCCTCTCCGAGATGCCCTCTCCCCCGCCGGTCCCCTTCGCCCTGATCAGCATGGGAAGCGACGGCAGGGAGGAACAGACCCTCATCACCGACCAGGACTACCTGGTGGTCTACGGCGACGACAAAGGGGAGGAGGCGGACCGCTACTTCAAGACGTTATCCGAGATCCTGGTGGAGCGGCTCTCCGAGATCGGCTTCAAGAAATGCACCGGCGGCATCATGCCCTCCAACGACAACTGGCGCGGCTCCCTTTCGCAGTGGCAGCGCCGGCTCCACGCCATCGTACGCTACGAGACCGAGGATTACGGCAAGAACCTGATGGACCTGATCGTCCTCTCGGACGCCCGTTTCGTGGCGGGGGACCCGGAACTCGCCGACTCGCTGGTCGGCCTGATCCGCTCCCTGTTGCAGGACTACTTCATGGCGCTCTGGGGGATGGCGAAGGCGGCCACGGAAATGCGGCTCGCGCTCGGCTTTCTCAAGAGGTTCTGGACCGAGGGGAGCGGCGAGCACAAGGGGTGCTTCAACCTGAAGCTCCTGGCATGGGCCCCGCTGGTCATGAACGTCCGGATACTCGCCATCAACCAGGCGTTGCCGGCGACCTCGACGGTACAGCGGATCGAACTCCTGCAGCGGGAGCACAGCTTCTCGGCCGACACGGCGCGCGGGCTGATCGAGGCGTACCGCGTCCTCACCAAGCACCGCATCCTGCTCCAGATCAAGGTGATCAAGGGTATCCAGAACGACGCCTACTACCTGAACCCCTACTCGCTCCCGCGGGACGAGAGGGAGAGGATCAGGCACGCGCTGCTGCTCATCGAGGATCTGCAGAAGATCATCCACACCAATTTCTCCATCATGTAGTGGCGAAGAAAAGGAGGCGGGCATGAGCCAGCCGGGCAAGCGCTACCGGGTCAACCTGTTTCGCCCCAAGAAGGGGCACATGCGGGACGAGGTACTGATCATCCTCGCCATCCTCTTCGGCTGGGGCGTTTGCACCTTCGGTTTCCAGGTGCTGGTCTACCTCAGCCGGGGGACCGGCGCCGGGAGCATCTTGACGCGCCTCACCCTCTTCAACCTGCCGCTTCACTTCTGGTTCACCGGGCAGCTCCTGCCGCTTTGGTTCATCGTCCTTTGCGTCGCCTTCAACCTCTACATAGACAGGATCACCGAATACCACAGCCGCAGGAGAGACAGAAGCTATGAATGACTCGTCCTGGTCCATCTTCGTCGTTCTCTGCGTTTTCCTCTGTTTCATCCTGGTGGGCCTGAGGCAGAAGTCGAGGGAGAGCCTCGAGTACGGTTTCGGCGGGCGCTACACCGGCAGGATCGGCGGCGGCGCCGCCATCGCCAGCAACTGGATGAGCGCGGCGAGCCTCATGGGGCTCGCCGGGATCATCTACCTCAGGGGGTACCAGGGGCTCGCCTACGTGATCGGCTGGACCGGCGGCTACGTCCTTCTCCTGGTGCTTCTGGCGACCCAGATCAGGCGCTTCGGCAAGTTCACCGCCCCCGAGTTCGTCGGCGAACGGTACGGCTCCCCGGTGGCGAGGCTCGTGGCGGCCGTCATCTCCATCGCCATCTCCGTCATCTACTGCGTCGCGCAGTTCAAGGGGATCGGGATGATCTTCTCCTTCATGTTCGACATCGATTACGAGCAGGGGGTGATGTTCGGGGCGCTGGCCGTCGTCTCCTACATAGTTCTCTCCGGGATGCTCGGCGTGCCGCGCAACCAGCAGCTGCAGTACCTGGTGATCAGCGTCTCGTTCATCATCCCGCTCATGTGGCTCGCCCGTAAGCTGGGATACTTCTGGCTGCTGCCGCAGTTCGGCTACGGCCGCGCCATCACCGACCTCTCCCGCCAGTTCAGCATCGACTTCGCCCTCCCCTTCGCCAACGGGACCCTCTTCGAGTGGTGCGCCCTCTGCTTCACGCTCATGGTGGGGACCGCCGGTCTTCCCCACGTCCTTTCGCGCTTCTACACGGTCCCCAACCTGCGCGACGCCCGCTGGAGCGTGGTCTGGGGTCTGTTCTTCATCGCGCTGATCTACTGGTCCGCCCCCGCCTTCGCCGTGTTCGGGAGGCTCCTCGAGGCGCGGCACGGCGCCCTGCTCCCGGAAGCGGCGGCGCGCGGCATGGCCGACATCATCGTGCTGAAGACGGCCGTCCTGGCCGGAGTCCCGGGGTGGCTCATCGGCGTTCTTGCCGCCGGGGCGCTCTCCGCCGCCTTCTTCACCGTGGCGGGGCTCCTTATGACCGGCGCCGCGTCGATCTCGCACGACATCTACTACAGCATCGTCAACCCCACCGCCAGCGAATCGGCGCGCATGCAGGTGGCCAAGGGGGGAACGCTGGTCCTCGCCGTCGTCGTGATGCTGCTGGCCCTGGATCCCCCCGGCCTCATCGCGGAGATCACGGCGGTCGCCTTCGCCCTGGCCGGGAACACCATCTTCCCCCTGTTCCTCCTCGGCATCTGGTGGGGGCGGGCCAACCGCTACGGCGCCATCGCCGGGATGCTGACCGGCATCCTCTGCACCTTCGCGCACCCCCTTTTCGGCGGCGCCCTTCCCCGGGTGGCGGCGCTGTTTCCGGTCACCTCGTCCGCCCTGTGCGGCGCGCCGCTGGTCGTCTGCGTGATGATCGCCGTGTCGCTTCTGACTCCGGCGCCGCCGGCGGAGATGGGGCGCTTCCTCGAAGAAGAGGTGCACGGGCACCTGGACTGATCACCCCCCGCCGAAGGGGGATAGAGCCGACGCTATGCCCCCCGTTCGTTGCGGGAGAGGCGATTGGAGCCGCACATGCCGATGCTGTTGGGAAGCAAGGGAAGCGATATCATGCAGTGGCGCGCCAGCGTGGAGCTGGTCGAGAGGCTACGGGAGAGGCTCGACCGCAAGTGGGCGCGCAGCACCGCGCGCGAGGCGGAGAGCTTCCTCGGGGCGGTGATCGCCTCCGTCGAGGAAGAGCTTTCCTACGAGTCGCAACTGGACGAGGAACTCTCCTCCCTGCACCGCTCCATCCGGGAGGCGGAATCCCCCTTGCAGCTGCAGCCGATCAGGGGACGCTACCACGAGGTGGTCACGGCGCATTTCAGGCGCCGCAGCTCCGTTCTCGCCCTTTGCGGGGCCTGCTGCTCGCTGCACGACGCTCTCCTCGCGCGCGCCATAGAACTCGCCGAAGAGCGGATGCTGCAGCTCGGTCAGGGGAGGGCCCCGATCTACGCACTGCTGGTCTCCGGCGACCGCGGGCGGGAGGAGGAGACCCTGCACGGCAACAACCGCTACCTGCTGCTGCACGAACTCGACTCCCCCCGTTTTTTCCTGTTCAGCCGCCAGCTGCTCCTTTCGTTCAGGGAGGCGGGTCTTTTGGCGGGCGAGGAGATGCTCTGGCACGGCTCGCTCCTCGAGTGGCGCGCGCTCCTGGCGGACGGCAGAGAGCCCAGGGAGGCGGCGGGGGGCGCTTTCCTCGCCCCGGTCACCCCGTTCGACATCGCGCCGCGGCCGGAGCCGCAGCCGATACAGGACTGGAAATGGCGCCTGGAGGCTATGGCGGACCTGCGCTTCCTGACCGGTTACGAGCCGCTGGGGGCCCAGGCGCTCTCCGCCGCGGCGCTTTGCATCAAGGAGCAGAAGAACCGCGACCCCTTCATGCAGGTCGCGCGCCGGGTGATCACCCTGCCGCTTGCCCTGGGGCGCTTCGGCAGGTGGCGGCTGGTCCGAAGCGGCGAGCACAAGGGGGAGATCGACCTGGAGGAGCTGGCCCTTCTCCCCATGATGATGACCCTGCGCGCCATGGCGGTGCAGGCGGGGGTGCACGGAGGGGGAAGCGTGCAGCGGGTCCGGGCGCTCCTGGAGCGGGGAGCCCTCGACGTCGATCTGGCGGATCGGCTTTTGAAGGCGTTCCAGTGCTTCATGCAGCTCAGGATCGAGAGCGAGATCCGCACCGAGCAGGGGGGCGCCTTCGCCAACCCCGAGGAGTTCTCCCTGGAGCGGGACCAAAGGATCAGGGAGGCGGTGGAGGCGGTTCTCAGCCTGCAGAAGATCGCCTACCAGAAAATGGTGGGACAGCTATAGGAAAGGGTCGTATGCGTATTTCCCTCAGCACGGGGACTCTGTTCATCTTCCGGCTGCAAAAGGCGTTCGCCATGGCCAGGGAGGCCGGGTTCGACGGAATGGAACTGGTGATCAACCAGGAGTTCCAGAAGGTCAACTCGCGCCGGCTGATCAGGGAACTCGCCGAAACCGTCCCGATCTTCTCGATGCACGCGCCGTTCATGCCGCTGGACGGCTGGGGGAGCCCGGTCGACGCGCTGAAGCGCTGCGTCGAGATCGCGGCCGACTGCGGCGTCGGGCTGGTCAATTTCCACCCCCCCTCATGGGTCGGCATGGAGATCAACTACTGGCGCTGGCTGTACCGGGTGCAGGATTTTCAGAAGGAGATCGGGGGGAACCAGGTGGCGCTGACCCTGGAGAACATGCCGTGGACGGGGAAGTACCGGATCAACGGCTACATCCTGTCCGAGACCCAGAAGATGATCGAGTTCCTCAAGGAGAGAAACCTCTACCTCACCTTCGACTGCACGCACATGGGGTCGGGGAAGGCGAACTTCATCAACGACTTCTACCTCTTCTACAACAGCGGGCGGATCAGGAACATCCACTTCTCGGACTACGGCCACGGGCGGCAGCACCTCCTCCCGGGGCACGGCATACTCCCGCTGACCCGCTTCCTGAACCACCTGAGGAACACCGCCTACAACGACATCCTCACGCTGGAACTCTCCCCCCACGAGTTCCCCAAGGGGGGGCAGATCATCGTCGAGAGCCTGAAGGAGATCCTCGCCTACCTGAGGGCGGAGACGGCCAAGGCTACCCCCTGACCACGTAGACCGAACACTTCGCGTCCCGCACCACCTTGTGCGACACGCTCCCCAGGAGCTTCCTCTTCAGGAACCCCTTCCCGGTGCTCCCGATGACGATGACGTCGACCTCCTCGTTCTGGGCGAAGCGCAGCAGCTCCTCGGCGGGATCCCCGTACACCACGGCCGTCTCCAGCGGCACCTCCTGCTCCGCCGCGATCTTCTCCACGACGTAGAAGATCCGCTCCTTCAGCTCGGTCCATTGCGCCTGCTCGGTGATGGGGCGCGACGGGACGAAGTCGGTGAAGGTGTTGCGCGGGGCGTTGGGAAGCACCAGGAGCCCGTAGACCTTGCTCTTGAACTGGCTCGGGATCCCGGCGGCGAAGCGGACCGCCTCTTCCGCAGCCTTGTCCGACAGGGGCGAGCCGTCGATGGCTACCAGGACCTTCTTGCGCAGGTTTAGCATCTGCTTCCTCCGGAAATGGGATTGTCGGGTAAACGGCAGCACAACTATAAAACATTGCATCACATTTTCAAACTCCTATTTTCACGGACGGTTCGCCCCGTCGATGGCCCTTTTGCCTGCCAGGCTTCCCTTTCTAAAACAGCGGACTGTGGACCGGGCATTGACAGCCGTCGTTTTGAGGTGAGAATTAATCCGGCAGCAGCTAATGAGGCCTGAGATGTCCGGCCGAAAGAGAGGGAAGCGATGATCGTGGGGGTATTGAAGGAGATAAAGACCGAGGAGAACCGGGTCTCCATGACGCCGGCGGGGGTCGAGGTGCTGGTGGCGCACGGGCACACGGTGCTGGTCGAGGCCCTGGCGGGGGTGGGGAGCGGCTTCAGCAACGAGTCGTACCGGGGGGGCGGAGCCGAGATCGTGGCCACGCCGGCCGAGATCTTCGCCCGCTCCGACATGGTGATGCACGTGAAGGAGCCGCAACCCTCCGAGTACGGCATGATCCGGGAGGGGCAGATCGTCTTCACCTACTTCCACTTCGCCGCCTCCCTGGAGCTTACCCGCGCCATGCTCGCCACGGGAGCGGTCGCCATAGCCTACGAGACCATTACCGACCTCGACAACTCGCTGCCGCTTCTCACCCCGATGAGCGAGGTGGCCGGGAGGATGGCGGCCCAGGAGGCGGCGAAATACTCGGAACGGGCGCAGGGTGGGCGCGGCATACTCCTGGGCGGGGTCCCGGGGGTCGCCCCTGCCACCGTCCTGGTGCTGGGGGGCGGGGTGGTCGGAACCCACGCGGCGCAGATGCTCTGCGGGCTGGGAGCGAAGGTCTACCTGCTGGAGGCGAGCCTCCCCCGGCTGCGCCACCTCTCCGAGGTCATGCCGAAGAACTGCTTCCCGCTCATGTCCTCTCCGGCCGCCGTCCGCGACCTGCTGCGGGAGGCGGACGTGGTGATAGGGGCGGTGCTCTTGCGCGGCGCCAAGGCGCCCAAGCTCGTGACCCGGGAGATGCTGAAGACGATGAAGAAGGGGACCGTGCTGATCGACGTGGCGATAGACCAGGGGGGATGCTTCGAGACCTCGCGCCCGACCACCCACAAGGAGCCGACCTACGAGGTGGAGGGTATCCTGCATTACTGCGTCGCCAACATGCCCGGCGCCGTGCCGCTCACCTCGACCGTCGCCCTCACCAACGCCACCCTCCCCTTTGCCGTGGCGATCGCGGCAGGGGAGTGGCGCGAGGTGGCGCGGACCAACCCCGGCATAAAGTCCGGGATCAACATGGCGCTCGGCAGAATCACCTACCAGGGGGTTGCCGAGGCGTTCGGCATGGAATACACGCCGGTGGACAGGCTCCTGATCTCGATTCCCTGAAACAATTGACAATGGACAATTGACGATTGACGATGGACGACCAGCGACGGCTTCCGCGGAATTCCCCCCTCCCCTTCAAGGGGGACAGGGTGGGGATGGGTCACTCGCGGTTCAGCAGACGGACCATCTCCTCGTGGATGAGACCGTTCGAGGCAAGGATGCGGTGGTCGTAGACGGAATACGGGAGCCCGCCGTGGTTGGTTACCATCCCACCGGCCTCCGCCACCAGCAGGGAGCCGGCGGCCACGTCCCACGGTTTCAGCTTGCACTCCCAGTAGCCGTCCAGCCTCCCCGCAGCGACATAGGCCAGGTCGAGCGCCGCGGCCCCGGCCCGCCGCACTCCCCTCGCCGCCAGGTGCAGCTCCACGAAGTTGCCGAAGTTGTTCTCGTTGTCACGGGCAAGGTCGTACGGAAACCCGGTGGCGACCAGGGACTGCCTGAGGGGGGCCCTTTTCGAGACGCCGATGGCGACCCCGTTCAAAAAGGCCCCGCCCCCCTTTACCGCGGTGAAAAGCTCATCCATCATGCAGTGGTAGATCGCCCCCAGGACGATTTCCCCTTCGCGCTCAAGCGCGATGGAAACGCAGAACCAGGGGAAGCCGTGCGCGAAGTTGGTGGTCCCGTCCAGGGGGTCGATGATCCACTTGAACGGGGCGCTGCCGCCCTGGTACTCCTTCTCCTCGGCGAGGAAGCTGTGCTCGGGGAAGGCCAGGGCGATGCGGTTCACGATCAATTCCTCGCAGCGGCGGTCGACCTCGGTGACGAGATCCGTCTCCCCCTTGTAGGAGAGGGCGTTCTCTCCCCAGAGCCGCTCCTTTTGCAGGGCGCCCGCCTCCCTGGCCGCGGCTGTGGCCACTTCCAAAAACGCTCTTGAATCCTCAATCGGCATCGTCCACGTCCTCGCAATCGCCCGCTTCGTCGACTGCCGCCGGCTCGAACAGCTCCTGCATCTGCTCCAGCAGCGTGAAATGCATCTCGTCCTCGGCCGCCATCCTGAGGAAGAGTTCCCGCTCCCAGCCGTGCAGCGCCTGCCGGGCCATCTGCCCGCACTCCCTGGCGCTCGACGCCTCGAACTGCATGGCGTGACGAAGATCACCCTGGCAGGGGGAAACCGGCTGCGCCTGGACGGAGAGCCGGCGCAGTATGCTCTTCGCGCCGTCCAGCGTGGCGGAGTACGGCAGCTCCACCCTCGCCCCGCTTTGCAGCGCACGCAATGCCTCGGCATGCCGCACCTCGTCCTCGGAGAGCATCCTGAAGATCGAAGAAAGTCCGGCAACCCTTGCCTCGGCGCCGCAGCGCTCGTAATACCCCTTCCCGTCCCATTCCTTCCGGAGCATCATGTCCCTCGAGTCCATAGTTCCTCCCGATCTGTAGTTTCCGGCTGGAAAACAGTAACAGGAAATGACGGCATTTCAAAAAGGTAGCGAAATTTTATCTTTTTAAAGAGGATCGCGCCCCGCCCCGGAAAAGCCCCTTGCCGACGGGCAACTGCTCCTCCCCCCCCCGGAGGGGGGAGGCCGGGAGGGGGGAGAGTCGCGGAGCGCCGGCATCGGGTAGGAGGAGGGGCTACCCCCGCCGTCCTCCCACACCACCGTGCGTACGGTTCCGTACACGGCGGTTCATGAAGTAGATTCGAGCCGGTGA
>DNJC01000067.1:3032-5070 GCA_003490025.1 Geobacter sp. | reverse complement strand
TCCAGCGAGTTCTTCAACTCCCGGATGTTGCCCGGCCAATCGTACCCCACCAGGAAATCCATGCCGCGGTTCGAGATCCCCGGGAGCGATTTCCCCATCTCCCTGCGCAGGTGGTTCAAAAAATCGCTGGNNTTCAGGTCGTGGTGCGTGGCGACCATGACCCGGAAATCGACCTGCACCTGGCGGTTCGATCCCAGTGGTGTGAAGGTCCGCTCCTGGATCACCCGGAGGATCTTCGCCTGCAGTTCCAGCGGCATGTCCCCTATCTCGTCAAGGAGGAGGGTTCCCTGCTGTGCGACCGCGAACATCCCTTCGCGGTCACGGTCGGCACCCGTGAAGGCGCCGCGCACATGACCGAACAGCTCGCTCTCCAGCAACAAGGCCGGGATGCCGGCGCAGTTAACCGCCACGAAACGCTCTTCCGGCCGGCCGCTTGCCGCATGGATCGCCCTCGCCAGCACCTCCTTGCCGACACCGCTCTCACCGTACAGAGCCACCGTGGTCTGCGGGAAGGCTGAGACCTGCTCCGCCATCTGCAGCACCCGGGTCATTCCCGGCGATTTCGTCACGATCTGCTGGAAGGTGTACCTGCCCTGCCCCCGGTCCGGGGTGGCCTCCTCCTTCCGGCTGGCCTCCTCCTTCTGGGTGGCCTCCTCCTTCTGGGTGGCCTCCTCTTTCTGCTTGGCCCCCTCTTTCTGCTTGGCCCCCTCTTGCCGGCCGGCCTCCACTTGCCGCGTCGGCCGCAAGGCCAGCGATCTTTCGATGCTGGCCCGGAGGTCTTCGATTTTGAACGGCTTCTGCAGGTAATCCGCTGCCCCCTCTTTCAGGGAAGCCACCGCAGTGTGAATCGTCCCATGCCCGGAGAGCATTATGAAGGGGACCTGGGGGAAGGACTCCCTGGCTTGCGCGAGGATCTGCATGCCGTCCAGGCCAGGCATGACAAGATCGGAAATGATGAGGTCGACCCGGGTTTCCTGGAGATGCCTGATCGCCTCGCTCCCGGTCTCTGCAAGCAGAGGAGAGAATCCCCAGCACTGCAGCTGGAGGTTGAGCAGCGAACGCGTGCTCTGCTCGTCGTCGACTACGAGGATGGTTTCATTGGCCATATCGCACCTGTTGATCACCTGTGGATGAGAAAACCCAGGGGAACTACTTGGTCAGTTAGCGACTCGTCTATATCAGTCAAAGCATCAGAAATTAATTGCATTAGCAATTTTGTGACGGATTATATGGCTGCAATATTTTCTGTCAAGGGCTTAAATACTCAGGAATACCGCAATTTAAACAAAAGCAGTACAAGTGGTAAGACATTGTTGCCTATAGTGACCAAAAGGAACACCGTAGGGAAAAATAACCAAACGAACAAACGCCTGGCTGATTCAGCCAGGCGTTCAAAAATGACGTCACGATGTACAGCAGATAGTTCCAGATGCTTCTCAGGCCCCCAGCGCGTGCCGCAGATCCTGCTCCGCCGTCGTTGTCGGCCCCAGGTCGTAGTTAAGCACCAGGAAATCGAGGACCACCGGCGAGACGTAGGCGGGGAGCGTGGGACCGAGACGGATCCCCTTGATCCCCAGGTGCAGCAGGGTGAGCAGGATGACGTGGGCCTTCTGCTCGTACCAGGAGAGGATCATGGAAAGCGGCAGGTCGTTGACGCCGCACTGGAAGGCGTCCGCCAGCGCCACCGCGATCCGTATCGCCGAGTAGGCGTCGTTGCACTGGCCGACGTCGAGAAGACGCGGGATGCCGCCGATGTCGCCGAACTCCATCTTGTTGAAGCGGTTCTTGCCGCAGGCGAGCGTGAGTATGACGCAGTCCCTGGGGACCTTCTCGGCCAGTTCCGTGAAGTAGTTCCGCCCGGCCTTCGCGCCGTCGCACCCGCCGATGAGAAAGAAGCGCTTGATCGCCCCGTTCTTCACCGCGTCGACCACGGCCCCCGCCACCTTGAACACCGCCTCGTGCCCGAAGCCTACCAGGATCTCCTGGCCGGGGTTCTCCGGGAGGTCCGGCAGCGACAGCGCCTTGTCGATGACCGGCG
>DNJC01000067.1:2406-2927 GCA_003490025.1 Geobacter sp. | reverse complement strand
TCCAGCATCGGGAGGTCGTGCCCGGAGACCACGATCCCCTTGCCGCCGCGGGTGCCGAGATTGACCTTCATCGGTTCCGGCGCCTGGAACATCTCCGCGTGCCCGTCGTAGAGAAGTTCCATGGTGCGCATGTTCCACTTGCCGCACTCAAGCGAGAGGTTCACGAAATCCTCCAGCGTCGCCTGCGGGTCCGTGGCGGCGGCCATGGAGCGGTGGATGAACTCGTAGATCCCGTCGTCCTCCTTCCCCATTTCGGCGGCGTGCCAGGCGAAGGCCCCCATCCCCATCAGGCCGTAGATGAGGATCTCGATGGTGGAGAGGATGTTCGGGTCCGTGTGCCAGGTGAAGACGCCGTACCGCTCCCCCTGGCTCACCAGCGCCTGCGTGTCTCCCGCAGGCTGCCAGGCTGCCGGTCCGTCCGTGATCCGGGGCGCCGCCCCACCCTTTTGGCCCAGGTAGGCGTTCTCGTAGAGCGACTTCGCCTTTTCCTTGATCCGGTAGCATTCCTGCAGCCGGCGCGC
>DNJC01000067.1:0-2243 GCA_003490025.1 Geobacter sp. | reverse complement strand
GGGAGTCGTTGCGGAAACGCTAAGGCGAACAAAGGAGGGAAGAGGAGGGAGGGATCTCGCCGGGAGCCTTTTTGGCGATAAGCCGCTTTACCTCGTGAAAAGAATTCTTCTCTGCCAGCAGGGTGACCATGTACTGATTCAGGCTTACCCCTTCGCACTCAGCGGCTTGCGCGAGTTCCGCATGCAAGCTTTTCGGCAGTCGAAGGGCGAACTTGCCGCTGAATTTACCTCTCCGCATCGCCTGTGGCAGAGGTATGGCAACACCGTCCTCCAACGCGACCTCAAGCCAGCCTCTCATGGCGTCTTCGATCATCTCCAAGGCTTCAGTCCTGGTTTCACCGACTGACATGCATCCAGGTAACTCCTTCACCTTCACGAAGTAACCGTCATCGCCGGGAGTGAGTTCGATCGTATATGGATACTTCATATATTCTTCAACGGTTTTTTTCATACCATTCCTCCAGAGCCAACAACTTTACCACTTCGTCCACATACGCTTTATTTACCGGTCTGGCCTTCGGAATACTGAAAGGGAAACGGAATCCGGGTTTCCTAAAGATGTAGTGGCTACTGCCGCCTTTGGGTTGCCGACATTCGAAACCAAACCCCTCGAGCATCCTACGGAGCTCGTCAAACGATACATTCTTCCTGTTGTGCAGGATGCTGCCCACCAGTTTTACCAGAGCATGGTCTTTCACCATCGGCTCCTCAATTCTTACGATATCATATACGATATCACTTGTAAATCGTGACCGCCGCTTATCAAAGAGCCTTCCTCCCGCGACATTGGAAAAGATATCACCAGTTATCATCATTCCCACGCTCCAGCGTCAGCTGAAGGCTGCTATCTCTAGAACCGTCGGTAATGAAAACGGACGCAGGAGCGTCCTGCAATGTGTTCCCACGCTGGAGCGTAGGAACAATAAAACATCGTTGTCGGGTTCAAGTTGTCAATCGTCAATCGTCAATCGTCAATCGTCAATTGTCAATTGGTTACATTGTGCTTGAATTGCCAGGGCCTGTTCTGTATCTTGCCTGAGGACAGAGAGCATCGGCGGCTCTGGCGACTACGGCAATACCCAAAGGAAAACCAAATGGAGAAACTCGACGAGGCGCTGGTAAACCTGCGCCAGGACATGGATGACCCGAAGAAGCAGTCGGAGTTCTACGATCTCTTCCTGAACTCGACTTTTTTCGTACCGATCCTGGAGGATCGCGACGCCGGTGACCCGGCGACTGCAGCAAAGGGATCGGGGGGAGTGGTTCCTCTCATCACCGAGGCCGAGGGAAACGACTACCTGATGCTCTTCAGCACCCTCGAGCGTCTGAAGGCGTGGGACAAGGACGTGGAGGACCCGAAGTACATCGAGGTCCCGGCCCACATTGTGACCCTCTCCACCCAGGCCCCGCTGCACTGGGCCATGAACCCGGGGACCGAGTTCTCCAAGCAGTTCCACCCGGAGGAGATCGCCTGGTTGCGGGAAGCGGTGGAGCGCTGCAACGCCGCAGCCGCCGAAAACTCCGGCGGCTGAAAATAGGTACAGGACCAACAGTTCGTTGGTCTGAAAAACACCCTACACATGAGAAGGCCGCCTGGCGAAGCAAGCAGGGCGGCCTTCTCTGTTAATACGCTCAATCTCCCCCCTCCCCTTCAAGGCCGAAGACACCCATCCCCCTCCTGTCCTCCCCCTTGAAGGGGGAGGGACGGTACAGCGAAGATCATCACTGATCACTTAAGTTTTTTACCTGGAACACAGTACTAATGTTCATGACCCTATCGTCCGATGAGTCTAATTAAGGTAATTCCCANNCAGAAGGTGCTCGTGGTGGATGACGATAGGCGCATGGTCAAAACCATCTGCGACATTCTGCGGGTCAAGGGACATGACCCGCATCCGGCCTACAGCGGCGAGGAGGCCGTGAGCAGGGTGCGGGGGGAAGGCTTCGATTGCGTGCTGATGGATCTCAAGATGCCCGGGATAGACGGCGTAGAGGCGTTGAAGATGATCAAATCGGCGGCGCCCGAACTCCCNNGCTTTCGCGGTCCTCACCAAACCGATCGACGTGCAGATGGTCCTCTCGTTCCTCGCGCTGCTCAGGAAAGAGGAGAGCATCCTGATCGTCGACGACGATCCCCTTTTCTGCAGGACCCTCAAGGACATCCTACAGGCGCGCGGGTACCGGGTGGAGGCGGAACCCGACCCGGGGAACGTCCTGGGACATCTGGAGGAGAACTACGAGCT
>DNJC01000053.1:1426-4924 GCA_003490025.1 Geobacter sp. | reverse complement strand
CCCGCCTCCAGCGAGCGCAGCACGTGGCCCGGGTCGTTCAAGTGGGTAAGGAGGATGATGGGGATCGACATCATCTCCTCCGCACCTCTTATGCTGCGGCAGAGTTCGAAACCGTCCATCTCGGGCATCATGATGTCGCTGATGACGAGGTCGGGCCGCCGGGCCCGGATGGCTTGGAGCGCCTCGTTGCCGTTGCGCGCGCCGACCACCTGGTAGCCGTGCGCGAAGAGCACCTGCTCCAGGAGCGCCGCCTGTGTGGGGCTGTCGTCGACGATGAGGATCAGAGGCGCCTGCTCTCGGTTTCCGATGGTTCTTTGCATGACCTTCCTTGCCAGGTTGCGCTGCAGCGTCTCTTTTGCTTTAGTGTCGCGATGATGCGATGGGGGAGGATGTGTCGGGCTGCGTCGGTCGATCTCGGGTACTTTGAGAAGGGGATCGACATCCGAATCTCGCGGCGGCCTAATTTAACCCGGCCGTCCTGTCAGATCAAGGAGATTTATGCCCATGCCCGCCAATTGATTACTTTTTTCGAAAATGCCGACGCATGCGCTCCGTGCAAAGCCGCGACGGGACGTGAACAGGCCGGCTCCCCCGCTCCACCAGGGCGCCACGCTTGGCGCACGGTTCGGTATCTTGCGATTGGTTTCGGGAAGCGTTTTGGGCTTATGGTGGGTCTTGTGGCGGCGGTTATGGAGAGGTGATCGGGGAGTGGAGGAGAAATCCCGCGGCGTAGGCGCGAACCTCCGGCAGGAAGTCGAGGAAATCCACCTTCAGGTCGTCGTAATGTCGAACCAGTTCTTCGCCGCCTCCGGCAAGCGGGTTGTCTCTTGTTATCCTTCTCGACATCCGTTGCAGCGCGCTCCCCACGCCGTCCGTGCTCAGGTAGGAAGGGATCATCTCCTCGAATATGACCGGCAACAGTCCCTGCAGGCGCTCCGGGAGGAAGCGTCGGTTTCCCTCGACGACCCGCCTCGTCCGATCCAGGTAGTGTTGCAACGGCTCGTTGTTCCAGGCGTACCAGTTGGCGGCCAGGAAGTGGTCGTAGTATAGGTCTACCAGGATGCCGCGGTACAGTCCGAACTCCTTGCCGAGCCGCAGCCTGCTTCTGGTGAAGACAGGATGGCTCTGGGCGAAGGAATCGATGCTGCGGTGCAGTTGGATGCCGGTCGTGAGGCGCGGAGGGTAGATGTCGCCCAGCCGTCCCTTGACGAAGTCGCCCATGAAGTTGCCGGTAAGTATCTCGGGGTCTTCCCCGGAGAGATAGAGATGGAAGAGGTAGTTCATGTGGCAGAGCATAACAGATCGGAAACGATGAGGGTAGGGGAACCGCCCTGGGCGTGCAATCCGGGACGCGTTGCGCTATGATGTCCAATAATTTGAAGATCCTGAGGAGAGTCTCATGATTGGCGCCCTGACTGGTGACATCGTCGGTTCCATCTACGAATGGAACAACATAAAGACCACGGATTTCCCCCTTTTCCAGGACAGATGCCGGTTTACCGACGACTCGGTGCTGACCGTGGCGCTGGCGGAATCCATTCTGACCGGTGAGGGGTACGGCCCCTTGTTGAAGCGCTACTGCCGCAGGTATCCCGACGCGGGGTATGGGAGGAGTTTCCTGCGCTGGGCCCAAAGCGACGATTGTCTCCCCTATAACAGCTGGGGAAACGGGGCCGCCATGCGCATAAGCCCCGCCGGCTGGGCCTTCGACTCGCTGGAAAAGGTGCTGCGCAAGGCCGAGGAGTACAGCGTCCTGACCCATGACCATCCGGAAGGGATCAGGGGAGCGCAGGCCACTGCCACTGCCGTGTACCTGGGGCGAAGCGGCGCCTCGAAACAGGAGATCCGCAGCTACGTGAGCGACACGTTCTCGTACGACCTGTCGCGTACCTGCGACGAGATACGGCCCGGCTACACCTTCGACGTTTCCTGCCAGGGGACCGTACCGCAGGCCCTGGCGGCGTTCCTGGACTCGACCGACTTCGAGAGCGCCATCCGGCTTGCCATATCGCTGGGAGGAGATTCGGATACCTTGGCCGGCATAACCGGCGGGATCGCCCAGGCCTATTACGGCGGGGTCCCCGAGCCGATCGCCGCGAAGACCCTTGCCTTCCTCGATGAGCCGCTCAGAAGAGTGACCCTCGAGTTCCAGGAGCGCTTTGTTACCCGCTGCGGCTAAACCCTCGCCCTACGGGAGAGGGTGCCCGCCCTCACCCCAGCCCTCTCCCGGAGGGCGAGGGAGAGCTGGGCAAGCTGGATTGGTGGGTGGTGCGCCCTGTGGGGCGAGGCATCCCACTTTGCGCGCTGTCGGCCGACAAAACCCTCGCCCTCCGGGAGAGGGTGCCCGGAGGGCGGGTGAGGGCGGTGCCACGAAGGAAGAGGGTTGCAGGCGCCGACGCCCTCACCCCGCCCCTCTCCCTACGGGAGAGGGAGAGTTTGACTGAGCGGATGGGGTGGGGCGCCACGTTGGGAAGTACGGAAAGGTGAATAAAAAAACGCCGCTCCCGGGTCACCAGGGACGGCGTTTTTTACTCTGTAGGAGCGGCATTCCTGCCGCGATTGGTTCTCCAACCCAGCGCTTTTACATCAGTTGCTGCTTTCCTGCTGCCAGCGCTGCATCGCGTCCTGCATCTCGTCGTTCAGGGAGTAAACGGGCCCCTCGGCTTTTCCCTGCTCTGCTTCTGGTTCCTCCAGGGAGGCCTCCGGGAGTGCGGATTGAAGAAGCTCGATGATCTGGTCCAATCTGCTCAGCACTTCGATCTTGAAGGTCTCGTCGTCCATAACCGTTTCCTGTAACTGCTCGGCGGTACCCGCGCTGACCGGCTTTCGCGGCTCCCGCAAGGTTTTGACATCGGGAAAGATTATAGCGCATCAACTTGAACCCTCCAGTCAGAATCTACTTCATGAGTTCCTTTCCTATGTCGAACCCCTTGGCGATCATCTCGCCCAAGGCGTAGTAGGTCCGATTGGTGGGGGCGTAGACCAGGGGCATCACCTTGGCCGGATCGGGAAGACCGTTGCCGTCCAGCACGCTCTCGTCCGCCTTGATGTCGACGATCTCGCCGATGAACTGCGTGTGCACCCCGATCTCGACGGTCTTCGACAGGCGGCACTCGATGACGATCGGGAACTCTGCGACGTAGGGGGCATCGACGAGGTCGCTCCTGACCGGGGTGAGCCCGGCGACCGCGAACTTGTCGGCGTCGCGCCCGGAGACGATGCCGGCGTAATCGGCGGCGCGGACAAATGCGTTGGACGGTATGTTGACCGTGAAGGCCTGACGCTCGAGGATGGCGTCATAGCTGTGCCGGGCCTTGCGCAGCGAGACGGTGACCGAGGCCGGGTCCGAGCAGCAGACGCCGCCCCAGGCAACGGTCGCGAGGTTCGGCTTTCCGGCGCTGTCGTAGGTTCCCACCAGCCAGACCGGTGTCGGCATGGCGTGGACGGTTGTCCCCAAACTCTTCTTCATGTTCCCTCCTATTTCATGATGTCGGAGAG
>DNJC01000053.1:0-1401 GCA_003490025.1 Geobacter sp. | reverse complement strand
TACGAGGGGTGCCACTGTAGCAAATAATCGGATATGCTTCAACCTTGAGCAGCAGATAGTAACGTGCTACACTCGCCACCCCGATGGAAGAAAGTACCGGGAGAGGACACAAGACGTGATCGAAATAAGGGAAGTCGATATAAAAGTAGAGTTTTTCCGGGCCTCGGGGCCGGGAGGGCAGCACAGGAACACCACCGATTCGGCGGTCCGTATCCGCCATCTTCCCACCGGCATCGTCGCCCAGGCCAGCGAGAGCCGCTCCCAGCTGCAAAACCGGGAGAAGGCCATGGAGCGGCTTGCCGAGATGCTGAGAAGGCGCGAGCAGAAGGCCAAGAAGAGGGTGGCGACGAAGGTGCCGCGGCGGGCGAAGGAAAAGAGGCTGACCGAGAAGAAGGTGGTGTCGGAGAAAAAGCGCCTTCGCACCAGATTCGAGTAAAGGCGGCGGGGGCTCGGGCCGCCGCCGTGATACTTTTACGACCTTTAGGAAACCGCTTCACCCACCATGTCTGAGTAGTGCTCAACCATGACGGCCTTGAAGACAATCGCCGCAGGCGACAACTCCCTTCCCCTCCTGCTGACCAGGTAAAAATCGCGCCGTAGGCAGACATCCGCCACCGGCACCTGCACCAGCGACCCCTGCTCCAGTTCCCTTTGCACCGACACCGACGACACGAAGGAAACGCCGATTCCCGCCATGACGGCTCGCTTCACCGCCTCGTTGCTTCCCAGATGGGCCGCGATCCGCAGGTTGGCGAGGTCTATCCCCGCCTCACGAAGCGCCTGAACGGTCGCCTTGCCGGTCCCGGAACCGGTTTCCCTCAACACCATCGGCTCTCCCAGAAGCTCGACCTTGTCTATTGCCGCACCCCCGGCCCACCGGTGCCCCGGAGGCGCTATCAGCGCCAGCTCGTCCTGGGCCAAGGGGGTGAATTCGAGGCTATCCTCTGCGAAACACCCTCCGACAACGCCGATCTCGACTTCTTCGGCCATCAATTTCCCCAATACCTCGCGGCTATCGCCCTGCAGCAGGGTGATGGTCACCCCGGGGAACTTGCTGATCAAGAGCGGCAGTACGGCCGGTATCATGTACTCGCCCGGGATGCTGCTTCCGGCGATGTTCAGCTCCGCCTCTTCCACCCCTTTGAAACGCGCCAGCGCGACCGGTATTTCCCGCGCGTATTCCACCAGCCTGCGAGCGCGGTCCAGCAAGAGCTTCCCCCCCTCGGTGGGGAGCGCTCCCTTTCCCGTCCTGTCCAGCAGCTTCAACTCGAACTCGTTCTCAAGCGCAGATATGTGCTGGCTGACGGTGGATTGGGTGATGAAGGTGGCCTCGGCGCCTTTCGAGAAGCTCCCGGTTTCTGCCACCTTGATGAAGACCTCGAGCTGTTTCAGGTTCATACT
>DNJC01000109.1 GCA_003490025.1 Geobacter sp. | reverse complement strand
GACTTATTTTCAACGACCTGCTAGCGCAGCAATTCATCGATGAAACGCACAAATCGTTTAAGCCGCTTGGTTTCGCCGAAAAGGCGGCGCTGCGGGCGGCGGCGCTGGCCACTCAGTTACTGACCTTCGCCAAAGGGGGGGCACCGGTCAAGAAGCCCGTAGCGCTTCCCCCCATCATCGAGGAATCCCTTTCTCTGGCGCTACACGGGACAGGCGTGATCTGCCAGGTTCAACTCAGTGAACTCCTCTGCAACGTCGAGGCGGACGAAGGGCAGTTGAGCCAGGTGTTCAACAACATCATCATCAACGCCGCGCAGGCGATGCCCAACGGTGGCACGCTGACTATCGGCGCCGAGAACGTTACCCTGCATGCAGGGAACAATCAGGAACTCCCTCCAGGCGCCTACGTCGGTATCACCTTTGCCGATGAGGGGTGCGGCATGTCGAACGAGATCCAGCGTAACGTCTTCGATCCCTACTACACTACCAAATCCAGTGGTACCGGGCTTGGACTTGCCTCAGTCCATTCGATTGTCAGGAAACATGGCGGCCATGTCGATCTTCGCTCAGCAGTCGGGAGCGGAACGGTTTTCACCATCTACCTCCCGTCAATCGATGGGGAAATCATTCCGCCCGGGACTTGCGAGCTGCGTTCAAAAAGCAGCCGTGAAGTGGTGGGAAATGTGCTTATCTTGGATGACGAAGCGGTGATCAGGGACCTTGCCACGCAGATTTTGCAGCTCATGGGTTACCAGGGGATTGGTTGCGCAAACGGTGAGGATGCGGTTGCGCTTTACGGCGCAGCCCTGAAATCCGGTACGCCTTTCCTGGCAGTCATCGTGGACCTCACCATACCGGGGGGGATCGGGGGCAAAGAGGCCGCACAGCGGATTCTGAGAATCGACCCGGCTGCGCGCCTGATCGTCTCCAGCGGCTATTCGAACGATCCGGTCATCGCCGCATTCGGTGATTACGGTTTTTGTGCGGCCCTCACAAAACCGTATCGTGTTTCCGAATTTACGCAGGTGATGATGGAGATAACCCCGACATGCGCGTTACCCGGCATCCATCTACCCAAATCTGCCTGATTAAGACCTCTACAGCTACCGCTCACAATTCAAGATTCAAGACTCGCCCCCAGGCTCCACGGCCCCTGGCGCTCCAGCCAAAATGACGCACCTACCTTTACCGGGTAGGTGCTTTTTTATCTTCCGGGGGGTGATTTGTACATAGCGATAGACGACTTGTACATGGCGGTATACAACTTGTACATCGCGGGAGATAACACGTATATCGGGATTGATGACACGTACATCGTGGCAGATAACTTGTACATAGCTGTAGATGACTTGTACATCCCGGTAAATAACACGTATATCGCGATTGATAACACGCATATCGCCGTAGATAATTTGTACACCGCTGTACATGACTTGTACATCACAGTAGATGATTTCTACATCGTGACGGATAACACGTATATCGCGGTTGATAACACGTACATCGCAGTAGACAACTTGTAGATCACGGGAGATGACTTGGACACTGCAGGGAATAAATTATCAGGGGCAGGAAGCAGGATTTAGGCACAGGCGACATCCTGCGGGCTGTCAGGCATCGAAGGGGAGGGGAGGCCTGGAGGGGAAGAAAGGATGAGAGGGATGCCTAAGGGCACCCCCCTCGACCTAAGTCCGTATGGTGGGAATTGGAGTCGAATCAAGCTGGAGTACCGCTCTCCCCTTCTTCCTGCTCGGCGTGCGCTGCGTTGCGAGCAGCGGCAGTTGCCTTGGCCCTGGAGTGACCCCTTCTTTCTTTTTGTAGATCGAACCCCGAGCCGATAAGGATGTCGGGAGTGCGCACAGCGGCCATTTCCAGGAGAGAAGCGATCTCATCCAAGTAAATGACGAGTTGTGCCTGGAGGACCTCGCGCTCCGCAATCAGGAGTTTACTGCCCAGCAGGGACTCGTGGTACACCCCATCGTGCTTGTCCGATGTCGAGAGATACGATTGGAGCAGCGTCATATTCGCCGCCCAGATCGACTCCGGGATCCTGGTTTTGTCTACCAGAGAAGTTTTGATCCTCTGGTTGAAGACATGAAACTTCGTTGGCGCGAGGTTCCGATAGTTCCGCGTTACTCGGTGAAGTTGAAACGACATGTCGCACCTCCTTTCCTTCGCGTGAGTGAATTGTTGGACTTTGTTTATAATTAAAATTGTCCAACTTAACTGCCTTCTTGAGAATACAGGGTACCGCAAGCAATGCAAGTCCAGCGGACCCAAAACGGACTCGTACATAAAGCCATCCGTGGACCTCCGTGCCCTCTGCCTTACCAGCCGAAGCGGTGACGCGGAGGGAAGGCGGCCCCCCGAAGCGGTCGACGCGAAGGTGGGCGGGCTCCCCGAAGCTTTACGCGAAGGGGGGCTGTAGCGCTTCCATAGGCCTGAGGGTCACCCATTAAAAGGCTGTCGGTCAAGGGCTCCCGTCAGTATGGTCAATAATGCCCTCAAGAGCTCACCTGCGGGTACCGATACATTAGAGAGTGCGGTATTATGCTTGGGGTCTTTCTCCCGGAGCAACCACTGACTTGCAGTTAAGGAGGTTCAAATGACACGCAGATTGACATGGACGATCCTAATTATCAGCCTGTTCCTATGCCAATGCCTGGTGGCTTCCGCTGATGAGCCTGAAAAGGTGGAAAAAGTTGTTGTAACTGGGGTTGGCGTTGATGCAAACAGGGCCCGTCAAAACGCGATACGCAACGCTGTCGAACAGGTTATTGGTACATATGTCAGTTCAGAGACAATGGTTAAAGACAGCGCCCTTATTAAAGATGAGATTTTGACGTACAGCGGAGGCTACGTAAAAGAAAGCCGGGTCGTCTCCACTGAGGAAAGCGACGGGCTAATGAGTGTAAAGCTGGAGGCGCTAGTTGTCTCAACCCTAGTGAAGCAAAAAATACAAAACCTGAACATCGCCATGAAAAAAGTAGATGGAGGCAGTTTATTCGGCACTGCCTCTTCAAAAATCGATGAAATCAAAAATGCATCAGACTTTTTAGCAAAAGTGTTAAAAAAGTATCCACAGTCTGCTTATGTGATACAAGTAGAAAAACCCGAAATAGTCTCTACAGACCCCATTTCAAAAAAAGCTGAGGTAGCTGTACCGATGACGCTATCCTTTGACAAGACTTTCGTAACCGAGTTGAAAACTACACTAAACAAAATAGCTATCAAGCATTATAGCAACGTACCCAAGAGTACCTTCGATAAATATCAAGGGTATCCGAAAGAAGAAGCTAATTTCAACCTGCTTTGTTTCAGCAAGAAGAATAATATGTTAAACAGTATGTTTGAGCAGTGCGAAGCAATCAACAGTTCGGTATACACCTCGATCAGAGAGCAGTTCAGGTATGAAGGGTACAATTATGCAAGTTTGCTCGAACTTGAAATGAACAGCAGGCGACCTGCATTTACAGTATCTTTCAACAACTCGAACGGAGAGGCACTATTTTTAACGACCTTCAAGCTTGCAAGTGACGAAAACTGCCTGTCGCAGGGATTTCATGGTGACAATGGACCGTACCCTTTGTGTTGGCATGGCTTTTTGCCCAACATCTTTTGGGAATACAGTACTTTTGGAAGCACCTCATATACCCATTCCGCTCTATTAACGGACGGGATTTTGAAATTCGTCAAGAAGTTCAATGTCGATGTTGAAGCATTGCCTCAAATCACTTCAATAACTGTTTCCATAGCACCTTGGGACTAACCGGTGAACATAGACTTTGGCTTCTTGCTTCTCGGGGGATGTCAAGCAATGTCAGTCAGGGGATGTCAGGGTCTGGATATTGACATATCCAAAGTAGCAGAGGGCGTTATCCAGACATGAGCGGTAAGAGGGGGACGCCCATGAAATTATGCATTTCTCTCCTTGGTCGTGAGGCTATCCGAGTTCGGTGCGCCCGTTGCTAATGTGAGTTGGCTGTGGCAACCTTCATGTCATGCCACGACAAGCTCGCATAGACGCCCCTGGTGCTTGCCACCACATCATCTGCCGCGGCATCGAGCGGAGAAAGATCTTTCTGGATGACACCGATCGGGACCGTTTTCTGTTGCGCCTTGGTGTGGTCCTGAAGAAATCTTCGACTCGCTGCTTTGCCTGGGCGCTTATCCCCAATCACTTTCACTTGCTGCTGCAAACCGGCAATACTCCCATCTCCGATGTCATGCGTCGCTTGACGACGGGGTATGCCGTAGAGTTCAATCATCGGCATAACCGCGCTGGCCATCTTTTCCAGAACCGATACAAATCCATTCTTTGCCAATTAGATCTGTACTTGCTTGAGTTGGTGCGCTACATCCACCTGAACCCAATTCGGGCAGAGATCGTGCGCTCCCTGCCTGAGTTGCGAAGTCATCGGTATTGTGGGCACGGTCAGCTGCTCGGAGGCAAGAGGTACTCTTGGCAAGAGACATCAGAGGTTCTGAGTAGATTCGGCACCAATGACCACGATGCCCGCTCGAAATATGAGAGGTTTGTCGCAGAAGGTTTGCATGCTGGTAAACGACCGGAGTTGACCGGTGGCGGCTTGGTGCGAAGCGCAGGGGGCTGGCAGGAAGTTGTTGCTGCTCGCCGCGCCGGAATTTTCCTGAACAGCGATGAGCGAATCCTTGGTGATAGCGATTTTGTTGAGCGGGTGTTACAAATTGCAGAGGAAATTGTCGAAAGGGAGAGCGCGTATCGGGCGGAAGGAGTTGATTTCGAACAGGTCGCCGCGCGGGTGGCTAGGCTGCTGAAGATGGATGTCGCGGAAATTTGGCGGCACGGGAAGGAACCAACACTCGTAAAGGCAAGAAGCCTGCTGTGCCATTGGGCGACGCATGAACTTGGCCTGACAGAGACAGAGGTTGCTGCCAGGCTCGGTATTACTCAATCCTCGGTCAGTCGGGCGGCTGTTCGCGGAGAGGCCTTAGCCGCAGTAAAAGATTGGAAGCTGAGTGGATAGCCCCAAACGCATAATTTCATGGGCGTCCCGCTGCCCCTTCGAGCCAATCATCGGCCACGCCAAGCAGGATCACCGGATGGGACGCAACTTTCTGAAGGGCAAAGATGGCGACAAAATCAACGCCATCCTGGCCGGCTGTGGCTTCAACATCAGGAAGCTCCTCAGAGCTATCCTTTTGTGGCTTTTCAAAGAACGATTCAGGTGCGGTCTAGGTGATCTGATGAGCCTACTCGGGATACTGGTCGCTCAGACAAGGCCTGCCTGACGGCGATTTTGGAGTTTTTCAGGTTCGACTACTTAGTTTTTCAACAACCTGTTAGACGTTGGAGTGATCGTGGCACAAGCATGCCGGCAAGATGGTAAAAAGTGTATTAGAGGAGTAACATAACAATGGGGTAGGGTAGGCGATCCGGGTACTGGACGCCCCGGTTCAAGCACGTAGGCGGCAACGCCGAGAGGTGAAGACGAGAGCAAATGCTCACAAAGTCGTTGACCCCATGCCCCCAAGATTAAGGCCCCTGACGGGTGATTCTCCGTTGGGGGCTTTGCTTTTCAGCGGACAAGAGCGCATATCAGGCGGAAAGGGTTGATTTCGAACAGGTCGCCGCGCGGGTGAACTGCGGCAGTGTCATCAACAAATGCCTTGGAGGAGGCTGGCCTTCACGGGACAATCCAGCGGATCGAAAGGTCAGACGATCATGACCAACTTGGAGTACTGGGCAAGAACCGAATCCGATGACAGCAGGTGAACGGGTTCGGATATAGCTTGTGCAACAAGGATGCGGTCAAAGGGATCTTTGTGGTAGTTGCCCAATTGCAGGAGGGAAAGCGTGTGTTCCGCTTTGATGGGTAACTCGATGAAGTCGCTTTCTTGAATGCCGCTAACAAGATCTTCAGCCTCGACATCCAGTCGCTTAAGGCCGATCTTGATGACTGCCTCCCAAATGCTGGCTGAACTCACATAAACAGTCTCTGCGCTCTCTATGATTTTCCTCGCAGATCTCGAAAGCGAAGGCGAATCCGCGAGCCACCAGAGGTAGATATGGGTGTCAAGCAGGACTCTCACCGGTTTATGCTCCAAAACCGTCGACTATTTCTTCTGGGAGGGGAGCGTCAAAGTCGGCGGCTATTTTTATTTTTCCTTTCAAATATCCGGGTTTTCTGGCCCGCTTCGTAGTAGTGTACGGTACCAGTTTGGCAATTCTCATGTTTCCTCTAGCGATGACAACTTCCCCTCCTCCGTTCACTTCTTCCACCAATCTGGACAGCTGAGTCTTGGCCTCATGCATCTTAACGACCGTCATTTTACACCTCCAGCTTAGCTAACTTGACCAACTTTATCAGGCTGCCACGGGGATGTCCATAGCTAAACTTGCGTAACATCGGCGGGGGACAGACAAAGTGGGAAAAAAGGCCGGCTGAAGAAGGGGGGAGCGACGGCGCCATGGGAGGGGTGCGGGGGGCAGCTAGGCGAGATCTTCCGAAAGGAAAAAAACAGGGACAGATTTATTTTAATCTAAGGGGCAAGCCTTGCTTCGTGCTTCGCAAATAAATCTGTCCCGCTTCTCAGGATTAAGCGGCCTTAGCTACCTCGGTATCTACTTTGGGGAAGGCACTGGCACTGGTATTCTTCATCAGGCGCTGCAAACGTTCGAGCGCGCCAAAATCCGCACTGACAGTAATCGGGGTGAAATCTTTCGCTATCCCTTGATAATAACCGATCCCACTTTCAAAGCGTCCCTTCTCGGCCATGACTTCCTCCTTGTTACTCGTAATGTTCCCTCTTTCCATCATTTCGCTGTTGCCAGGGAAAGACCATGCCAGGTTGGGGTCAGTCAACACTCTCATAGTCCCTCCTTTTGATATACATTCGTTAAGACAGAGTATGGTTTAAACTCTTTCGACAGACTTTTCAAGCACAAAAATCGCCTAACTATCTATAATACATCGTTTTTATTTCTGAGGCGTTTTACTCACCGACTCAGCATTCTATTATTTCGTATATATTTGGGGTCCCGGTTGCGGGGGAGTAAGTGTTCCTTATGCAAAGAGCCATATGCCAATCGGTAAATTGTGTTTTATTAATAGCGTGCCTGGACTGGTTCTATTGAAGGTTTGAGAGTTGCGCACAGCCTGTCGGTGTAGCTCCGGATGTGTCGGTGCTTTCTTAAAACGTCAATCCAAGAGAGGCTCCTAGGCCTGAGGGGCAGGTCTTGTTTCTTGATATTTCTCGACTCATCTCTCCTCATTATCGCTCACAATTCAAGATTCAAGACTTGTCCCCCAGGCTCGTGACCCCCAGGCTCGCACTGCCAAACATCACTGCGCACGCTGCTTTCCATGTCGTGGTGGAGAATCAGATTGCCGAGGGACTTGCCTCGACAGTGAACGCAATGAAACGGCTCATGAAGGAAGGGCTGTCGCGTCATGAAGCTCTGCACGCTGTTGCAGCAGTTGTTGCGGAGCACGTCAACATGCTGATGAGAGGGAAGGCCACGGATGTTCAAACCAGCCTCGATTCAGCCCTGGAAAAACTGACCGTTAAAGTATGGAGGCGGAGGTACGGTGCCTGAAAAACGGCAGCGTGCAGTATCTCAACCAACTGGCCGGCCTCCCGCTTCCGCCGTCCCGCTTCCGCCTCGCCCGCCTCCGCCTCGAATCTTACCTTTGCGTCTGCCGCAGCCTTTCAGGGCCGATCCACACCCGCATATTTATGATACGGAATGCCGCTTTCTCATGATAGGATCGTGCAAACGACGTTATGGGGGTAGCGGCAGATGCAGACCATTGTTTCTCTGATCAGGGAGAGTTGCCTCAAATACAGCGATCTGCCGGCGTTGCGCTGCAAGCTCGGCGGAGCTTGGCATGACATGACCTACGGCGCGCTGTGGGAACTGTCGGACCGCATCGCCGCGGGCATGATCAAAGGCGGCTTCACCCCCGGTTCTCACGCAGCTTTGCTGGCGCCGTCCTCTCCGCAGTGGGTCGCCGCCTACCTGGGGATTCTTAAAGCCGGCGGCGTCGCCGTTCCCATCGACAAGGAACTGAAGGCGGCGGAACTGCGCCATGTTCTGGCGGACTGCGATGCCAGTTACGTCTTCACCGCGCAACCCTGTCTCGAACTGGTATTGGAAATTTTTCCGGACATCCCGCAGTTGGAACGTATCGTCACGCTGACCCCGAGCGCGCCCGATGGCGCCACTTCCGAACTGGTCCGCATCATGGACACCCTGGTCAAGGAGTGGCACGAACTGGTATCGGCTGTCGACCTCCCCGCAGAGCGGCGTTCCACCATGGAGGTGTTGGCACTTCAGACCTACCGCCTGTTATGCTCTTCCGGTCGCGACGACGGCGCCGCGTCCGCTTCGGCCGACCCCTTCGCCCCCCAAGAGCGGTTGCGGAGCAGGCTGACCCGCGAGGGGAAATTCCTGTCGCTGAACACACTCTGCCATAGCGCGCCGCTTCCCGATAACCACCGCTCTCCGGACGACATCGCCGTCATCCTGTACACCTCCGGAACCACGGGGCGCTCCAAGGGGGCCATGCTCAGTCACGCCAACATCGTTTCCAACATCAAGGGGGCGGTCAAGCATTTCCGGCTCGATAACAGCATCCACACCCTTTCTTTCCTCCCCATCAACCATGTCTTCGAACAGGTATGCGGCGTTCTGTTGCCCCTGTCGTTGGGCGGCAAGGTTTCCTTCTGCGAGTCGCTGAAAAAGCTGGGCGAGAACCTGGCGGAGGTGAAGCCGACCTTCTTCCTCGCGGTTCCGGCGGTCTACCGGATGGTTCTGGATCGCATCGCCAAAAACGTCAGTTCCCGCAGGGTCTCGCATCTGCTCTATTCGCTGCCGCTTACCCGCCCCATCGTGACCTCGAAGGTGCGTCGGAGCTTCGGCTCGGGTACGAAATTTATCAGCGGCGGCGCGGCGCTCGATCCGGCCATCGCCAAGGGGCTGACCGAGTTCGGGCTGTCGATCTACCAGGGGTACGGCATCACCGAGACCGCGCCGATCATCAGCGCGGAGCAGCCGGGAGGCAAGAGGCTCGGGACCATCGGGCGGCTGCTGGAAGGCGTCGAAGTGCGCATCGATGACGCGAACGCCGACGGGGTAGGGGAGATCGTCGTCAAGGGCCCCAATGTCATGCAGGGGTATTACAAGAACCCGCAGGCCACGGCGGAAGTGCTGTCGGACGGCTGGTATCGCACCGGCGACCTCGGCTTTCTCAGCCCGGACGGCTTTCTGACGATCAGCGGGCGGGTCAAGAACCTTATCGTGACTGCCAACGGCAAGAACGTTTATCCGGAAGAGGTGGAAAACGAGCTGCTCAAAAGCCCGTTCATCGCCGAGGTCATGGTTTACGGTCACCGGGAGGGGGGCGTATCCGAGGCGATTCACGCCATCATCTTCCCCGATCAGGAAGCGCTCGACAGGCAGGGGCGCAGCGACGGCGCCCCCTCGATGAGCGAGGCCGATGTGGAGGCGCTGTTGCGCAAAGAGGTGCAGAAGGCTTGCAACGGCCTCGCCGACTATAAACGGGTGCGCAAGTTCACCATCCGCGAAGACGAGTTTCCCAAGACGACGACCCGCAAGATCAAGCGCTTCGTCGTTCAGGCGAGCATCTCGACCGGGCACTGAGCGATCGAGGGGTTTCAGGCATTCTTCAGCATCGTGAACAGCTTTTCGAGATAGGAGTATGCCTCCCTGTATATTCCCTCTGGAAATTTCGATTCTTTGGGGCCCGCTATGTTGAGGGTCGTTATTTGATGTTCATTTATCCATCTAGTGACAGTCGATGCAGGCATCGTCTGTTCCGCATCCAGCTGGACTATGAGGCAAGGCATAAGATGCTTCACTGAGAAGTCGTAGGACAACTTAGTCCCCTGAGTCAATGGCCCCTTGTTTATGATCAACGTACCATCTGATATGACTACGTTATTCTCGATTCTGATTTGGTACTGGGTTGTCCCCAATTCCTGAATCGGATGGTTTCCGGGTATCAGGCTTTCCTCGCCAGGTCCGCCCTTAGTGCAATAGCCGTCTACATGCAAACCAGCTCTTGTGGCAGCATGCAAGGCAGCCCTATCCACTCCTGTTTGAGCCCCTGTTATTACGTTTTTTAGAATCACGAGCTGTCCTTTCCGGGTTCTTTTCAGGTAACCACTTGGGCTTATATCACACCAACGGGAGAAGTGAAAGTGTTTTAATGCAGCCGGATCCGGGCCTGATTTGCGCTACATACTCAATGGGAGGAACTGTCACCTGAGAAAATCTCCAAGGCGCTGATTGGTAGTCTTATCTAATTAACCAGCTTTTTCCACTGTGCTTGTGGATAAACTGCTTATGCCTGTGGATATTTAGTTTAATTGTGATGTATCTATCGGGACTTTAGCAAATTGCCTATCAGATAGCCATATGCCGCAAGTGGCTGTAATTCCATGTCAATAGCTATTCCACTCCATGTGCAAATTATGCCTGTGGATGACTGACGTGACAGCAGTTGTGATAAAGTTAATGAGGTGGATAACTCATCAAAACAACAGTGAAAAAATTCATACCAAAAGAAGCTGGATCAGCATTGGAGTAGATACCAGGTGAGAAGTGGGGCGGCCGGCAGGTCGCCTTTTTTGTTGCAGGTTCTTGGATGGTCATGCCGGTGAGTTGTCGGTTCAGAGAGTGTCGATCTCCCCGCGCCGCGCAATCTCCGCCCGGGTTCTCCGGATGTTGTGCACGTCCACGAATCTGCCGAACTCCGCATCGGTCTCCTGGATGTGGTGGGTAACCCAGTTGCACAAGAACCAGATCAGCTCGACCGATACGCTGGCGTTTCGTTTGTGTTCTTTTTTGAATTCGGAGATCCTGCTGGTGAACAACCCGTGTTCCTCTTTGTGGGCCGCAAGCTTCGGGTAAGACGTCTTCTCCATCCAACCTTCCTCGCAGGCGAAATGATGAGCGGAGTAATCGGTCAGCTCCTGCAGGAAGGACGTGTCTATTTCCGTTCCCTCTCTGAACCGGTCATAATTGTCGTTGAGGGATTGCACCAGGTGCTTGTGTTGCCGGTCGATCTCCTGGATACCCACCAGTAAATTGACGTTCCACTCGATTATAGGCATGCCGTCCCTCCTGTGGCTGATGTGGCCGGCCCTCCTGTCCAAAAAGGAGGGCCGGCTGCTGCTGTGACTTCAGCCTGCTTGGTTTGAAACCTGCCTCCGGCGTTACGGTTCCAGCGTTATGTTTCCTATGTCTGTTGCCTGCCCCTGGACGACCGTGACGGCGGGGGAGGAGTACAGCCGGAACCCGTTGGCGGCAATGAACGCCTTGTAGCTGACGGACTGCGTGGTCGGCGGTACGAAGGCCGAGAACGGGGCCTGCCAGCTGCCGCTGGTGTAGTTAGAGAAAATGCGTCCTGCGGCAATGGGGTCGGTGTCGTTGATGGAGCCGCGTCGCTTGATGGTGACGGTCGCGCTGGACCACTGCTGGAAGCTCGAACTGACGTTGCCGATGATCGAGCCGAACTGGACCATGTCGGCGGTCTGTATCATCCTGATTCCGGTCGGTTTCAGGTTGTAGCCGCCGCTGTTGCCGCGAGAGACGACGGCGGTGTTCGGATCGAAGTCGATCATGACGGCGTTGATGACGCCGGGCTTCACCTCCAGCGGTCCCAGCACCTTCAGGCCGGACTGCTGGCCGCTGGGAGTGGTCAGCGGGATCTTGGTCGAGGTGTCGGTCCTGAGGGTGAGGTAGTTGACCGGTTGCTGCTGGCCTGTCGGGTTGGGTTCCAGTATCAGTCTCACCTGGCTGTAGTTCCCCGCGGGGAGGACGATCTCCCCGAGCGCTGTCTGGATGAATTGCAGTTGCATTATGTCGACGACTTTCGGAGTGGTGAAGTGGGCGAGGACCGGGAGGTTGGGGTCGTCGTCGCTTGCGCTTTCGCGACCGGCGGGTACCACGCGGATCTCCCGTATGGCGATGACCAACTGCGCGAAATCATCACTTTGTTTGTCCGTAATGGAGAGCTTCAGCGTCCCCTTGTTTGCGCTGCCGCCGCCACCGCCGCATCCTGCCAGGTAGACCAGGGTTGCTGCTGTTGCGAGCACAGCAACGAAAATCGTTTTTAAGGCAACAGTTCCGTTTCTCATCGTCAGATCCTCCTTTTACACGACCTCGTTTTAATGGTGTCCATGTCCTTTGCCGTGGCCATTTTTCCGGCCGTGCCCCTCACCCTTGTGCTTGCCATTGTCGTGCTTGCGTTTTTTCTCCACGTAAACGCGCCTGTGATTTTCCACGTAGTAGGGGCGCCCCGAGTCGAAGTATATCCGCACTCCCGGCGGGGCTGGCAGGTACCCGTTTAACTGTATGTTAACGTCTACCGGTGCAGCGCAGGCGGTTGGCGCTGAAATGCCTGTCTGGACGATGAGCGTGACAGCTGCCATGGATACGATTGCCAGTTTCATCATGTAGAACTCCTTTGTTTTCCTGTTTTTTGGCAATAAAAAAGCCGGGACCTCAATATCAAAGCGATATTTCGGCGACCCGGCTGTCTCTTGGAGACCCTGTAGGCTTTCCGTCCCACCCTCACGGGTGGTTTAGTATTATCGTGTATCAGTCATGAATTTGGGGGAACGATAACGCAAGGCACCATCCCTGTCAAGGGGGACTTTCGGTCGAATCTTCGGAAAAACATTAAAGTCTTCCGTTGCTGACGCCGATAAAACCATATGTGTGGCAGGGATGTCGTTGACTCTTCAGCATCTTCTGTGGTGGCTGTAGTGAATCTGAATCGAGGAGGGAGTATGGTCAGGCATATTCTCGATATCGGGAACTCAAAATACAAGTTGAATAAGGACGCTCTCTGCGAGTTCCTTCTGGAGGCGAGGCACCAAAACGAGGCCTCCCGGTTCATCAATGGACATGATTTCGGCTCGATGGAGTGCGAATCGGTTAGCGACTCGTTGGACTTGGTCTTCAGGGAGGTTATGCAGTTGTACAACGAGTACGCCACGACCGAGAGTCTCGACGCCCTCATGAAACTGAAGAACAAACTGGAGCATGTTTCGTCAAGGTACAGGAGCCTCGCGTTGGCTGAAGAGGTCATGAACATCAACAGTTGTCTTCCTTACGAGCGGCGAGTGCAGAGCGGTCGCGGCCCAAGCTCAGAAGAGGAGGAGTGAAGGTTTTCGGATGGTGAACCGGCAGTGGCGCAAAAGGCTTGCAGAGTAAGAGGGTGTTATCCTCTCGCCGCAAGCCTTTTCATTTCACCTTTTGCGTCTTTGCGGTGAGGCGCCTATCCGCCTACGGGGGCATGGGCGGCGGCTTCCGGGATGCTTTGCGTCTGCTGCTTGGCCCTGTGGGCGATTATCGCTTCCCATTCCTGCTGCAGCTTTTCCGGTTCCGGAGTCGTTCGCTTCATGAGTTCGAGAACGCGGGTTTCGGCATCATCGGCGAATGCCACGAATTGAACCCCCACCATGGAGAAGAAGCAGTGCATGATGACCACGGAGATGACGATCGGAGCGGAGTCGGGGGATTCGCATAGAGAAAAGGTGCACGTCTCGCCAAGGGGGACCATGATGCACTCGTCCGCGCTGATCAGCGCACCTCGCAGGGAAACGTTTTCCAGACGGCATCTGTAGCTCATTTCATGATGAATCAATTCACCGGGGGCGTGGAATTTTACCCGGTGAAAGTGCCGCTTTTCCATAATCGATCTCCTCCTGCTGATGAATGTAAGACGTCCGGCAGGTTCCTTATCGTCATCAGCCACTTTTTACTGAAATGTTTTATCTCACAGCCTTAAACGCAGTGATAACACATTCTCATCTGTTTTCGCCGCAAAATCTGCAGCCTTTACCCGCGTCCGCCGTCGTGTGCCGAGAAGACTGATTCCTGGCAGCTTTTCGGTTGACTTCGTCCGCCAACTATTGTATTAAGTAGCGTTTCCTGGATTATTGATGCCTGTCCCCCCGGCAGCGGTGCCTGGCGGTGCAAGCCCCTAATAAAATCTAAGTAGTCGAGAGGGCCGGAGAGTAATGGAAAACAAGATCAGGGTGTTTAGCGGCAACTCCAATCCGGTTCTGGCGGAGAAGATCTGTGACTGCCTGAGGGTGCCCCTGGGCAAGGCGAAGGTGAAGACCTTCTCCGACGGCGAGATCATGGTGGAGATCGGCGAGAACGTGCGTGGCAGGGACATTTACGTGGTTCAATCCACCTGCTGCCCGACCAACAACAATCTGATGGAGCTGCTGATCATGATCGACGCCCTGAAAAGGGCTTCCGCAGCCACCATTACCGCCGTCATGCCCTACTACGGTTACGCACGCCAGGACCGCAAGGCAGCGCCGAGAACGCCGATCACGTCGAAGCTGGTGGCTGACCTGATCACCACGGCCGGCGCCGACAGGGTGGTCACCATCGACCTGCATGCGGGCCAGATCCAGGGTTTCTTCAACATCCCGGTCGACAACCTCTACGCGGCGCCCGTGCTGCTCGCCCACCTGAAGAGCCGCTTCGCCGACGATCTCGACAACCTGGTCATGGTTTCCCCGGACGCCGGTGGTACCGAGCGCGCCAGGGCCTTCGCCAAGAGGCTCGGCTGCACCCTCGCCGTCATCGACAAGCGCCGCACCGGTCCGAACGTCGCCGAGATCATGCATCTCATAGGCGACGTGAAAGGGAAGAGCGCCATCATCCTGGACGACATGATCGATACCGCCGGCACGCTGACCCAGGCGGCGCAAGCCCTGAAAGACCACGGGGCCGCCAACGTCTATGCCTGCGCCACCCACGGCGTCCTCTCCGGGCCCGCCATCGACAGGATCAACAATTCCGTCATCGAGAAGGTCGTGATCACCGACACCGTGCCGCTGGGCGACAAGGCCGGCCACTCCGACAAGATCAGGGTGCTTTCGGTTGCCGAACTGCTGGCAGAGGCGATCCGCCGCATCCACGAGGATGAGTCCGTCAGCTCGCTGTTTGTATAAGTTAAGCAAGACCTGTAATAGGATCATTAAAATACCAAGATTGACATCGGAGGATGTATGAGTAAGCAGGTGCTGAATGTGGAACTGAGGGAAAAAACCGGTAAAGGGATCTGCCGTCGTCTTAGGGCAGCAGGGCGCGTCCCGGCCGTTGTGTACGGCAAGGGGATGACCCCGGTAGCCATCTCCCTGGCTCAGAGGGAGCTTTCCGAAGCCATCGCCGGCGAGGGTGGCCGCAACCACATCCTGACCCTCAAGTGCGAAGGCGAACTGAACGAGCAGAACGTCATCGTCGCCGATCTGCTTCGCGACCCGCTGAAAGGCGTGCCGCGCCACGTAGACCTGCACAAGATCAACCTGGCCGACAAGGTCAAGGTACACGTCAAGCTCGTCCTCGTCGGTACCCCGGCAGGCGTCAAGGCCGGCGGCTTCCTCGACTTCGCCATGCACGAAGTTGAGGTCGAGTGCCTTCCGGTCCACATCCCGGGCCACATCAACGTCGACATCACCGAACTCACCATCGGTCACTCCGTCCACGTCGGCGAGATCTCTGCTCCGATCGGCGCCGTCATCCTCAGCGACCCGAAAGCCGCGATCGTCAGCATCCTCGGCCGCAAGGCCGCTACCGAGGAAGAGGCTGCTGTCTAACCCGGGTAACGTATGGCAGCAAAACTGATCGTAGGGCTCGGTAACCCCGGGCCACAGTACTCATGGACCCGCCACAACGCGGGTTTCATGGTTTTGGACCGCTTGTCGCGCCTGTCAGATATCCCTGTCGCCAGGAAGGCCTTCTCCGGTCTTGCTGGTGACGGGAACTGGGCGGGTGAGCGCGTTTACCTCCTCAAGCCGCAGACCTTCATGAACCTGTCGGGGCGCTCCGTCGCGGAGGCGCTCCGTTTCTACAAGCTTTCCCTCTCAGATCTCATCGTGATTCATGATGACCTGGACATCCCGTTCGGCAAGGTGAAGCTCAAAGAGGGTGGCGGTCACGGCGGGCACAACGGCCTCCGTTCGCTGGCCCAGGAACTCGGTTCCTCCGATTACGCCAGGATCCGGATCGGCATAGGGCGGCCGGTGCATGGCGACGTGGTGAACTACGTGCTCACCAACTTCTCGAAGCCGGAGATGGATTCCCTCCTGGAGGTGCTGGACGGGTCAATCGACGCCCTCGAAATGGCCCTCAGGGAAGGGATGCCCAAGGCGATGAGCATCTTCAACGCCAAATAGATCAGGCCTTGCCGCCGTTCTCCCCTCGCCCTCCGGGAGAGGGGCGGGGGTGAGGGACATTCACCAGTTGCCGGCTCGCCGTCAATTTAACAAACTAGAGGAATCAAGGTTATGGGTTTCAACTGCGGCATAGTCGGTCTCCCCAACGTCGGCAAATCGACCATCTTCAACGCCCTCACCTCCGCAGGAGCTGAGTCGGCCAACTACCCCTTCTGCACCATCGACCCCAACGTCGGCATCGTCTCGGTCCCCGACCCGCGCATGGACCGGCTCGCCGAGATCGTGCACCCGGAGCGGATCCTTCCCACCACGATCGAGTTCCTGGACATCGCGGGATTGGTCAAGGGGGCCAGCCAGGGGGAGGGCCTCGGGAACAAGTTCCTCGGCCACATCCGCTCCACCGACGCCATCCTGCACGTGGTGCGCTGCTTCGAGAACGAGAACGTGGTGCACGTGAGCGGCAGCGTTTCGCCGGTACGCGACATCGAGGTGATCCAGACCGAACTCGCGCTGGCGGACCTGGACACCGTTGAAAAGCGTCTGCTGCGGACGGAGAAGCAGGCGAGAAGCGGCGACAAGAAGGCGAAGGAAGACGTCGAGTTCTGCCTGAAGGTGAAATCGACCCTGGAGAAGGGGCTCTCGCCGCGCGACATGGCCGAGACCGAGGACGAGAAACTGATCCTGCGCGACATGCACCTGATGACCGCCAAGCCGGTTCTCTACGTCGCCAACGTCGCCGAGGACGACCTGGAAGGGAAGCACCCGTACGTCGATGAGGTGCGTCAACTCGCCGCGAAGGAGGGTAACGGCGTCGTCTTCATCTGCGGTTCCATCGAGGCCGAGATCTCCGAACTCGCCGGGGACGAGAAGCAGGCGTTCCTGGAGGAGATGGGGCTTGCCGAGTCGGGACTCGATCGCCTGATCCGCTCGGGCTACGAGCTGCTCGGCCTGATCACCTACTTCACCGCAGGCGTCAAGGAGGTCCGTGCCTGGACCATCACCAGGGGCACCAAGGCGCCCGGTGCGGCGGGTGTCATCCACTCGGACTTCGAAAAGGGGTTCATCCGCGCCGAGGTGATCGCGTACCAGGACTTCATCTCCGCCGGCGGCGAGGCTGGCGCCAAGGAAAAGGGGCTCATGCGCCTGGAAGGGAAGGAGTACGTCGTGCAGGACGGCGACGTGATGCACTTCCGGTTCAATGTTTAGAATCAGATAAAGATTAAGATTAAGACTAAGGAAGGCAGGAGGCAGGGTTGAACTTAATCTTTATCTTAGTCTTAATCTGCCTTTCCGTCTTTTTAGCTTGTCAAACCGGATCATCTGTAGTAATTAATACCGTTCACCAGAACGGCCTATGGGCCGTATCTCCTTGCTCCGGGTTGGACCGGGGCTAAATAAACCGTGAGGAGGCTTAACAATGAGGATGTACGAGACGATTTACATCGTCCAGCCGGACCTCGGTGACGAAGAGATCAAAGCTCTTTCCACCAAGGTACAGGACGTGATCGCCAGCATGAACGGCGAGTTCAAGAGGCTTGAGGACTGGGGCACCAGGAAACTGGCATACCCGATCAACAAGAATCCGCGCGGCCGTTACTTTTATCTCCGCTTCGACGGCGATTCCGCACTGATCGCCGAACTGGAGCGCCGCCTGCGCCTTGACGACAAGGTGATCAGGTACCAGAGCGTGAAGCTCGAGCAGGAAGTGGTTGCCCCGGCAGCCGCTCCGGTGAAGGCTGCCGAGGAAGGGACCGAGGAAGTGGCTGCAGAGGCCGCCGAGGTTCAGGCCGAAACGACTACTACGGTGGAGGGATAAATAGATGGCTGACGAAAGAACACCCCAGAGAAGCGCAAGCAGCGGCCCGAGGAAGAAAAGGCCTTTCCAGCGTCGTAAAGTCTGCCGTTTCTGCGCAGACAAGCAGGTTTCCATCGACTACAAAGATCCCCGCACCCTCCGTTACTTCGTTTCCGAGCGCGGCAAGATCATCCCGCGCCGTATTTCGGGCAACTGCTCCAAGCACCAGAGGGAAATCACCGAGGCGATCAAAAGGGCAAGAAACATCGCGCTGCTTCCCATCGCGGGCAGCCACGCAACCGCCTAGTCTGTGTCGCTGAAACTGAGCCCGCTGCAGGGACAGGTTCTGGATGTAATCAAGGGGAGCGTCACCACGGTGACGCTCTTCCTTAGTTTCATTTTCCTGCCCGTGCTGGGTATGGTTCCCGGCGTGTTCGCCCCTGCCCCCGCCGTCTTCTATTGTCTGAAAAGCGGCCGCAGGACGGGTGCCGGCGTCGTGCTTGTCTCTTCGGTCCTGCTTCTGGCCGTAGCCGATCCGTCCGCCCTCGCCATTTACCTGCTGCAGGCGGGGATATTTTCCCTGGCTCTGCCCGAATTCCTGCTCAGGTTGAAGGGGGGAGCGCGCTCCGTCATCTACGCGGTGGCCGTGAACCTCACGGTGCTGCTGTTGGCTGCGGCGGTGTACGGATATGTCACCGGCGCAGACCTGCACGCCAAGATCACCAAGGGTGTGCAGACCAGCATCACCCAGACCGCCTTGCTGTACGAAAAGGCGGGCATAAAGGGTGACGAGCTGAAGGCGCTGCAGGATTCTATGCAGCAGGCAGGCGCCCTGATTGTCACCATTTACCCGGCCATGGTCACCGTCGCTTACGGCGTCATGGCCTGCCTGAACCTGCTGTTGCTGGCGCGCATCGCGGCGCGGGTCCGGCTTCCCCTGTACCTGGGGGATTTCATGAAGTACCGCAATCCCGAACCGCTGGTCTGGGTTCTGATTCTTGCCGGGTTCGGCATGCTGGTGCCGCACAACCTGGTTTACCTGGCCTCGCTGAATCTGTTGATCGTCCTCGGAGCGCTGTACTCGGCGCAGGGGTTCGCAGTGATCAGCCACTTTTTCCGCAGGCTCCAGGTGCCGAAACTCTTCAGATTTGTCGCATCCCTGCTCCTGATCTTCCAGCCCTTCATGGTGCTGGCGGTGGCGGCGCTGGGCGTCTTTGATCTCTGGGGCGATTTCCGATCCCCCAATAAACAGCAAAACCTGTAAATAACCAGGCTAGGAGGAAGCAGATGAAAGTAATCCTGAAAGAAAACGTTGAGAACTTAGGTAGCATCGGCGACATCGTGAAAGTGGCACCCGGCTATGCCAGGAACTACCTTCTCCCGAAGGCGTTCGCCATCGAGGCGACCGAGAAGAACGCCAAGGCTCTCGAGCACGCCAAGCGTCATCTCGAGTACAAGAAGAACCGCGTCCTTGAGGCTGCCAAGCAGGTGGCAGGCAAGATCGAGGCCCTTACCCTCTCCATCCCGCACCAGGCTGGTGCTGACGACAGGCTCTTCGGCGCCGTCACCAACATCGAACTGGCCGAGGTACTCAAGGCCAACGGCGTGGAAATCGACCGCAAGCGCATCGTTCTTGCCGAGCCGATCAAGCACCTCGGCGACTTCACCGCAACCGTGAAGATCCACCCGGAAGTAAGCGCAGTGCTGAAAGTGTCCGTCACCAAGGCCGAGTAAGGCTGCCGACGGTAGTGCCGCAGCCGGCACGCACTGGTAACAAGAATAAGGGCCGCGCTCCCCGGGAGCGCGGCCCTTTTCCTTATCTGCGGCATTTCTTGTAGGAGCGGCATTCCT
>DNJC01000132.1 GCA_003490025.1 Geobacter sp. | reverse complement strand
AGGGAGGCGTATAAGCCGTGGTTTTCCTTGGAGCGATGGACGCCTGCACGGTGGCTGCAGGATCATCCGACGGCATGGGCATAGACGTCTTCGAGAACCAGTACCAGCTCGTCCAACTGGGGTGAAGTGAAGAGGCCGTCGGGGCCCTGCGGTGAGAGGTCGACGAAGGGGGATTCATAGAGTAGCGCAGCGTCCATGATGCCGTGCTCGGTGAGGTGGTTAACGATCAGGTTCAGGAATTCGATCTGGTTTGCAGCCAGCATCTTGCCGGTGAGAAACCCCGCCAAAGCCTCTTTGGCCGCCTCCCGGTCCAGGCCTACCAGGGAACGTACGAACAGCCCCAGGCCTTTGGATTCCTCCTTTGCCCGCTGGATTTCAGCGCTGCCACCGACGCCGTTTTGCACCAGCATCCTTTCAAGTTCCTCGAGATCTGTGGCGGTCATGATCTTGTTCATGCGAAGTTTATGGATTGTGATGTGATCCTGGTGCGCCCTCAGAAATGCACGGGCTTTGGCCCTGAACTTGTCAAAATCGCGGCCGGAGGTGAACCCCGGCAATTCCACCCCGATCTCCTCTCCCAGCTCGTCTTCGAAATCAGTGTAGATAGTTTTCCGGTTCCTTTTCTCGATCAGTTTCACCAGCAAGCGCAGCCTTTTGCGGGCGAGTTCCACCATCACCACCGTCACGTCCTGCCACCATTCGTCGGTCTGCATATCCTGGATCAAGCCCATCTGTTCGCGCACCATCGGGATGCTTTGTTTCTCCTCCAGCAGTTCGCAGATGGTCTTAACCTGTTCCGCCAAACGTGTAAAGGCAGGTTCTGTCCGCAACAGCGCAAGTTGCAGGTTCAGCATCAGCAGGTCGAAGCGCTTGGCCTCCTCGGCTTCGGCATCGAGTTCCGAGGGTAGGCCTGCGACCTCCTGGGACAGTTCCGTGAACTCCGCGCCGGTCAACCTCTTCCATGTCTCGGGAGCAGAATATTTTTCCACCAGGCGACGTTTGGGTCGTACCACGAAGTTTTCCAGGTTCATGGCAGCGACTTCTCCTTGCAGCAGCTGCACCAGCTCTCCCCGGAGCTCCGAATCAATTGCCTCCATGCCGTAGGCAGGTGCGACCTCTTTGATCAGCACCGGCCCGTCACCGCCCGGCAGAAGCTTCTTGTCCAGCTCCCCGATCAGCTCCAGCCGCGCCTTGAAAAGACGTTTGCCGAGCGATTCTCCCAGCGCCACATCAGTTGTTTCCGGATCCAGGCTGAAGAACTCGAGGTTTCTGCAGTAATCGAAAACCTGGAAGAACTCCTTGTCCTCACCGGGGCCGAAGAGTTCTGGGCAGAGCCTGGTGCCGCGTCCCAGCATCTGCCAGAACTTGGTCTTGGAGCGCACCAGCTTGAAGAAGACGAGGTTGACGACTTCGGGAACGTCGATGCCTGTGTCAAGCATGTCGACGGAGATGGCGATGTGAGGCGTCTTCGCCTGGCTTGAGAAGCTGTCAATCAGGCTCTGAGCATACTCGGTCTTGAAGGTGATGGTGCGGGCGAAGTCGCCCTTGTAGTGGGGATAGTTGATGTCGAACCGTTGCGAGATGAAATCGGCGTGCTGCTGGTTTTTGGCGAAGACGATGGTCTTTCCCAACCGGTCCCCGCCGGCAACGGTGACGCCGCGGGTCATCAGATGCTTCAGCACCTTGTCGACGGTGTCCTTGTTGAAAAGCCATTTGTTGACGGCCTCAGCCTCGACGCGGTCGGGGGCGTTCCCCTCCTCATCCCAGTCCAGGGCGTCCCATTGGTCCTTCTCGTCCTCGGACAGGTCGTCGTACCTGATACCTTCGCGCTGGAACTTGAGCGGCACGGAGACCGCGCGGGGCGGGACCAGAAAACCGTCGGCCACGGCCTCGTCCAGGGTGTAGGCGTCAGTGGGGACGCCGTTTTCCAGGTCGAACAGCCCGTAAGTGTTGCGGTCTATCTCGTCCTTCGGAGTCGCGGTAAGCCCCACCAGGAGGGAGTCGAAGTAGTCGAAGATGGCGCGGTACTTCTGAAAAACCGAGCGATGCGCCTCGTCTATCACCACCAGGTCGAAATGGCCCACCCCGAAGCGGCGCTGCCCGTCCCTGGTCTCGTCGATCAGACTCATCATGGTGGGGTAGGTGGAGACGAACAGGCGCCCCTCCGTGTACTTTTCCGTGACCAGGTTCACCGGAGCTGCATCGGGGAGGAAGGTTTTGAACGCGTTGACGGCCTGATTCACCAGTGCGACCCGGTCGGCGAGGAAGAGAACTCTCTTGGCCCAGTTGCACTGCATCAGTAGGTCACAGAGAGCTATTACGGTGCGGGTCTTGCCGGAGCCGGTGGCCATGACCAGCAACGCCTTCCGGTCCTTGTCGCGTTCGAAGGACTCGGCAATTCGTCGGATGGCGCGGGTCTGGTAGTAGCGCCCGACTATGGCGCTGTCGATCTCGGCATGTGCCAGCGGCTTACGGGTGCTCCGACGCTGGATTAGCAGCTCCAGCTCGTCTTTCTTGTAGAAGCCCTGTACTGGTCGGGGAGGGTAGGAGAAGTCGTCCCAGAGCCAGTTTTCGTAGCCGTTGGAATACAAGATGACGGGGCGGCGGCCGAATTCCTTTTCGAGACAGTCGGCGTAGAGCTTCGCCTGCTGCTGCCCTACCCGCGGGTCGCGGCGGGTCCGTTTGGCCTCCACCAAGGCCAGCGGCTTGCCGTCGTCACCCCAGAGGACGTAGTCCACGAAACCTTTGCGCTGGTTGTTGGGCATACCGTCGACCTGATATTCCCGGTCGCGCTCCTGGTCAAGCGGCCAGCCCGCCTCCTTGAGGAGCAGATCGATGAAATAGTCGCGGGTTTCAGTTTCGGAATAATCGTGCGTGTCGGGCGCGGACTGCGCTGCCTGCTTTGTTTGGGCAACCTCCGCCCGCAGGCGCTTCAGCTCCTCGTCCAGGGCCGACTTGTCCGCAAGGAGCACGGACAGCTTTTCGTCGCGCTCCCGCAGTTCGGTTTCCAGCCGCTGCAGTTGGTCGATGGTCTGCTTGGGGAGAGCCGCCCCCTTAGGTATCGCCTGAGGATCGAAGGATAATCCCGGCTCAGGTCTTGGGTCGCTTCCGTAGGTGCGGGCGAGCCAGTATCCGAAGTGGAAGAGTTCCCTGGTAGCGGTCTCCGCGTCGAACTGCTGGATCGGCTTTTGGCTGTGCACCGCCTGATTGCCCAGTTTCGTTATCAGGCGCGCCTTGCTGAACAGCGCCTCGCCGACCAGTGCCTTGAAGGTAGGCTCGTGGATCAGGGCGCTCAGGTTATCCTGGTAGGGGAGTTTGAGGGAGGAGTCGTGCTTGTAGAGCCAGGCGACGGTCAACTCCAGCGCCCGGCGGGCGTAGAAGCAGGCGGTGCGCGGGTCGGGGTGAACCGCCGCCTCGGCTTTTATTGAAGCCTCGAAAAGGGCGGGCCATCCAGCTTGCAGAAAGGCGAAGTGGGTCATGCCACGGTTTCCTTTGCAACTACCAGATTGATTTGATTGATTTGATTGATTTGATTGCAACCTATTGCAACCTATTGCAACCAACGGGAGTCTACACCCCTCGCCCTCTGGGAGAGGGGCTGGGGTGAGGGCTCGAGGATTCATTACCCTCTTTATTGCCCTCTTTAAAGGGTAATTACCCTTTCTTTTTCCATTTTGCGCCCGGTCCTCTGCCCACACACTCCACAGTCTTACCTTTCTGTCCTCCAAGTACACGGCGTACCATGTCCTTGCTGACCCCGGGGCATGCCTGCTCAAGCTGCGTCAAGGTAAATTCGACCGGGAGCCGCTGTAAGGCTGTCATAACCATTTCGGTTTTAGAACCCCGGGGCGCCTGAATCTCGCCGACACGTTCAACGAACTCTTTATAGGCTTCTTTAAGGATGTAAAGTACAAAATTTATGTAAGGCCAAGGGTCGTGCTCGTTTTCATGCCAGCCCTGAGAACTTTGCTCCAGGGTTTCGTAGTACCGTTCCTTATTCTGTTCGATCAGACGTTCCAGGCTTATATAGCGGCCCGCCTCATAGCCGAGATGGTAGCACTGCAACAGAAGCAGTAGCCGGGAGACCCTTCCATTGCCGTCGCGGAAAGGATGAATGCAGAGGAAGTCCAGGTTGAAGGCTGCCAGTGCTATGAGGGGATGAACCCAGCGCTCTTCCAGGCAAGTAGCCCATTCAGAGACAAGGCTCCCCATGGATTCAGGCGTTTCCGCCGCGGGAACTGTGCGGAACCGGACTCGGTGGCTGCCATTGGTGTAGCGTTCTATGATGTCGCCATCTTTAGACTTGTAGCAGCCCGCATCCCAAATCTCGCCACGGGTGAGGCGATGAAGTTGAAGAACCGTTTCTTCAGAAATGGACAAGTCAGCAGCGTGTCCATGAATCAGTGTGAGGGCCTCCCGGTAGCCACGGACCTCCTCCTCGTCCCGGTCAAGGAAAAGGGGCTTTAGTGAAACCAGCACATCCCTTACACGTTGCGGATCGACCGTCACACCCTCGATCCTGTTGCTGGAAACCGCGCTCTCGATCAGCGCATGTTCCCGGAGCGTCTTCAAACGTTGGGGAGACTGATGGGTGTAAAGCTCCTGTTTGCCGCGGAATTCGCCCAGGTCTGCGAGGTACCAGCTGGTTCCGCCGGGAACGGAGTAATTGCCGGTGCTGAAGAGTGACAACGTGCTCATAGCTCACCCCTGAAGGCGCGGTGTTGGAGGGAGGCGAAGAGGGCGTCCAACTTGGCTAGCGAGGCGCGGTGGGCGGCTTTCAGCTTTTCCACGGCGGCGACTCGACGAGCAAAAACACGTTGAAGTTCGAGTGGTGGTAACGGGACATCTAAGTCCCTCAGTATTGCGAGGTTTATGTTTTTTTGTGCAGATTCTGGTGCAGAATCTTCTAACATTTTCTGAAGGAAGGAAAGCCATGAACGAGTGTACTCGATGGTTGCAGCATCGTCGGAAAGGAAACCAACAACACTATCCGGGAAGCAAGCATCAAATGTTAAGATTCCGGTCTTTGCAATGTTGGCGGCTATGGTTATGCAAAGTGTTCCTGCAGACCATATCTTGCTTTGCCGCAGGCCAAGCTCGGAGTATGTGTACTTATAAGCTCGGATATAGCCATCACAGTTTGCCACCTCTCCAGTTTGCACTAGGGGATAGGGGCCGTCTAGAAGCTCTGGTGCGTTTCTTGGCCTATGCTTAGACACGCCTCGATCTAACTTACCCACTGTCCCTAGTTTTTTGATCGGCCACTTTCTCGGGTTTTTAAGTGGGTCTCCGAACATCTCGACAAACAAAGCTTGATTAAGTTGGTCAAGCAGGTCAAGCGCAGCACGGCGTTTAATCCTTAACTCCTCTGCCTTGTCCAGAATCTCGGCTATCCGGCGCTGCTCAGGCAGGGGGGGGAGTGGAATTTCAAATGTCCCCAAAACCGATGGACTCAGTCGCGGAAGATTAGCACCAACTGCGCGTGAATTGGCATAATCAACTACCGTCTGTTGGCGAAGGTAATGGTAGAGAAATCTACGCTCGAGTTTTAACCCTGGGAGAATTGGCAGAATATCTGTACTGCAAATTCCGGAAAATTCGGGACAGGCTATTTTCGCTAAATACGGCCGAAGCTTCCCATAGAGTAAATGTCGGTCAGTGAATTTGAATTTTGAACTGGCAAGAACCGTATCACCGACTGGCATAGGATCAACAAAATTACCTCTGCTGTCAATGTGCTCTAGGCCAATATACGTCATGTCAGCTTTGATTCGATCCGGTTGGAGCGCACTTCGGTCTATGGAAGCAACATCATCCAGCTGTTTTGTTTGCCATGCGCTCAACGGAGCATCCCCTTTAATTCTTTCATCCCCTGCTCAATCTCTTCCTCCAACCTTGCCAACTCAGCCAGAATCTCTTTAGGCGCATGGTGCTCAACCTCCTCATGCACAACCTCCTTGTAGCGGTTGAGCGAAAGGTCGTACCCCTGAGCGGATATGTCGGCCTTGGGGACGCAGAAACTTTGGGCGGTGCGGGGGCGGTCGAACTCCCTCACCCCCGACCCCTCTCCCGAAGGGCGAGGGGAGGCCAAGCTCTGCCAGCGGGTTAAGAGGTCGGGCAGGTTGTTCTTCTCGTGTTCTGCATCCGAGAGTTGAGCGCTGGGGACCGGACCTAGCTTCTCTTCTGCGAGTAGCGGCGTGCGCTTGTCATCGAGACTCCAGCCGTCGGCGGTTACGTTGTAGAACCAGACGTTGTCAGTGCCGCCGGAGTTGGTCTTGGTGAAAATCAGGATGGCTGTAGAAACACCGGCGTAAGGCTTGAATACACCACCGGGCAGTGAAATGACAGCATCAAGCTTCTGCTCCTCGACCAGAATCCGCCGCAGTTCCTTGTGTGCCTTGGAGGAACCGAACAGAACGCCGTCGGGGACGATTACCGCAGCCCTCCCACCCGGCTTCAATAGGCGCAGGAAGAGAGTAAGGAAAAGCAGTTCAGTCTTCTTGGTCTTGATAACTTGTAGCAGGTCCTTTGCAACGTTCTCGTAGTCGAGCGACCCAGCAAAGGGAGGGTTGGCAAGAACCAGTGTGTACTTCTCTTCCTCGCCGGCATGGTCTTGGGCCAGTGAGTCCCGGTAGCGGATGTCCGGGTTCTCCACGCCGTGCAGCAGCATGTTCATGCTGCCGATGCGCAGCATGGTGTTGTCGAAGTCGAAGCCATGGAACATCCGGTGATGGAAGTGTTCCTTCTGTTTCGCGTCATGCAGGATGCCGGGGTGATGCACGCGCATATATTCACCTGCCGCCACCAGAAAGCCGGCGGTGCCGCAGGCGGGGTCGCAAATGACGTCCCCAGGTTGCGGGGCGGTCAGCTCCACCATCAGCTGGATGATGTGGCGCGGAGTGCGGAACTGCCCGTTTTGTCCGGCGCTTGCTATCTTGCCAAGCATGTACTCGTACAGATCTCCCTTGGTGTCACGGTCCTCCATCGGTACGTGGTCCAGCAGATCGACCACCTTGGCAAGAAGCGCAGCGGTAGGGATGGTGAAGCGGGCGTCCTTCATGTGGTGCGCGTAGGTCGAGTCGTCGCCGCCCAAGGTGCGCAGAAAAGGAAAGACATGCTCTCCCACAACGGAGAACATCTCTTTAGGGGCAAAATGTTTGAACCGGGACCAGCGCAGGTCGTCGTAAGGGCGCGGGGTACGGGGATGATCATCGTCACCCTCTGGGAAAATGCGGCGCCCCATCGGCCGCTTCAGCCGGGCGGATTTGTTCTCCTCAAGCGTGTGCAGATCATCGAGTCGGCGCAAAAAGAGCAGATACGTGATCTGCTCCATGACTTCAAGCGGATTGGAAATGCCACCGGACCAGAAGGAGTCCCAGATTGAGTTGATTTGACTGCGGATTTCGCCAGTAAGCATCTTGTTTTTCTATCCTTCGGTGAGGCTGTGAGTTGTGGATTACAGAGGTGGAAGGAACATAACAGATTTCTAAAAGTCTTTCCAGTCGTTTGAGCCCACGCTGCTCCGCCTTTTCCCGAAGCGAAGATGGCCACAGATTTGGTGCTTTACAAGGAGACGAGAGGATACGCCAGAGGATACGGTAACGAAAAATGGGCTACGGCTTAACCGTAACCCAGTGATTTTATTGGTGGAGATGAACGGGATCGAACCGTCGACCTATGCGTTGCGAACGCATCGCTCTCCCAGCTGAGCTACACCCCCATTAAACTGTACCTTCAACCGCACCCATTAACGCGGCCCAAAGACGCCCTGATTTATATCGTAATCGACCTCGCTTTTCAAAGAAAAATCTCACCAGTGCTTGGGAAGTATCACCTTGAACTCGGCTCCCATGCCGGGGGTGTTGCTGATCTGTATCTTCCCGCCGTGGTTGGTTATTATCCGGTTGGCTATGGGAAGCCCCAACCCGGTCCCGCTCTCCTTCGTGGTGAAGAAGGGGGT
>DNJC01000102.1:2524-4506 GCA_003490025.1 Geobacter sp. | reverse complement strand
GTCCGGGTTAGAGTTTTTCCACGATGAAAAGGGCGTCGCCGTACTCGACGGGCTGCGCGTTCTCCTTGCAGATCTTGACGATCTTGCACTTGAACTCGGCCTCGATCTCGTTCATGAGCTTCATCGCCTCGACGATGCAGAGGGTCTCGCCTTTCTCGACGATCTGGCCGATCTCGACGTAGGCAGCGGCCTCGGGGGCCGGAGCGCGGTAGAAGGTGCCGACGATCGGGGAGGTCACCACGTCGCCCTGCTCCTGCTCGGCAGCCGGTGCGGCAGCGGCGGCAGGTGCGGCGGCAACGGGAGCTGCGGGAGCCGCGGGTGCGTACTGGTAGGAAACAGGCTGCTGGAACTGGAACTGCGGTGCCGCCGTGCAACCCCTCTTTATGACAACCTTGTCTTCGGCGTTTTCGAGTTCGAACTCGGTGATGTCGGTTTCGGTTACCATCTTGATCAGCGTCTTCAGGTCTTTTATATCCACGTCCTATCTCCTTTTCATTACAGTCTATGTGCTGCGATCTATGTGCTGCCAAAAGCCTGCCCTTGCTGCGGACAAACCTGTTTCCGCCAAAATCACCGGATGACCATCAGTTCCTTGGGGACCTGCGTGATGCGGCGGCATCCGTCCCGCTCCACGACCACGGTGTCCTCTATCCGGACTCCCCCCCAGCCGGGAATGTAGATCCCCGGCTCTATGGTGAAGACCATCCCTTCCTGGATGACGTTTTTGCTGCGCGGCGAGGCGGCCGGGTGCTCGTGGATGTCTATGCCGACCCCGTGACCCAGGCCGTGCCCGAAATACTCGCCGTACCCCTTGGAGGCGATGTAGTCGCGCGCCTTGGCGTCGAGTTCCTTGAAGCTCATCCCCGGCCGAACCGCATCCATGGCGGCGAGCTGCGCGGCGAGAACGGTCTCGTAAACCTCGCGCTGCTTCCCGTCCGGTTCCCCCATGCAGACCGTCACCGTCTCGTCGGAGCAGTACCCCCGGTAGATGGCGCCGAAATCGATGGTGACCAGCTCGCCCGCGGCGATTCTCTTCTCCGAGGCCCTGCCGTGGGGAAGCGNNCCGAGGATCTCCACTTCGCCGGCATCTTTCACGGTGCGGATGGCGACCATCTCCGCGTCGGCCGGGACAAACTGTATCCCCGGCGCCTTGGCGCAGAGTTCCTGGTATGTGGCGACGGAGGTGTGGCCGGCTTCGAAGGCAACCTTGGTGGCGCCGGTCTGCTGCAGCAGCTGGACCAGCGACTCCATCCGGTTCGAGAACTCGATCACCCTGGCGCCGGTTACCTCGGCGCCGGCCTGGGAGGTGTAGCGGGAATCGGTAAGAAACCAGCCCTCGTGCGGCGAGAGGACCAGCAGTGCCTCGCTGCCGGTAAATCCTGTCAGGTACCTGATATTGCTGAGGTCCGATACCAGCAGCAGGTCGGCGCCGACGCGTTCGAGGCACCCCCTGGCCGCAGAGATTCTGTTATTTACCATAATTTCGCACCGTATTACAATCTATTTTCCCAGCCGTCCGGCCAGGGCTCTGAGGCCCAAAAGGTAGCTGTCGGGGCCGAAGCCGCAGATCTGTCCGACGGCGATGGGGGCTATGTAACTGTGGCTGCGGAAGGGTTCTCTGGCGTGGACATTGGACAGGTGCACCTCCACCGCAGGGAGCCCGGTGGCGGCAATGGCGTCGCGAATGGCGACACTCGTGTGGGTGTATGCCGCGGGGTTGATGAGGATGCCGTCGCAGTCGGCGATGGCGCCCTGGATGGCGTCGACCAAGGCCCCCTCGCTGTTCGACTGTACGATCCTCAGCTCCACCGGGAGTTCCTTGGCAAGCGCGGTGAGCGCTTCGTTGATCCCCTGCAGCGTGGTGTGGCCGTAGACTCCCGGCTCCCTGGTGCCGAGCAGGTTCAGGTTGGGTCCGTGCAGGACCAGTATCCTGGCTGCGCTTGCTTTCATTGCAACGCCTCCCTCAATCCGGGCACGGCGCG
>DNJC01000102.1:0-2453 GCA_003490025.1 Geobacter sp. | reverse complement strand
TATGCCGTCGTAGCCCATGATGACACCCCCCAGGCCGCCGCAGCTATCCTCGACAATGGACTTCAGTATTGCCTTAAACCCCATCTCTTCTTCTCCTTATGTTGTCGATCCAGCGGGACAGCTCGGCTTGGACATCCCCTTGTGGAGCAGTTGCGGTTACCTGCGCGGCGGGCGTCATCGAAGCCGGCTCCTGCTGCGGCTGTTGAGGAGCCTGCTGCACCGGTTGTGCGGCCTGCGGCGCCGGTTGTGGAGGCTCCGGTGCAGATGTCTTCTGCGCCGTTTGTTGAACCTCCGGCTGCAGGTGCTGCAGGCTCCGGATTTCCTGGATCTCGGCGTATCTCAGCTGGTACTGCTGGTTGGACGGGTGGGACTGCAGCAGTTCGTCGTAGATGTTGAGGGCCTTGTCGATGAATCCCTGCGAGACGTACAGTTCGGCAAGCGTTGCCGTGGTCAGCGGGTCGGGAGCAGCCTGTCTCGCCGGTTGCGGCTGTTCCGTCTTGGGCTGGGCCTGTGGCAAGGCCTGAAGCGGCTGGGTCGTCTCGGGCTCATCGAAATCCTCGATCGCCCACAAGTCTTCATCCTCTTCGGCGGGTGCCGATGGCGCACGGGAGGCCGCCTCCTGCGCCAGCCCGATGCCTGCGGATGCGGATAAAGCGCTTTGCGGCTGAGCGGCTGGCGCCGAGATTTCATCCAGGGAAGGCTCTTCGAGGATCTCATCCAGATCCTCGATGATCTCCAGTTCCTCCAGGATTTCCTCCTCCGGCTGGGACGCCGGCGCGGGAGCCCCCAAGGTGCTCAGCAAAAGGGAGCTTTCCATGTCGTCAGGGTCCTGCTGCAGCACCTGTCCGAGCACCTTGCGCGCCAGGAGCATCTCGCCCTGCTCTACATAGATTTGCCCGAGCAGTCTCAGGGCCTGCAGGTGATCAGGCTTGAGCGACACCGTCCGTTCCAGCGCCTGCCGCGCCTCGGCCGTGAGCCCCTTGTCGTAGCAGGCGTTGCCCAGGGCAAGGAAACCGACGGGATGGTCGGGATGCAGCGCGCACCCCTTCCGGGCTACGGAGATGGCATCGTCAATAAGACCGAGCTTTCGGTACAGTTCGGAGAGAGGCGCAAAGCAAGGCGAGCCGGCATCGGCAGCCAGCATGTCCTCGTAGCGCTGTATCTCCGTCCAAAACGATAAAGCGTCCTCTATCATGTCACTCTCCTATGCCGCAGATCTCCAGTAGCGCGGTCAGGTCCTTCAGCCTTTCCATCCGGTAGGCGCCGACCCCCTGGTTGCAGATGAACAGGAGCCCGCTCTGGCGTACCTTCTTGTCGTGCGACAGCGCCTCCAGGTATTGGGCCGCGCTGAAGGGAGGAAGCTCTGTCGGCAGCCCGAGCGCCTTGACGAGCCCCTCGATCCTGTCGCGATCCGCCTGGCTGCAAAAGCCGAAGTGCTGCGAGATCCTGGCAGCCTGCACTATGCCGATGGCGACCGCCTCTCCGTGCAGGTATCGGGTATAGCCGGTGAGGGTCTCCACGGCGTGCCCGAGGGTGTGCCCGTAGTTGAGGACGGCGCGCACCCCCCCTTCCCTCTCGTCCTCGGCGACGACCGCCGCCTTGATGGCGCAGCTGCGGCTGACGGTGTGGATCAGGGCGTCCTTGTCGCGGGCAAGGAGCAGGGAGGCGTTCTTATCCAGGAAGTCGAAAAACTCGCCGTCCAGCACGACGCCGTACTTGACGATCTCGCCCAGCCCGCAGAGGAACTCCCTCTCCGGCAGGGTATCCAGCGTGGCGACGTCGATCAGCACGGCCTTGGGCTGGTAGAAGGCGCCGATGAGGTTCTTGCCGCGGGGGTGATTGATCCCGGTCTTGCCGCCGACGCTCGAATCCACCTGGGAGAGGAGCGTGGTGGGGAGCTGCACGAACGGGATGCCGCGCAGGTAACTGGCAGCGGCGAAACCGGCCATGTCCCCTATCACACCGCCGCCAAGGGCGAGGATGAAGGAGCCGCGGTCAAGGGATGCATCGACCAGGGCATCGTAGATGAGGTTCAAGGTGTCGCTGTTTTTGTACCCTTCGCCGTCCGGAAGCGAGACCGGGACGACCCGGTAACCGGCAGCCTCCATGGACGCGCGAACGAGATCGTAGTAAAGCGGGGCGACCGTGGTGTTGGAGACCACGGCGGCGGTTCCCGAGAGGCCGAGATCGCGGCAGAGCGGGCCGACGGTATCGAGGATGCCGGCGCCGAGCGTGATGTCGTAGCTCCGCTCGTCGAGTGCCACCTTTATATGTTGCAGGTTCACGGATACCCCTTCAAAGATTCGATGATTCCAGCGCTCGCGCTTCTAGAATTCCCGCAGGTACTCGATGTAGGACGAGTAGTTCCTGGCGGTCTCGGAGACGGAGTCGCCGCCGAACTTTTCCATGAATGCGGTGGCGATTTCAACGGCCACGACCGCCTCGGCAACGAC
>DNJC01000044.1 GCA_003490025.1 Geobacter sp. | reverse complement strand
CCGGAGCCTCTCAAGCTGGGTGTCGGAAAGCGGGATGCGGTAGCGGATTGAAACGACCTCTGCCTTCATGAAAGACCCTCCCCTGACGGTATGACAGAGGAAAGGATAGGACAGCATAGGCCGGTTGACAAGGCACAAAACCGACAAACTCTATAGCCACAAGGCAGAACCCACAAACCTTTTTAGCCACAAAAAAGCACAAAAGGCACAAAAAAATCTAAACGGGAAGCCCAACATGTTTCTGTGTTTTTCGTATTCCTGCCGTTGAGTTTTGCTTCAACTTTTTGTGTTTTTTGCGCCTTTTTGTGGCAATAGAGTTAAGGGTTCTGGTGTTTGGTTTAACTTTTGTGACTTTTGCGCCTTTTTGTGGCAATCAAGGTTTGAGGTTCTGGTGTTCTAGATGGCCTTGCGCCAGGAGAGCCTTCCTTCCAGCCAGCGTGAGAACGAGGTGAAGGCGAAGCAGAGCACGAAGTAGACCCCAGCGATGAAGATGAAGATCTCGGTCGGAAAGGCCATGGTCCTGTTGTTGATCTGCGTCCCCACGTGGGTCAGCTCGGAAACCCCGACGATGAAGGCGAGCGAGGTGTCCTTGATGAGCGACACGAACTGGTTCACGAAGGACGGGATCATGTTCCTGAGCCCCTGCGGCAGGATGATGTAGAGCATCGCCTGCCAGTGCTTGAGGCCGGTGGAGATAGCCGCCTCGGTCTGCCCCTTGGGAATCCCCTCGATCCCCGCGCGCACGATCTGCGACATGTAGGCGGAGGTGAACAGGGTCAGGCCGAGGATGACCGTCTGGCTCTCCGGCACCGTGGTACCCATCAGCGCCGGGAGGAGGAAGTACATCCAGAAGATGACCATGAGCAGCGGCAGCCCGCGGATGGTGTTGATGAAAAGGTTCACCGGGTAGCGGATGAACGCGATGCGCGAGAGGCTCAAGAGCCCCAGGATCAGCCCCCCGAAGAAGGAGAGGATGCACGACACCACGGCCAGGTACATGGTGAGCCCCAGGCCGCCGAGCGGCCCGTTGGGGTAGCGCCCGATCATGAAGTAGGTGAAGTTATCTAGAATTACCTGAAAATTGAGGAAGTCTTCCATGTCTGTTCTCCGTTTCCCGCTGTAAATCTTTTTCCAGCTTCGAAATCTCCCCCTCCCCTTCAAGGGGAGGGCCGGGGTGGGGATGGGTTCGTTAGGCCCGGTGCGGGTTCAGCACCCGCTTGTTGTACTGGTCCATGAACGCCGTGATGGAAACCGACAGCACGAGATAGACCACCGTTGCGGCGGTGAAGGCCTCGAAACCCTTGAAGGTGTAGCTCTCGACCTGGCGGGCCTGGTAGGTGAGCTCCATGACGCCGATGGTCATGGCGAGCGAGGAGTTCTTGGCCAGGTTGAGGAACTGGTTCACCAGCGGCGGAACGGTGATGCGCACGGCCTGCGGCAGGATGATGTACTGCATGGAACGGAGGTAGGAGAACCCGGCGCTTCTGGCCGCCTCCATCTGCTCCCTCGGGATGGAAAGTATCCCCGAGCGGATGTCCTCCGCGATGAAGGCCGAGGTGTAGATGGTGAGGGCGATGGCGGCCGCGGCGAATTCGAAGTTGGTGCTGTTCAGCCAGTCGTTCACCACGGTCGGGAGCACCTTGTACGAGCCGAAGTACCAGAAGAAGATCTGGATCAAAAGCGGCGTGTTCCGGAAAAACTCCAGGTAGGCGGAGGCGATCCAGCGCAGGGGGCGGAAATGACTCATCTTCATCACGGCGATGAGCAGCCCCAGCACGAAGGCGCCGATGATGCCGACGGCGGAGAGTTCCAGGGTTATCTTCATCCCGGAAACCAGCCATTCGAAATACTTGCCCGAGGTGACGATGGACCAGTCAAATGTGTACTTTAGCACGGGAAACCTCTTTAAGGCAGGTTGAGGTCGAGGTTAAGGTTGAGCGGCTTACGATGCCTTTCCTCAACCTCAACCTCCACCGTAACCTGCTTTATTTGTCTGCGGTGATCTTGAAGGTTCTCTTCAGTTGGAAGTCGGTCCCTTTGCCGAACCACTTTTCGAAGATCTTCTTCGCTTCGCCGCTCTTCTCCATCTCCAGGATGGTCTTGTCGACGAAGGCGATGAACTTGGCGTCGTCTTTTCTCATGCCCAGGCCGTACGGCTCGTTGGAGATCTGGACGGGCGGGATCTCGAACTTCGCCTTGTTGGGGGCCTTGGCGAGGATGCCGGCGAGGATCGCCTCGTCGGTGGTCACGGCGGCGACCTTACCCTGCTGCAGCGCCAGGAAAGCCTGCGGATAGTCGTCGAAGGCGAGGACGGTGGCGGTCGGGATGGCGGTCTTCACGTTCTGCTCCGAGGTGGAGCCCTTGGCGGTGCCGATCTTCTTCCCTTCGAGGTCCTTGAGGCTCTTCACCTTCCCCTTGTTGGTGATGAATTTCTGGCCGGTGGCGAAGTAGGTGTGGCTGAAGCCGATCTGCTTGGCGCGCTCCGGGTTCTTGGTCATGGTGGCGGCGATGATGTCGATGTTCCCTTCGGTGAGCTGCGGCATGCGCGAGGCGGAGGTAACCGGCTTCAGCTCCAGCTTGACGTTGAGCTTCCTGGCGATCGCCTTCACGAAGTCGATGTCGTAGCCCACGATCTCGCGGCTCTTCTCGTCGACGTAGCCAAAGGGAGGAAGCGAATCCTTGACCCCGGCGACGAGAACGCCCTTTTTCTTCGCCTCGGCCAGGGTATCGGCCGGAGCCGCGGCCAAAGCCGCCGTGCCGAACGTGCCGACCAGCGCCAAACCCATCAAAACAGCAGCAAATCTTTTCACAGTACTCTCCTTTTGATGTCCTTATGATGCGCCCCGGAATTGAGGCGGATTGCACGTAACCCGTTTTCCCGTTTTCTCAGATCAGTGCATCGGCGACAGCAGCTGCTTCAGGAACTGCTTGGCGCGGTCGTGCTGCGGGTTGCGGAAGAACTCCTCCGGCTGGGCCTCTTCCAGGACGGTGCCGTGGTCCATGAAGACCACCCGGTCCGCCACCTCGCGGGCAAACCCCATCTCGTGGGTCACCACCATCATGGTCATGCCGCTTTTCGCCAGGTCCTGCATTACCGCCAGCACCTCGCCGATCATCTCCGGGTCGAGCGCGGAAGTCGGCTCGTCGAAGAGCATGATGCGCGGCTTCATGGCAAGTGCCCGGGCAATGGCCACGCGCTGCTGCTGCCCGCCGGAGAGCTGGGTGGGATAGGCGTCCCGTTTCACGGCGAGCCCCACGCGCTCCAGGAGGACCATCGCCTGGTCCTGCGCATCCCTCTTCGAGATTTTTCTGATCTTGGTGGGAGCAAGCGTGATGTTGTCGATCACCGACAGGTGCGGGTACAGGTTGAACTGCTGGAACACGAAGCCGACCTCGGCGCGGAGCTTGTTCAGGTCCGTCTTCTTGCAATGGAGGTCCATCCCGTCGACGTTGAGCGCCCCCTCGTTGATCGGCTCCAGCTGGTTTATGGTCCGGATCAGGGTCGACTTGCCGGACCCCGAGGGACCGCAGACAACGACCACTTCACCCTGTTTGACATGAAGGTTGATGTCGTTTAGCACGTGAAGCTTTTTGAACCACTTGTGGACCCCTTGAAACTTGATCATCTGCCGCTCCTTTTCAATTTGTTGCCGATCCGGTTCAACCGAAAAAAATCGTTTTGCTGACGAGGCGGGAAGTGGCCGCCGATCCCTACAGCCCCCGCCACAGCCGATCCGGCTACCGCTGCAGGCGGGAGTTCTCCGGCGGAATACTCCCATTACAGCAAGGGGGGTGCCAAGAAGAGCGTGCGACTCTAACACACTGGTTTAATATCGGAATTAGGTGATTGAGAAGGGAGAGACGAGAAAGAAGGGGTATAACCGATCCAGGAGGGATGCTACACGGAGGGATGAATAGTGTTTAAAAACAGCGAGTTACCGCAGGTATAATATTTATTATCGCTATAACGAAAGCTATACCCCCTCAAAGGCGCGAAACTACTTTAAAAGCGTAACTGCTTTAAAAGCCGTAACGCGGAGGACGCTGAGAACCGCGGAGCACGCAGAGAGAAGCTTTTTGGGGTTAACCAAAACCAAGCCCTAAAGTCTTTAAGCCTTTGATTCCCTCGCGTCCTCAGCGGCAGTTCTCCGCGTTCTCTGCGTAACCGCTTTAAAGGCCGCTCTAATCCCCCCGCTGGTGCTTGAGCCGCTTGCTCAGTGCCGGCTGCGAGATGCCGAGCATCCGGGAGGCGATGCTCTGGTTGTTGCCGGCGCGCCGCATCGCCTCCGCCACCAGTTGCTCCACCGCGGCAGTCAGGGTCGGTATCTCGGAGCAGTTGGCAAAGGCGCTTTGCTCCGCGCCGCCCACACTCTCGGCAGCGGGGCTCTCCCCCTTGACCTCCATGGCGTGCCTGAAGCTGTTCATGGAGAGCATCCGCGAGGAGTGCACGCTCATCGCGTCGAAGACCATCGAGCGGAGTTCCCGCAGGTTCCCGGGGAAACTGTAATTGGCCAGGAGCGTCAGGAGTTCCTTCGGGTAGCTCGGCACCTTCTTGTCGAAGACGCGGGCGCTCTCCTCCAGGAAGTGATCGAGCAGCAGCGGGATGTCGTCCTTGCGCTCGCGCAGCGGCGGGATGTGCACGTGGTGTGCGCGCAGCCGGAAGTAGAGGTCCTTGCGGAAGCCGCCGGCGTCGCGCTTCTTGGAGAGGTCGTGGTGGGTCGCCACCACGATGCGCGCCCTGAGCTGTTTCGGGATGTCGCTGCCAAGGGGGTAGTACTCCCCCTCCTGCAACAGCCGCAGCAGTTTCACCTGGCTGACCAGGGAGAGGTCCCCGATCTCGTCCAGAAAGAGCGTCCCCTCGGCTGCCTGTTCCACCATGCCGCTGCGGGTCTCGTCGGCGCCGGTGAAGGCCCCTTTCCTGTGGCCGAAGAGGGTGTCCGTGAAGATGCTGTCCTCAAGTCCCGCGACGTTCACCGGGACCAGCGGTCCGTTCCCCCTGCTCAGGGTATGAACGGCCCGGGCGATGAGTTCCTTGCCGACCCCGCTTTCCCCGGTGATGAGGATCGGCTGGGTGCTCTTGGCGACCGCCTCGATGTACTGGAAGATGGAGCGCATCGCCTTGTTGTTGGTGATGAGGGGGGCGAACGCCTGCGGGCACTCCAGCCGGTCGTTCAGGAAGCGGCGCCGCATCTCCTTGTTCTCCTGCTGCAGTTCCTGCATCCGGATGGCGCGGCGCACCGAGTCGAGAATGCGGTCCTCCTCGTCCGTCTTCACCAGGTAATCGAAGGCGCCGAGCCTCATGCAGCTCACCGCCGTCTCGATCTGGTTCAGGCCGGAGAGGACCACCACCGTCACCTCCGGGTGCTCCTCCGCTATGCGCGCCAGGAGTTCCTCCCCCGAGAGGTGCGGCATGGTCAGGTCGAGCAGGACGAGGCCGAAGCGCCCTTCGTCCAGCGCCCCCATCACCTCGCGGCTGTCCGTGAGCGTCCTGATGTTGCTGATCGCCCCCGGCCCCTCCAGCGTCATGCGGAGGCTTCGCAGCCAGGGCGCCTCGTCGTCCACCAGCAGTACGCCAAAAGCAGGATAAAGCGCTTCGTTCATAGACAACTCCTAGTTACAGTTAAGCCTTCACCGCCCATACTCCCCTCGCCCTCCGGGAGAGGGGCGGGGGTGAGGGCGCTGGCCATGGCCGCCGCTGCCAGTCAGCTCCAGACAAATCCCCATTCTCCCCTCGCCCACCGGGAGAGGGGCGGGGGTGAGGGCGCTGGCCATGGCCGCCACAGCCAGTCAACTCCAGGCAAATCCCCGTGAGGGCCTAGCCACGGCCGCCGCTGCCAGTCAGCTCCAGGTAAATCCTTTCCAGCACCGCCTCGGTGCTGTTCAGCACCTCGTTGTCCCAGAACCTGATTACCCTGATGCCTGCCTTGTTGAGTTCCGCAGTTCGCTGTTCATCTCGAGACACCTCGCTGTTGTGCTGCCCGCCATCCACTTCAACACACAGATGAGCCTCGTGGCAGTACAAATCGAGGACATACCGCCCCACAGGATGCTGCCTCCGGAACTTGAACCCCAAACTCCTGTTCTTCAACAGCAGCCAGAGCAGGATCTCCGCATCCGTCTGATGCAACCTCAGCGACCTTGCGAACTCTCTTACCTGTTCCGGAAGTTTCGGCTTCACCACTGCGGGCACCTCCCTCACCCCGACCCTCTCCCGGAGGGCGAGGGAGAGCCTGGCTGAGTTGGATAAGGTGGGACGTCTCCATGGGTTGATGAATCGCACTTCGCGCGGCGGCAGTCTACCATCTAACCCCTCGCCCACCGGGAGAGGGTGCCCGAAGGGCGGGTGAGGGCGGTGCCACGAAGGAAGTGGGTGCTAGCCGCCACCTCCCTCACCCCAACCCTCTCCCGGAGGGCGAGGGAGAGCTGTTGGACCCGGACCCGGCATCGTCCACGCCGGAGCAGGGAAACTCCAGGGTGACGGTGGTCCCCCGCCCGGGCTCCGAATCGAAGCTGATCGTGCCGCCGTGCTGCCGCACTATGCCGGCCGAAATGGAAAGCCCCAGCCCGCACCCACCCTCGTCCCTCTTGGTGGTGAAGAAGGGATCGGTCAGGCGCGACAGGTGCTCCGCCGCCACCCCCCTCCCCTCGTCCCGCACCGTCACCTGCACGAGCCGGCGGAAACGGTCCAGACGGGTGGCGAGGTAGATGTTCTTGCCGCTCCCCTCCAGCGACTGGCTCGCGTTCAAAAGCAGGTTCACGATCACCTGCTCGATGCGCTGGCTGTTCCCCCGCACCGGGGGAAGCTCGTCGGCGTAACTCGCGTTGATCCGCTGCGTGCTCTTCACCACCGTGTTCTCGACCAGGCGCAGCGAGGCCTGCACGCAGAGGTTCATGTCCACCAGCTCGGTCAGCTCCGCGCTGTCGCGCCGCGCGAAATCCTTCAGCTCCGAGACGATCCTCTTGATCCTCTTGGCGGCGTCCTGGGTCTCGGAGAGCATGTGCGGCAGTTCCTCGCGCACCCTCTCATAGCTGTAGCGCCCGAGCTTGAAGTCGCCGTTATCCCGGCGGTAATCGTCGAGTATCGGCTGCGAGGTGCGCAGGATCTCCTCGATGCGCTGCAGGTTCAAGAGGATGAGGCCGTTGGGGTTGTTGATCTCATGGGCCACGCCGGCGACGAGTATCCCCAGTGAAGCCATCTTGTCCGCCTGGACCAACTGGTCCTGGTGCAGCCGCAATTCCTCCAGGGCCCTCTGCTTCTCGGCCACCTCGCGGGCCAGCTCCTCCGTCCGCTGCGCCACCTTTTTCTGCAGGGTCCTCGACCATACCACCGTGACGCCCAGTATCAAAACTAGCGGCACGGCCACCAGCGCCACATACCGGGCAGCCCTTTTCCACGTCATCGGCTGCGCTTCCAGCACCCCCAACCACCTGCCGCGGATCTCCTGGTACTGTCCGGAGCGCTTCAGGATGGCGAGCCCCTCGTTGAACTGGGCCAGCAGCTCCGCGTTCCCCTTTTTCACCGCATACCCGTACGGCTGGGTGATGATCGCCTCCGCCACCGGGATGACCCGTTTGAGCCCCAGCTCCTTTTCCAGGTACTTTCCGGTCAGCTTCGAGACCAGGGCGCAGTCGTGCTTGCCGTCGTTCAGAAGCCGGAGGGCGTCGGCGATGGTGTCGGTCAGGATCAGCTTGGCGGTCGGATCGTACCCGCGCATGAAGTCGTGCATGATGCTGTTTCTCATCACGATGACTTCCTTGCCGCGCAGCCCCTCCAGCGACCGGATCCTCCGGTCGTCCCTCCTGGTCCAGATCGACTGGTACAGCATCGCGTGCGGCGTCGAGAAGTCGACCTCGCTGGTGCGCTCCTTGGAGAACGCCATCCCCTGGAGGATGTCGACCTCGCCGCTCTCCAGGTTCTTACGCATGCCGTCCCAGGGACCTAGGCGGATCTCCACCTCGAGCCCCATCACATCGGCGATCGCCCTGGTCAGCTCCACGTTGAAGCCTGTGGGGTAGCCGTTCTTGTCGACGAATTCGTAAGGCGGGTAGTTGAAGTCCCCCCCCACGACGATGGGCGGCCTGACCGATCCCCGCCCCTTGGTACTCTGCGCGGCGCCGACCGTGCCGGCCGCGACGACGAGGAGCGTGATGAAAAGAGGGGCGAAGATGCGGGCGAAGTTCCGCCGGAGCCGGCCAGCCGGCCGCCGGCGGGACGCCGTTTTTGAAGGATTGGGAGGAAACGCTTTAGAATGCAAGGAAAGATCCTCATCCCCTCCTCGAAGGGGAGGGAGATCTACGGCAGCGGAAAATTGTTGCTAAGCAGGGAAATTAATGGCATAGATGGCGCGCCGATGTCAACAGACTTCACCGGCGCAAAGGGGGCGGGAACCGGAGTCCCCCTTTGGGAAAGTGGGATCCAGGGGGGGGTCGGATAATCGCGTGAGGTGACTTGCTTTTTGCCCACCGTCGGTATTATTTTTATCTTGTGGTCTTTAACGACAAAAAACCCATACAGGTGAGCATATGAGGCTTTCTCTCTATCTTGAACATGGCGAGCAATTTTCACGGGCTGCTCAGAAGCTGCCGGTACGGACCCCGATCGAAATCGAGTCCAGCCTGCTGAACTGCTTCATCGAGGTGCTGCCGGTAGCCACCTCGTACTACATCGGGCCGGATCACCTTCCGGGTATCGAGTTCCCCCATCCCGACCTGCGCGTGGTGTTCCAGCTGAAAGAGCACCCGGAAGTGGCGGCGATCTACGCCATCGATGTCTTCGTCACCGACGCCATGCTGAGCCTGATAAGCCATGCCCAGGGGCACACCCACGTCGACATCAACCGCAGGAGCGCGCACATCGACCGCCTGGTCTCGAACAAGCAAAACGGGCTCCTGGAGCTGGTCGGCTGCAGCCACGCCGCCCTGATCGAGAGGCTTTCCCAGGCGTTCATCCAGCTGCGCTCCCTCTACCTGGACGCGCTGAACCAGGAAGGGTGCCTGCCGGTACCGCACCACTTTTAGAGCGGGCTACCGCCCCACATCCCACACCAAAAATCATCAGCCACAGAGAAAATCTGAGGACTTCCAAGAAGCCCAGCCTTAGGGTTTCGCGGACTTTCTCAGATTTCCTCTGTGGCCCACGGTTTTAACCCGCTCCTGCCGTCACACCCTCTTCACCGTCAACGACAACCCCTTCACCGCGACGACCTCCACCTTCTCGCCCCTGGCGATCGGCTCGCCGCTCGTCGCGTTCCAGTACTCCCCGCCCAGCAGCACCTTTCCTTCCGGCATGATGTCGGTGTCGGCCACCCCGCGTTGACCCGGCATCGCTTCCACACCGGTGATCGGCTTCTCCCGGTGCGCCTGCACCACCTTGGCGATCACCACCACGAAAAAGACGGTGGTCGAGAGCACCGTCACCGCGATGGTGCTCCAGGAAAGACGCAGGTAAGGCTCCGAGGACGGGAACAGCATGAGCGAGCCGAGCACCATCGCGACCATCCCGCCGACGGCGAGCATGCCGTGGGAGACCACCTTGATCTCCGCGATGAACAAGACGATGGCGAGCAGGATCAGGGCCATCCCCGCGTAGTTGACCGGCAGGGTCTGCAAGGCGAAAAAGGAGAGGAGCAGCGAGATGCCGCCGATCACCCCCGGCAGGATCACCCCGGGGTTGGCGAGTTCGAAGAAAATCCCCATGATGCCGAGCAGCATCAGCAGGTAGGCGATGTCGGGGCTGCTGATGGCGTCGAGGATCTTGTCGCGGATCCCCATCTCGTGCACGACCACCTTCGCGTCCGAGAGATGCAGCACCGTTTCCACGCCGTCCCGCACCACCTTGCGCCCTTCGAGCCTGGACAAGAGTTCCTGGCGGTTCGCCGCCAGGAGGTCTGCCACATGCTCCAGCAAGGCCGCCTCCGAGGTGAGCGAGATGCTGTCCCGCACCATCCGTTTGGCGATATCGACGTTGCGGCCGCGCTTCCTGGCGATCCCCTCCAGGTACGCCTCGGAGTCGTTCACGACCTTCGCCTCCATCACCTTGTCCTTATTTTCCCCGCCGAGCGTCACCGGGTGGGCCGCGCCGATGTTGGTGCCGGGCGCCATGGCGAGGATGTCCGCGGCAAGCGCGATGACGGCGCCGGCCGAAGCGGCGCGGGCGCCGGACGGCGTCACGTAGACGGCAACCGGGACCGGGCTGGCGAAGATCGCCTGTACCGCGTCGCGCATGGCGGTGTCGAGTCCTCCCGGCGTGTCCAGTTCCACCAGGAGCAGCCGGTCCCCGCGTTTCGCCGCCCCCTCCAGGTTCTTCTTCAGGAAGCTCGCCGTCACCGGGTTGATGGTGCCGCGCGCCTGGATAACGGAGACCTGCGCCTGTTGTCCCCGGAGCGAAAGGGGAAACACGAGTAGCAGGACCAGCAGGACAAGCAATCTCATCGTGCACCTCCATTGCAAACGAAAGGAGTGTTCTGCCGAGGGGTCGTCCCATCCCCTCGCCCTCCGGGAGAGGGTGGCCGAAGGCCGGGTGAGGGCGTTGCCACGAAGTGAAAAGGGTACCCCGACATTGCAGAACGCCAACGCCCTCACCCCGACCCTCTCCCGGAGGGCGAGGGGGAGTTTGCGTTCGGCGGCAAAGTAGGCGAAGCCCCCTCATCTGCAGGAGCTTGCATCAGTACGGGAAGTCCCCCTTTAACAAAGGGAGATTTAGGGGGATTTGAAGCAGGTGCGAGCCAGGAGAAATCCCCCCGCCCCCCTTTTCCAAAGGGGGAAGTCGATGAGCAGTTGGCGGAAGATTATTGCGAATCAGGATCGTCAATCGTCGAAAATCGTCGTCAATTGTCAATTGTCAATTGTCAATTGCTAGGCGCCGGCGCCGGCGCCGGCGCTCACGGCTGGGGCAAAGGGTGGGAGACGTACTGATCGGGGTAGACCTCGGCTATCTGGTGGAAAGACTCAAGGCAGCATTCGAAGAACACCTCGACAAGTTCCGGGTCGAACTGCCTCCCCGCCTCTTCCTTGATCGTTTCGAGCACCTTGTCATGGTCCCAGGCATCCTTGTAGCACCTGCTGCAGGAAAGCGCGTCGTAGACGTCGGCGAGGGCGACGATCCTCCCGAAAAGCGGGATCTCCTCCCCACGCTTCCCCCGCGCCTTCCCCTCCCCGGCCTCGAAGCCCGGCAGCGGCTCATGGGTGCGGGGATCGACATGCCCGGGATAGCCGTTGCCGTCCCAGCGCTCATGGTGGTTCAGTATAACCATCGCCGCCGACTCGTCAAAGTCCGAGTAGATGTCGGCGAAGAGATCGGCGCCGTACAGCGTGTGCTTCTTCATGGCGTCGAATTCCTCCGGGGTGAAGCGCCCGGGTTTCTTCAGGATGGTGTCCGAGATGGCGACCTTCCCCACGTCGTGCAGCATCGCCGCCATGCGGAGCACGTCGCGGTTCTTGTCGATCTCGAGCTGCGTCAGCCCGGTCCTGCCGGCCCATGCCTCGTAGAGCGCCACGGCGTATGCGGCAACCCGGTTCACGTGCGGGCCGGTCTCCTTGGGATCGCGCATCTCCGCCATCCTGTTCATGCGCAGGATGATCTCGCGGGTCATCTTGGCGCGCTCGACGGCGGTGGCGGCGTTGTTGGCGAAGTAGGTGATGATCTGGTCGTTCTTCTGGGCGAACGGGACCAGGTTGCCGTCCTCGTCCCTGGCGTTTATCAGCTGCAGCACGCCGATGGCGTCGTTTCTGGAGTTCTTCAGCGGGAAGGTGAGCATGGAATGGGTATGGTACCCGGTCAGCTCGTCGTAGCGGCGGTTGAAGGAGAAGGGATAGACGGCGGATATCTCCGCCACGTCCGGGATGTTCAGGATGTTCCCGTTCGAGCAGACGTAACCGGCGATCGAGCTGTAGTCGATCGGCACCGTAAAGGTGGAATAAGGGAGTTTTCTGCCCGGCGGCAGTTGCCTCTGCAAGGTGTCGTTCTGGGCATAACTGAACTTGAGCTGCTGCCCCTCCCGGACATAGATCGAGCCGGCATCGCAGTTAGTGAAGGAGCGCGCCTCGCTGAGGATCTTCTCCAGCAGCAGGTCGATGTCCTTGATCTGCGAGATCTCGAAGCCGAGATGAAGAACCTTCATCAACATTTCATCATACCGGTCCATGACAACCGCCCTCTCAACCATCCAGTTTTGGCCCTGCGGATTTGACATTCTTTCACTAAAAAACACATTTGGCAAGCGTCATACAGTGATTTGTGACTGGGAGACCCTCCCTCACTCTCCCCTCTTCGTCATCAATGGTCCACAGCTACAGTACTTTCGCGCGCTTTTCCCACCCGTTCCCAAGCTCCCGCCCGGGAACGAGCGATACCGCTCCTCCCCCGGAGGGGGCCGCGCGATACAGCTCCTCCCCCCGGAGGGGGGAGGTCGGGAGGGGGGAAGGTCCGCGTCCGGCCAGCAGGTCAGGGCGAACATCAGCAGGCTTGCCCCCTCCCCAACCCTCCCCCTCCGGGGGAGGGGGATCGGACGGCCTTTCTTCGCGTTCTCCGCGTAACCGCTTTTCGGTTTCATGCCTCGAAAAAAACCCGTTGACAACAGCGGCGAAAGGATATAGTTTAACATCAATCTATACGACGTTGATTTTTTCAACGGGGAGAAAGACGTGAAGCCGGAGAGCAGATCATACCGTTGCCTCAACACCTACACGAAGCTGATGCGCGCAGCCGAGTCCGTCACCGCCAGGGTAAGCCGCAAAATGGCGGAGCACGACCTCACCATCAGCCAGTTCGGGGTGTTGGAGGCCCTGCTCCACAAGGGGGCGATGTGCCAGCGCGATGTGGCGGCGAAGATCCTGAAGAGCACCGGCAACATCACCCTGGTCGTCGACAACCTGGAGAAACAGGGACTGGTCAGGCGCGAGCGCTCCGTCGAGGACCGCCGCTACTACTCGATCGTCCTCACCGAGACCGGCAGGGAACTGGCCGGGAAGGCGTTCGCCCAGATCGAGGCAGCCATCATCTCCGAGATGGGCACGCTCACCGAGGAGGAACAGGAAACACTGGGACAGCTGTGCAAAAAACTGGGATTAAGGGAGGGGAAGAAATAACGAAGACATAAACGACTTTTTTTTGGGGCAATAGTTCAACATCAAAACATATCAACTAAAATCAATTTGCAAACAGCAAAAGGAGAATGATCATGAAAAAGTTACTGACATCCGTCGCCGCCGCAGCACTGCTGTCGCTCCCCCTCCTCTCCTTCGCCGCCAACTACGACATCGACCCGGACCACTCCAGCGTCGGGTTCAAGGTCCGCCACATGATGGTGTCCAACGTGACGGGTAGTTTCGAAAAACACAGCGGCGTGGTCGAGATCAACGACAAGGAGATCGCCAAGTCGAAGGTTTCCGTCACCATCGACGCCGCCTCGGTCAACACCAATATGGCCAAGCGCGACGCGCACCTCAAAAGCGCCGACTTTTTCGACGTAGCCAAGTACCCGACCATAACCTTCGTCTCCAGGAAGGTCGCCAAGTCAGGGAAGGGAAAACTGAAAGTGACCGGCGATCTCACCCTGCACGGCGTGACCAGGCAGGTGGTGCTCGATGTGGAAGGTCCGACCAGGGAGAGCAAGGACCCGTGGGGCAACCTGAGAAGCGGCGTCGTCGCCAGCACCAAGATCAACCGGAAGGATTTCGGCCTGGTCTACAACGCGGCCCTTGAGACCGGCGGAGTCGCGGTCGGCGAAGAGGTGGCGATCAACCTCGAGATAGAGATGATCAAGGCGAAACCATAAAACCTCCCCCCTTTGTCGAAGGGGGACTTCCCGCTGCACCGATGCTTTTTGTGACGCGCCTGCTCGATGGCATAACGAGCAGGCGCGTCTCTTTTTGTCCGGCATTATCTGGCAAAGACCATGAGTTGAACTGTATCTGAAATACGACGGCATGGCATAGACAAAGTCATTTGACGACCCATCCCCGCTCCGATACACTTTCGCGATAAACCTCGACTCTCTTTACCCTTGTACCGCATATTCGAAGAGCCGCGCAGACATCGCAAAGCGGCACCGAAGACCAGAGAACCGCCTTTCATGCTCCTACAGACAAATCACGAAGAGGATTTCCCGATGTCCCCTGCCGATCTGTGTCAACAACTGTTGAACGCCATGATCAACGCCGATCGCGCCGGCGCCGCGGATATCGTTTCCGAAGCCCTCGCCTGCGGATTCGCTCCCGCGCAGGTCATCTCGGACATACTCGACCCGGCCATCATCCGGCTCGGGAAGATGTGGGAAGAGGAAACCATGTCCCTGGCACAGAACTTCGTCGCCTCCAAGATCGCCGAGGACACCCTGATCTCCTGCCTCCCCGACCTCGGAACGAAGGAGAGCCACAAGGGGAAGGCCGTAATCGGAAACATCGAGGACGACTTTCACAGCCTGGGCCGAAGGACCATGGGACTGTTCCTCAAGGCCGCAGGCTGGGATGTCATAGACCTGGGTAACGACGTCCCGGCCGAGCAGTTCCTGGAAAAGGCGCTGGAGGTCGGGGCGAGCGTCATTGGCGCCTCGGCCATGATGCAGACCACCGCGTTGAACATCAGAAAACTGCGCGAACTCATCGACAGGGAGGGGCTGCAGAACCACCTGAAGCTGGCGGTGGGAGGAGCGGTGTTCAACTGGCGCCCGGAACTGGTCTCGGAGGTAGGCGGCGACGGCACCGCCCGAAACGCCATCGGGGCCGACGAGCTCTTCACCCGGCTCCAGGCCGAGGTGAAGGGACCGGGGGCGCCATGAACTCCTACCAGCGCGTCATGAACACCCTTTCCGGGCGGCCGGTCGACCGCGTACCCGCCTTCGCCATCCTGGGAGCCTACGGAGCCAACCTCACAGGGTGCGACCTGCGCACCCTGTACAGCGATGCAGGCGCCTATCTGCAGGCGCAGCAGGCGCTCCAGTCGAGCTTCGGCTTCGACCTGGTGCTGGCGCCGTTCGACTTCAGCGCCATCGCGGAAGCCTTCGGCGGGGAGACCGTCTGGAGCGGCCTGCAGACTCCCAACATGCGGAGGCCCGCGGCGCCGACCGTGGCCCGGGCGCTCGACCTGCGACTCCCCGGCCCCGGGGACGGGCGGCTTTCGTTCATCCTGGAGGCTACCCGAGCGCTGGCGCAGCTTTACCAGGAAAGGGTCCCGGTCATCGCGGTGCTGCCGGGTCCGGGGATCCTGCCGTCGCTTTTGGTCGGCCTCGACCTCTGGATGGAAACGGTGCTGTTCGAGCCGGGGGCGGCCCGAAACCTCCTGAGCTACAGCGGGGATTTCCTCGTCGCCTTGGGGAACGCCCTCGTGGAGGCGGGCGCCGACTGCCTGGTGTTCACCGAAGGGATGGCATGCGCCGAGATCGCCCCGCGCGCGCTGTTCGTCGATGCCGTCCTCCCCCACCTGCGGGAAATCCTGGCCCGGATCGACGGTCCCAAGATCATAAGCAGCACGGGCGGGAGCATCAACCAGACGCTCGACCTCCTTCCAGGCATCCCCGGCGTCGTCGGCGCCGTCGCCGGTTCCAGGGACGACCTGGTCGAATCGAGGCGCCTGGTCGGTCCGCATTTCAACCTCCTCGGCAACCTGGACAACCTGGCCTTCGCCTCGGTCGGCGCCGAGGAGATGCAGCAGATGAGCCTGGACTGCCTGCAGGCCGCCGCCCACGGCGGCCATTTCATACTGGCCAACTCGGGAGGCGACATCCCGCAGGCCACTCCTGCGGAAAACCTGCTGGCGATGCACGGGGCCGCCGTCCGCTACCCGGCAACAGGGAGGCTCCAATGAATCGTGAAACCTTGTGGCTCAGCTGCGGAGTTGTCAGGGACGAGTTGCTGCAGCTGCACCGCCAGGGGCTGATCTCGGGTTCGCTTTTGTTCCTGGACTCGATGCTGCACATGAATCCGCCCAACCTGGAAGCGGAGCTGCAGGCCGAACTGCGGCGACAGTCGAACGAAGAACGCCTCATCGTGCTCGTTTACGGCGACTGCTCGCCGGGTATGCTCGACCTGGTGCGGCGGTTCAAGGCGGGAAGGATCGACGCCATCAACTGCGCCCAGTTCCTGGTCGGCAGGGAGCGCTACCGGGAACTGATGCGGGAGGAGGCTTTCCTGGTCCTGCCGGAATGGGCGCGGCGCTGGAAGCACGTCATGGGACACGAACTGGGGCTGAGCAGGCCGGTGGCAAGGGAACTCATGGGCGAGAACCGCGGCGCGCTGGTCTACCTGGACACCGGGATTACCCCGGCGCCGAGGGAGGAACTGGCCGAATTTTCCGAGTATACCGGGCTTCCCTGGCGGGTGGAGGCTGTGACGCTGGAGCCCGCCCTGGCAGAGCTGCTCAAGGCGCAGGCCAGGGCGATGGCGGCGCGCCCCCGGGAGGAGTCGATTTGAACAGCCGGAAAGATCCCGGATTTTCCCCAGCCGCCCAGCTGATGGCCGTCGAGGTCATCTCGGAACTGCTGGTCTCGTCTTCGCCCCAAAGGCTGGGAGAGGTGCTGACCGAGCACCTGCGCGAGCTCACCGGGGCGAGGACCGTGATGGTGCTTGCCCACAGCGACAACCCTTCCGTGGCGCACGAGCTTTTGAACGTCAGCCCGGCGCGACGCGCCGCCCTCTTCACCCCGGAGGAGCTCAACCTTTTCTGCTACAGGAGTACCCCGGAGGAAATCCCCCTTCTTCCCGAGGAACTCCCGCAGGGGCATCCGCTCTTGCCCCCTTTGCAGCGCGCCGGAATCCAGTCGATGGTGCGCTACAAGCTCTGCGTCGGCGGCGAATTGGTCGGCCTGCTCCTTTTGTTCGACCTGCACACCCTGCAGCGCATCTACGAAACGACGCAGGCGATCGCCCTGCTGGCGCCCCCCATCGCCCTCGCCCTCAAAAACGCCATCGCCTTCCGTATGATCGAAGAGCAGGCCCAGGAGCTGGAGCAACGGGTGGAGGAGCGCACGGCCGAGCTGCGCGAAGCCCAGGCGCTTTTGCAGATAGCGGTGGCCAACTCCCCCTTCCCCACCATGATCCATGACGAGGAAGACCGGGTGCTCCTGCTGAGCACCGGCTGGACCAGGCTGTCGGGTTACACCATCGACGACATCCCGACGCTGAGCGACTGGACGGAGAAGGCCTACGGGGAGCGGACCGGGGTCGAGAAACAGTACATCGACAACCTCTTTTCCATCGACCAGACCCGGTACAACGGGGAATGGGTCGTCACGGCGAAGGACGGCTCCAAGAGGGTCTGGGATTTCCAGACCACGCCGCTTGGGAGGGTGAACAAGGGGAAGCGGGTCCTTTTGAGCATCGCCACCGACATAACGGAGAGCAAGCGGGCGAAGGAGGAGACGAGCCGGCTGGAGGCCCAGCTCCTGCAGGCGCAGAAGCTTGAGTCGATCGGCCGGTTGGCGGGAGGGGTGGCCCACGATTTCAACAACATGCTGAGCGTGATCCTGGGGCACGCGAACCTGGCCCTGATGGACATGGAACCCGGGGACAGGCTCCAGGCAGGGCTTGAGGAGATCCGCATGGCGGCGGAACGATCGGCCGACCTCACCCGGCAGCTGCTCGCCTTCGCCCGCAAGCAGACCGCCTCTCCCAAGGTGCTGGACCTGAACGAGACGGTGGGAAACATGCTGAAGATGCTGCAACGGCTGATCGGCGAGAGGATCAAGCTGGTCTGGAAACCGCACGCGGGCCTTTGGCCGGTGCTGGTCGATCCGTCGCAGATCGACCAGATCCTCGCCAACCTGTGCGTCAACTCGCGCGACTGCATCGCCGACATCGGCACCATAACCATAGAGACGGGGAACAGCCTCATCGACGAGAGCCGCTGCGCGCCGCACGAGGGGTTCGCGCCAGGGGAGTACGTCCGCGTCAGCATCAGCGACGACGGCTGCGGCATGGACGAGGAGACCCTCTCCCACATCTTCGAGCCGTTCTTCACCACCAAGGAGGTGGGCGCCGGGACCGGCCTGGGGCTGGCGACCGTCTACGGGGTGGTGAAGCAGAATGAGGGGAGCATCAGCGTGAGCAGCAGGCCGGGGATCGGGACCACCTTCGCCATCTACCTGCCGCGCCGGCACGGCAATGCCCCGCCCCCCGCACCAGAGCCCTGCGCCCTTCCGGCCGCACGCGGGAAGGAAACCATCCTCCTGGTGGAGGACGAGGCGGCGATACTGAGCATCGTCGAGATGATGCTCGTCCGCCAGGGGTACCGGGTACTTTCGGCGCACACGCCGGGCGAGGCGATCCAGCTGGCGCGGGAGCACTCCGGGGAGATCCGCCTGCTGATAACGGACGTGGTCATGCCGGAGATGAACGGCCGGGACCTGGCGAAAAGCCTTCTCTCCCTCTATCCGAACCTGAAGCGACTGTTCATGTCCGGCTACACCGCCAATGTCATAGCGCACCACGGCGTGCTCGACGAGGGGGTGCATTTCATCCAGAAGCCGTTCTCGGTGTCCGAGTTCGCCGCCAAGGTGCGTGCGGCGCTTGAGTAGAGCGTCCTGAAAGCAGTTACGCAGAGAACGCTGAGAACTGCCGCGGGGTACGCGGGGAAAGCTAAGGCACGAATTTGGTTTTCACCCAAAAGCATTTCCAATTTTTTGCAGTTATCCCCTGCATCCCCTTCATCACAGTTAAACGCCTTTGGCCTGCTTTCACTTTGCGTCTTAGCGGCTTTGCGTGAGACGCATTTGATTCGACTATTTGGCTTTACCCCAAAAAGCTTCTCTCCGCGTCCTCCGCGATAAGGCTTTGAGCCTAAAAGCTGTTACGCAGAGAACGCTGGGAACTGCCGCGGGGTACGCGGGGAAAGCTAAGGCACGAATTTGGTTTTCACCCCAAAGCATTTCCAGTTTTTTGCAGTTATCCCCTGCATCCCCTTCATCCAAGTTAAACGCCTTTGACCTGTTTTTCTCTTTGCGTCTTAGCGGCTTTGCGTGAAACGCTTCTCTCCGCGTCCTCCGCGTAAAAGGCTTCTGACTTTGGTTGACGTCAAGCTGCGGCGGACTAGAATTACCGGCGTGGCAAATCAAAAATGAAATCGGAGGTTATCTATGAAGATATCGAAGCTGCCGGCTATCTGCGCCTGCCTCTGCCTCATCGCCGGCGTCGCGCAGGCAAAAAGCCATGGGATGCAGGCGCATGCCGACATTCGGGACGCGAACGGGAAGAGCATAGGGACGGCGACCCTTACCGAGCAAAAGGACGGGGTCAAGGTGAAGGTGAAGGTTTCCGGGCTTCTTCCCGGCAGACACGGCTTTCACATCCACGAAACCGGCACCTGCACCCCCCCGGATTTCAAGTCCGCAGGAGGACACTTCAACCCCTTCAAAAAGCATCACGGCATGGAGAACCCTGCCGGCAAGCATGCGGGGGACTTCCCGAACCTGGAGGTGAAGGAGGACGGCACGGCGCAGGCGACGGTGATCGCCACCGGCGCAACGCTGAAGAAGGGGCCGGCTTCGCTGCTCAAACCTGGCGCCACCGCCATAGTCATCCACGCCGATCCCGATGACAACATGAGCGACCCCGCCGGCAACGCCGGCGCCCGTATCGCCTGCGGCGTAATAGAAAGCGGCAAGTGACGCCCCGCTAAAAAGCCCCGCCGGGTCACCCTAGCCGGTCACTTAACATGTCGATAATCCAGCAAAAAACCAAAGAGCCTCCCGATGGTCGGGGAGGCTCTTTGATTGAGGCGTAATTTGGATATTCGTAGCTTATCCGAATGTCCGCACGAGAATCACCTCGCCTGGCCGCCGCTCCACGACTGCAGTTTTCTTCAGATAGTCGTAGGTGTAAGTCAGGTAGCAGTTCACCCTGGGATCGCTCAGGATCTTCGGGGTAAAGGCTACCACGTTGGTACCGGAGTATCGGGCCGATGGCGCCAACAGCCCGGAGTGCTCTTTATGGACTCGTTCAGCGATTTGCTGGGTCAGAGCGTAGCTGTCTGAAATCAGGTCCGGATATCTCTTTTCCTTGCCTACCAAGTCGATAAGGATCGCACGCGTTTTCACCAGGTAGACGGCCCTTTCCCTCTTCAGGATACCTGTGAGACCCTCTATCTTCGATTCTTCCCTCACGGTGTGGTAAAGGGTTTCGTATATCGTCGTTTCGAGATCCAGAGCACCGTACCAGACCCCGAAGGACCCATTGCCATACCGGGACAGGAGGTACGGTTCGTTGGTGAAGGGGTAGTCCACGGCAGTGGTGTAGTGGAATCCTCTTTCGATGAGTCCCAAGGGGGCGTTTGACTTGACCCGGGCCTCTGCGGCGATCGCGTACTGAGTCGCTCCCTCCTCAACTGTCAGGTCGTCAAACAGATCCTGCGATTCACGCAGGGACACCATATTCCGGAAGACGTCATCGTCAAAGTCCCTGACCCTATCGAACAGAGGCTTCACTAAAGCCCCCTGTAGTAGTCGAGGTAGCGAGAGACACGGGCCAGGCCGATGATCCCCTGCTCCTTCATCACGTCCAGGGGCCGCAGATTACCAAAGGCTTCGTTGCGGCGATTTACCCACGAGTAACGAATCTCGGGGTTCTGCGGATACAAGAGCCGGAGTGCTTTGTGGATCGCCAGGAGCCACCCGACGCGGTCCAGAGTATCGCGTCCTTCCGGCAGCGCGTCACCTTTAGCGTACCGAGCCAAGAGGGAACGGCTCTTTACACTCAACCCGAGCAGTTCAAGCTGATCGGCGGTGGGAATCTCCCAAAGCTGGAACAGCTTTATCACCATCTTCGCCAAAGCGGAGCGCCCCTCGGGGCTTCGGAAATCGTTGGTCCTTTGTTGGATCGCGCTGGCTGGCATGGCTCGGCCCCCTTTGTGTTTAATAGTAAACATAGAATGTCCACTATGCAACAAAAAAACAGGGCCAGATCGATGCGGAAGCTGTTACGCAGAGAACGCAGAGAACTGCCGCGGAGAACGCGGGGAAATCAAAGGCACGAATTTGATTTTTCCCCCCAAAGCATTTCCAGTTTTTTGCATTTATCCCCCGCATCCCCTTCATCCCAGTTAAACGCCTTTGACCTGTTTTTCTCTTTGCGTCTTAGCGGCTTTGCGTGAGAGCTTTTGGATTTGCTTTACCCCAAAAAGCTTCTCTCTGCGTACCCCGCGAGACCTCCGCGTCCTCCGCGATAAGGCTTTGAGCCTGAAATCTGTTCCGCTGAGAACGCAGGGAAAGCAAAGACACAGCTTAAGAGCCGCTTCCGGTGAGGCGCGTGATCATGTCGGCATGCGACGGGTACAGGCGCAGCAGTTCCTCCCTCTCCCCCATCTCGAAGTCGGCGAAGTCGAAGCCGGGTGAGACCGTGCAGCCGACCAGGGCATACTCCCCCTCGCCGGACACCTCCGCACCGAACCAGCACCCCGCCGGCACCGCCCTCTGGAACGTCTCGCCGCGGGCGAGGTCGGAGCCGAGGAGCAGCTTCGAGTAATCCCCATCCGGGGAGATGACGTGAACGGTCAGGGAAGCGCCGGCGTAGAAGTGCCACAGCTCGTCCGACTTGATCCGGTGCAGGCGGGAGATGTCCTGCCGTCCCAGGAGGAAGTAGATAGAGGTGCAAAACGAACGGGGACCGCCGAAGCGTTCAGGCAGGCCCGCCGCGGGTGCGGCTTCGGGGGAGCGGTAGCACTCGCGGTACCAGCCCCCTTCCGGGTGGCGGGACAGCCCCAGGCGGCCCACCAGCATTTCAGCAGACAATCGAGACACAATAAGCTCCTTAAAAGACAAAAGCAGTTACGCAGAGCACGCAGAGAACTGCCGCAGAGTACGCGAGGAAAGCTAAGGACATTTTGGTTTCACCCCAAAGCATTTCCTGTTTTTTGCATTTATCCCCTGCATCCCCTTCATCCCAGTTAAACGCCTTTGGCCTGCTTTCACTTTGCGTCTTAGCGGCTTTGCGTGAGAGCTTTTGGATTTGCTTTACCCCAAAAAGCTTCTCTCCGCGTACCCCGCGAAACCTCCGCGTCCTCCGCGATAAGGCTTTTAAAGCAGTTACGCAGAGAACGCTGAGAACTGCCGCAGAGTACGCAAGGAGGCAAAAACTCCCCCTTCAAGGGGGAGGACAGGAGGGGGATGGGTATGCTCTGATGAATCCCCAATTGACAGGCAAAGTCAGCGCATATAATATAGTGCTGAATATGACACCAAATAACATGAGGTATGCTATGCCCATCAGTCTAGCAGAAGACATTCGCTCGGTTACCGATCTCAAGCGGCATACACGGGAAATACTTGATCACGTGCACCAGAGCGGTCGGCCGATGGTGCTGACTGTCAATGGCCGGGCCGATGCGGTAATTATCGACGCCAGGGTTTACGAAAAGCATCTCAAGGCGATGAACCTTGGTCGCCTGTTGTCTGAGGCAGAGGTTCAGGTTTCCGGTGGTCAGACTCGCTCGGCGCGCGCTTTCCTGAAAGAGTTCAAGAATGGCCGTAAGCTATAACGTCGAGATTACCCAGATTGCCGAACGCGATGTAGAGGAGATCTGGACTTACATCGCAGCCGACAACCAGGAGGCTGCCACCGCCTTCATTCTGCGACTTGAGGAGCAAATAGAGGCGCTTGAGCAGTTTCCTGAACGCTGCTCTTTGATCCCGGAAAACGAGTTGCTCGGTACAACCTATCGCCACCAGTTGTATGGCGCCTACCGCACCATCTTCCGTATCTCAGGAAGGACCGTCTATATACTGCGTGTCATCCACGGCGCTCGCCTACTAGATTCATCCTGCTTTGAGACTGAATGAAGCTTCTCTCCGCGTACTCCGCGAAACCTCCGCGTCCTCCGCGATAAGGCTTTTAAAGCCGTTACGCAGAGAACGCTGAGAACTGCCGCGGAGTACGCGAGGAAAGCTAAGGTCCTTTTGGTTTCACCCCAAAGCATTTCCTGTTTTTTGCCTTTATCCCCTGCATCCCCTTCATCCCAGTTAAGCGCCTTTGACCTGCTTTTACTTTGCGTCTTAGCGGCTTTGCGTGAGAGCTTTCGGATTTGCCTTACCCCGAAAAGCTTTTCTCCGCGTCCTCCG
>DNJC01000074.1 GCA_003490025.1 Geobacter sp. | reverse complement strand
ATCTACAGCTTCCGCGGCGCCGACATCTTCGCCTACATGGGAGCGGCCAAGGCGACCGGAAACAGGCACACCCTGCTCAAGAACTTCCGGTCCGAGCCGGGGCTGATCGGCGCCGTCAACACGCTCTTCTCCTCGCGCGAGCTTCCCTTCGTCTTCGATGAGATCGCCTTCAGCCCGGTGGAGGCGGCAGACCTGGAGCGCAAACTCCTCGCCGAGAACGGCGCGGGGAGCGAGCCGCTGAAGTTCTGGTTCGTGCCGCGCACGGAGACAGGGAAACCGATCAACAAGGGGGACGCCTGGGAGATCCTGCCGGAGGCGGTGGCCTCCGAGATCTGCCGCCTGCTGCGAAAGGGTCGTGCGGGGAAACTGACCATCCCCGACCACGACAGCAACGAGGAGCGGGGCGTCGAACCGCGCGACATCGCCGTCCTGGTGCGGGCCAACGACCAGGCGAGGCTCATGCAGCGCGCCCTGACCCGCAGGGGGATTCCGAGCGTCCTTTGCGGCGCGGGCAACCTCTTCGAATCGGAGGAGGCCGCGGAACTGCTCCGCATCCTGTCGGCGGTGGCGGAACCGGGACACGAGTCGCTGCTGCGCGGCGCCCTGGCCACCGACATCGCCGGAGTCAGCGGCGACGAGCTGGCGCGCCTGATGGAGGACGAGCAGGGATGGGAGGAGGTGCTCGAGGAGTTCCGCTGCTACCACGAGACCTGGAGTTCCCGCGGCTGCATCTCGATGATGATGCAGCTGATGGAGCGCCGTGACGTGCGCAACCGGCTCCTTTGCCGCCCGCTGGGAGAGCGGCGCCTGACCAACCTGCTGCACGCCGTAGAAACGATCCACCAGGCGCAGAGCCAGGAACGGCTCGGCATGGAGGGAGTCATCACCTGGCTTGCCTGCCGGATCGCCGAGAAGGCCAAAAAGGAAGAGTACGAAATCCGCCTGGAAACGGACGAGGCCGCGGTAAAGCTGGTGACCATCCACAAGAGCAAGGGGCTGGAATACCCGATCGTGTTCCTCCCCTTTTGCTGGGTCGAGTTCAACGGGAAGGAGCAGGCCGCCCTGTTCCACAACGAAGAGGGCCGGGTGGTGCTCGACATCGGCTCGGACGAGCTGGACTCGAACCGGGAGCTGGCAGACCGGGAGGAGTTGGCGGAGAGCCTGAGGCTCCTCTACGTCGCGCTGACCCGCGGCAAGCACCGCACCTACCTCGCCTGGGGCGCCTTCAAGGACGCAGGCGAAGGCGCGTTGCACTACCTGCTGCACCCCGACGCGTCGACGGTGAAGGGGCAGATGGCGCTCAGCGACGACGAGATCCGGGGGCAACTGCAGGCGCTGGCGGACTCCTCGTCCGGACGGATCGAACTGCTCGACATGCCGGCGGCGGACCGGGAACGATACCTGGCCGGGGAAAGCGCCGCGCCGGATCTGCGGCCGCGCGAGTTCAAGGGGAGCGTCGCCAGGGATTGGCGCGTGGCGAGCTTCACCTCGCTGTCGTCGAGGCAGCACCACACGGCCGAGCTACCGGACCATGACGAGGTGAGCCCGCTGGCGCTGCCGCCGGTAACGGCGGTCGAACCGGTCGGCATCTTCGCCTTCCCCCGCGGGGCGAAGGCCGGGATATTCCTGCACAAGATCTTCGAGGACCTCGATTTCACCGTCGCCCGGCAGACGCTCCAGCCGCTCGTCAAGGAGCAGCTGGACAAACACGGTTTCGCGGCGGAGTGGAACGACGCCGTTTGCGACATGGTGCTGAACCTGCTGCAGGCGCCGCTTGGGGAGGACCGGTTCACCCTCGGGCAGATAGGGATGGAGCGGCGCTGCACCGAGATGGAGTTCTTCTTCCCCCTTGCCTCGGTTACCTCCGAGCGATTGAAGGGCGCCGTAGCCGGGTTCATGGCGAAAAACGCCGACAAGGAAGCGGCTCCCCTGTTCCCGGTCGATATGGCCGATCTTTTCAGCCGGCTCTCCTTCGCGCCGGTGCGGGGGATGCTGCTCGGCTTCATTGACCTGGTCTTCGAGCATGGCGGGCGCTATTACATCGTGGACTGGAAGTCGAACCACCTGGGGAACAGCGTCGAGGATTACGGGCAGGCGTCGCTGCGGCGCGAGATGGAGCAGAACCTGTATCCGCTGCAGTACCTCCTTTACACGGTCGCCCTCGACAGCTTCCTGAGGCTGCGCATACCCGATTACGACTACGACCGGCACTTCGGCGGCATTTTCTACCTGTTCCTGCGCGGGGTCGACGGCACAGGTAACGGGGTATTCGCCGACCGGCCGCCCAAGGAATTCATCGCGGAGCTTGCCGAGGTGCTGTTGCCGGAGTCGGCGCAGGACGCTGCCGGGACAGAGCCGGAAGCGGATACCTCACCCCGGCCCTCTCCCACCTGCGCGGCAGAAGCTTCGGCGGATAAACCCGGCGGGCGAGGGGGAGTAGGCAAGAAGTCCAAAAAGGCGGAGACAGACCAGCTCAGCCTGGATCTATTTTAGAGTGAGAAA
>DNJC01000147.1 GCA_003490025.1 Geobacter sp. | reverse complement strand
TTCGAATCCCTATCTCTCCGCCATAATAAAGGGCCTACAGCTTAACCGCTGCAGGCCCTTTGTCTTTAAAGCTCTTCCGCTCAACAACTTACCAACGCCAGGGCCCAACGTCCCGTCCGCCCCCCATGCTTTCGCCTCACAAGCCTTGACAACGCCCGGCTTCAAATTAGGCTTTGCACATCTTATTTCGCGAAAACGAACCTCGAGTAGCCTTTCCCGACATGTATTGGCGTACAAAAAGGGTGAGGCGGGTAAAGCCTGCTACTCAAAAAGGAGATACGCCATGAAAACCATTTTTATGACATGCCTACTAATAACGGTGCTACTTTCAATTGCCAGTTGGTCTTCCGCTAAGGATCATAAGGATGTGGAGCATTTGAAGATTGTACAACTTGCCCCAATGAATGAAACTAGGTCACTGATGGGAGCTGCAAAGGGCAAAGATGGTAAACTTTATGTTTTCGGAGGAGCATATGACCCTCAAGCAAATTCTGTAGCATTTAGATCTACTGTGGAATGCTATGACTCGAACACTAAAAAATGGAGTTATCGACACTCAATGCCCGGCCCAAAAGCATGGCACAGAGCTTCAACTGCTTTAGACGGCAAAATATATCTCTTCGGTGGGTCAACGGACAGTACGCCGTCGAAGGATGTCTGGGCATATGATCCAGTTACCGATAGCTGGGACACCTCCTTACCCCAAATGCTTCTAGAGGAAAGAGACACAGTTGCAGTTACTGCGAAAGATGGAATCATCTACCTTTTTGGAGGCTATTGGAACTATAACACGGTGCAGGCTTTCAACCCCTCTACGAAGATCTGGCAAATCAAATCTCCCATGCCGACTGGCCGATGGGCGGCGGATGGAGCGCTTGGACCTGATGGGAAAATATACATAGTCGGTGGCGGCGCTCCTGGAGAACCTGATTACGGGGTTTACAATATCTTGGAGGTGTATGACCCTGCAACCGATACCTGGGAAACCAAATTCCCCATGCCTACGGCAAGAAATTATCTTGGAGCAGCGTTTGGCCGAGATGGACTATTGTATGCCATCGGCGGAGAGGTTTACGGGGCTGGGAGAACTGGAATCACTTATGACGTCATCGAGTCGTATGATCCGCAGTCAAATTCGTGGGACACAGCAGGACATTTGACTGAAAAGCTTACGTCTTTGTCTGGAGCAACAATTTCAGACACTTTCGGCAACATCCACATACATGGCGGCGGGATATTAGCTGGTCCAATGTGGATTTCCTCGCAAAATCTGCACAACTTCATTCGAAGTAAACACCCTAAAAAAAACAATAGCCTTAATCGCGAATCGCCCAAGACAAAATAAAGGTGACGGGGGGACGCTGGTCACGTGACGGGGGGACGCTGGTCACTTGGTTGAGTTCGTCGAAATGTGCATCTCAGGAAGACGGCCAGCCATTAGCTCTGCCTCTCTCGCCCTTGGCCTCCGAGTAACTGCACCAAGTGACCAAGCGTCCCCCTCCGTCAGTCGCTGTGCAAAAAAAATGATTTTCAGCGCACGAATTCATTCGCCGCTGCCGGAATTGATTCATTTTCTCGCGAATGATATTCGTCGGCTGGTGAATTTATTTCTAATGTTTTGAATGATCACTTCGTGCGAGAGCTGATATTCAATTTTTTTTGAATTGATTCCAAAATTTTTGAATCAATTCTCCAAACGAAAGTTGCAATTCATTTTTCAACGAATTGTTTTCTAATATTAGAAATGATCACTCCCAGCCGGAAGTATCAATTCATTCTTCTACGAATTAATTCAAAAATTTTTGAATCATCATTCCGGTGCCGGACATTGGTTCGATTTTCCGAGAAGTGGTTTTAAAAAATTTGAATATTCATCGCGAAAAATGGTGAGCATTCATTTTTCTGCCAATTCATTTCTAATCTCTGGAATGATCATTTCGGGCGGAAGAGTCAATTCAAATTTTCTGCAATTCATTCCCCAGGTTTTGAATGTTCATGCCCGGGCAGGCCCGAATTCACGGAAAAATGAATGCAACTTCTTCGGGGGAACAGTAGTTGGTAACAACCCCTTGGGCATGCCCTCCTAACCGTCAGGAACCCGCTCAGCGGGAAAGCGATTGTCGCCGGACGGTACAACATGGTATAAGAGTGCTGCATCCGGACCACAGGGCTTCCTGTGGTTTTTGTTTTTAAGCATGTACAGGAGAGAAGAGGAGAGTTCGATCAATGTCATTTGCTTCCCTTGGCCTGCGTTCCGAACTGTTGAGCGCGATTGCGGAACAGCAGCAATTCAAGCGTCCGTACCCAATTCAGCGCAAGGTCATTCCAGCTATTTTGCAGGGAAGGGATCTGCTGGCCATCGCCAAGACCGGGTCCGGTAAAACGGCCGGCTTCATCCTGCCGCTCCTGCAACTCATCGAGTGCCAGGCACCGGGTGAGCGGCGGCGGCTCAAGGCCCTGGTCTTAGTGCCGACCCGCGAACTTGCCGCGCAGGTCGATGACGTTGCGAGGCAACTCGGGTGCCATCTAAACCCTCGGGTCAAGACCGGCGCTGTTTTTGGCGGGGTCGCCATTAACCCGCAGATGATCCAACTGAAAGGGATCGAGCTGCTGATCGCCACTCCCGGTCGCTTGCTTGAGCTGGTTGGTAAAAATAGCGTGCAGTTATCCACTGTCGCCACCTTGGTGCTGGATGAAGCCGACAGGCTCTACGAGCAGGACTTTCAGGATGAAGTGCAGCAGATCCTCGCCCTGCTCCCGGAAAAGCGTCAGAATCTTCTGTTTTCAGCCACGTTCGGCGCGGATGTGGAGCGGTTGGCGACCAGCCAACTGACCAACCCGCTACGGGTTGAGATCAAGGAGCAGGTGTCCGAGGCGGAGCTGATCACCCAGCAGATCTACACGGTAGACCCGAGCCGCAAGGGCCCCTTCCTCAGGTATCTGATCAAAACCGGCGATTGGAAACAGGTGCTGGTCTTTACCTCGTCGCAGCGAAGGGCCGACAATGTCACCAAGAAGCTGCTCGATAACGGGATCAGCGCTGCCACCTTTCACAGCGGCATGAGCCAGGGGGGCAGAACCGCTGCCTTGACTAGATTTAAAGCGGGGGAATTGCGGGTGCTGGTAGCCACGGATCTGGCCGCGCGCGGGATCGATATACAGTTTCTGCCCCATGTGGTCAATTACGAACTTCCCCGGTCGCCCAACGACTATCTGCACCGCATCGGAAGAACCGGTCGTGCGGAAACCGCGGGGGTCGCCGTGACACTACTGTGTCCTGAAGATTTGCCGCATTTCAAGGTGATCGAAAAACGCCTCGGGCATCGACTTGCCCGTATCGATACAGCCGAACTCGATCTGGCAGCTTACTAGACAAGTTTCGCCAAGGCTTTTCAGTGGATTGGGAGGCGGAACAACACGTTCGGAGCACTTTGAGAGATTTCCCGCCAGGATTATCTTTCAACCCCGCCGCCTTAACGATCTCCTCGGTCCCACCAGTCGTTATGCTTCGCTCTTGAGGCGGTTTTTTTGAAGTTGTGCGATTTCCTTCGACTCTTGAATGCACTCTTCGTAACTTGAGCGTGTTCCCGCTCTCCTTGTACTCTCTTCCTCTCCTCCGCGCCTTGTACGCTTTCCCTGGGACTTGAGCGTTTTCCTGCCGCCGATGAGCGACTTCGCCCGCACTTGAACGCTTTCCGCCGAACTTGAGCGATCACACGAGGTCACTGAAGGATCTTCTCCGGCGAACAACGATCTCCTTCCCCAATTGAGCGTTTTCCCGGCAAAGATAACGATGATCCTGGTTACTTGAGGCTTCAAACAGGCGGGATCTGGTTTTTGGGTGGGAGTTGAAGGATCTGGTTCAAACGAAAACGCTTAGGGTTCTAAGGATAACGTTTAAATTTCTATGATAGCAATTTCGTCGCGGGTCTGGGTAAACCCAAACCCAGCACCTCTTGTAGTTGCCAGCAAAGACCACGGGATATCGATCCGTCCCTGTCGAGGCACAGACTCTTCCTGTTCGGAACCGCCTGGCTTCCAATCACTCCCTCTCTGCGAGGTCCGGTTCGCCGCAGTTGCGGAGGATTTCGGCACGGGCCGCATCCCTCAACCGGATTGCGGCATCCCAGTCAGCGCCGGACTCCCTCAAGGGGGGAGATATGGTAATCACGACCGCCCCCCTGCGCGGGAACCAGTGATCGGGATGAAGGATGTACCGGGTGCCGCAAATGGCAACCGGCACGAGCGGCGTCCCGGTCCTGGCCGCCACCAGGAAGGCGCCCATCTTGAACGGGAGCAGGCCCGGTATGCGGCAGAAGGTACCTTCCGGAAAAAAGATGGCCGCTTTGCCGTTGAGCACCTCCTGCTGGACCATAGCGGCATCCTCGATCCCCTTTTGAACGTCGAATCGCTCGACGAACAGGCTCCCCATTTTCTGCAGGTAACTGCGCGATATCAGGCTCCCCTTGAGTTCCTCTTTGGCCACGAAGCTGAAATGCCCGGGAAGCGCCGCGACGAGCGCCATGCCGTCCAGGTAACTCGAGTGGTTCGCCGCGAGGATGACGGGGCTTCCCGGAGGAAGGTTGTCGATCCCCTTTGCCGTAACGGAGATGCCGGAGCAGCGCAGGAAAAGTCTTGCCGCCGCGCGGCTCACCTTCCAGCAGAGGTTGGGATTCGGCATCAGGACGGCTGCCGTCCAGGCGCAGGGGGCTAACGCGGCGAAGAGGGTCCAGATGTAGCCGGCATAGAGCACCTCGGCTGCGCCGGAGACGAAGCGCCGGAGTTGGGCGGCGGCTCCAGCCAGCGCCAGGCGGGAAAGCTGGAGCCAGACGGGGCTTGGGCGCACGACATCGGCGCCCTGTTCGTAGAACTCCCGGCTTGCCGCCCTGCGGATCTTGCCGCTGGAGGTCTTGAGAACGGTATGGGGAGGGGCCAATAAGATGTCGTCCGGGGGGAACCCCAGGAGATCGATCCCCGCCCCGTTGATCAGGTCGCGCAGTTTTTCCCGGGCGGCGGGGTCGGCCACCCTGGTTTCCGCCAAAATGACCAGCCGCTCGGTCCCCGAGACCGGATCGGTGCTCCCGAACACCGCCACGCACCCTTTCCGTATGCCGGGAATGCCGCCCACCGCATCCTCAAGCTCGTAGGGGTAGACGTTTCTCCCCGCTTTGATGATGATGTCCTTGGCCCGCCCGGTGATGAAGACATCCCCGCCGGCCAGGTACGCCAGGTCGCCTGAATCCAGCCAGTCGCCGCGGAACAGCCGCCGGGTCTGCTCCGGGTTGCGTAAGTAGCCGCTGGTGGCGGAAGGCCCCTTGAATTCGAGGCGCCCCTCCATCCGCACGGGGAGTTCACGCCCTCCCCTGTCGACGATCCTGATCTGATGCCCCGGCAACGGCTGGCCGCAGGCGACGAAGGTGAGCGCCTCCCGGTCATCCTCCTCCGCCGGCAGGGCGCGGCCGGTCGCCATGAATTCCTCCCGCCTTATCCGGTCCAGAAGCAGCCCGCGTCCCACGGGGGGGAATGCCAGCCCCACCGAGGATTCCGCCAGTCCGTACACCGGCGCGATCGCCTCCGGCCGAAACCCGTAGGAGGCGAAACGCTCGATGAAGCCGGTCATGGTGACGGGACTCACCGGCTCGGCGCCGTTGCAGGCGATGCGCCAGCTACCCAGGTCCAGCCCCTGCAGGTCGCGATCGGCTATCCTTCTCAGGCAGAGTTCGAAGGCGAAATTGGGAGCGGCCGACAGGGTCCCGCGATGGGTGTGGATGGCCCAGAGCCACCGCTCGGGGCGCGCCAGAAAGGAAAGCGGGGACATGACGACCAGGGGGAAGGCATAAAAGAGGCTGCCGAGCCAAGCCCCGATCAGCCCCATGTCGTGGTAGAGGGGGAGCCAGCTCACGAACACGTCGGTCGAGGAGACACCCAAGGCCCTCCCCATGGCGCGGAGGTTGGCAAGGAGGTTGGCGTGGCTCAGCACGACCCCCTTGGGATCCCCCGTGCTCCCGGAAGTGTATTGCAGGAGGGCGGTGTCGGAGGGAGTGCTTCGGTGAGGCTGCAGCGGGTTTTCGCCGGAAGCAAGCTTCCCGGGTGTGATCACGCTCTGCAGCCCCTCCACCAGGGACTTCAGCAGGCGGGCGAGGGGCAGGGCATCGGGAACCGTTATCAGCATCCTGACCAGGGCGTTCGACAGTATCCCCGCATGGCGGCGCAGGTGGTCCTCGATCTGGGAAAGTCGCGCCGGGGGATAGATTGGGACCGGGATCCCGCCGGCGAGGAGTATCCCGAAGAAGCAATAGAAGTAGTCGGGACCGGTGGGGAGCATGAGCGCCACGGCCTGGCCTGTTTCCAGGCCGTGCAGGACCAGCCCCCCTGCGATCCTTTCAGCCCCTCCTCTCAGTGCGCCATAGCTTATCTGCTGTTCCTGTCCCGATTCCCCGCAGTAAACGATGTGGGTGCGCTCGGGATGGGTCCGGCAATGCCAGTCCAGCGCCTCGACCAGCGTCGAGGCGGACTCGGGCGCCGACTCGACCAGCGTCGGCGCCTCCCGAGCCGCTACAGGCGCGATCGCGGCACGGCGCTTCCCTCCAGCCGCCAGCAGAGCACTGTGCAGGTCGCGAAGGGTCTCCACGCCATCCAGAAGTTGTTCCGGTAGCGACACATCGAAGGCCCGTTCGACCCTGGAGATCAACTCCACCCTGCCGAGGCTGTCAAGCCCCAGGTCCCTGTCGATGGAACTGTCGAGATGCACCGATGTCCCCTGTTTGTGGGGACGCATGTCGATCATCACCGCAGTCGCAATACGGAGCAGTTCGCCGGTCAGTTCATCTTGTTCAGTCATGGCTTTTCACACCCGACGTTTCCCTCCCGCCCGATGCAGAGTCGTTACGCCGGTCTCCGCTCCTTACCAACACCGAGGTGCGGGTTCCAGGGAGGATTGTAGCCCCCGGGGTAGAAGTATCAACTTCGATCTTGGCGGTAATCCACTCTCACTGCAACCGTTCACGTGGGGCTAGAGGTCGCATCCGCTCGTTTCCTGTTTGCCAAAGCTGGAGCTGGCAGGCGCCCGGAGGGCTGGCTAAGGCTGGTGGAAGATCGTCGCTAATCAGGGTTTGTTTTTGATCTCTTCCAGGGTTTGCAAGAAATTGCCGAGGAGCGGGCCGCCAAGGTCCACGGCTCGTTGTGCCGCAACCAGGGCCTCATTTCGCTTGCCCTGGATGTTCAGAACATGGGCAAGGTTGTTGAACGGTATGCCGTTTTCCGGCTGAAGCAGGGTTGCTCGGCGAAAGGCCTCGGCGCTACCGGCAAAATCGTGCAGACTGTAACGGCTGTTGCCGAGTCCCATCCAGGCGGCGAAACTCTTCGGCCAGCGCTTCAGTGCCGCACTGTACCCGGCTTCCGCCCCCCGCCACTGGTCGGCCCTTTCCAGGCCGGCAACGGCTTCAAGCCAATCCCCCTCTACAACTCCAGCCGGCAGCCGCTCCGGCGGAAGGACCAGAAGCCCCCAGTACTTGCCGCGCCGCCAGATATTCAGGAAAACCCGGGAACTGAGATGCTCGTTGGCGGTGAGTCCTGAGTGGAGGATAACCTCTTCGCGCTCCCGATCAAAACCGATGACCACGGCATAGTGCCATTTCGGATACCAAGACAGGCCGAGATTGACCAGCACGATGACCGGATTGCCGGCCGAGACCTCGGCCAGCAGGGCTTCGCTGCCGGTGATGGCATAGGCAACCCGGCCATGCCTGCGGGTTGCGCCGATCAGGGCGCTCTGCAGGCTGCCCTTGAGGTCGGGGGTGAAAACTTCGGGGGTAAGCTCGGAGGGTTGGACGTCGATTCCGCTCCAGTTAAGCGCCATGGCTAGGGCCGCTGGCCCGCATTGCAGTTCCTTCTGGGCAAAAAACGGGACTTCGTCAACTCTGGCCGTGGCGGGCCCGCCCGGCGTCTGGAGCAGGGGGCTCGTCGACAGGAGGCCGCAGCCGGATAAAACAAGGGACAGCCCTAAAAACAACAGGCAGATAAGCACTTGCCTGTCGGCCTGAAGGAACCCCGATTGTGTCCGGCTCTTAGCGCCTGTGACTAACAAAGGGAAAAACATGTGTTAGACCAGCAATATCGGTGATCAGCAACACCAAAAAGATAAAAACCGAAGCGCCAATGACCGATCCGACACCAAAATCGCCACCGACTGGCAACTGATCCATGGCCTGGGAAATTTTTGTCAGTTCCGAATCGGAAAGGCCGGCCACACGTTTTTGTGCCTCGGCAGCATCGACGCCGCGCTGCACCATGACCCGCTGCACATCGGCGCGGCCGAGAAAGGCAGTAATCCGCTCACGGTTCACTTCCTGCTTCTGTGTCGCGATCACTGTATCGGTGCCGATCATCTGTGCCTTTGCCGTCTGCACGGAAAAATCGAGTAGACAAAAGGAGAAAATCAAAAAGAAACTCATGGGTCTGATGATTTTCCGAAGCATGGGAAGCCTCCTTGTCTTGACAATCTAGTGAAGCTCATGGTCAATGATACACCATTGCCAAGGATAGGGATTTGATTTTTGTCCTCCATGAAGACTTTGGCCAGAGACAGCGCTACCTCTTTGCATCTGGTTGTTGATCCGATTTTGTCCTCTTTGTCGGCCTATCTAGGGATGATTGGCGGGCTTTTCCCGCTTCGCAGCGCTCTTTTTCGACTCTTCCGGCTTCTTGCTCTTGGTCACCGTCAGGGCGTACATGGTGCCGACCTTCGCCTCATAGTTCGCCTCGACCCAGTCGCCTGCCTTTACTTCCTGCACCCCGCTGTAGCCGGAAACCTTCTTGACCCTGCTCGTGTTCAGCACCATGGCGATCTCCGAATTTTTCGGCGCGACCACCATTCTATTGGTCTTGTGATCGATCTCCAGGACCTCTCCGACATAGATTGCCGTCTTCTTTTCTGCTTTCTTCGCAGTAGGCTTCGGCGCTGCGGTGCCGACTGCCTGTTCGGCCAAGCAGGGGGCCGCCATGAGCGCAGAAACGACAACGAAAGCCAAGCTGATTTTTCTCATGCATCTATCTCCTTTATCACGTGGCGCGGCTGGGATACCAGGTGCTGAAACCTGTATACCGCCAATACTGCACCGGCGGCCTTGAAAGAGGCCGCACCCGAGGGTGCGGCCAATCGCTTTGCAAACAACTGGAACTGCAACGAAGCTGCTGCCTACTTCACTACGAGGTGCGGGTTGAAGGAGTCCTCGTGGCATGACCCGCAGGTGTCTCCCATGTTGCCGGCGTACGGCTTGGTGGTGTGGCACTTCTCGCAGTTGTTGTTGACGCCGTCACCCCAGCTCAGCGGCTTGGTTTCCATGTGCATCGAGTTGTGGCAGGTGATGCAGAGAACCTTGGCGGCACCGCTCAACCTTCTGCCGTGGCCCACAGAACTCTTGTACTCGACGTTGGTGTTGGTTGCGTAGGGTACGGGCTGACGGTTCGCGCTGACGTGGCAGTCCTGGCAGGTCGGGAAGCCGAGCTGTCCGGGCACCTTCATCTGCCCCAGCGGTGCTTTGGTCAGGTCGCCGTGGCAGCTCACGCAGCCGATGGAATCGCCGGGGAACTTGCCCTGGTGGATACCGGAGTAGCAGGGGGACGGGTGGCAGGCGTAGCAGGCGTCAGAAGTGGTGTTGTTGGGGACCCTGTTCCAGTGGGAGGTCTTCATCCTGTCACCCAGGGCGTGGCAGTTGCGGCAAAGGGAGATGCCGGGGGTGGTCGCCTTGTTGGCCATGGCGTGTGCCGGCGGCGTGGCGTGGCAGCCGTCGCACTTGGCATTCCAGCGGCGGATCACGCCGGGGAAAGTCTTGCCTTCCGCGGTGTAGTTGATTGCCGTATCGGTCTGGGTGTAGACCTTGTCTGCGGCGATGCTGGTCGGGGTCGCGCTGTAGACCTTGTTGATGCTGTCGGTCAGGGTCAGGGTGCCGGTCTGGCCGGTCGAGGGGATGGAGTAGGTCATTCCGGTGGAGGGAGTAACCAGGAGGCCGTCGACGTTCATATCCTGGGCCTTGACCGGGGTGCCGTTGTTCCAGACGTAGATGCCGTTGGCGCCGTTGTAGCCGTTGGTGATCCAGCCGGCCGGGTCGGCGCAGTACATACCCTTCGCCGGGCGACCTACGATCAGGTTGGTGGAAGCAGTCCCGCCGCCGCCGGGTTTGCCGGCGTACGCTACGGAGGCAGAAATTGCCAGTGCCGCTACCAAGGTAAGGATGATTCCTCTTTTCATGCCATTTTCTCCTTTTGGGATGGTGTGATATGCACTCGCCACGTCGCCGTCCCTTGCCCTGGCTCACCTCCTCTTCGGACCTTTTTGACGCGGGCGTTATTGCTATTGAATGCAGCAATTTATCGTCGAGTAAAAGCTGTTGACGATCGATTATTGCAAAGGTAATTCCAGCGCGAGCGTGAAAATGAAAATTTTTTTAAGATATTCGGAATATTAAAGGAAATGAAATACTGTCGAAAGAGGACTTTTTTCTGAGTTACGCTGGTGAGGTTATCGGCAGAAGGGGAAGAAGTTCAGATAGGGGATAATATGCAGTTTTCCAGATACAAGTAGAATCGTCCTGTAAAATATGGAGAAGTAATAGCTACAATTACTTGATAAAAGTATGCATGATTTATGATAAGTATTGTCTCTATAAGTGTGCGGTTTTACTTGAGCAGCTCAACCAGCAGCGTTATTTAATCAATAAAAAATCAACTAAGGGAAGTATATTTCTCGCCGTGGCGCTGGCTAGATGAGCGATACGGCGAACCCGACCAAAGCGTTCTGGGCGAAAGCACCCACCACATGGGGTAAACCCCTCAATGCGCTGTGAGCTAAGCTCCCTTTCCCCCAACACCTGTTTCCCCTCCTCCTTTTCTTCTTGGCAGAGGGTAAAAGTGGAGGCGCCTAAGGCCATTAAAAGGCTACGGATTGTTGGACTATTTTCCTGACTAGAGATGATCTTCGGCTATCAGAAGTTACCCCATCCCCCTCCTGTCCTCCCCCTTGAAGGGGGAGGACGTACAGCGGAAGATGGTCGCTAATTTGTTAGCTTAATAGCAGTGCCCCTGACCCTCTACTTGAAGAGGAGGGGAGATCTGCGGGACGTCTACTTGTCGTGCCCCCTGCCGTGACCACCGCCGTGCCCTCCTCCACCGCCGTGACCACCCCCGTTGCCTTTGCCACCGCCGTGCCCACCGCCTTTGCCACCGTTGCCACCTTTGCCACCGCCGTGACCGCCCCCGGAGCCTGAAGGTTGACCTGTAAAGTGCAGGTCTCCGTTCTTGAGGGCATGGAACTCGGCTGAGCCGGGCTTTATTCCCAGCTCCTTGGCAATGGCTCCCCACCCTTTCTTCTTGTTCGGGCCGTAGACGGCCAGAACCCGGTCCGGCTCTCTCCCCGACATCTGGCCGAGCTGCAAAATCATGAAGGCGTCCGCGGGCTGCGGAACCGCCTGGATGATGGCCTGGACCCTCGGGACCGGCACGCCGAACTGGGTACTGAGTCTGACCGAAAACGACGGCAGGTTGGCCTGGGCCTGGATATTGACATTGGCGAGAAAACCGTCGAGTCCGCCGGCGAAGGCTGCCATTGGCGCGAGAAGTGAAATGGCCAGGCAGGTGAAGATCAAACGTCTCATAGGTGCTACCTCCTGTTTATCGAATTTGCGTCGAGTCGGTCCCAGCCTCACCGGGAGGGGAGGAAGTCGATCGGATACAGGATCGTCGTCCTCGGCACGCCGTCTTTGGGGCCGAAGTTGAACTTCCGGACCCTTTCGACGATCTGGTCGCAGAACTCGGTCGCGTTCATGTTGGTGGACTCCACCGCGCAGGCGGATACCGCCCCGCTCGGTTCGATGGCGATCCGTAGCACCATCTTGCCGCGCAAGGTCGGATCCTTGCGCAGTTGGGTGTTGTAGATACGGTAGAGAGCAGCCTTGTAGCGGTCGAAGAGTATCTGGATCTCTTCGTCGGTTCGGGCCGGACGGGCGCTGGAGCTGAGCGGCCTCCCCTCTTTCGCCCCCCCGGGACCAGAGATCCCGCTTTTGACCTGGGCGAAGCCGGCGTCCCCGCGGCCGAGCCGGCCATCCTTGCCTCCGCCGCCGCCGACCCTCCGGCTGACTGCGGCGGAACCGATCCCGCCGCTGCCGCCGTTGCCGACGTTGCGGCTGACTGCGGCATAGCCGCCTGCACCGCCGGCCCCTCCCGCTATCGTCACCAGGGATCGGCTCGCCTGGGCCTGCCCGGCCGCGTTGTTGGCAAGGCTGCTCAGACGGGCTTCGGCCCCGAGTTTGGGAACCGGAGTTTCATCGAGAAGGTCCTTGAAACTTTCCTTGAACGCCAGCACCCCGGTGTTCTGGGACTTTTTGGGTGCGGCCGTCTGCTCGACCGCGGCCGGTCTGGGCCTGTCCGGCGCCGGCTTCTCCTGGGCCACGGCGTGCTTTTTCTCCTCTTTTTTCTCTGCTGCCTTCTCCGCTTTTTTCTCTTCCGTTTTGGCTTCCTTCTTCTCTTCCTTTTTCTCTTCCTTCGGCTTTACCGGCTCCGGCTTCTTCACTTCCTTCCTGACCATCATCGCCAGCCGTTCCGGGACTTCGACGATGACCGGATGGACCGGCGGCGGTAGGGTCACCATGCGGACGACGATAGTGAGGAGCAAGCTGAGGAGCATCGCGGTGGACATGGCGCGGCGGTAGCGCCGCTCGACCTCGCCGTCATGACTCCAGGGCATGACCGACTCGCGATCCGGGATCTCGGAGAGTTCCCGTTCGACGACAAATTCCTCCTCGCGCCGCTCGTCACGGGCATACGTGTTGTGAACTTCGTCGTCCAGGCAGTCGAGTTCGTCGAGGCGCTGGTTGATCTCAGCCTTGAGCTGCGCCTGTCTTTCCAGGACCCCGCGGATTTCCTCGTCGAAGCCGGCGATGCGGCTCCGCATCCGTGCGATGTGTCCCGCGGGATCGTCGCCCCCCGGCACTTCTCCCCAGAAGAGTTGGCCGGCTTGCAGCTCGGCGAGCCGATCGAGGACGTTGCAGGCCTCCCGCAGGGCGTCGAAACGCTGCCGGTCGGCGGAAAAGGTTTCCAGCTCAGCCTCTGCCGCGCGCATCTCACCCTCGAGCCTGGCGAGCGTTCCCCGCACCTGCTCGATCTGCGCGTTCAGCGGCGCCAATTCCTGTTCTAGTAACGATTTATCCACAGTACACCCGCTAGGCGTGCGACGGTTTCTGGATGACGGCAAGGGAAATCTTCCCGTATCCAGAAGCCGTGCAGCTTGTCATTATTTTTTTAAGCACCTTGAACGGAATCGTTTTATCGGCCAGCAGGGTGATTTCCTTGGTTTCGTTTTCGGCAGCTGGCTTGGTCCTTACTTTGTTCAGACTGCTTTCAATCTGGTCCAGCCGCTGCGTCACTTCGCGAACCGTCACGACGCGGTCGTCGTAAAGATCGGCCGTCCTGGCCACGGTCAGGCCCTGCACCACGACCGCTTCGGGGGTGACCGAGACCACCACGGTTCCCCTTGGCTTCGTCTCGACCACGGAATTGGGCAGAGCGAGCCGCTGTTCCGGCATGTCGCCATTGAACGAGTGGAAAAGCAGAAAGAACACGAGAACCGAAAGGACATCCAGCATCGGTATCAGGTTCAGAAATGCCTGGCGGCGGTTGCTGTTGCGCTCCAGCCGCTTCATGCGCCTAGTTTCTCTCATGGTGCGTCTCCTATGGATATCTTCGGAAAGAGAACGATCTTCTCGGCCTCTTTGCTCCCCGGCGCCCGCACCTCGGCGCTCCGCACCGTATCCATGACCTGAACCAGGTGATCGTATTCGACCTTCGGCTCCATCAAAACCGTCGCGTCTTCCTTTCCCGGGTACTGGGCCTTGATGGTACGCAGCATTTCGGAAAGCTTCTCAAGATCGTACTTGTCGTCTTTCTTGGGGATCACGGCCTCCACGGACTTCCCGTTGGCAATCTCGAGCCCTGCCTTGCGCACAATCACCTCTATGGCGAAATTCGGCTTGCTGGCAGCCGATGCGCCGGCGCTGGTCGGGACACTCAATTCCATGATGGTGATGCTCGTAAAGACCGCCGTGATGAGCAGAAAAACCACCAGAACGGTGAAAACATCCATCATCGGCGTCAGGTTCAAGACCTCCATGATGTCCGTTTCGATCTGTTCCTTCTGTCTCTTTCTACGTCTGGCCATAACCGGCTCCTGTCAAATTGGTGCTTGGCAACATGAATGTAGGCTCTGTCAATATGCGCGCTTGGTAAAGGTGGAGATGGAGTTGAGCGCCTTTACCGATACCATCTCCAGGCTCCCCACGATCTGGCCCGTGGTCGTCGACAGGCGGGCATGGATCAGCAAAAGCGGGATGGCGGACATCAGGCCGAAAGCGGTGCAGTTCATCGCCTCCGAGATGCTGGCCGCGAGCAGTGCCGCTTTTTCGGCGGGGCTCGCACTGGCAACCGCGGTGAAGGCGGTGATAAGACCCATGATGGTGCCGAGCAGTCCGAACAGGGTGGCGATGTTCGAGAGCAGCGCCAGGTACGGTGTGCGCTTTTCCAGCTGGGGGATGATCTCCATCAGGCTCTCTTCCATGGCGATTTCTATGTCTTCCCGCCGTCTGACCGCCCCCTGGCGCGCCAACCCCATCGCCAGCATCTGCGAGATGGCCGAGTTATCCTCGCTCACCAGTTCCCGGGCCTTGTCGAAATCGCCCAATGCCAGCACCGGCTGCACCTGGTCCCACATCTGGCGGTTTTCCTTCTTGACGCGATTCAGATGGATCCAGCGCTCGACGGAGATGGCGATACCGGCCGCCAGCACCAACAGAATAGGGAACATGAAGAACCCGCCCATCTGAAAAAACCTTACTATCGTGTGCATCACTTGCCTCCTTGCCTGCTTGACCTTGCCTTTGGTCGTTTGATCCGCACAATGCGGTGTTTAACGTGACTTGAAGAGTTGGGGGACTGCCGCCGGTGACGAGCCCTTGCTGCCGGCGCCGACTTCGTAAAAAGCGATCTCCCGCAGGAAGACTTCCCGATCCACCGGCATGCGACGCTCGTTCAGGGTCCTGGTGAGGTTCGTCTCCGCGCCGAGTTCCGAGGTCTTCCAGGGAACGATGAAAAGCGACATCGGTGCTTCCTTGTTGCCGAGGATCGACATGCCCGAGACCATCTTGGCATCCGGGTCGCCGGAATTATTGGCCATAGCCGCGGGCACCTTGGCGCCCGGGTCAACCGGACCGATGGGTCCATCGTCTTGCCCCACAACTATGGCGACCGGAAACACGATCAAGAAGATGCAGAAAAGCAGCTTTGGCCACATGGGTTTCTCCTTTAATTTACTGTACCGGCGCGATCTGCATCGCCAAATGTCCGGTACGGGTCTGCAGATCGGCAATCCACAAGGTAACCTGCTTCTCCTTGGGCATCGCCTTGCTGTAGGTCTCGTAATGCTCTTTCGCACAGGCGAGGTCTTTCAGATAGAGATCGCAAAGGATCGCCAGGTTTCTCTCCAGTGGATGATATTCGGGGAACCCTGCCAGCGACTTCTCGTACACGACCCGGGCCTCGGCAAAACGTCCCGCCTTGCGTAACAGCAAGCCGTAGTCGTTGCTCGCCACCGGATGCCCGGGAACCGCCTCCAAGGCGGCTTTCAGGTGCTGCTCGGCCTGCTCCGGCTTGTTCAGGTGGCTGTACGCGTTCGCGATGTTGATACGGGGCGCCGTGAGTGTGGGCGACCGTGCGATCACCTTCTCCAGCAGTTCGACGCTCTTTTGGTACTCGCCTTTCTTGAGCATCGCGTTGGCCTCTTCGAACTCCGCCCGCGACTGCGAATCCAGTTTGGACGGTTCACTGATGACAAAGCCTTCCCTGCCGTCCGCCAATCGCTTCACCGAGGGCCGCGTCGGCGGCGGGACGAACTTCGCAGCCAGAACGGGCGTGCTGTCGACGGGCTTGGCCTTGACAGCCTTGCCACCGGTTGCGCACCCGGCCAGGAGCGCGAGCCCGAGGGCCAGAAGCAGGTAAAGGGACCTTCCCCCGCCCCGGCTCTCTTGCCCCTTCGCCAAGGCTTTTGCCTTCGCCATGGCATCCGCCTTCGCCAAGGCTTCGGCGCAGAAACCAGGTGTGAGTACTGGTGGGAGAAGACGAAAATCGACATGGGTTTTCGGGGATCGTTTCATTGTGTACCTCCCTTTTTACGCCGCTTATCCGCTGCGGCCTGCTTCGATGGGACCTTCTTTTTCGCCTTGGCCGCTGCGGCTTTCGGCGTGGCTTTTTTGCTCTGGCTCGACGGCGGGACCGGGCTGGCAGTGGTCTTCGGCGCCTGCTTTTCTGACGCCTCCGGCGCTCTCTCCGTGACGGGACCCTTCTCTTCGGTGATAACTACCGGCAGAGGCGACGCGTCGTTGACAACGGCTTTCCGCGCTGCGGCGGCCGGTTCGGCCAGCGCCGCCACCCTTTCGATTTCGAAGGTGTAGCTGTCCAGCGAGGCGACGATTTCACTGGGCACCTCCGGCTTGTCGTAGCGCACCGGCAACAGCTTCGCCAGTTTCCCCAGGCTCTTGTCGACCCAGTCGTTGTAGATGCCGACCGAGATCAGCTCCAGGTTCTTCTCGTGGACCTTGATCGCCTTCTCCTCGAAGGGGTAGGCCTGTTCCTCGATGGCCAGTTCGTACTCCTGCATTTCCTGGGCATTCAGATCGTCCGGCCTCTCGGAGCCGGTCAGGGCCTTGCTGAAGTGCGCATAGATGTCCGCCAGGTAGAAGGTGGCTGCGGCCGTGACCTCGCCGACTTCGTACTCCACGAGTTTGTTGAACGCCTGGGTGGTCGCCTTCATCAGTTCTTTCTTCTTGCGCAGGTTGGCTTCGAACGGTTTCACCAGCCGGACTTCCGTGAACTCCCGGTAGGTCTGCTCGGCAAGCACCAGGGCGCCCTTCCCTGCCAGGTACCGGGTGCGCGGCGTGCGCGCCTGTCCGGCCGCGGCATCGATGGCGACGATCTTCTTGAGTTCGCCCAGGTACCCTTTCTGGTCGTTCTCCCCCTTCAGGATTTCGCAGATCTTGTTGCGCATCTCCAGGTTGACCTCGACCGGTTCCGGGAAGTAGCCGACGAAGCGGCGGTATACCGCCAACGCCTGCGTCTTGTTTCCGGTCTGCTGATGAAGTTCCGCTGCCAGCACGAGAGCCCCTCTCCTCACCTCCTCATCCTTGAATTCCGCCTCCACGCGTTCGTATTCGACGGCGGCCAGGGCTAGCTGCCCGTCCTCCCGGTAGACATGGGCCAGTTTCCTGGTCACCTCCGGTTGCAGTTCATGCTTGGGGAAGAGTTCCCTGAATCCCGCCAGTATGGCGGTGGCGGCCTTCCAATCCTTGAGCTGTATCAGGGCGACAGCGGCATCGTATTCGGCGTTCACGCGGATCTTGGAGGTGGCGGCCACGCGGCCGACCCGCAGGAAGTGGTCCGCGGCGGCCCGGTAATCCTTGGCGGCATTGGCCTGCTCGCCCAGCTTGTAAATAGATGCGGCGAGGTTGTCGATGAACCCTTCCCGGCTCTTGTCTTCCGGGGGGATCAGGGCCAGAACCTGGACATAGGCGGTCTCGGCCTCGGCGTACTGCTTGAGTTCGTAGCAGGAGTGGCCGACCACGATAAAGGCCGACTTGAGGACCTCTTTGTCCGCGGCGGGGAAGGTCGCGATCAGTTTGCGCGCCGCCGTGAGCGCCTCCCCGTACTCCTTCAGCTCGTACAGGTCGTCCGCCGCCGCCCCGAGGACGACCGCCGCCTTCTCGTGTTCCGGGAAGGTCCCGGCAAATTTGAGCGAACTCCGCACCGCCTCCCGCTTGACTTTGACTTTCTCCGCTCCCTCGGCGCCGCGCAGCTGCTCCCGGTAGGCGTATATGGCGGCGTAGCCGGCGGCAGACGACTTGTCGTAACGGGGATATTCGTAGGCGGTCCTTTCGTATTCCAGCGCCGCCCTGGCGTACGAGCGGTTTTCCAGCAGCAGATCGGCCATCTGGTAGTTGATCGCCGGCGATTCGGCGTCTTTGGGGAAGGAGACCAGGAACTCCTCGTACCAGTGCAGGGCTTCCTGGAAGCTCTCGCCCTTTTCCTTGGCATGCTCCGGATCCTGGTACAGCGCGTGGTAGTGACGGGCCAGGTCGGTGAAGTTGGTCTTCAGGAAACCAAGGACCTCGGGACGCGTCCCCGGTTCGAAGTGTTTCCAGTATTGAGCCTTCAACCCGTAATTCTTGGCGAATTCCTTCTTCGCCTCGATGACCAGGCTGGGGAAGCCACCCGCCAGGTGGATCTCGATGACGCGCATGTGGAACTGCGGCGAAACGCGGTGGAACGGGTTGCGGCTCACGAACGCGTTGTAGGCTGCCGCGGCGTCGCTGTAGCGGCGCTTCTCGTAGTAGAATTCACCGAGGTTGCTGTAGACCCGATCCTCGTAGGCGCGCTTGCCGTTTTTATCGAAGTAGTCCATGACGGAGGCAGCGCCATGAAGGTAGGAGAAGCTCTGGCTGATGACCCGGAAGGTGTCGTCGACGCGCTTTCGCTCGAGATCGTCGGTGGTCTGGGCAAAGTCGTACCCGGTGGCTACCTTGTGGTCCAGAAGCGCGACGAATCGCTGCAGCCCTTCCTCGTAGAGTTCCTGCTTGTAGAAGGTCCACCCCAGCTTGTACAGGGCAAGCTCGTAGTAGGACGAACCGGCGCCGATCTCCACGAGCCCCTTGTAGATCCCTTCCGCCTCGAGATATTTTTTATGGACAAAGAAGTACTCGGCCCGCCGGAACTGCACCTCGCTGAGGTAGCGGGATTGCGGGAAATCCCGGACCATCCGCTGCATGACCGCCATCGCCTCTTCGGTCTGCCCCAGTTCCTCGTAGGAACGGGACATCTGGTAGAGAACTTGGTCGTTCCCCTCGTAGCGCGGGTATTTGTCCAGGAGCTTCTGGTAGAGTTCGATCGCCTCCCGCGTCCCGGCTCTTTCCAGCGCTTCGCCGCCGGCTTCGCGGGGGTCGCCCGGTTCAACTCCACCAGAGGCTGTGCGGGCATCCCCTTTTAACCCATCCCCACCCCGGCCCTCCCCTTGAAGGGGAGGGGGAGTTTGCGCCAGCTGAGAATTGCCACCTTGAAGGGGGACAGGCACCTGCGGAGCCAGTCCCCCTCCGGCGACATAACCGTATTCCCTCTCGACCTTCAGGTCGGCGAGACGACGAATGGCCGCCGGGGTCAGTGCCGATTCCGGCGTTTCCGCCAGAAAGCGCTGGTATCCTTCCATGGCTTTATCGAGCCCGCCTTCGATAGGCTCTTCCTTGATCTCGATCCGCACATGCCGCAACTGTGCGATCGTTTCCCTGCCGCCGCCCGATTGACATGCGGCCAGGAGCGCCGGAACTGCTAGGAGTAAGAGCCGGATTCGCTTCATTGACCAACCCTCTTTTGCGCCTGGGCCTTGTTGGCACGGTCATAGCTGTCCGCTATGGCAAAACGTGCGGTAACCTGGAACTGTTCCAACCGTGCCCGGCGCTTGGTCAGTTCATTTACGGCCATGATTTCGAGCACCTTTCCCTGGCGCGGCAAAAGTGCCATCACTTTTTCACGGGCCGACGCGATCAGCACGCGCTGGCGGCGGATGACATCGTCGTACCCCTCGTAGCTTTGCGTGGCGGCCTGGCGGGTCCGGACAAAGGAGTTGTACTGCTGCTTCAGCCGGTCCACCTCCTGGTTCAGGTTGGCCAAGTCCTGGTAGGTGTCGGTCAGGCGCTGGTGATATTGCGTGGCGATGTTCCAGGAGAGTACCCCCCGCAGGCGGTCGATCCGCTCATTGAGGGGATCGGGGACCGCCGCGCCGCTGGCACCCAATGCCAGCTCGATACGAGCGAGTTCCTCCCGGGCGATCCTCTCCTCCCCGGTGGCGAGGTAATCGGGTCGCGGCGCCACCAGCATGGCATGCAGACGTTTTTCGATCCGGTTCCGCTGCTCCAGGCGCAGGCGTATCTGCGAGTCGAGCTGCTTGAATGCCTGGTCGGTCTCAGGAAGCAGCGGCTGGTAGTAGGCCCGGCGCTGCTGGATCATCTCCTCGAAGGCATCCAGGTCCCCTTCCCACACTTGAAGCTTCTTGCGCAGTTCGTTCAGGTCGAGGTAGTTCTTGAGCGATTCCTGGAAATCGTGCGCAGCCATCAGCTCGAGCAGGTAGTAGGTTTCGGGCGCTTGCGGCAGGTTACGCAGCTTGACGACCCAGTCGGAGTCCTGCTTCAGCTCTTCCCGCGCCAGGGCTTGAAGGAATTTCCCTTCCTGGACCGAGGTGATGGAGGCGCCGAGCTTGTCGATTTCCTTGCCGAAGGAGTCGAGCGCCTGGCCGTACAGCACTGCCGACCGCCCGTAGACTTTCAGCTTCCCGTAGGCGAAGGGGAGGGCGAGCAGGGCTTCCTGGACCGCGGAATCGGTGACCTCGCGCTTAGCCAGGATGCTCCAGGGAACCAGCGCCCTTTCGAACTCCCCCTGGTTGGCGTCCGCCCACCCCGACCCCAGGAGAGCCTTGTTGGAGAAGGGTCCCAAGAGACGCACCCGGTCCAGGACCAGCTTGGCGTTTGCACCGGCATTTTCGTCCAGGAGCTTGTAGCCCAGGACCAGGTTCGACTTGTCCCTGATCGCCTGCGTGGCCGGGTCGCCGCTCACGATCTGCCCGGTGCGGTCCAGCGACTGCCGCCCATCCTGCTCCTTACCCTCTTGTAACAGCGAGATCCCCAGGTTGTAGCCGGCGAAGCCTTGCAGGCTCTTGGCGCCCTGCAGCTCCTTGAGGATGCGCGTGGCCTCCCCGAACCGGCCGCCGGCCATGAAGATCTGCGCACGCAGGAACTCCAGGTCGTCGCGTATCTTTTCCGGGACCTTCCCCTGGATGCGCTCCACGGCATGGAGGGCATCTTCCGGTTGATCCTTCTGGAAGTAGAGCCGCGCCAGCCGGTAGATGGCTTCGTTTCGGCTCTCCTCCCCGACCTTCCCCTCGATGACCGCGGTGATGGCGCGCCCCGCCCTCAGGTGCATCCGATAACCGATCTCGAAGTCCCCGACGTCGAACTTCGCCTGGTCGACGTGGGGATAGAGCGAGTCGAGGGCGGGTTCATCGAGCCCGCGGTGCTGCCCGAGTTCCGTGTCCAGCCGGGCGATGGACTCGAACCAGTCCCCCTGGAAGGCGTGGTACAGCGCCTCTCCGAAGTAGACATCTTTCAGTCCACCAGGGGGACAGGCACCTGCGGAGCCAGTCCCCTTGGTACTGGCCGCCATGGAAACAGTCGTGCACAGCAGACAAACCAGTATGAGAATCAACCTGGACATGGCTTACCATTCCTTCATGGTGATGGTTTTGCTCCCCATTCCGGTCCCCGCCAGGACGACCCCGACGAGTTTCGGGCCGATCCCCTTGGTTACCTTGAAGTTCTCTTCCCTTTGAAAATCCGCGCCGCTCTCGGTTTTCCCGAGGACCGTCACGTGCAGCGGGTGGTCGCCCGTCCTGACGTTGCCGACATGGATCCGCTGCACGCCCCCTTTCTGCAGGGCCTCGAGTTCCTTGAAGGTGTAGAGGTGATGGGCGACCTGTTTGCCGTCCAGCTCTACATCCACGGCGTCGAGCCGGAACTTTTCGTCGCCGGCCACCGAGACGAAGATGGCGATCTGGGTGTCGGAAGGGTAGAGCAGCTTCTCCTCAAGCCGGTTCAGTTGCGCCGCGATGGCGAGGGCGTCCGCCTTGATTTCCTGCACCTGCTCGTCCAGTCCCTTGGTCTGTTCCTTGGCGGATTCCTTCTTGGCCTGCTCCTTGGCAACTTCCTCTTGCGCAGGCTTAACCTGGTCCTTGGGAGCCTCCTGCTGCGCAGGCTTGACCTGTTCCTTGGAAGCCTCCTCCTGCGCATAAGCCGCGAGGGTTAAAAGCAGCACCGAGATCCCTACGACGATCACCTTCAGAACTTTGTTCATATCTGCCACCTGTGGTTTGTTGTGCCCTTCAATCCCTTACCGGGATGAGGGTCGTTCGTTGTATTAGCTGATTGGCACTACACACTCCGCCAACTCTCCCTCTCCCTCCGGGAGAGGGCCGGGGTGAGGGCGTTGCGACGAAGCACCGGGGTCACTTCATGGCAGCTCCCTCACCCGGCCTTCGGCCACCCTCTCCCGGAGGGCGAGGGGTATCGGTTAGATCATCCCTACAATATTGACGAACACACCCTGGTGCCGGTAACTCAGGTCGGTCAGGTCGTCGGAGAAGTTGCTGAAGTTGTATCCGGCTCCGACCTTGAGGTTGTTGCCCAGATGGCGGTAGAGCCCCAGGAGCACCCCGCTGCGGCTGTCGTGGGCATCCGGCAGGTCGAGCAGGCGCCCTTCCGCCAGCGCATCCCAGCGGTGCAGGAAATGCCAGTCGACACGCGCCACGTACAGGTGGGCACGGCTGTCGAAGTACTCGGGATTGACACGATCCATGCTCACCTGGCCGAGCCGGTAGGCGTACTTGCCGCCTACGCTCCAGCGCGGCGTCAGGTCGTAGGTGGCGTCAATCGACGCGATGTGGCTGCGCTGCATGACGCCGGCCGTCGTGCTGGTGCCGCTCAACTGTCCCGTTGCCGGCACGTTGTAGAAGAAGGTGTACTTGGCCAGGGCGTTGAACCGGTCGTTGGCGACGGGACGGTAGGCATAGCCCAGCACCGCCTCGGTGTAACTGCCGTCGAAGAACTGCCCCTGCGAACTGGTGCTCTGGGAATAGTTGAATTTGCCGATGAGTCGCCAGTCCGGGGTCAGCTGGTATTTCAGGCTGTTTTTCAGAAGCCAGGTGGTGCGTTTGACGAAGCTCTGGTCCGGCTGTTCCGAATCGTCCACCCGGAATTCCACGGCGCTGGCCAGCTTCACCTTCTCGAATCCGTAACCGGCGTTCACGCCCAGCGCCGTTCTCTTGATCCTGGCGCCGCTCAGGTTGTCCTGCAGGGCGCCGAACTCGCCTTTGGCCCCGAGGTTGAGGCGGTCGGTGGGCGTCAGATCGACGCCGTAGGCATGCAGCAGGCCGCTCGGGACATCGCCGTGGGTGTAGCGCTCCTCGCCGTAGACGCTGGCGCTGTCCGAGTAGCGGCTGCGGAAACCCGAGGCCATGGTCCCCTTCCTCGCCTGCACGCCGTTGTCGGAGTGCTCGTTCTCCAGGGCGTAGTTGAGGTAGAGCGTGGTCCGGTCGCTGTAGAGATACTCGCTGCCGAACCTGCCGGCCGCACCCAGGCTCCCCGCGGAGATCTCGCCGTTCAACTTGAAGCGGTCCGTCACCCGGTAGGCGCCGCCCAGGCCGGTCCGGTCGTTCTCCTCGCGGTTGCCGCTGGTCTGGACCGACTGCTGGGTGAAGAGGTAGCCGTTCCAGCGCGCCTTGGAATCGTAGGAGACCTTCCCCACCACATCGGTGCGGTCCCCCGTTTCCTGGGTCAGCGGCACCACCAATGATTGGTCTTCGCGGCTGTCCCGGCGCGCGCCCAGACCGACCGCCCAGTGCTCGTCCACCTCGTAGTTGGCGTTTAGTTCCGCTGTCGCCGTGTTGAGCCCCTGGTTCACGGTCCGCTGGTCGGCCTTGAGATTGAGCCGCAGGCGGTCGGTGACGGGGAGTTCCGCCGTGCCGCCTACCTGGGTGGTGTCCTGGTTCGCGGCCTGGCCCGGCGCCGCATACCCCGCCTCCAGCACCTGGTCGTACAGGGTGAACCGCCCGCGCCAGTTCTTGTTGAAGTCCTGCAGCGCGGCGCTGACGTCGACCCGGTAGGCGCCGGCGGTCCGGCTGATATCGGCGGGGGTCTGGACGGTGCTGTAATTGAAGCCGCCGTCCAGCGAGTTGGAGCTGAAGAGACCCGCACCCTGGCTGCGGCCGGTTTCGAGCTTGAGCCAGGTGTTGGAGGTTTTACGGAAGGTGAGGTCCGCCCCGGCCAGGCTCTCCTCCACACCTGCGTCGTTCCCCCGGCTGCCGGTGACGCCGAGCTTCACGTAGTCGCCGAACCAGTAGTGGGCCCGGCCGCCGAAGGTCATGTCATTCAGTTCCGCGGTCCCGGGGGTGAATTCGTAGCGGGCCACCAGGTAGACGGGGTTGCCGGCCGCCGCGTCGCTGTGCACCAGGAGGTTGTCCGCCGCCGTCGACTCGAGGGGATGGGTCAAGACCAGGCGCCCCTGCAGGTAGTCGACGTCGTAGTCCGTTACCGGGGTCAGGTTCTTGACCGCCAGCACGATCCCCGAGTCCTTGTCGCGGATCTCGATGCGCACCCGGTCGGACCCCTGCAGGATGTCCTGCCGGCGCAGGTAATAGAGGGAGCCGCCGGTGCCGCGGAATTCGTCGCGCCCCGCCACCGTCCCGGGTTGAGCGGCAAAACCGTCGACCAGGAAACGTTTCTCGCCGAAACTGGTGACGCCGGGGATCTGGTAATGGAGGTTCCCGCCGTAGAGCCCCCGGTCCACATGGGCCAGGTCGTTGTCCGTATAGCCGACCCTGAAATTGCCCCAGAGGCCGTAGCTTTCGTCCTTTTTCAGCTTGGCGTAGAACTTCCCGCTGGTCGGCGCGTCCTCCAGGACCGTGCCGTCATCGCCGTAGGTCGGGAAGTGGTAGTCAGGGTCGATGCGCCGGAACAGCGCCTCGGGCGACTTGTCCAGGAAGTTCGTGAAGATCTGGTCCAGCGACCCTTCGCGCGTATCGGCGCTGGCGGTCAGCCCCCAGCCGTTGCCGAACACCCCCTTGGTGTAGAAGGCGAGCCGTCCCTGGGCGTCGAAGTCGCGGCTGTACTGCGGCCTGTCCGGGGCGAGGAGCTTCGCGGGACCGTCGGTCTTGTTGGCCGACAGGGTCAGGTCGGCGATCCCCACCGTGAACCAGTCGTTCTTCTTCATGGCCAGATCGCGCAGGAAGAGTTCGCCGTTGCCTGCGTTGTCGAGCACCGCGACCTCGACGGTGTGCATCCCCTTGGGGAGGATCTCCTCGGCGATGAAGCGACCCTTGTCGTCCACCGGCCCGGGGTACCCGGCCAGCCAGACGCGGTGGTCCGCCGGAATCGAGCTGCCGTAGGCCTGGACGGTCCCCCCCTCCAGGGGGATGTTCCTATGGGCGATGCGGCTGGCGCCGTATCCTGCCAGGAGTTCCCTGCCGGGGTCGGCCTTGGCGACCGAGGGGTCTACCCGGTCGATCACCCACAACGGCTGCGGGGTGGTCTCGTCGAAGTTGCCGGCGGCATCGTAGACGCGGACCAGGTACTTGAACTCACGGGCTTCGAAAGCCGCGCGCCACTGCGCCATCCCTTCGCCGTCCATGGGGACGACGGCCAGGGGGATGTCGCGGACCGACTGGGTCTCGTCGAAGATCCTGACCTCCGCCCGCTTGATGAAGCTGTGGTAGTTGCTGTAGAGGCGGAAGCGGACCAGGTTCTCGGGAAACTCGGTTTCCGCCAGGTCCTGGTAGCCGATGCTGCGCGGCCAGGCGGTGACGTTCAGCCGGGGCTCCGCCTTCAGGTTGTCGTACTTGAACTCGATCCTGGCGCGGTCGAGGGCCACGTCGGT
>DNJC01000009.1 GCA_003490025.1 Geobacter sp. | reverse complement strand
CATTCCTGCCGCGATCAACGCCCTCCCCCCCTCCCCTCTCCCGAAGGGCGAGGGGTGATTTCATCTCGGGAACCGCTCCCCCTTACTTGGCGCCGGCGCCAAGTACCTTGTAGAGGGTCACCTGGTTGTTGAGCCGGATCAGCCTTGCGGTGATCAGGTTCTGCTGGGCCGCGTAGAGCGAACGCTGCGCATCGAGGACACTCAGGTAGCTGTCGATGCCGGTCTCGTAGCGGGCCAGGGAGAGGCGGAAGCTCTCGGCCGTGGCGCCGGTGAGCGACTGCTGGGCCGCGACCTGCTCGTCGATGGTGCCTCGCTGCGCCAAGGCGTCCGCCACCTCGCGGAAGGCGATCTGGATCGCCTTTTCGTACTGAGCCACGGCAATGTCGCGGTCAACCTCGGACACCTGCAGGTTGGCCTTGTTGCGTCCCCCCTCGAAGATCGGGACCGAAATTCTCGGCAGGAAGCTCCAGGCGAAGTTGCCGGGATTGAAGAGGCCGGTAAGTTGGTCGCTGCCGAACCCGACGCTGGTGGTAAGGGTGATGCGCGGGAAGAAGGCGGCACGCGCCGCTCCGATGTTGGCACTGGCCCCCTTCAGGTTGTACTCGGCCTGCAGGATGTCGGGGCGCTGCAGTAAAACGTCGGAGGGAAGCCCCGGCGCCACGTCCTTTAACGGCGTCAGGTTGTCCGAAAGCGAGCGAGGCAGAAGGTCTTCGGCTGCGTTGGAGCCGACGACCAGGTTCAGGGCGTTCAGATCCTGCGCCACCAGCGTCGTGAAGCGGGAGATATCGACACGCGCCGCATCCACGCTCGTTTGCGCCTGTTGGATGTCGAGAGCGGAGGCTACCCCGGCGTCGAAGCGGCTTTTGCTCAACTTATACGACTCCTGCTGGTTCACCAGCGTGTTCCTGGCAAGCTGCAGGCGCTCGAGGTCGGAGCCGAGCGTCAGATACGCGGTAGCCACCTGGGAGACCAGGGTTATCTGCACGCTCCGCCTCGCCTGCTCGGTGGAAAGGTACTGGTCCAGCGCTTGATCCTTGAGGCTCCTGACCCTTCCAAAGAGGTCGACTTCGTAGGAGCTGATCCCGATGCCGACATCGTACTGATGCACGGTGGCGCCGTTTCCGCTGTTGGACAGATCGTCCGATATCCGCTGGAACGACGCTCCACCGCTTGCGTTCACCTGCGGCAGCAGGTCGGCCCGCCGCACCTGGTACAGCGCCCGGAACCGGTCCATGTTGAGGACGGCGACGCGCAGGTCGCGGTTGTTGTCCAGGGAAAGCGAGATCAGCTTCTGCAGCTTCGGATCGACGAAGAACTCCTGCCACGGGATTTCGGCCAGCGGCTTCTGCTCCTTGGCCTTTGCGGCTTCCGTCTTGTAGGCCGGCCCGTTGGGCCAGGCGGCAGGCACCGGGGGGGCCGGCTGCGTGTATTTGGGCGCCATGGAGGCGCATCCCGCCAGAAGGAACAGGGCGCCTCCGGTGATGTATAGCTTGATTGTTCTGTTCATCTCTAACGTACCTCCGAGATGGGTGCTGCCGCCGTTTGTTCAGGAGCTTCCTTGGTGCCGAACATCCTGCTCACCAGGACGAAGAAGAACGGGATGAAGATCAGGTCGATGAAGGTCGCCGAGAGGAGGCCGCCGGTGACCGCGGTACCGATGGCGTTCTGCGCCCCCGCGCCAGCCCCCCTGGTCAGCGCCAGCGGCAGGGTTCCGAAGAAGAAGGCGAGCGAGGTCATGATGACAGGACGTAGCCTGATCTTCACCGCCATCAGGGTCGCCTCCATGAGCGGGTGCCCGTGGTGCATCTGGTCCTTGATGAACTGGATGATCAGGATCGCGTTCTTGGTCGATAGGCCGATGGTGGTGAGAAGGCCGATCTGCAGGTAGATGTCGTTCGGGAGCACGCGCAGGGTGACCGCGGTGACCGCGCCGACGAGACCCAGCGGGAGCATCAGCAGGTTGACGAACGGGATGGTCCAGCTCTCGTAGAGGGCGGCCACCGCGAGGAACACGACCAGGAGCGAGATGGCGTAGAGGGCCGGCGCCTGCTTGCCGGCCGCCTTCTCCTCGTAGGAGAGGCCGGTCCACTCGTAGCTGATCCCGGCAGGAAGCTGGGCCGCCATCTTTTCCATCTCGTCCATCGCCTCGCCGGTACTTACGCCCGGTGCGGCCTGTCCCATGATCTCCGTGGACGGGATCCCGTTGTAGCGCTCGAGGCGCGGAGAGGTGTACTGCCAGCGCGCGGTGGCGAAAGCCGCGAAGGGAACCATATCCCCCTTGTTGTTGCGCACGTACCACTTGTTGATGTCCTCGGGGACCATCCTGAAGGTCGCCTCGGACTGGACGTAGACCCTCTTGACCCTGCCGTTTTGCAGGAAGTCGTTGACGTAGGAACTCCCCCAGGCGGTGGCGATGACGTTGTTGACGTCCGCCAGGGATACGCCGAGGGCGCCGGCGCGGACGTCGTCGATGTCGAGCTTGAACTGCGGGGTGTCGTCCTGTCCGTTGGGCCGCACGGCGATCAGCTTGGGATTCTTCATGGCCATGCCGAGGAGCTGGTTGCGCGCCTCCATCAGCTTGTCGTGCCCGAGCCCGCCGCGGTCCTGGAGCTGGAAGTCGAAGCCGTTGGCCTGCCCGAGTTCGACGACCGCAGGAGGCGAGAAGGCGAAGGCGAGACCGTCCCTTATCTTCGAGAAAGCTCCCATGGCCCGTCCGGCCACGGCAGGTGCCTTGAGGTCGGGGGTGTGGCGTTCATCCCAGTGTCTCAGCTTCACGAAGGCGAGTCCCATGTTCTGTCCGCGACCGGCGAAGCTGAAGCCGGCGACGGTGATGAGGGAATCGACCGTCTTCTTCTCGTTTTGCAGGAAGTGGGCCTCCACCTGCTCGATCACCTTCAGGGTCCGTGCCTGGGTCGCGCCTGCGGGAAGCTGTATCTGGCAGATGATGAAACCCTGGTCCTCGTCGGGAAGGAAGGCGGTCGGCAGACGCAGGAAGAAGAAGACCATGGCGCCGACGATGGCGCCGTAAACGATGAGGTAGCGGATCGGCTTGCCGAAAGAGCGGCCCACGATCCCCTCGTAGTTGCTCCTCCCCTTCTCGAACAGCCTGTTGAAGTGCCTGAAGAACCCCTTGAACCAGCCGTACTCGCCTGGCTGGTGCCCCTTGGGCACCGGCTTCAACAGCGTGGCGCAGAGGGCCGGGGTGAGGATCTGGGCGGTCAAGACCGACAGGATCATGGCGGAGACGATCGTGATGGAGAATTGCCGGTAGATGACACCGGTGGAACCGCCGAAAAACGCCATCGGGATGAAGACCGCCGAAAGCACGGTGGCGATCCCCCACAGGGCGGAGGTGATCTGCCCCATAGACTTGACGGTCGCCTCCTTGGGTGGCAGCCCCTCCTCCGTCATGATCCTTTCCACGTTCTCTACCACGACGATGGCGTCGTCGACGAGAAGGCCGATGACGATGACCAGGGCGAACATGGTGAGGGTGTTGATGGAGAACCCCGCCGCGAAGAGGACGCCCAGGGTCCCCAGGAGAACGACCGGGACGGCGATGGTCGGGATCAGGGTGGCGCGGATGTTCTGCAGGAACAAGAACATGATGATGAAGACCAGCGCGACCGCCTCCACCAGGGTAGTAAGCACCTCCTTGATGGAGATCTTGACGAACGGGGTGGTGTCGTACGGGTAAACGACCTTGACTCCGGCGGGAACGAACTTCTCCAGCTCGGCCAACTTGGCCTTGACGCGATCGGCGGTGTCGAGGGCGTTGGCGCCGGCGGCGAGTCGGAGCGCCATGGCGGCCACCGGTTTTCCCTTGTAGCGGGCGAGGATGTCGTAGTTCTCGGTGCCGACCTTGCTCTGGGCCACGTCGCGCAGCTTCACCGTCGAGCCGTCCGGGTTGGTCCGCAGCACGATGGCGTCGAACTGCTCCGGGGTCTGCAGGAGCGTGCGCGCGGTGATGGTGGCGTTCAGCTGCTGCCCCTGGACCGCGGGAATCCCGCCGAACTGTCCGGCGGAGACCTGGGCGTTCTGGGCCTGCAGCGCCGTGACGACGTCGTTGGGGGTCAGCTTGTAGTTGTTCAGCTTGTCGGGGTTGAGCCAGATGCGCATGGCGTTCTGGGAACCGAAGACCGTGACCTCCCCCACCCCCTGCACGCGGCTGACGATGTCCTGGATGTTGGACACCATGTAGTCGGTCAGGTCGTTGCGGGTGAGCGAGGCGTCCTCAGAGACGAGACCCACGATCATCAGGAAGTTACGGGTCGACTTGACGACCTGGATCCCCTGGCGCTGCACCACCTGCGGCAGAAGCGGGGTGGCCAGCTGCAGCTTGTTCTGCACCTGCACCTGCGCCACGTTGGGATCGGTCCCGGCCTTGAAGACCAGGTTGATGCCGACGATGCCTGCGGAGTCGCTGGTGGAGGACATGTACAGCAGGTTGTCGATGCCGTTCATCTTCTGCTCGATGACCTGCGTCACGGTGTCCTGGACCGTCTGGGCTGAAGCCCCCGGGTAGGTCGCGTTGATGGAGATCTGCGGCGGCGCGATGGGGGGGTACTGGGAGACCGGCAACGCCTTGATCGCCAAGAGGCCGGTCAGCATTATGACAATGGCGATAACCCAGGCGAAAATGGGCCTGTTTATGAAAAACCTGGACATGGAATGAACTCCTTAACTGACTGCTAACTGAAACGCCCTACTTCACTGGGACGCACCGAGCCTACTTCCCCGCAGCCGGGGCCTGGGAGGGTGCCGCTTGCGGGTTTGCCTGGAAGGGAACCACTTTCACCTGGGTACCCGGCTTCGCCTTCTGTAGCCCTTCCAGGATCACGCGGTCGCCGGCCTTCAACCCGTCGCTCACCAGCCAGTTCTCCCCGACGGTCCGGGAAACCTTGATCACCCGCGGTTCCACCTTGTCCTCGGCGCCGACCACGAGGCAGGTGGCGTTGCCTGCCGGGTTGCGGGTCACGCCGCGCTGCGGCACCAGGATCGCGTTCTCGCTCACCCCTTCCTGCACCACGGCGCGCACGAACATCCCCGGGAGCAGTACCTGCTTCGGGTTGGGGAAAACGGCACGCAGGGTGATGGAGCCGGTGCTCTGGTCGACGGTGACATCGGAGAACTTGAGCGTGCCGCTCACCGGGTATTCGGTCCCGTCTTCAAGGAGCAGCTTGACCCGCGCCTGCCCTGCGGCGTCCCGCTTCAGGAGCCCGCTGGAGAGACTCCGGTTGAGTTTCAGCATGTCGGAGCTGGACTGAACCACGTCAACGTACATGGAGTTCATCTGCTGGATGGTGGCCAGCGCCGCCGGCTGGTTGGCGGTGACCAGCGCTCCGTCGGTGACGGCCGAGCGGCCGATGCGGCCGGATATGGGGGCGGTCACCCTGGTGTAGGCGAGGTTGATCCTGGCTGTCTCGACTGCGGCCTTGGCCGCGGATACTTCCGCCTCGGCCTGCCTCAAGGAGGCGTAGGCGTTGTCGTAATCCTGCTTGCTGACCGCATTGATCTTGACCAGTTCGCGGAAGCGCTCTTCCTTCAGGCGGGCCGGCACCAGGTTGGCGGCAGCGCGGGCCTCGTTGGCCTGTGCGCTGGCGTAGGCAGCCTGGTAGGTGGCGGGATCGATCTGGTAGAGCACCTGGCCGGCCTTGACGTCGCTACCCTCGGTAAAGACGCGCTTTTGAACGATGCCGTTTACCTGCGGCCTCACCTCGGCGATCATGAACGGCGAGGTCCTGCCAGGGAGTTCGGTGGTCAGGGCGACATGCTGCGGCTTCACCTCGATCACGCCGACCTCGGGGGGACCCATCTTGGGAGGACCGCCCGCCTGCTTCTTGCCGCAGCCGGCAACAACAAGTGAGCCGCTCAAGAGAACAACGATGGTTAACAACTGCGCCCTGTACTTAATCTGCATGAAACACCTCGTTTGGTTGATACTGCATAACTCAAAAGTTTTCGGCGGCCTTTGGGCGGCAACCGGATATCATCTGCGTCGAAATGAGGTAATGATTATGATGCCCCCCCAGACGAGGGCGACCAGTAAAAGAAAAAGCTTCATCACCATGTCACTGCACTCCATTTAAAATGAACGTTCATTCCATTTAGCGCCGCACAGCATCCCAGCAGGCGCCAACGATCTGCTTTACGACATCCTCGGACAGGTTTATGAAGCCAAGGATCTGGTCCCGGCAAACGTCGATCAAGGGGCCGAAAAATAGCGCATACAGAACGGGCATCTCGAACTGCTTGAAGATCTGCTGCTCCAGCGCCTCCTCAAACAGCTCGCTGATGATGTCCTTTTCCCCCTTGCCGAAAATCTTCTCGCGGCGGTGTTCCACGCCGTAGGGAGAATTGTGGAACTGCTCGATGAAGCGAAGCTCGAGCGGGGAATTGATCAGGTGCATGACGAGGACGTTGCCGATATGCATGAAACGCTCGCGCACCGGCCCCTTTTCCGGGTATCCCTTCATCATCGCCTCGACGGCCCTAGCCTCGACCGCGCGGTAAACGCAGATGATAAGGGCATCCTTGTTCTCGAAATAGCGGTAGATGGTCCCGGCTCCAACCCCCGCCCTGTCGGCGATCATCGCCATGGGGGCGCCGTGAAACCCCTGTTCGGCGACGAGTTCCAGCGCCGCCTGAAGTATCTGCTCACCCTTGTCACATTTTTCCATTGTGTTTCCCCTCTTGCGGAATGAACGCTCATTCCTATATAAGGCCGGACGGATTTCATGTCAATACACAATTGTCGGTTAGCTTCTCAGAAAGATGCGCAACTTCGCATAAACAGGGAGTCTGTAGACGATAGGTTGAAAAAAAATAATCATCACGGCGTATTCGGTGAAGCGTTCACCTGTAGGAGCGGCATTCCTGCCGCGATCCGCCTTCGCCTTTCAGGCTACGGCGATGCGTTGAAGCTCTCCCTGAGGCGAGGGGGAGATGAGAGGAGATGATAACCAGCTACTTCCTTTGACACATTTTCTGTTTTAGCGTAAATTTCGTCCTTCGGCACAGAGTGCGTTTGATGGCTGAGCGCCGGCCGATACGATACGTCCAGCAAGGAGGGAACGATGATAGAACTGTTACGCAAACGGCGCAGCGTCAGAAGGTTCACAGCGGAGAAACTGTCTTCCGAATCAATCGAAGTACTTGTCGAGGCCGCGCTGCGTGCCCCCACCTCAAGGGGGATCAACCCGTGGGAGTTCATACTGGTTGATAACCCGGCGCTTTTGAAGCAACTGTCCGAGGCGAAAGAGCATGGCTCCGAGTTCGTCGGTAACGCCCCCTTCGCCATCGTGGTCTGTGCCGACAGCGAGAAATCCGACGTATGGGTTGAGGACTGCTCCATCGCCGCCATCGTGATCCAGCTGACTGCCGTGTCGCTCGGTCTTGGGAGTTGCTGGGCGCAGATACGAAACCGCAGTCACGATAACGAGAGGAGCGCCGAGCAGTACCTGCAGCAGTTGCTGGGGCTCCCGGAAAAGGTGAAGGTGGAATGCATCATAGGCATCGGTCACCCTGGAGTTTCTCCGAGGCCCGTCGCCGCGGACAAGCTCCAGCGCGACAAGATCAGCAGGAACCTTTTTGGCGCAAGGTAGTCATCCGGCGAATCCTTACCTGGCCGGCGGTTTGGCAACCTCCCCCTCGGATCCCCACCTGGCCGTCCGGAACGAGAACGATTCACACGGTTGGAGGCGGGTTAAACCGGAAGAGTCCTGCAAAAATCTCCAGCGCCAGAAAGGAGGATAAAAAAAGGAACTCCGGCGCGGGCAGGAATTCCTTTTTCATCTTCAGTCTACGCGGTTACAGGCGAAGCTATTCTTTGTTCTCAGAAGCAGAAGCGGGACAGATTCAGAAGCGGCACAGATTTATTAATTTCCAATGAAGCATCAGCAAAGACTTACCCATTAGATTTAAATAAGTCTGTCCCGGGCCTTGCGGGCCTTGCCGGGCCTTCATAAATCTGTCCCGGGCCTTCCGGGCCTTCGCAGGAGGTAAAGCCAAGCAGCTGCCGACGCCCTCACCCCAGCCCTCTCCCGGAGGGCGAGGGGGGATGGACGTCAGACTGTCGACGAAAATGAGTTCAGGAGTCCTTGCGAGTTGCGCCCTCCCCCCCTGCCCCCTCCCGCAAGGTAAGGGGAGTTCCGTGAGGTGCAATGTGAGGTAAGGAGGATAAAAAAAGGAACTCCGGCGCGGGCTGGAATTCCTTTTTCATCTTCAGTCTATGCGGTTACAGGCGAAACTAGCATTTGTTCTCAAGCTTCCCCCGGTACTTGTACGGCCAGGCGAGGATGCCGCCGTCCATGAACTTCGTGTCGGTAAACCCGGCGGCATCGAGGATCTTCTGGGCCTCGTAGCCGCGCAGGCTTATCTTGCAGAAGGTGATGATCTCCTTGTCTTTCGGGAGTTCGTGCAGTTTTTCCCGCAACACCCCCAACGGGATCAGCTTCGCCCCCTCGATCCCGATCTCGCCATGCTCCGCGGGGGAACGGACGTCCAGCAGGATGAAATCCTCTTCCTCCTCGAACTTCCGTTTCACTTCCCGGGCCGAGATCCCCCTGGCGTGGCCGGAAAGCTTGTTCTTCATGATGTCCGCGGCCACGATGAGGTTGTCCATGGCGGCGCCGTAGGGGGGCGCGTAGGCAAGATCGAGCTGGGAGAGCTGTTCGGCCGTGGCCCTGAAGGTAATGGCCGTCGCGGCCGCGTCCAGCCGCTTGTCAACCGCCCCCTCCCCTGCTGCCTGCAGGCCGAGCACCCTCCCCGTCTTTCGCTCACATACGAGCTTGAGCAGGATCGGCTTCGCGCCGGGGAAAAAGTGCGCCCGGTCCGGCGCGGGCGACATCACGGTCTCCACCTCGAAACCGTTGGCGCGCGCCTCGGTTTCGGTGAGCCCGGTCTTGCCGGCGTTGACCCGGAACACCTTGAGGATGCTGGTCCCGATCACCCCGGCAAAAACGGCATCGCCCCCCGCAGCGTTGATCCCGGCCACCCTCCCCTGCTTGTTGGCCGTGCTCCCCAACGGGATGAACACCTTCTTCCCGGTGACGAGATGGGTGGTCTCGCAGCAGTCGCCGCAGGCGTAGATGTCCGGATCGCTGGTGCGCAGCCACTGGTCGACCGCAATCGCCCCGGTCACACCTACGGACAGGCCGGCATCCTTGGCCAGTTTCACGTTCGGGGTCACTCCCGGAGCTAGGACAACGAGGTCGACGGGGAGTTCAATGTCCCCGACGATGGCACTTGCCACCGCCTCGTTGCCGGCAAACCCGGTTACGGTTCGGCCGGTCATAACCGTCACCCCCTGCTCCCTCACGTGCTTTTCCACTACGGAGGCGACCTCGGGGTCGAGCACGCCGGGAAGAAGCTGGTCGCGCATCTCTATCAGGGTCACCCGCATCCCTTTGCTGTGCAGGGCTTCGGCGGTCTCAAGGCCGATCAGGCCGCCACCGACTATGCAGACCGCTGCGCCGGGGATCGCCCTCTCCTTCAAGAACTCCGCATCCTCGATCGACTTGACGGTGAGTATGTTGCCGAGATCGACGTTGCTGACCCTCGGAATGAACGGAGAACTCCCGGTGGCGAGGATCAGTTTGTCGTAGGGAAGAAACGATGCGACAGTCCCGTTTTCAAGAAGGTGCACCACCTTGGAATCGCGGTCGATGCCGGTCACCTCGGTCCTGGTCCTGACCGATACGCCTTTCACTTTGCTGAAGAATTCCGCGTCGCGCACCACACCGACAGCGGTGCTCATGAGTTCGCTCAGATCGGTGACCGTGTCGGAGACGTAATACGGTATGCCGCAGGCGCCATAGGAGATGAAATTGCCGCGATCGACGACGGTTATCTCGGCTTTGGGGTTGGTCCGCCTGGCCTTTGCTGCTGCCTTGGCACCGGCGGCATTGGCGCCGATCACCACGATTCTGCTCTTCATTTGTCTGCTCCTTCCAGCATCATCTCACCCGCTAGAAAATCGCCCTCTCGCATCGGGAGAACCGAAACGCCGCTCATCCGGGCGGGGCGCCGACCTTCCGCCCGAGGTCCCCAAGAAGCCGGCAGATCAGCAGCAGAAACGGCCAGGAGTGCCAGAACAGGTCGAAGATGTCGATCGGCCTGCTGAGCCTTCCTCCCGCCAGCAGCCTCAGTTTCTCGACGATGTGAGGTTCGGGATAAAATGGAGCCAGCCCGAGCAGCAACGCGATCGGGACGAGCACCTGGTAGCCTGGCATTCTCATGGTGTCCTTTCGGCTCCCTTTTTAATCCTGTTCAATATACATTCAACTTATTGAATGTCAACAGTTGTTTTCATATGCACAATATTGCAGCAACGCGCGCTTACGGGGTTACGGACAAAAAAACAGGAGGGGCAGTGTGGAACCCCCTCCCGTCGTTTCTGTTGCGGCATGCGCCCAACTGGCGCAGTGCTCAGAACCTTCAGCCGCCGCTGTAGCACTTGGTCGCGGAGGTGGGACTGCCGGAAGCGAATACGGACAGCTCTCTCTTCACTTCCACCGAACCGCAGGTCGGGCAGAGGTTCTGCTCGTCCGTGCCACCCTTTTGCAGCTTCTCGAAACGGTTACCGCATTTTTTGCAAAGATACTCAAAAATTGGCATCTATCAGGCTCCTTGTGAAATGATATTCAAACTTTCGCATATATTATATCCACCATCTCTACTTGTCAAGGTGTCTCGATCCCGGCGGGCTGGCCCGCCAGTACCTGCCAGATCCGCTCAGAGGCCTTGCCGTCCCAAAGGGGAGGAACGGTGGCGCTGCTGCGCTTCTCCAGGCTTTCCCGGTACCCGGCAACGATCCTGTCCGCCGTGACCCCGGCAAGGACGTTGGTACCCATCTCCACGGTGACCGGACGCTCCGTGTTTTCCCGGATGGTGACACAGGGAACCCCCAGCGCCGTGGTCTCTTCCTGGAGCCCGCCGCTGTCGGTCAGGACGCACTCGGCGTCCTTCCAGAGGTACAGCGCCTCGCGATAGCCAAGAGGCGGGAGGAGGACCACCCGCTGCGACAAGGAGATGCCGTGCGCCTCCATCATGCTCCTCGTGCGCGGGTGCACCGGGAACACCACCGACCTGTCCGCGGCCAGGGTGTTAATGGCGGCCGCTATCCCCTGGAACACCTCCCTGCGGTCGACGTTGGAGGGACGATGCAGGGTGAGAAACAGGTAGGGCTTACCCCGCTGTTTCAGGGAGTACCCCTGGAAGTTCCCTACGTCCTGCAGCGACAGGCGCTCCACCTGGCGCAGCAGGTTGTCGACCATCACATGCCCGACCGCGTGGATGGCGCCGGGCGCCTTGCCCTCCCTGAGCAGGTTGTCCGCGCCGCTCTCCTCCGTGACGAAGAAGAGGTCGGAAATGGCGTCGGTGACCATCCGGTTGATCTCCTCGGGCATGGCAAGGTCAAAGGATCTTAACCCTGCCTCCACGTGGGCGACCGTTATCCCGCACTTCTTCGCCACGATGCTGCAGGCCAGGGTGGAATTCACGTCGCCTACCACCATCACGAGGTCCGGCTTTTCCTGCAGGCAGACCTGCTCGAAGGCGACCATCACGGCAGCGGTCTGCACCGCGTGGCTTCCGGAGCCGGCATTGAGCGAATAGGCCGGCTCCGGTATCTCGAGTTCCTCGAAGAAGGTGCCTGACATCTCGCGGTCGTAATGCTGCCCGGTATGCACGATGGAGCAGCGTACGGAACCATACAAAAGCGACGCCCGGTAGATCGGCGCGATCTTCATGAAATTCGGACGCGCGCCCGCAACAAGCAAAACGTTCATAGACCCTCGCTTCGGGAGCACGCGTCGACGTCGGGCAGGTCAGCACGTCGAGCACGACTTCCTTCTCTGGTTGCTACAACCTCCCTTTACGGCACGGTTTGCGGGAAAGCGGGAGCCGATACGAAGGTATCGACCGGCAAAAAGATTATAAATTTTTAACAGCATTGTCTGCGAATGCAACGGCGACGGCGCAATACTCCCCCTGCATTGGAAATGTCGCTCTTGATTTTTTCATTTGAGTTATATAATAAATATGTACGTTCAGCTTCATCATTAACAGAGGCTTCCAGTCCCGTCTCATCCCAAGGAGGTGAACCATGCAGCCACGAGCGACCGGCACGGAAAAAGGAGAACAGCAGCGCTGCCGCACCAAGCAGATGAACGAAAATTTCTCCAGCTGTCTCGCGGAAGGAGAGCGCCGTCGCTGCAATTACGCCTTCCTTTTCGGTGACGATTACCTTTGCACCCATCCCAGGCACCGCGAATTCAGATAGCCTCGGCTAAAGCGTCCGATCGTGAGGTAGCCGGGGATCGAACTCAACAAGCCGCTCTCGGACCGCTTCTCACCCGATGGACGCTCCCTCCTTCCCCCTCGATCGCTTCCGGTTTCCGCACATCCCCTTAATCTCAAAACGTTATTTTATCGATGAGACTATTTTTAGTTGACCTTCATCCAGCAAACCCATAATATTCATCATTCCGATGGGATATGGTAAACCAATTCGTTTTATTAAAATGACGCTTTAAGCGACGCCATGCGAGGTTTAGCTCCGGCCACACTTCTTGTCCGCCAGAGGAATGCCACTTGTCACTGCAAATCCTCATCATCAGCGATAACGGATCGTTTGCCGCCTACCTGAACGAGTTGCTGACCGACGCGGGGCACCGTGCAAGCGCCGTATTGGAGGAAACGGAGGGTTTCGCCGCCATTCGACGCCAGAAGCCGGACCTGGTCATCGTCGCGGTCGAGGCGTCGCGAATCCCCTACCTTGCCATCGAGCACAGGGCCCGCACGGCAACCGGCACCCGGACACTGCCGCTGATCGTGATCTCGGAGTGCCTGAGACTCGAAGGTGAACTGCTGCACGTGTTCGATTTCATACCCAAGCCTCTCGACGTCAGGCGCCTCCTGAACGACCTCGCCCTCCTTGTGCGTAGGCTGGACGCCTGGACCGGGATCCAGCACGAGATGAGCGGCGAACTCTTCCGCGCCTTCTCCGAACATATCCTTTCCTGCACCGGGCTCCACTTCGATATGCGCAACCGGGCCTCCCTGGTGCGCGGCCTCGGCAAGCGGATGTCCGCCTTGTGCCTGGAGAGCTACGGCGAGTACCTCTCCTACCTGAAGCTGCACGGGGAGGACCGGCACGAGCTGCAGAAACTGCTGCAGTTTCTCACCGTCGGGGAAACCTACTTCTTCCGCTACCCTGCGCATTTCGACGCCCTGCACCAGCGGTTCGCCAACGCCCCTCCGCCCGTCGCACAGCCGATCCGCATCTGGTCCGCCGGATGCTCCACCGGAGAGGAGCCGTACTCGATCGCGATGACTCTCATGCAGGCGCTTCCGGACTGGAGGGAGCGGGACATCAAGATCATCGCCACCGACATCAACAACAGGTCCCTCAAGCAGGCCCGTGACGGGGTGTACTCCCCCTGGTCCATGAGGATCACGCAGAGGTGCCAGCGGACCCACTATTTCGACCGGGTCGGGGAAAGCTTCCTGATCCGCGACGAGGTGAAAGGACTGGTCGAGTTTCACCACCTGAACCTCTCCGCCCCCTGCGCCGAAAGGATCTGCCAGGAACTCTCGGAACTCGACGCGATATTCTGCCGCAACGTGATGATCTACTTCCCCCAGGAACAGGTCGAGCCGATGCTGCAGAGGTTTTCAGCCGCGCTCAAGGTTTCGGGGCAGCTGTTCCTGGGACACGCGGAGGCGCTTTTGCAGCAAAACCTCGACCTCGAGGTCTGCCGGCAGGGACAGAGTTTCTATTACCGGAAAACGGGGAAACCCACGCCGCACGCGGCGCAGAGTGCGAAGGGAACGCAGCCGCAGCCGGCCCCATCGCCCGCCCCTGCGCAGCCGCTTAGGGAGGAGATCCCCCTCCCCCCTAAGCGGAGTTCGAAGGTGCGGACAGCGGCGCCGCAGCCGCGACAGGCGCCGCCTGCGCCGCCGACTGCGCCGCAGGTTCCCGACGCGGCGATGCTGACGGCGCGCCGGCTTTTCGACGAGGAGGATTTCGACGCCGCGTTCGAACTGCTCGAACAGACGCTCTCGCAGCACCCCGACCACGCCGAAGCACTGGTGCTCAAGGGTTTCATACTGGCGGGAAGGGGACATCTGGAGGAGGCCCTGGAGACCTGCCAGCGCGTGATGGCGTTGAACGACCTCCTCCCGGAGGCCTATTTCCTCAAGGGGGTGGTGCTGGACGCCAGCGACCTCCTCACCGAGGCCGCGGACGAATACCGCAAGGCACTTCTTTTGGACCACGACTTCATCATGCCCCGCTATCACATGGGCCGGCTGCACCTGAGGCTGGGCCGGATCAAGGAGGCGGCGCGGGAGATCAGGAACAGCATCAGGATCCTCGCCAAGCGCGACGAGGACGGGACGGTCCCCTATTCCGGCGGCCTTACCCGTGCAGTCTGCATGCTGCAACTGCAAAGCGCGCTGGCGCGGGTCGCCTGAAGCATTAAAAACGTGCCGTACCAAGGGGTAACAGATGACCGTCGCAAACGAGGATGGCTACGACATTCGCAACATCCTGAGCCAGATGCGGGAAGAGTACTGGCAGGGGCTGGAGGAAGAGGAGAGCGAGGCGAAGGAGGTGCTGGACTGCCTGGTCTTCACCCTGGGCGGCGAGCGCTACGCCTTCGAGACGCAGTACGCCTGCGAGGTGATCAGGATCCCCAAGCTGATCCGGGTCCCTGCGGTGCAAAGCGTCATCAGCGGCATATTCAATCTCCGCGGCGAGATCACGGCGGCGATGGACATCCGCCCCATGCTCGGCCTTTCTCAGCCCGAGATAGGGGCCACCGGCAGGATCCTGGTGGTGAAATCGGAGCAGTTCGCCACCGGCGTCATCTGCGAGGCGGCGCACGGGGTGCAGGCGCTCTTCCTCGATTCCTTCGAGCCCGCAGCCGGGTTGTCCGCGGCGCGCCAGCAGTTCATCAAGGGGCACTTCAACGAGGAGGAGGGTTCCGTGATCCTGCTCGACATGGAGGCGCTCCTCTGCTCGCCGGAGATCATGGTGGGCGAAGTCTGAAGAATATTACAGCATAACGGGGATCCCATATGTCCAACAAGCTATCGGTAAAGATCGTCAGCGTCCTCATCATGGTCATGATCGTCATCATGACCGCCTTCTCGGTCTACTTCGTCCGCTCGCGGATCGCCAACATGGAGGAGGACCTCCTCTCCAAGGCGCGCATCCTGGCGCAGACGGGGGGCAAGTCCATGGAGCGGATACTCCAGGAGGCGGTCGCCAACGGGGAGCTGACGGCGGAGCAGCTCTTCGACGAGCGCTACATCCCGATCCCGGGGACGGAGCCGCAGAAATACCACACCCAGTACGACAAGTTCACCGACAAGGCGGTCCAGGCGCTGGAGGACGAGTTCCTCAAGGACGACCAGGTGGTCTTCGCGGTCCTCGTGGATCGAAACGGCTATCTGCCCACGCACAATGGCAAATACTCCGCGCCGCTTACCGGCGACAAGGAGAAGGACAAGAACGCCAACCGCACCAAGCGGATGTTCAACGACGAGGTGGGGCTTGCCGCGGCGCGGAACATAAACCCGTTCCTGAAGCAGGTGTACCAGCGCGACACCGGCGAGAAGATGTGGGACCTGTCGGTCCCGGTGTACGTCCAGGGGAAACACTGGGGCGCCTTCAGGATCGGCTTCTCCATGGTGAAAACCGAGCAGAAAGGGGACCAGCTCAGAAACGAGATCGTGGCGAGCATGCTGGTCATGCTGATCGCCTGCTCGCTCACCATCCTCGCGGTGGTGAGCCGCGCCGTGCGCCCCCTGGCCAAGCTGACCGCCGCGGCGCACCGCATCACCGGCGGCGAGCTGGACGAGACCATACCGGTCGAGAGCAACGACGAGATCGGGACCCTCGCCGAGGCCTTCAACACGATGACCACCGTGATCGTGCGCGACCTGAAGGAGGAGATCGGCAGAAGCGGCCGCCTCATCGCATCGGTCAAGGAGGCGGTGATACAGCTCTCCAGCGCCGCCAACGAGATGATGGCCATCTCCGCCCAGCAGGCCTCCGGCTCCACCCAGCAGGCGAGCGCGGTCCAGGAGGTCACCACCACCTCCGAGGAGATCGCCATCACGGCCAAGATGATCACGGACAACGCCCGCACCGTGGAAACGGTGGCCGAGGACACCACGAGGAACTGCAACAACGGCCGCGGTGACGTCACCAACTCCATCGAGGGGATGGGACGGGTCAGGAGCCAGGTGGAGAGCATCGCACGGAGCATGCTGGAACTGGGCGAGAACAGCCAGAAGATCGGCGGCATCGTCGAGATCATCGACGAGATCAGCGACCAGACCAACCTCCTCGCGCTCAACGCCGCCATCGAGGCGGCAGGCGCGGGCGAGGCGGGAAAACGGTTCGCCATCGTGGCCCAGGAGGTGAAAAGGCTCGCGGACCGCACCGTCGAGGCGACCCGCCAGATCAAGGGGCTGATCAGCGAGATCCAGAGCGCCACCAACAACACCATCATGGTGACCGAGGAAGGGACCAAGGCGGTCGACTACGCCTCTAGCCTCGTGGACAAGGTGCAGCTCTCCTTCGCATCCATCGTCGGCACGGCCCAGGAGACGGCGAGGACCGCCAAGGAGATCTCGCTTTCCACCCAGCAGCAGACCTCGGCCTGCGAGCAGATGGCCGAGACCATGTCGGAGGTGCGCGACGTGGCGCAGCAGGTGGCGCTTTCCGCCAACGAGACCGAGAAGGCGATCGCCGAGATCCTGGAACTCGCCGAAAGGCTCAAGGAGATCACCGAGGAAGAGGCCTAGATGGGAAGCAGGTACATCGAGATCTTCTGCCGGGAGGCGGAGGAGCACCTCGCCTCGCTGCAGAGCGGCCTCCTCGTGCTGGAGCGCAATCCGAGCCGCATGTCGCTTCTGCACGAACTCCTGAGGAACGCGCACACCATGAAGGGGTCGGCGCGCATGGTGGGGCTTGCCGACATAAGCGCCATCACCCACACCATGGAGGAGCAGCTGAAGGGGATGGAGCGCGGGGAGCGCGCCGTCGACGCCCAGGCTATCGACCTGCTGCTGAAGGGGGCCGACGCGGTTGCACTGATCACGGCCGCGCTCGCCAAGGGGGAGGCCCCCAACCTCGACGTGGAACGCTTCATCGCCGAGTACGAGAAGGGGGAGGCGGTGCGCCCGGTGCAGGCGGACAGCCGGGAGACCCAGGCCGAGCATATGAGCGAGACGGTCCGGGCCAACGTGAAGACCCTGGACGCCCTGGTGAACCTGGTCGGCGAGATGATCATCAACAAGAAGAGGCTGGAGGCGAAGCTCGTTCCGCTCAAGGAGATCGCCGGCGCCTCTCCCCCCGGGCTCCAGCAACAGTTGCTCGAATTCCGCCGCGAGCTGGAGGAGGACGTCCTCTACCTCGACTACCTGATCCAGGAACTGCACGGCAAGGCGATGGGGCTCAGGATGCTCCCCGTGAGGAGCATCTCGGACGGTTTCGACAGGCTGGTGCGCGACCTGGCGCAGCAGCTGGGAAAGGAAGTCCGGCTGGAGACGGCGGGACAGGGAATCGAGATGGACCGCGTGCTCCTCGAGGGGCTGAAGCCGATGCTGATCCACCTCCTCACCAACGCCGTCTGCCATGGCATCGAGGGTCCCGACGAGCGCGTGGCGGCGGGAAAGACACGCCAGGGGGTGGTGAGCGTCAACGCGCGACACGAGGGGAGCCTCGTCGTCGTAGAGGTGAGAGACGACGGCCGCGGCATGGACGCCCAGCGGATCAGGGATGCCGCGCTGGCCCGAGGGGTGATCGACCAGCGCGAGGCGGAGCTTCTGACCGACGAGGAGGCGCTTTACCTGACGCTCAGGCCAGGCTTCTCCACCGCCGACATAGTGACCGACGTCTCGGGACGCGGCGTCGGCATGGACGTGGTTAAAAAGAACATCGAGCGGGTGAAGGGGAACCTCGCCCTGGCCACGGAGGTGGGCCTGTGGTCGCAGGTCACGCTGCAGCTCCCGCTCACCCTCTCCGTCATCGAGGCCCTCATCGTCGACTGCGGCGGCGAGACCTTCGCCCTCCCCATCAACTACGTCGAGGAGATCCTCAAGGTGCGCCCCCGTGACATCTCCACGCTGGGGGCGAACGAGGTGATCAAGGTCCGCGGCGCCACCACCCCGTTTTACACCCTTTCCTCGGTGCTCGGGCTCCCCCAGCGTGAGGCGGCGGAAAACGCACCCGTCGCCGCCGTCGTGCTGAAGCTTTGCGACCAGCGCATCGCCTGCACGGTCGACGCGCACCTGGGGAACTCCGAGGTGGTGGTCAAGGGACTGGGGAGGCAGTTCAAGAACGTCAGGTTCGTCTTCGGCGCGACCATCATGGGTGACGGCAACCCGGCGCTGATCCTGAACGTTCCCGACCTCTTCGAGGCCTTCTCCAGCGGGAGCCGCGCGGCGGCGCGCAGCGACGGGGAGCAGCTGAAAAAGAAGGTCTACAGGGTGCTGGTCGTGGACGACTCCATAACCACGCGCACCATGGAGCAGAGCATCCTGGTGACGCACGGCTTTGCGGTGGTGACGGCCGTGTCGGGCGAGGACGCCCTGGAAAAGAGCGAAGCGGGTTCATTCGACCTGATCATCTCCGACGTGGAGATGCCCGGGATGAACGGATTCGAACTGACCCGGGCGCTGCGCGCCGCGGAGCGGTACCGCGAGACGCCGATCATCATCGTGTCGTCGCTTTCGCGCGACGAGGACAAACGGCAGGCGCTGCAGGCGGGGGCGCAGGCGTACATCGTCAAGGGGGCGTTCGACCAGGGTATGCTCCTGGAAACGGTGGAGACGCTTTTAGGTTGATGCAAGGCAAGCCCGAGGCCTGTAGAGCCGGGGCGGGACAGGCGGTTTTATGACGACGAGAATTCTGCTGGCCGACGACGCCATGCTGGTGCGCCAGCTTCTCAAGGACCTGCTGCTGGAGCAGGCGGATTTCAGTATCGCTGGCGAGGCGTGCAACGGACGGGAGGCGGTCGATCTCACCGTGGGCCTGAAACCGGACCTGGTGATCATGGACATCGTCATGCCGGTGATGGACGGGCTGGAGGCGATCGAGGAGATCATGGCGCTCTCACCCACCCCGGTCCTGGTCCTTTCCGCCGCCATCGAGGCGAGCGAGGTGGACCGCGCCTTCCTGGCCATCAAGCGGGGCGCGCTGGACGTGATGGAGAAACCTGAAATAGGGGCGCCCGGCGCGCTGGAAGATTTCGCGCGACGGCTGGTGGAAAAGGTCAGGCTCCTCTCCGGCATCAGGGTGATCCGCCACCCCCGCCGGAAGCTGCGTCCTCCCGCGCCTGTGGAGATCGCCTCCGGCGGCCCCGGCCCCACCCTGCTCGCCATCGGCGCCTCGACCGGCGGCCCCAAGGCGGTGATGAAACTTTTGAAGGCGCTTCCGCCCCATTTCCCCGGCTCGGTCTTCGTGGTGCAGCACATAGCCCCCGGCTTCGCCGCCGGTTTCGCCACCTGGCTGAACCGGGAGTGCGCCCTCCCGGTCCTGATCGCCGCGGAGGGCTCCAGGTGCCTCCCCGGGGAGGTGATGGTCGCCCCGGACGGGAGCCACATGACACTGGTTGAGGGGAGAATCAGGCTCGTCGGCGCCCCGCCGGTGAACTGCTGCCGTCCCTCCATCGACGTCTTCTTCAACTCCCTGGCGCAGGAGCGCTGCGAGCGCGTGGTGGGGCTTCTCATGACCGGGATGGGAAAGGACGGCGCCCAGGGGCTGCTCCACATCAGGGAGTCCGGCGGCACCACCATGGTGCAGGACGAGTCGAGCTGCGCCGTCTTCGGTATGCCCAAGGTCGCCATCGGCCTCAACGCGGTGGACCGGGTCGTGCCGCTGGACGACCTCCCCGATGCGATCGGCAAGCTCTTTGCAAAGAGCAAGGAGCCGCCATTCGCGACTGGGGGGGACGCCGCCATCCATTCGATACGAAAAGATCATGACAAAGGAGAACAGCGTGAGTAAAAAGATTCTTATCATAGACGACAGCGAGCTGGTCCTGGCCATGGCAAAGGACGCGCTCGACCAGGCGGGGTACCAGGTGGTGACCGCCACCAACGGCATAGAGGCCAACCGCTACATCTTCTCCAAGGAAAGGCCGGACCTGATCATCATGGACATCATGATGCCGATGCTCGACGGCAACAAGAAGGCGAAGCTTCTGAAGGAGAACGAGGTGAGCCGGGACATCCCGATACTGCTCCTCTCCTCCAAGAGCGAGGAGGAGATGCGCCAGCTCGTGGCCGAGGCGGGGGCGGACGGCTACATCCTGAAACCGTTCACGCCGGTTGAACTGACCAGCTGCATCCGCAAGTGCCTCTCGTCGCGCTAGCCCCCCTTTCCCGCAACTGTAAAAAAACGAACAGTGAATTTTTTTACAACTGCATCGCAACCACCCGATTCGGCGCCGCTTTTACGGCGCGCACCCGCGAGGGTGTAAAATTTTTCACACCCCCCTCCCCCGACAGTCGGAAAAGGCGCTCGCCTAACCGGCTGAACTGGCACGGTTTCGGAACCCGAGATATTGGCACGCATCTTGGAACATGGAACGGGTGCTTCAACTACTATGCTATCGGGGGAAGACCATGGACCACCAGTACAGCATCATCAACCAGTGCCTTCAGTTGCTAAAGCAAAGCGACATGCCGACCATCAAGAAGCTGCGGGTCGAGATACAGCTGATCCAGATGAAACGGCTGCTGTTGAACGACAACCTGAGTTCCGAGATGATGCGCGGTTGCTGCGGAGAGGATGTCTTCGAGGGGCTTTTGGGCCAGATGCGCAGGATCTGCGGCGGGGGATACGAGGGAGAGGCCCTAACGGACCTCATGGAGCGGATCGGCGGGATGCTGAACATCCTCGGCGGGGACCATGTTGCCCACTGAGGCGACTCCGGCCGGGAGGACCACGCGCGCCAGGGTCCCCTTGCCGGGCGTCGAGGCGAGCTGCAGCCTCCCGCCGTGCTCCGCCACGATGTACTGCGAGATGTACAGCCCCAGCCCGCTCCCGCCCCTTTCCAGCTTGGTGGAGAAAAACGGCTCGAAGAGCCGCTCCATCGTCTCGGCGCTGATGCCGGCGCCGTCATCCTGCACCTCCACCACCACCTCGGAGACCCCCTTGTCGTAGCGGGTGGTGAGAGTGACCTCGCCGCGCCCCCCCGCGCACGCCTGCATGGCGTTCAGTATCAGGTTTATCAGCACCTGCTCGATCTGCTGCTGGCTCCCGTTGACCACCGGGATGTCGGTGCCGAGAGAGGTCTTCAGCTGCACGTCCCGCTTCATCTGGCAGGCGAGGACGGACAGCGCCGCGGAAACCGCGTTGTTTATCTCCAGCTTCTGGCGCAGATGGGTCCCCCCCCCCACCCCGTAGTCCCTGAGCCCCTGGACCACCCGGGCGATCCGCTCCGAATTCTCCACGATCTTGGCCGCGTTCTCCGCCAGCGCGAGCCGCGCCGTCTGGAACGGCACCCCCCCCAGGTAGAACTCCCCCTCCTCCTGCCAGACGCCGTCCAGCAGAGGGACCGCATCCACCCACATCTTGCCGATCATGTGCCCGGAAAAACGGATCGAGGCGTTCGGGTTGTTGATCTCGTGCGCCATGCTGGAGAGGAGCAGGCCGAGCGAGGTCATCTTGTTGGTCTGGATGAGCCGCGCCATGACCCGCTTTTTCTCCTCCTGCACCTCGAGCTTCATCGCCTTCAGCAGCTCGTCCTGCAGGGCCTGGTTCTCCAGCTCCCTCAGCTCCAGGGAGGCGGCCATGGCGTTGATGGCGTTGGCGGCCCGCCCCAGCTCGTCGTCGCCGTCAAGGTCGACACGCGAAGAGAGCTTCCCCGAGCCGATCTCCTCGATCCCCCCCATCAGCATGTTGAAGGAGGCGGTGACCCTTTTCAGCACCTGGTAGCTCAACAGCGACACCAGGATCCAGAACAGGGTGCCGATGGCGAGCGCCGCGGTGACCAGCGTGACGATCCGCTCCCGCGCGCCGGAGGTGTCCAGCCGCAGCAGCACCTTCCCGATCACCCGCTCCTTGTCGTCCGGGAGATGCCCGAGGAGCACCGACTCGGGCGACAGGACCGGCCCCGGCGAGGTGATGGCGACCTCCATCCCGATGACGTTGTCCGGCTGCTCCTTCCCCCTGCGGGCCTCGGCCACCACCCTCCCCTCGATGTTGCTGATCACCACCGAGTGCACGGAGGGGTAGCGCGCGGTCCCCTGCGCCAGGACCGAAAGGGCCTCCCGGTTTTCGGCGAAGAGCGGCAGCCTCGCGTTCTGGGCCAGGATGGTGGCGAGGAGCCTCCCTTCCCGCTCCAGGGTGCTTTTGTAGGCGTTGATCTCGGTTATCACGTAGAAAAAGGTGAACGCACCGGTCAGGAGCGCGATGGTCACGGTGAAGATCAGGTAGAGCCTGAGGCGGAAGCTCTTGGTGTATGCCGCCAGCCGAAATCTCTTCTTGCGCGCCATTCTCACCGCCCCGCCCCGCCGTTTTGCCTGAGCTGGCGCACCACGCCCTCGTTGGACTTGGTGACGACCCGGCGCGGCGACGCGGGGGGTATCTCCTCGACCGGCGTCCCGTTCAGTATCGACTGCGCCATCTCGCCCAGCTGTCTGCCGATGTCGAAGCGGTCTATGGTGAGGGCCACGGCGCCGCCCATGGAAAGGTAGACGTCGGCGAAGGTGACGACCGGCACCCGCTCCCTCTGCGAAAAGAGGAAGTACGCCTCGGTCGAGGCGGGAGACACGGCGGTCGGGTCGGGAAGCATCCAGATGGCGTCCACCTTCCCCTGCAGGGATTCCAGCATGGCGGGTGTTTCCTTGGCCGCCCGCACCTCGCGCATCACCAGTTCGATGTTGTAGCGTCCGGCATGGCTGAGCGCCCGCCTCACGTACTGGCCGCTTTTGGCAGGGTCGTACACGACCCCCACCCTCGCCGCCTTGAGGTTGTCGAAGACGGAAACGTAGCGCGAAGGGTCGAGGAGCATCCCGACCCCGGTGGTCATCCTGCGGGGCCTCGGGTTCAACGCCATCATGTAGAGCACCGGCGTGTTGCTCTGTTTCTGCGCGAGCTCCAGGGCGCGGTCGCCGACCGCGACGATGAGCCTTGGGTGCTCCTCGCGCGTCAGGCGGGTGACGTCCGCCTCGGCGTAGTCGGAAAGGATTATATTCCTCAAGCTGCCGTGGAACTCGCGCTTGAATCCGTTGATCGCCTCGTTGTACCCCTTCTCGTGAAGCGACTGGAGCACGAGGACGTCGTAGGCGAGGGCCGTGACGGGAGGGAGGAACACGACGGCCAGCATGACGAGGAGTCTCAGAACCTGCATCTGACCCCCGCTTCACCCCAGCGTCCCGCGTTTTGGTAGATGCTGTACAGGTACTGGTCCCCGTCCAGCAGGTTTCTCACCGAGAGGAAGAGTTCAAGGGCCAGGTTGTCCGCATACAGGAATTCCTTCTTCAGGTGCAGGTCCCAGATCGGGGCGGGATACTTCCCGGTCTGGGACTTGTTCCAGTCTATGTAATGACCGATCAGCTCGGCCTGGAAACGGCCGGCGTCCAGATACCTGATCCCCACCTTCGCCGTGTGCCGGGGATACCCCTCCAGCACGCGACCGTTGTCTCCCAGCGTGGTGAGCATGAAGGTGTAGCCCGCCCAAAAGGAGGTGTTCAAAAAGGGGAGAGTCTTTGCCTCCAACTCGACCCCCTGCTTCAGCTGCCGTTGCTGCACGGGCGATCCGACGGGGTCGAGGGCCCTGACGTCCCAGGTGTCGTTTCGGAAGAGGGTCCCCTTCAGCCAGAGGTAGGGGACCTCACCGGTCTCGAAACCTAGCTGCGAGGTCCAGACCTTTTCCGTGGAACTGTCCCTGTTCAGGGAGGTCAGGCTGTATCCCCTCGCGGTGTAGCCCCGCAGCAGGCTGTTTTCCGTGATCGCATAGGTGAATCCGAGGCTCGGGCTGAAGTGATCCCCCTCCGAGCCGTTGCTGTCGAACCGCGCGCTGGGGGTAACCGCGAAGTGCCCCAGGGTAAAGGTATCGCTCAGATACACCCCGACGCGATCGGCCTGGCGGTCCAGGAGATCGGCGCGAAAGACGGGGACGGTGACATGCGCCTTGACGTGCTCGTAATCGATGCCGGCAGAGATCCTTTGCAGTTCGTCCACCCAGGAAAGCCTGGCGTTGCCGCCGATTCGGGATTCGTTCGAATGGTAGGTGGCCGAGATGAGATTCCCCCCGAAGAGCCTGCTCTGCGCCAGGTCGCTGACGGTCCGGCTGGACAAAAGGACGGCGTCGAGGCTCAGACGGTCCGTGATGGGATAGTTGGCGGAAAGGGTGGCGATCATCTGATTGCTGTCTTTGCTCCCCGTTTCCGGCCCCGCCCCGTAGATGCCGCTCTTCACGTCGGTCCAGCCGGTGGTGAGACCGACCGAGCCGCGCGTCGGAAGGTCGTAGCGGACTTTGCCGTAGACGTTCTCCTGGTCCACCATGTTGTTGGGCCGCAGCCCGTCGGAGCGGAGTTTGCCGCCGGTGACGTAGTAGCCCGCGCGCTCCCAGGTTCCTGTCAACTCCACCCTGCCGTCGGCGGTTTCCCTCTGCCCGAAGGAGCCGGAAACGACACCGCCTAAGGCGCGCTCCGTGTCGGGAGACTTGGTGATCACGTTGACGACGCCGCCAAGGGCGTTGCCCCAGGCGGAGGAGGCTGCTCCCTTGACCACCTCTACCCTCTCGATCATCTGCACCGGAATGGTACTTACGTCGGGGAAGTTCTCCGAAAGGTTGTTGATGGGAACGTCGTCGACCAGGACGAGGACGTGGTTGAAGTTGGATCCCTGCACCTCGATGTTCGTCACGGACCCTGGCGTCCGGATCATCTCCATCTGGACGCCGGTGATGTAATTGAGTATGTCGGCGAGGGTGTGGGCGTTGAACGCCTCTATCTCGCCCGAGGTGATCACCGTTATGTTTTCCGCGGTCTGGGAAGCCGGTCGCGGCGAGCGGCTGCCGGAAACGATCTCCGCCTCCGCCCCGTTGTAAAGCTCGAGGGAGCGCAACTCGTCGTCCCCCATGACCGGCGGCGGCATGAGCGCCAGACAGAGCGTGACACACAGCAGGGCGTGCTTAACTCTGGCATTGGTTCGCCGTTGACCAATAAAATATTTAATCAAAAAAGACTCCTAAGTCAGAAAAAATTAATTTTTTCTATTGCCAACTGTTTTAGGGCATGCTAATGTAACACATCCTTAAAGTCAAGTCCAAAGCTTTCACACCAAACAGACGGGGGAAACTGCAATGGCAAAGGAAAATGTGGCACTGGAAATCATCGAAGAGGGCGTCAATGCAGAAGAGAGCAGCGAGTCGTTCGGCTGCTGCTGGGTGATGTACGTTTTCTACATGCCGTAGGCAATCTCGTGTCTGTCGCGCCTCCCCGCACCGGAGGCGCGACATCCTCTCATCAAGAGAAAATCAATTTTAATCATAAAGTAAAACCTACAATGCCAGTAAACGGAACGCGCCATGCCTTTGTCACAGTATCTCAAGATCTATCCCGCCAAGGACCGCCCCGACCACTTCCTGCTCTTCTCCACCCTGCGCACCTCCACCGCGATCGTCTCGGGCGACACCCTGAGATCCCTGCAGCAAGGGGACGAGTCTCTCCCCGAGCGCGACGCGCTCTCCCGGCTCGGCATGCTGGTCGACGACAGGGCGGCGGAGAGAGGGGAGATGCGCGGCATGCTGGAGCGTGTCAACGCAAAGAGCCGCAGCTTCAGCGCCGTCGTGGTGCTGAACCTGGACTGCAACCTGGACTGCGGGTACTGCTACGAGGCGGATTTCCGCGGAGGGCATTACATGTCGGAGGAGACGGCCGACCTGGTGGTGGAAACCTTCCTGCGGGACAGGATCACCCGCGGACACGATGTCGCCATCTCGTTCTACGGCGGCGAGCCGCTCCTGTCGCAGGATCTGATCGCCAGGATATCGGAGCCGCTTCTCAATGGGGCGCAACGCCACGGGGTGAACTACTCCTTCACCCTGGTGACCAACGGCACCCTCCTGAACCGCGAGACGGCGAAAAGGCTCGTCCCGCTCGGCTTGAAGGGGGCGAAATTCACGCTGGACGGCCCGCGCGAGGTGCACGACGTCGAGCGTCCCTACGCCTGCGGCGCCGGGAGCTTCGACACCATCGTCGACAACCTGGCTCAGATCTGGGATATCGTGCCGATCCAGCTCGGCGGGAACTTCCGGGAAGGGAACTACCGTCAATTCCCCCGTCTGCTGGACCACCTCATCTCCCGCGGCATCACGCCGGAGAAGCTCAGGCACGTCCAGTTCACCCCGGTGACCCCCAAGGCCGGCTGCTCGGACTGCGGCTCCGGCTGCGCCTCCTCGGAGGAGCCGTGGCTGTTCGAGGCGCTGCTTTTCCTGCGCGAGGAGATCATGACCAGGGGGTTCGCTACTTCCAGGCCGCTGGTCTCGGCCTGCATAGTGGAGCTTCAGGACAACATCGTGGTGGACCGCGAGGGGGCGCTCTACAAGTGCCCGGCCTTCATGGGGTGGGACGGGCTCTGCGTCGGGACCCTGGCCGGCGGCATCAAGGAGTACGGCGACTCCCACTGCATCGGGAACTGGCGCATCGACGCCTGCCTTGACTGTTCGTACCTCCCGCTTTGTTTCGGCGGCTGTCGCTTCCTGACCATGGTGAAGGGGGGGAGCATGGAGGAGGTCGACTGCAAACAGAAGTTCCTGGACGCCACGCTGGAGCGGATCCTGCTGCAAAACATGGAGCATCTCCCGAAATCCCGGAAGGCGCAGCAAGGCTGAACCGCCTCCCGACCGCGCCTCGTCCTCCCCTGCCCCTGCCGCGCCCGGCCCCGCCGCCGCTAGTGCTTCAGCCTCTTGCACAGCGTCGGGCGGGTCAGGCCGAGCAGTTCCGCGGCCGCCGTCTGGTTCCCGCCGGTAACCTTCATCGCCTCCGCTATCAGGTACTCCTCGACCTGTACGATGGTCGGAAACCTCCCGAACATGGCGAAAAGCGGGTTCGAGGGGTCGATCGGCTGCGGCGGCCTGACCGAGACGGCGCTGACGCCGGGGAAGTCGGCGATGGTGACCGCCCCCCCGTCGTTGCAGGTGACGGCATGGTGCACCATGTTGTAGAGTTCCCTGACGTTACCGGGGAAGCGGTACTGCTCCAGCGCAGCAATGACCCCCGCCGGGACAAAGGGCGCAGGCTTTCCCTGTTCCGCGGCGAAGGCCTGCACGAAGTAATCGACCAGCGGCGCCACGTCCTCCAGCCTCTCCCTGAGCGGAGGAACCCGGAACTCGTGGGCGCAGAGGCGGAAGTAGAGATCGTTTCTGAAGCTTCCCGAGTTCCTGAGTGCGGCGAAGTCCATGTTGGACGCGGCGACTATGCGGGCATCGCTCTTCAGCAGGAGGTCGGAACCGATCCTGTAGTACTCGCGCTCCTGCAAAAGGCGGAGCAGCTTGATCTGCGAGGCGAGGTTCAGGTCCCCGATCTCGTCCAGGAACAGGGTCCCCCCGGCAGCGGCGGCGATGAGCCCTTCGCGCTTGCTGTCTGCGCCGGTGAAGGCCCCCTTCTTGTGCCCGAAGAGGGTGTCGGAGAACATGAAGTCGTCGAGCCCCGCCGCGTTCAGCGAGATGAAGGGACCGCAGACGCCGGAAACGTCGTGCACCGCCCGCGCCAGAAGCTCCTTCCCCGCCCCCGTTTCGCCGGTGATCAGCACCGGGAGGCGGGACGTCGCGATCGCCTCGATGTACTGGAAGATGCCGCGCATTTTCTTCGACGTGGTGACGATGCCGGCGAAGGCGTCAGGGTTTCCCAGCAGGTCCGCGAGCAGGTAGTCCTTCAGTATCCTGTTCTGCTGTCCCAGTTCGCTCACCTGCAGCGCCTTCTTCACGCTGGCGACCAGACGGTTCGGGTCGACCGGCTTGGTCAGGAAATCGAAGGCCCCCTGCCGCATGCAGCCGACCGCCGTCTCCACGTCCCCCATGGCCGTCATCACGATGACCGGGATCTGGGGATGCTCGGTCGACAGGCATTGCAGTATCTCCCCTCCGGTCACGTTGGGCATGACCCAGTCCAGGATCACCGCGCTCACCCTGTTTTCCCTCACGTACTGAACCACTTTCCGGCTGTCCGAAATGGTCGCCACATGCTTTATGTCGCTTGAGGCCAGAAGAAGCGAGACCTCGGTCAGGATGCCAGGTTCGTCATCCACGAGGAGCATATGTTGCTGTGTTGCCGACTTAACAGTCATCCGTACCACCCGAAGAAATGTTGTCTACTTAAAGGTTTCACATCATATATGGTACCGTCGCGATATTCAACCATTTCTTGGCCAGGAGCGACAGGGGGTTGCGTCGCCGCCGGTTTCGGCATAATCTATCTCCCTGGAGCAAACACCAGTCTAGCGGAGGGAGTCTTGGAACCAGTAGCGCTTCTGAAAAAGTACTTTGAGGGTAACGATCCGGGGTTCGAGATCGTCTGCCGGCACAGCCGCATGGTGGCGGACAAGGCGGTCGCCATCGCGAAAGTCTCGGGTCTCCCCGAACTGGATCTCCGGTTCATCCATGAGGCCGCCTTGCTGCACGACATCGGGGTCTCCCGCGTCTGGGCCCCCAAGTTGAACTGCTTCGGCGCCGCCCCTTACATCCGCCACGGTGTCATCGGCAGGGAGATACTGGAGTCGGAGGGGTTGCCGCTGCACGCGATGGTCTGCGAGCGTCACATCGGCGTCGGACTGACCGCAAACGACATAACCTCCCAAAACCTGCGCCTTCCCATGCGGGAGATGGCGCCGGTGACCGACTGCGAACGGATAGTGGCGCTGGCCGACCTCTTTTACTCCAAGAAGGGGGGAGAGCTGGACAGGGAGAAAACGACCGACCAGGTCCGCGGCGACCTGCTCAAGTTCGGCCGGGAAAAGGTGCTCATTTTCGAGAGCTGGCTGATCGATTTCCGCCTCGACTGCCGGGATCCTGGCGTCTGCGCCCCCACACCTTAATTAACATTTACTCCTAAGCAATCCCTAAGAATGGCGAAATCTATGGTATACTCTGAACCGCTCCGCCCCGGTAAGTCCCACCATCGGCGAAAAGAGTTGGCGCGGCGGCCGGGGGAAGAGGGCACCTGCAGGATCACACCGCTTGCGAAAAAGGTGTTTTCATGGCGACCCCACTTCGTGTGCTCATCGTGGAGGATTCCGAGGACGACGCCCTGCTCCTTCTCTTCGACTTGCGCCGTGGCAACTACGCCCCGGTCTGGAAGCGGGTGGAGACGGTCGAAGCGCTGCAAAAGGCGCTCGATGAGGAGAGCTGGGACCTGGTGATCTCCGACTACGTCCTCCCCGGCTTCGACGGGCTCGAGGTCCTCGATCTGGTGAGGAAGACGGGGCTCGATCTCCCTTTCATCGTCGTCTCCGGCAAGATAGGTGAGGACACCGCGGTCGGGGCGATGAAGGAGGGGGCCAACGACTACCTCATCAAGGGGAACACCTCCCGGCTCATCCCGGCCATAGAGCGGGAGATGCACGAGGCGGAGGTGCGCCGCAAGCGGCGCGAGGCGGAGGCCGCGCTGGTGAGGAGCGAGCGGCGCTACAAGAGGCTCGTCGCCGCCGTCACCGACTACATCTACACGGTGACCATAGATAACGGCGCTGCCGTCAGGACCACGCACGGCCCGGGGTGCCTTCCGGTGACCGGCTACAGCCACGACGAGTACGTGAACAACCCCTTCCTCTGGTACCAGATGATCTACGAGGAGGACCGGGCCGCCGTCACCGCCCTCACCAACGACATCCGGGCCGGGAAGGAGATCCCGCCCCTGGAGCACCGGATCCGGCACAAGGACGGCTCGATCCGCTGGGTGGTCAACACCATCGTCCCCCGCTACAGCGAGCAGGGGGAACTGATCGCCTACGACGGGTTGATCAAGGACATCTCCGAGAGAAAGCGGGCCGAGGAGTCGCTGCGGCTGAAAAGCGCGGCGCTCGAGGCCGCCGCCAACGCCATCGTCATCACGGACAGCGACGGGGTGGTGATCTCGGTGAATCACGCCTTCACCACCATGACCGGCTACCCTTCTCAAGAGGCGCTCGGGCGCGACATGGGCTTTCTCAAGTCCGACCTGCACCTCCCCGCCTTCTACCAGGAACTCAAGAAGACCATAGCGGCCGGAGAGGTCTGGCAAGGGGAGATGATCAACCGGCGCAAGGACGGGACCCTCTACCCGGAGGAGCAGACCATCACCCCGGTCACCGACCCCAACGGCAAGATCAGGCACTTCGTCTGCATCAAGCAGGACATAACGGAGCGCAAACTGGCCGAACAGGCGCTCATGCAGAACACGAGCATGCTCAAGGAGATGGAGATAGCGAAGCAGATCCAGCTCTCGCTGCTCCCCCCCTCCCCTCCGCGGATCTTCGGCATCGACTGCGCCGGGAGCTGCGTCCCGGCCGCCCATATCGGCGGCGACTACTACGACATCTTCCTGCACGGAGACCAGCTCGACCTGGTGGTGGCGGACGTCTCCGGTCACAGCGTCGGCGCCGCCCTGATCATGGTTGAGACCCGCAGCGTGCTGCGCGCGCAGTTCGGGACGCTGGACGGCCCCGCGCAGGTCGTCGCCGCGCTGAACGAGCTGCTGCACGAGGACCTGAGCCGGGCCGAGCTGTTCATCACCATGTCCTACCTGAGCTATCACCTCTCCTCCGGGATGCTCCGCTACAGCAACGCCGGGCACCCTCCCCCCCTGCTGTACCGACCGCGGGAGGGGCGCTTCTTCCCGCTGGACGCCGAAGGGCTCATCCTCGGGGTGCAGCGGGGGGTCGCCTTCCACGAACCGACGCTGCAGGTGGAGCAAGGGGACCTGCTCCTGCTTTACACCGACGGCATCACCGAGGCGGAAAACCCTTCCGGCGAGCTGTTCGGGGGGGGGCGACTGCGCGAGGCGCTGGCAAGGGACCACGCAAGACCCGCGGCCGAGATCATCGCGGCGCTGATGGGCGCAGTGCGCGCCTTCACGGGGACGGTTACCTTCAGAGACGACATCTCACTGCTCATCCTCAAATTCCAATCCCGGCAACAGCCGTAACCTCCCATCACTTTACTTGACGTCCCCCCTTGGCTTGTGTAAACATACGCCATTCTAAAATAAGGGGCGAGTCTATGGCCAAAAAGATCTTCGTTGCGGCGACCGGGCAAAACTGTGGGAAGACCACCATAAGCATCTCGCTTATGCACCAGGCCAGAAAGAAATACCGGAAGGTGGGCTTCGTCAAGCCGTTCGGCCCGAAGGTGCTGCTCTACGACGACTTCATGGTGGACATGGACGCGCTCCTCATGGCGAAGGCGTTCGGGATGGAAGAAGATATCGCCCTCATGTCCCCGGTGGCGCTGCACCGGGACTTCACCAAGGACTACCTGGCGGGGAAGTTGGACGACCTGTCGCTCACCGACTGCATCGTGAAGGCGGTACGCGAGCTTGAGCAGAAGTACGATTTCCTGATCATCGAGGGGGCGGGGCACGGGGGAGTGGGAGCGGTGATAGGCCTCAGCAATGCGAAGGTGGCGAAGCTGATCGACGCGCCGGTGATGATAGTGAGCGAGAGCGGCATCGGCAAGGTGATCGACGCGGTGCATCTGAACCTGGCGCTTTACGAGCGCGAGGGGGCCGACGTCCGCGGCATCATCGTCAACAAGCTGCACCCCAACAAGAAAGAGATGACCAGGAAGTACCTGAAGCAGGCCTTCGAGCCCGCGGTCAAGGTCATCGACGGCTTCAATTACTCCCCCATCCTCGCCAACCCCACGCTGAGCCATATCTCCAAGCTGTTCGACCTCCCCCTGCTGGGGGACTGCAACGAAAAAAGCCGCATCATCCACAACATCCAGCTCGGCGCAGCCTCATCGCAGCGGGTCATCGACGGTTTACAAGACTCGACCCTGATGATCGTGACCAGCTCCAGGGACGAACTGATCGTCACCCTTTCCTCGCTCTACCACATCCCCGCCTACAGGGAAAAGATTGCCGGCCTGGTCATTTCCGGCCACGTGCACGTTTCCGAGGTTAGCCAGCAGATCCTGCACGACAGCAAGATCCCGTACATCAGGGTGGAGGAGACCACCGCCGAGGTTTTCACGGCGCTCTCCGACGACGTGGCCAAGATCACCTACGAGGACCAGGAGAAGCTGAACTGGATCATGGCCAATGCGGAGAAAGGCATGGATTTCGAGGCTATAGACGCACTGCTGTGAGGCACAAACCGATTGACAATTGACAATTGACAATGAAAACCTTAAAGGGGGCTGGGGGCTGGGGGCTGGGGACTGGGGGCTAGGGACTAGCAGATTGCAGGGGCTAGGGCTAGGGGGCTAGCAATGCAGGGGCTAGCGGCTGGAGCAAACTAAAAGGGACTGCGGATGATATCATCGCAGTCCCTTTCGATTTTCAAGGTTTTAACTGTCAATTGTCAATTGTCCATTGTCAATTGAGTTTAAAGCGTGACTCCCGGCGGCTTGCTTGGGCCTTCCTTTCCCTTCTGGCAGTTGACGCAGTAAGGGGAAAAGGGAACGACCCGGAGTCTCTCGATCCCTATCCGTTCTCCGCACCCCTCGCAGATCCCGTAGGTCCCCATCTCCACACGCTTTTGAGCCTCATCGAGCTGCGTCAGCTGCTCGCGCCTGATGTCGGCGACGGCAAGCCCCGCATCGGAGAGTTCGTCCAGGATGCTCTTCTCGCCCAGGTCCTGCGGGATGTCGTATTGCGAAGAGATCTGGTCCGCGTTCCGGGAGAAGATTTCCTCCCTCAACTCGGTCCACAGCCTACGCTTATGCTCAGCCAAGAGATTCCTGAACTCTTTTCTCGTCTCCTCCAGATCATCAGGCATGTAGCACCTCCTGTTCACCCTTGGGGGGAAATCCTCCCGCGTCAGCTGACCTCATCGGATTCGCAGACGGGGCAGCGGTACTCGCCGCTCTCGTCGTCCTTCTCAAGCGGCGAGCCGCAAAGCGAGCAGATTGCCTTGGCATCCGCGACAACGGGCTCGTCTTTCACGATGTCTTCTTCGGTGGTCACCCTTCTCATCGACCCCTCCTTTGCCTTCGGCAGATCGCGAAACAGCCACTAGTATACCGTAAAAAGGAAAATGGATAGGAGTGGGGATAAAAAGGGAGTGGGAGGAATCAGGTGGGATCGGTGTAGCCGATCTCTTCGCCGAGGTAGTTGGTGAAAAGGAAGGTCTTGCCGTCGGGGTGCAGGCGGCCGGAGCTGGCATCGACCTTCCCCTTGCCGCCGGGGAGGTCTATCACGTAGTGCGGAACCGCCAGCCCCGAGGTGTGGCCGCGCAGCGCGGCCATGACGGCGATCCCCTTCTCCAGCCTGGTCCTGAAGTGGGCCGTCCCCTGCACCAGGTCCATCTGGTGGATGTAATAGGGGCGCACCCTGTGGAGCAGAAGCCGGTGCATGAGCAGGCGCATGACCTCCGGGTCGTCGTTCACCCCCTTCAGGAGCACGGTCTGGTTCCCGAGCGGGATCCCGGCGTCGGCGAGAAGCGCCAGGGCCTTGGCGGATTGCGGCGTTATCTCGCGGGGATGGTTGAAATGGGTGTTGACGTAGAGGGGATGGTGGCGCTTGAGCATCCGCGCCAGTTCGGGCGTCACCCGCTCGGGGAGCGTCACCGGCGCGCGGGTCCCGATCCTGACCACCTCGACATGCGGGATGCGGCGCAGCGCGGTCAGTATGGCGTCCAGCCGGTGGTCCGGAAGAAGCAGCGGATCGCCGCCGGAAAGAATCACGTCGCGGATCTGTGGATGGGAGGCTATGTAGGCGACGGCTTCGTCGACGGGGGCGGCCTCCATGCCGGAGCACCCCACCCCCCTTTTCCTCATGCAGAACCTGCAGTAGACGGCGCAGGAGGTGGAGACGATCCAGACCACCCGGTCCGGGTAGCGGTGGATCAGCCCCGGGACCGGCGAGAGGCGCTCCTCGTCGAGCGGGTCCGGGGACTGGGAGAGGTCGTCCAGCTCCGCCCGGTCGGGGACGCACTGGCGCCAGATGGGGTCGCCCGGCTCCTCGATGAGGCCGAGGTAGTAAGGGGTGATCCGCATCGGGAAGCGGGTCGTCACCTCGGCAAGCGGCGCCCCCTGCAGACGAAAAAGCCCGGAAAGCTCCTCCGGGCTGGTGACGCAGTTTTGCAGGCTTTTTTCCCAGGCTTCCATCAGACCTCGAGCGCTCCGATCAGCGAGGCGACGGAGCCGATGCCGTTGTCGACCAGGTACTGCTCCATTTCCTGCGCGATCCGCTGGGCGGCGCAGGGGTCGAGGAAGCTTGCCGTGCCGACCTGGACCGCGGTGGCGCCGGCCAGAAGGAACTCGAGCGCGTCGCGCCCGTTCATGATGCCGCCGATCCCTATGATCGGGAGCTTCACGTTCCTGGCGACCTGCCAGACCATCCTGAGCGCGACCGGCTTGATGGCCGGGCCGGAAAGGCCGCCGGTCACGTTGGCCAGCACAGGGCGGCGGCGGTCGAGGTCGATCGCCATGCCGGTAAGGGTGTTGATGAGCGACAGCGCGTCGGCACCGGCGTCGGCGCACGCCTTCGCCATCAGCACCACGTCGGTGACGTTCGGGGAGAGCTTCACGATGAGCGGCTTCGAGGTCTTCCTCTTCACCAGCCCCACCACCTCCTGCGCGGCGCACGGGTCGGTGCCGAAGACGATCCCCCCCTGCTTCACGTTGGGGCAGGAGATGTTCACCTCGATGCCGGCGACGCCGGCAAGGCCGTCCAGGCGGCTCGCCACCTCGCCGTATTCCTCCAGCGTGTTGCCGTAGAGATTGACGATGACCGGCGTGTTCACGTTCTGCAGATACGGGAGCTTCTGCTCGATGAAGGCGTCGACGCCGACGTTCTGCAGGCCGATGGCGTTCAGCATCCCCCCCGGGGTCTCCACGATGCGCGGCGTGGGGTTCCCCGCCTTGGGCTTCAGGGAGAGCCCCTTGGTGATCATGGCGCCTATGCTTTCGAGGTCCAGGTAATCGGCGAACTCGGCTCCGTAGCCGAAGGTGCCGGAGGCGGTCATGACGGGATTGCGCATCTCGATCCCGGCCAGCGCCACGGACATGTCAGGTCTTTGCATGTTTAACTCCATTGCAGATCAAAGCTGTCGAAGACGGGACCGTCCTTGCAGACGCAGCGGTAATCGGGGGTCTGCTCCGTGTGGTTGGCGCCTTTCATGACGCAGCCAAGGCAGGCGCCCACGCCGCACGCCATGTAGGCCTCCATCGAGACCTGGCACGGCACGTCGTGCCCCTGGGCCATCCTGGCGACGGCGCTCAGCATCGGGGTCGGGCCGCAGGCGAAGATGCGCATGCCGCCCCCAAGGTGACGCTCCAGCACCTGCGTCACGAAGCCGCTCTCGCCGAGGGTGCCGTCGTCGGTGGCGACGTAGGTCTCGACGCCGAGCCTCTCGAATTCCGTTATGCAGAGGATGTCGTCGCGGGTCCTCCCGCCTGCGAAGAGGCGCACCTTGTCGCCGCGCGCGATCAGCTCCTTGGCGAGGTAGTAAAGGGGTGCAAGGCCGACGCCCCCTCCCACGAGGACCTTCTCCTCGCCCGCGGGGCCGAAGTCGAACCCCTTCCCCAGCGGGACCAGCAGGTCGACCAGGTCGCCGTGGTGCAAGGCCGAGAGGATCCTGGTCCCCTTCCCCACCACCTTGTAGAGGACTTCGCAGTAGCACTGCGTGCCGCATCCCGCGTACTCGGCGGAGAAGGTTCCGACGTCGAAGAGGCCGAACGGGCGCCGCAGCAGGGGATCGATCGCATCGTTCACCTTGAGCATGACAAACTGCCCGGGCGCGGAGGTCGCCAGCTCCTGGGGGGCGGTCATCCTCATCCGGAAATAGCCGGGGGAGACCTCCACGTTCGAGATAACCATTGATTTAAACTGCATCGCACTCCCCTTAGAAAATCCGTTCTACGTTCTATGTTCTACGTTCTAGGTTAAATCGAAGGCAGATCGGGGCTTGTAACTCATTTCAGAGCGCCATCCACCTGGAGGGCCTGAAGTAATAGCGGACGGCCGTAAAACATAGGACATAGAACATAGAACGTAGAACGTTAGTAAGAAAATTCCATCAGGATGGCATCGTCGCCGTTTTCGTAATACCGCTTGCGGCGCCCGACCTCGCGGAAGCCGAGACGCCGGTACAGGGCGATCGCCTCGTCGTTCCCCACCCGGACCTCCAGGCGCAGAACGATGGCCGCGTGTCGGCGGCAGAAGTCGACGGCCCATCGCACCAGGATCCGTCCGATCCCCCTGCCGCGAAAGTTGCCGTCCACGGCGACGTCGAGGATCTCCGCCTCGTCCAGGAGCCGCTTCAGGCAGAGGTAACCGACCACACGGCCGTCAGGGGTCAGGGCCACCGTCGGGAAGCCGAAAGGCGACTCGATTTCGTCCATGAAATGGCGTCTGGTCCAAGGGCGGGAAAAAGAGGAAGACTCGATGAGAAGCACCGACTCGAGGTCCTCTTCGCGCATGGAACGCAGCGTTATTTCTCCCCCCGGCTCAGGCACAGCAAGGCATATTAAGCAAACCACAGGGGGAAGTAAACATTTTTTTCGCTTTGACTTTTGAAGACAGATGCGTTAAATTTCTCCTTTAATTTATCGGAGGTTCACCCTTGGACGAGACTAAAATCACATATAAAGACGCCGGTGTAGACATAGACGCGGGCAACACGTTTGTCAAAATGATAAAGCCTTTGGTAAAGGCTACTTCCCGTGCGGAAGTGCTTGCCGACATCGGTGGATTTGGCGGACTGTTCTCTCTCAACACGGGCAAATATAAGCATCCTGTGCTTGTCTCGGGTACCGACGGTGTCGGCACCAAGCTCAAAGTTGCCTTCATGGCCGATCGCCATGACACCATAGGGATCGACCTGGTAGCAATGTGCGTGAACGACATCATCGTGCAGGGCGCCGAGCCGCTCTTCTTTCTCGATTACCTGGCCACCGCCAAGCTGGATCCCGCCAAGGGCGCCTCGATCATAAAGGGTGTTTCCGAAGGGTGCATCCAGGCGGGGTGCGCGCTGATCGGCGGCGAGACGGCGGAGATGCCCGGTTTCTACACCGGTGAAGAGTACGACATGGCAGGCTTCGCGGTCGGCGTGGTCGAGCGCGAGAAGATCATCGACGGCTCCTCCATCACGGTCGGCAACCGCCTGATCGGCCTCAGCTCCTCCGGCCTGCACAGCAACGGCTACTCCCTGGCCCGCAAGGTCATCATCGAGCACATGGGGCTCGGCATCAACGACGAGATCCCCGGCCTCGGCAAGAGCGTCGCCGAAGAACTCCTCACCCCTACCCGCATCTACGTCCGCTCGGTAATGAACCTGCTGCGCGACTTCAACATCAGCGGGCTCGCCCACATCACCGGCGGCGGCCTGCTCGAGAACGTCCCGAGGGTCCTCCCCAACGGCTGCAAGGCCGTGATCAGGAAGGATAGCTGGGAGGTTCCCGAGGTCTTCAAGATCATCCAAAAAGGCGGCAACATCGACGAGACCGAGATGTTCAGGACCTTCAACTGCGGCATCGGCATGGTGCTCGTGGTGCCGGACCAGGAAGCCGACGACATCATGATCAGGCTCACCGGCCTCAACGAGACGGCGTACATGATAGGCGAAGTGGTGAAGTGCGAAGCGGGCAAGGAGTGCGTGGAGCTCGTCTAGAGCCCGCCGTGGCGATCATGGAGAAACAGCTCAACATAGGGGTGCTGATTTCGGGAAGCGGCAGCAACCTGCAGTCGATCCTGGACGCCTGCAGCGCGGGAAAGCTGAAAGCGCGCGTCGCCTGCGTCGTCAGCAACAGGAACGACGCCTACGGACTGGAGCGTGCCAGGAAAGCCGGTATCCCCGCGCTGCACCTCGACCATCGCGCCTACTCCGGCCGGGAGGCCTACGACGAGGCGCTGGTGGCGACCCTGCGCGAGTTCGAAGTCGAGCTGGTCGTGCTGGCCGGTTTCATGCGTATCATCACCGGCGTGCTTCTCGAGGCCTTCCCCATGGCGGTCATGAACATCCATCCTGCGCTGCTCCCGGCCTTCCCCGGTCTGCACGCCCAGCGCCAGGCGCTGGAGTACGGCGCCAAGGTGGCCGGATGCACCGTGCACTTCGTCGACTGCGGCACCGACACCGGCCCGATCATCATGCAGTCGGCCGTGCCGGTCCTCGAGGGAGACACCGACGAGACGCTTTCGGCCCGCATCCAGAAGGAGGAGCATCGCATCTACCCCGAGGCGATACGGCTTTATTCCGAGGGGCTTCTGGCAGTCGACGGCAGGAAAGTGACAATCGGCGCCTGAAGAGCCAGACCGTTTGCCACAGAGAAAATCCGAGAGAATCTGAGAAAAGCTTGAAGGGGAACCCCATTCTCCCCTTCCTGTTTCTGCCCCTACCATAACGTCACCGACTGCGTTTTTTTCGTTCCCCTTTTCTGCCGTTCTCAGAAGTTCTCAGATTTTCTCTGTGGCTAACGGTTTTGGGTTCCAGGTCATGCGCATATTCAGACTCGTTAAAGCCCTGCTCGTTCCCGCCCTCCTCCTCATCCTCCTCTGCGGCTGTTCCATCACCCAAGCGATGCGGGTCGAGAACCGCGAAGTGGTCGACGTGAAGACCATGATAGACGAGTTGCGCGGCTCCCCCCTCGTCTTCGTCGGAGAGCGCCACGACGCCCCCGCCCATCACGACCTCCAGCTCGACATCCTGAAGGCCATCAAGGCCGAGGGAAAACCCGTCGCCATCGGCATGGAGATGTTCGAGGAGTCCAGCCAGCGCGCCATCGACGCCTGGACCGCCGGAAAGGTCCCGGAAGAGGCCTTCAGGAAGGTGTTCGCCTGGAACTGGAGGAATCTTCCCTGGGACCTATACCGCGACCTGCTCATCTACGCCCGGGACAACCGGATCCCCGTGGTCGCACTGAACGCGCCCAGGGACGTGGTGGCGGCCGTCGCCAAAAGAGGGTTCGCCTCGCTCACGCCGGAGCAGTTGCGCCAGCTCCCTGAGGGGACAGACGCCTCCGTGAACGACGAGTACCTCAAGTTCATGATGTCGTTTTACCCGATGCACGGCAGGCAAGGGGACGCCTTCAGGAACATCGGCGAGGCGCAGATGCTGAGAAACAAGGTCATGGCCAGACGCATCAGCGACTACATGAAGCTCCACCCGGATACGGTGATGGTGGTCATCGCCGGAGGGGGGCACGCCAGGGAAAATGGCGGGGTCCCTGCCGAGTTGAAGGAGCTTTCCTACAAGATAGTACTTCCTCCCATACCGGGTCTCACCTCGGAGACGGTGACGACCAAGGATGCCAACTACCTGCTGGTTGAACCGTTCTTCTCCTGGTGAACCACGCGCCCTGAGCAGCCGCCGTTTCACCCGTTCGTGTCGATTTCCTTTACACCCCATCGTGTCGGATTCCCTTACACTCCCAGTTTTTTTATTTCATAGAGATTAAATTGCCGGGCCAAAACAACTCATGGACATATGCACGAAGGACAGACCGGGGAGGCCAGAGCGGGAGGTCGCCGGTGTAAGTCACTGTTTCAAGTGGGATCTTCTGCAGCAATTACTGCATAATCTCTTTGAGTTACGTTCCCGGCCGGAGCATGGAACGGCCTGCCGGCTCTTTTGGCATTGAATATGCTGCACTTTCTGCAGGATAGAACCAAAATCTCTAAGAGATTTCAATCTCGCATGGAGAGCCATCATGAGATACCCGTTCAAAAATCTGATCTCTGCAACCCTGACTGTCGTCGCATTGCTGGGTGGAGTTGCCGTCTCGCAGGCCACGCTCATAGCGCCGTCAAGCTACGATATGCCCAACGGATACGGCACATCTGTCGGCGGGGAGTACAACTACTGGGATACGACCTACACCGGTTTGGGGAACAAGACCGCCGATGGAGCGCCGCTGACCGGTGGGACCGGGAAGCTGACCGACGGCGTCATTGCGGCGCACAGCTGGGAATGGAACGACGCCGATGGTCTTCCGCACACGGAGTCGAGCCTCCTGGGCGACGGCCCCTATGTCGGCTGGACCTGGGGGGACCCCACCATCACCTTCCATTTCGCCGACCTGGTCGACATAGACACCATCACCTTCTACGTGGACGACCCTGCCAACGACAGGTACGGGAACCCCCGCGGCGGCGTTGCGGCGCCGGAGAATTTCATCATCGGCGGCTCCACCTACGCCGTCAACAGCCCTTCCCCGGGGACAGGCCCCCTCGCCGTAAGGTTCGCCGAGCTGGACCTTCAAGACATCGAGGATCTGACCGTGACGCTCGACAGGGAGGTTTCGGCAAGCATGTTCTGGGTCTTCATGAGCGAGGTGACTTTCGACGACGGCCGGAACCCGGCCCCGGTGCCGGAGCCGTCATCCTTGCTCCTGGTGGCGATGGGGGGCGTGGCTCTTTCCTTCTTGAGGTATCGGCGCGGAAACTAGCGCCGGATCGGACGATGGAGGGCCGGAGTCCGGCCGGGTGCGACGTGGATTATCGGGCCGGGTGTTCGGATTGCATCTTCTGATCCAGGGAGTAGAGCCAGGCGAGAAGCTCGGCAACCACCTGGTAAAGCTCGGGGGGGATTTCGTTGTCCAGATCGACCTGCATCAGCAGGTTGACGAGTTCGGGCGACTGGTGGACGTACACGCCGCTTTCGTTGGCGACCGATATGATCGCCTCGGCGTTGATGCCGCTACCTTTGGCAATCACACGAGGTGCGCCGTCTTCGGGGCTGTAGGCCATGGCTACGGCCCTTTTCATGTCACTTGGTGATTTCGCCATCTCTCGCCGCCATTTTGTTCAGGTGCAGGCCATGCGACAACAGCGCCGACCGCAGATCGGCACTTTCCGTCTTGAGCAACTCGGACGAGCCCGGCCTGTCGCAGACGAACTCCACGCTCACCCCCTCGGCCCCGAAGCGCAGCTTCGCCTCGACCCCGCCCAGGCGCGGCAGGTCCAGTGACAGCGTCGCCTCGATCCCCTGTTCCCACTGCTCGTCGTTCCCTTGCTTGATGGTGATCTCCATCCCCTGCCCCGGCCATGCCTCTCCCCTCCAGGCGTGTACACCGGAGTTCAGAAGGAGCAGTTGCTCCCTGATGAAGGGAAGCGTCCGGCTGTCCGCTATTTCCGCATTTGCCCCGTCACCAGCGTCACTCCCCTCCTCCGCTTGCCGCAACACCTTGGAGAGTTTCCCCTGCGGCTCTTTCAGGATCTCCTGCAGCGCCAGGCCGCCGGCGGCCCAGTGGGCCAGGTGCGATTCGTAAAAGAGCCCCGACTGTGTGAGCGCCGTCTTGAGCCTCGCCGCCAGCTGGCCCGAGGCCTGGGCCGGGTTGTCGAGGAGCGGCCCCTGCACCAGTTGAGGCGAGTCGGCGTTTCTCACCACGTCGGCCAGAAACTTCCCCATGGAACTGAGCTTCACGGAAGAGCCGGCATCGGGTTTCAGGATCTGGAAGGTGATGCGCGGATCGGCGGTGAGGAAGGTCATCTCCAGGGTTTCGCCCGGCTGCACGTTCAGCGGGATCTCCAGCTTGTACATCTCCCCCGCCACCCGGGCGAGGTAAAGGCTGTTCGGGAGGTTGGCGATGATCTCCGCCTTCACCTGCTGCCCGGGGTTAAGCTGCAGGAGCGAACTGGCGCGCTGCTGCGCCTCGACGGTGGGGGTCACCGCGGTCTTGGCCAGTATCGGCAGTACCTGTTTTTGAGGTTCGTCGTTTATGAACATGCCGCTACCCCCGTAGCCTCACACCTGCGTTTGCGCGACCGGCTCCCTCTTCCCCAGCAAAAGCCTCACCCTGAACACGGCGCGGTCCATGTAGTAGTAGACCACCGGCGTGATGTAGAGCGTCAGGAGCTGCGAAACCATGAGCCCACCCACCACGGCGAGCCCGAGCGGCCGCCTTCCCTCGGCGCCGGCGCCGAACCCTAGGGCTATGGGGAGGGTCCCCATCAGGGCGGCCATGGTGGTCATCATNNGCGTTCTTCTTGACGATGCCGACCAGCATGATTATCCCGACGAAGGCGTAGATGTTCAGCTCTTTATGGAAGGCCATCAGCGTCAGGAGCGCGCCGAGCCCAGCCGAGGGAAGCCCGGAGAGGATGGTGATCGGGTGGATGTAGCTCTCGTAGAGGATGCCGAGGACGAGGTAGATCACCACCACGGCCGCGACCAGGAGCAGGTTGAGCCCCTTGGAAGAGGACTTGTAGGCCTGGGCCGCCCCCTGGAAGCCGGTTTGAACCCCGGCGGGAAGCGATTCCCTCGCCGTCTTCTCGATCGCCTGCACCGCGTTCCCGAGCGGCACACCCGGCTTCAGGTTGAAGGAGACGGTGACGCTGGTGGTCTGCCCCAGGTGGTTCACCGACAGGGGGCCCAGCGACTTCTCCAGGGTGGTCATGGTGGCGAGCGGGACCAGGACGCCGGTGGAGGACTTCACGTAGAGCATCCCGAGCGCGGCAGGGTCCAGGCGGTACTGCGGCTCCAGTTCAAGGATCACGCTGTACTGGTTGGTCGGCGCGTAGATGGTCGAGACCTGGCGCGACCCGTAGGCGTAGTAGAGGGCGTCCTCTATCTGCTGCGGCGACACCCCGAGAGCGGTCGCCTTGTCCCGGTCGATCTTCACGCTCACCTGCGGGTTCTTGAGCTGCAGGTCGCTGGTCACGTCGAGCAGCTGCGGCAGCTGCTTCAGCTTCCCCTCCAGCCCCGCCGCGCTCTCGTAGAGGAGCTTCGTGTCGGGGCTTTGCAGGATGAACTGGTACTGGCTCTTGGAGAGCTGCGCCTCCAGCTTGATGGGAGGAGGGTTCTGCATGAAGGCCTGGATGCCGGGGACCTGGGCGAGCTTGGGGCGAAGCGCCTGGATCACCTGGTCCACCGACAGCTTGCGCTCCTTGCGCGGCTTGAGCGTCACGAACATGGAGCCTGAATTGGAGCCGACCCGGGAGCCGGTGGCGCCCACCGAGGACATGAACCCGCCGACGTTCGGGTCGGCGGCGATGATTTTCGCCAGCTCCTGCTGGTGCGCCACCATCTCGTCGAAGGAGGCCCCCTGCGCCCCCTCGGTGGTCACGTTGAAGGAGCCGAGGTCCTCGCTCGGGAGAAGCCCCGTCGGCATGGTGGAGAAGAGGTACCAGGTAAGGGCCGCCATCGCCAGGGTGACCGCGAGCGTCGCGCGGCGCAACCCGAGGACCCTGGTGAGGCTCCGGCTGTACCCCTGCAGCAGGCGGTCGAAAAAGCGCTCCATGAAGAGGTAGAACCGGCCGTGCCGCTCCTTGCCCGGCGGCCGGAGGAACCTGCTGCAGAGCATGGGGGTGAGGGTGAGCGACACCAGTCCCGAGATCAGGATGGCGCAGGTGATGGTGACGGCGAACTCGTGCAGCAACCTTCCCAGCATCCCCCCCATGAAGAGGACCGGAATGAAGACGGCCACCAGCGATAGGGTCATGGAGACGATGGTGAAGGCGATCTCCTTCGACCCCTTGAACGCCGCCTCCATCGGCCCCTCACCGTGCTCCATGTGCCGCACGATGTTCTCCAGCATGACGATGGCGTCGTCCACCACGAACCCGACCGAGAGCGTGAGCGCCATGAGCGTTATGTTGTTGATCGAGAAGCCGAGCCCGTACATGGCGGCGAAGGTCCCGATCAGCGAGATGGGAAGCGCGAGGCTCGGGATGACGGTCGCGGAGAGGTTGCGCAGGAAGAGGAAGATCACCATGACCACCAGGGCGATGGTCAGGAGCAGGGTGAATTTCACGTCCGAGATCGATTCCCGGATCGACTGCGAGCGGTCGTAGAGAAGGTGCAGCGAGACCGAGCCGGGGATCTGCTCGCGGAAGGCCGGGAGGAGTTTCTTGATGTTGTCCACCACCTCGATGGTGTTGGTGCCGGGCTGCCGCTGGACGGCCAGGATGATGGCGCGCTCGTCCGCGTTGAACCAGCCGGCGACCCGGTCGTTCTCCACCGAGTCGATCACGACTCCCAGGTCGGAGAGCCTCACCGGCGAGCCGCCACGGTAGGCGACGATGAGCGGGCGGTAGGAGGCGGCGTCGTAGAGCTGCCCCTCGGTCTGGATGGCGAAGGCCTTGTTGGGTCCCTGCAGCGTCCCGGTCGGGAGGTTGACGTTGCCGTTGGAGAGCGCGGCCGACACCTCGTCGATCCCGATCTTCCTGGAGGCGAGCGCCGTCGGGTTCACCCGGGCCCGCACCGCGTACTTCTGCGAGCCGTACACCGACACCTGCGCTACGCCGGCCACCATGGAGATCCGCTGCCCCACCATGGTGTCGGCGTACTCGTTGACCTTGAAGAGCGGCAGGGTCTTGGAGCTGAGCACCAGGTAGAGCACCGGCTGGTCTGCGGGGTTCACCTTGCGAAAGGAGGGGGGGGTCGGCATGTCCTGCGGGAGCTGGCGCGCCGCCTTCGAGATGGCGGACTGCACGTCCAGCGCCGCGGCGTCGATATCGCGCTCCAGGTTGAAGCGGAGCGTGATCTGGGTGATCCCCTGGCCGTTGGTGGAGTTCATGGTGTCGATGCCGGCGATGGTGGAGAGCTGGCGCTCCAGCGGAGTGGCGACGGCGGAGGCCATGGTCTCGGGGGAAGCCCCCGGGAGGTTGGCGGTGATCTGCACGGTGGGGTAGTCGACGTTGGGGAGGTCGTTCACCGGGAGGAGCCGGTAGCCGATCACGCCGGCCAGCACGATGGCGAGCATGATCAGCGAGGTCATCACGGGGCGCCGGATGAAGAGCTCGGCCAGGTTCATGCCCGTTTCTCCTGCCGGACGGCGATCTTGCCTCCCGGCACCAGCCTGAGTTGCCCGTCGGTAACCACCGTGTCTCCGGGGTTGAGTCCCTTCACGATCACGGTGAGCCCGTCCGCCGCGGCGCCCGTCGTCACCTGTCTCACCTCGACGGTGGCGTCCTTCCTGACCAGGTAGACGAATTCGCCCTGCTGCCCGGTCTGGATCGCCCTGGTCGAGACCACCGTGGCGTCCTTTTGCACGTCCAGCGTGATCACCAGGTTCACGAACTGCCCGGGCCAGAGCCTCCGCTGCCGGTTCGGGAAGCTCCCTTTCACCCGGATGGTGCCGGTGGCCTGGTCGACCCCGTTATCGAGAAAGGTGATCACCCCGCGCTCGGGGGGGAGCCCCGAATTCGGTATGGTGGCCTGCACCGGGAGTTTGCCCCCCATCCTCGCCTTGATGACGGCGAGTTCCTTCTCCGGCAGTGAAAAGCTCACATAGAGCGGGGAGACCTGGTTCACGGTGACCAGCGAGGGCGAGTCGTTGGCCTTCACCAGGTTCCCGGCGTGCACCAGGAGCCCGCCGGTCCTTCCCGCCATCGGGGCGTGTATGTAGCAGTAATCGAGCTGCAGCCGTGCGCTGTCCACGGCGGCCCGGTGCGAGGCGGCCAGCGAGTCTGCCGTTGCCTGCATCTGGTCGTACTGTTCCCGCGTGACGATCCCTTCCTGCAGCAGCGCCTGGTACCGGCGCGCCTGCTCCGCCGCGTTCCTGGCGGTAGCCGCGTCCCGCGCCAGGTCGGCGCGGGCCTGGGCGACAGCCGCCTCGAAGGGCCTCGGGTCGATGGTGAAAAGGAGCGCCCCCTTCGCCACGTCCTCCCCTTCCCTGAAATGCACGCGGGTGATGGTGCCGGAAACCATAGACTTCACGGCCACCGTGGCATACGCCTCGACGTTGCCGATGGCACGCAGTTCCACCGGAACGTTCTTTCGCACGACGCTCGCCACGGTCACAGGAGCGGGCGCTTTTACCTTCGGCGTCTCCTTCTCTTTTTGGCAGCCGGCAAGAATGACCAGGATGAGACAGATAAAGGCTGACGGTCGGAGGAAAAGGATGTTAACACGCAGTCTCTGCACGCGAATTTCTCCTTTCAGGCATGGTGGCAGCAAGATTCATAGCATACTCTTCGGTCAATTAGTAGTGGAGAAATGGTTCCGACGGAAAGTGATCACCGGTATCACTATTTTCTACATTTTGATTAAACATATCCATGTCGTCCGCCGATAAGACATCAAAGGAGTCATCCATCCCAGGTCCCACAAAGAGGCCGAACCTCGATGAAACACGCACTGCGCATCCTGATCGTTGACGATTCTCCCGACGACGCCGCGCTCATCGTCCGTCAGTTGCAGCGGGATTTCTCCCCCAGCTACGAGCGGGTCGATACGGCCGAAGATATGCAGGCGGCGCTCGACAAGGGGGGGTGGCACCTGGTCATCTCCGACTACGTCATGCCCAGGTTCAGCGGTCTCGGCGCACTGCAGCTGCTGCACGACAGGGGTATCGACCTCCCCTTCATCATGGTCTCCGGTCAGATGGGAGAGGAGGCCGCTGTCGAGGCGATGCGCGCGGGGGCGCACGACTACCTTCTCAAGGACAGGCTCTCCAGGCTGGTCCCGGCCATCAAGCGCGAGCTGAACGAAGCGGTGGTCCGGCGCGAGCGCAAGATGGCGGAAGAAGCGCTCTCAGCGACGGAAGCGCGCTTCCAGAGCCTCGTCGAGCAGTCCCTGGTCGGCATTTTCATGCTGCAGGACGACATCTTCATCTACGTCAACCCCAAGTTCGGCGCGATCTTCGGCTATCACCCCGAAGAGCTGATCGAGGCGAGATCGCTCCCCGACCTGGTGGCGCATGACGACCAGATCCGGGTGATCACCCAGTTCCTGCGCCCCCTGAAGGAGGGAAGCGAAAACCTGCACTTCCTTTTCCGCGGCAGGCGCTGTGACGGCGCGGAGATCGACCTGGAGGCGAACGGCGCCAGGACCAGCCTGAACGGCTGCCCGGCCATAATCGGCACCCTGCTGGACATAACGGAGCGAAAGCGGGCCGAGACCGAGCTGAGCAAGCTCTGGCGCGCCGTGGAGCAGAGCCCGGTGTCGGTGGTGATCACGGACCTGATGGGGAGGATCGAGTACGTCAACCCGAAGTTCATCGAGGTGACCGGTTACTGCGAAGAGGAACTCATGGGGAAAACCCCGAGCCTCCTCAAGTCCGGCGAAATGGACCCGAAGATCTACCAGGATCTCTGGGAGACCATCGGGGCCGGGCGCGAGTGGCACGGCGAACTGCACAACCGGAGAAAGAACGGCGAACTCTTCTGGGAAAACGCCTCGATCTCGGCCATAAAGAACTCGGAGGGGCGGATCACCCATTTCGTCGGGGTAAAGGAAGACGTCACCGACCGGAAAGTGGCGATAGACCAGCTGCGACAGGTGCAGAAGATGGAAGCCGTCGGACAGCTGGCGGGAGGGATAGCCCACGACTTCAACAACCTGCTTACCGTCATCAACGGTTACAGCACGCTCCTGATCAGGGCCCTCGACGAGGGATCGCCCATGCGCAAGGAGGCGGAGCAGATACTGCGGGCCGGCGAGCGCGCCGCGGACCTGACCCGGCAGCTGTTGAGCTTCAGCAGAAGGCAGATCCTGGAGCCGAGGGTGCTGGAGATAAACAAGCAGGTCAAGTCGGTCCAGAAGATGCTGGAAAGACTGATCGGGGAGCATATCAGGCTGGCGACCACCCTCGCGCCGGAGGCCGGCTCCATCAAGATGGATCCGGGTCAGTTCGAGCAGATCGTCATAAACCTGGTCGTAAACGCCCGCGACGCGTCCGAGACCGGGGGGAGAATCACGGTGGAGACGGCCAACTGCGACCTGGACGAGGGGTTCACCCACCTGAACCCGGGCTCGCTGCAGGGAAGCTACGTGAGACTCAGCGTGGTCGACCAGGGACAAGGGATGACCCGGGAGGTGAAGCAAAGGCTCTTCGAGCCGTTCTTCACCACCAAGGAGATGGGACGAGGCACCGGGCTCGGGCTCGCCACCGTGTACGGCATCGTCAAGCAAAGCGGCGGCTACATAGAGGTGATCAGCGAACCGGGCCAAGGGGCGCGTTTCAACATCTACTTCCCGAGGGTGGAGCAGCCGACGGAGATCCAGCACCTGCAGAAGGTTGAAGAGCAGGTCGACACGGACTTCACCATCCTCGTCGTGGAGGACGAGCCGGGGGTGCTGAACCTCGTGGTGCACACCCTCAGGACGCGCGGGTTCAACGTGCTGGAGACTTCGGACCCGGAGCAAGGGGTGACCCTCTTCGACCAGCACGCCGAAGAGATCGACATGCTGCTTACGGACGTGGTCATGCCCTTCATGAGCGGCCCCACGCTCGCGAAACTCCTGATCCGGAAGAAGCCGGATCTGAAGGTGCTGTTCATGTCGGGGCACACCGACAACAGGGTCAATTTTGAAAAACTATTGGAGCAAGGCGTACAGTTTCTGCCCAAGCCGTTTGCCAGCGATGCGCTCATCAGGAAGGTGAGAGACACGCTGAACGGAACCGGCAGCCAGGATACCGCAGGTGTTATTTCGGGAGGTAGCAATTGAAAGGGAACATCTTGATAGCGGACGACGAGGACATGATCAGGGAATTGATCAACATCACTCTGTCAAAGGAAGGGTTCACCTGCTTCCAGGCCGCGAGCGCAGAAGAGGGGCTTGAGATCATCAAGAACCAGAAGCTCGACCTGGCGCTTTTGGACATCATGATGCCGGGGCGGTCGGGGATCGACCTGCTGAAGGACATCAAGCAGACCACGCCTGACACGACCGTTCTCATGATTACGGCGATGAACGACATGGATACCGCCCTCTCCTGCATCCACAACGGCGCCGAGGACTACATAACCAAGCCGTTCAACCTGGACCGGGTGCTCCTCACCGTGAAGAACACGCTGGAAAAGCGCAGGCTCATCATGGAGAACAAGGAGCACCAGGCGAACCTCGAACAGAAGGTGCGCCAGCAGACCGAGGTGATCCGGACGGTCATGGGAGAGATCAACCTTGCCTACGAGCACACGCTGGTGGCCCTGATCAGGGCGCTGGACGCCAGGGAAAAGGAAGTCGGCTCCCACTCCGAGCGGGTGATGGCCTACTCCCGCCTCCTCGCGGAGAAAGCGGGGCTCTCCCAAGAGGAGTGCGTCATCATCGGCAAGGGAGCCCTCCTGCACGACATAGGGAAGATAGGGGTCTCGGACAACATCCTGTTGAAGCCGGGCAAACTCGACGAAGCGGAATGGGAGGTCATGCGGCAGCATCCCTCCATCGGGTTCGAGATACTGTCGGGGATCAGGTATTTCGCCGGTGCAGCCGACCTGGTGCTGTGTCATCACGAGCGTTACGACGGCGACGGCTATCCACACGGCATGAAGGGGGAGGCTATTCCCGTTTGCGCCCGCATCTTCGCGCTGGTGGACACCCTGGACGCGATGACCTCGGATCGCCCCTACCGGAAAGCGCTCACGTTCCAGGCCGTGCTGGACGAGGTGGTGAGGTGCAGCGGGCAGCAGTTCGACCCGAGGCTCGTGGACATCTTCCTCTCGATCCAGAAGGAGTCGTGGGAGGCCGCGGCTGGGAAAAGACTGTAGCAGCGTCAGCTAAGGGGCGGTATCTCTGGAACGATCGGCAGCGAGAACCGGACGCGGGAGCGTCCTGCGAGGTGTTCCCACGCCGGAGCGTAGGAACAATCATCAAGACGCTAGGCAAACACGGAAAAGCCGGAGGCGAGTGATCGTCCTCCGGCTTTTTCCGTCCTGATTTACACGCATCTTCCGCTGCTCGTCAGGCTTGGTCGGCGGCCCCTATGCGGTAGCGCTCCAGCCTGTCCCTGAGCGTATTCCGGCTGATGCCGAGAAGCTTGGCGGCGAAGACCTGGTTGTTGTTGCTCTTCTCCATCGCCATGTGGATCAGGGCCTTCTCGAGCCCCATGTTGACGCTCTCGTAGATCGCGCCCTTGTTCTTCTGGCAGATCCCGTCGAACACGGGCTCCAGCATGCTCCAGAAAACCTCGTAGTAGTCGTCCCCCGCCGCCTCCAGGTCGACCTCCTTGAACCCCGCCTTGGCGGTGAGGAAGGACTCGAAATCTCCGGGGACCAGGATGTCTCCGCGGCAAAAGACGACGGCCGAGTTGATGACGTTCTTTAGCTCCCTGATGTTCCCATCGAACTGGTGGGAGGTCATAAGCGCCATGGTCTCGGGAGCGACACCCTTCACGTTCTTGCCGTACTTCTTGCCGAACTTCTTGACGAAGAGATCGACCAGCAGCGGGATGTCCTCGGCCCGGTCGCGCAGCGGCGGCAGGAAGAAGTTCACCACGCGCAGGCGGTAGAAAAGGTCCATCCTGAAGGTCTTGTCCTTCACGCAGGTGAGAAGGCTCCGGTTGGTCGCCGCGATGACGCGGACGTCGACCTTGATGGTCTCGTTCCCCCCTACCCTCTCGAATTCCTGGTTCTCCAGGATGCGCAGGAACTTCCCCTGGTTGGCGGGGCTCATCTCCCCGACCTCGTCCAGGAATATGGTGCCGCCGTTGCACTGCTCGAACTTGCCGATGCGCCGGGAATGGGCGTCGGTGAAGGATCCCTTCTCGTGCCCGAACAGCTCGGACTCGAGGAGCGCCTCGGGGAGCGCGGCGCAGTTGACCGCCAGGAAGGGGCGGTTCTTTCTTTTGGAGTTGTTGTAGATGGCGCGGGCGAGGAGTTCCTTCCCGGTCCCCGACTCCCCCTGGATCAGCACCGTGGCGTCCGAGTCGGCCACGGTTCCGACCATCTTCCAGATCTCGATCATCTCCGGGGAGGAACCGATCATCAGGTCCTCGGTGAAATCCTCCTCCACCGGGGCCCGCTCCCTGGTATAGCGCACCTTGCGGCTCAAGAGGTTGCACTCGAGCGCCTTTTTCACCGCCCCCTTCAGCTTGTTCATGTCGAACGGCTTGGTGACGTAGTCGTAGGCGCCGTACTTCATCGCCTCAATGGCGTTTTGCGTCGTCTTGTAACCGGTCGCCATGATGATGGCCAGGCCGGGATCTATCTTTTTCGCCTCCTTGAGCACCTCGATGCCCGACTTCTGCGGGAGGCTTATATCAAGTATCGCCACATTGGGACGATCGGCCATGATGCGCCTCAAGGCTGACTCGCCGTCGCTTTCCAGCAGGACTTCATACTCGTCGCCGCTGAATATCGTCTTCAGCATGAGCAGGATGTCGTGATCGTCATCCAATATAAGCAGTTTCGCAGTCATGTCCTCACCTCGATGGGCTATTATAATCGGTCACCGCCAGTTGCCAAGAGCCGACCGGAAGTAAAACATGGCAGATCCTGTTGCTGATACCAAAAGAACCGCCTGACAAAAAGCGGTTCTTCCGGGTTTTCAAAGCCGATGATCAGTATGTGCTACATGTCGTCATCGTCGTATTCGTCCTCGCCGAAAGCTTCGTCGAGATCTTCCGATTCCTCGTCTTCAAGATCCTCGGCGAGATACTGCTCGACCGAGCGCTCATCCTCTTCCTTGATCGCCTCGAACCGCTCCAGAATGCCGGGATTGGTGCAGAAACGGCCCTCCTTGCAACTGCATGTGTCAAGATCGCAAAGATCGAACAGCTGGATTTCGCTGCAAAGCCTTTGTGGACGCTCTGTTGCCATACCTTTACCTCTGTAAATTACTAATTAATATTATCGACCTGCCCGCGCACAACTTTAGCGAAAAACTTCGCCGCATGGACAAATCATCCTACTACAAATCAGCGACCGTTGACAAACTCCATCGCCTGCTTGACGTCCTCGCTGCAGCCGATATAGATCGGAGCCCGCTGGTCGAGCGACTCGGGGACGATGTCGAGGATGGGGATGCTGCCGTTGCTGGCGGCCCCGCCCGCGTGCTCGATGATGAAGGCCATCGGGTTGAGTTCGAAGAGGACGCGGAGCTTGCCGTTGGGGGAGCCGTTGAGCGCCGGGTACATGAAGAGCCCTTTCCCTTTCATCAGGACCTGGTTGATGTCGGGGACGAAGCCGCCGGAGTAGCGCAGCTTGCACCCCTTCGCCTCCAGATGGCGGATGAACTTCTCGTCGCCGGCGTTGTACTTGTTCCTGAGGCCGCCCGGGGCGTAGATGTTCCCTTCCGGCTGCATGCGGATGTTCTCGCGGGTGAGGGTGAACTCCATCAGGTTGTTCATGGTGAACTCGTGGACACCGTCCCCCACCGTGTAGACCATGGAAACCCTCGGCCCGTACAGGATGTACATGGCGGCGACCTGGTTGCGGCCTGGCTGCAGCAGATCGCAGCCGGAGTAGATGGAGACGATGGTGCCGACGGCGAGGTTGACGTCGACAAGCGATGAGCCGTCAAGCGGATCGTAGGCGACGGAGTAGAGGCCGTCCGCGTTCGCCTGGCACTGGTAGATCTCGTCCATCTCCTCGGAGGCGATGTTGCAGACCACGCCGGAGTGGATCAGGCGCTTGCGCATGATGCGGTCGGAAAGGACGTCGAGGGCGAGTTGCTCCTCGCCGTAGAGGTTGGAGGTACCGGCCACGCCGAGGTCACCGGTGCGCACCGCGTTGATGACGTACTTGCTCGCCTCGGCGATTTCGCACATCAGGTGGATGAGGTTATCCGAGATGTTCTGTCCGCGCAGATGGCGGCGGAATTCAATCTGGAATTTCGATGTTCCGGGTGCATTAGACATAAGACCCCTCCATATATTAAATTAAAATTATCTTACGGCCCGCTAGATTAAGACAAACGTCTCTATAAATCAAGGAAAAAGAGGCTTGAAAACAGTTCATTTGTTACTTTAAGTTATCATTAAAAAAGCGCCCTTCACATGCAAAGAACGCCTGCGCTCCAATAGATGAAGCGCAGGCGCTTTGATAAATTAAACTCTTTACCAGGACACAGCCCCCGAGGTTACGCGACCCAGTCGTCGTCCGCCTCGACCGGTGCGAAGCCGCGGCGCATGGTGTTTTCCGTGACCACCCTCGGGTCCATGAAGTGCAGCAGGTAATCGGGCCCGCCCGCCTTGGTGCCGACTCCGGACATCTTCGAGCCGCCGAACGGCTGCCGGCCGACCAGCGCGCCGGTGTTGTTGCGGTTGAGGTAGAGGTTGCCGACCCTGAACTCCCTGCGGGCCTGGGCCAGGTGCTCCGGGCTCCTGGAGAATACGCCGCCGGTAAGGGCGAACTTGGTGGAGTTGGCCCAGGCGATCGCCTGGTCGAAATCCTTGGCGCGCATCACGGCCAGCACCGGTCCGAAGATCTCCTCCTGCGCGATCCTGTGCTCCGGCTTGATGCCGCCGATGATGGTCATGGGGACGTAGTACCCGCCGTCGCTCGGGACCTTGCTCTCGTAGAGGAGCTGCCCCTCCTTCTTGCCGATCTCCGCGTACTCCTTGACGGTTTTCATCGCCTTGTCGTCCGCTACGGCCCCCATGTAGTTTGCCGGGTCCTCGGAGGGACCGACCAGCGTCGCCTGCGCCATGGAGACGAGGCGGTCGATGAACTTGTCGTACACCGCGTCCAGCACGATGACGCGCGAGCAGGCGGAGCATTTCTGCCCCTGGAAACCGAAGGCGGAATAAAGGACGTGCGGCACGGCCTCGTCCAGGTCGGAATCGTCGTCGATGATGATGGCGTTCTTGCCACCCATCTCGCAGACGATCTTCTTGACGTTCTCCTGCCCCGGATGGACCTTGGCGGCGCGGTCGATGATGCGGAGGCCTACCTCCATGGAGCCGGTGAAGGCGATCAGACTGACATCGGGGCTGTCGACCAGGAAGTCGCCCATGACGCTGCCGCGACCCGGCGTGTAGTTGAATACCCCTTCAGGAAGCCCGGCCTCGCGGAAGAGTTCGACGATATGCCAGCCGATCACGGAGGTAAGGCCCGAGGGTTTGAACACGACGCAGTTACCGGCCACGATGGCAGCGGAGGCCATGCCCAGGCTGATGGCGAGCGGGAAGTTCCAGGGCGAGATGACCGCCGCGACCCCCTTGGGCTCGTAGAAGTAGTGGTTCAGCTCACCTGGGGCGTGGCCCACGCGGCGCGGCTGCCCCAGTGAGGTCATCTCGCGGGCGTAGTACTCGAGGAAGTCGATCGCCTCGGTGACGTCGCCGTACGCCTGGTCCCACTGCTTGCCGATCTCCAGCACCTGCCATGCGGATAGCTTGAAGATCCTCTTGCGGGCGACGGCGGCAGCCTTGACGAGGTACTCGGCGCGGACTTTCGGGTCCGTATCGCGCCAGGCCGGGAAGGCAGCCTTGGCCGCCGCGATGGCGTCCCCCACTTCCCTGGTCCCTGCCTGGCAGACGACACCGACCACCTCGGACGGCTTGGCGGGGTTGACCGAGGGGATGGTGTCGGCGGTCTTCACTTCCTTGCCGTTGATGAAGAGCGTGTAGTTGCGACCCAGTTGCTTCCTCACTTCGGCGATCTGCTTAGGGAACTCGGCGCGGTGGTCGCCCCTGGTGAAGTCGACCATCGCCTCGTTGTTGAACGGCTTCAGACCACCCGGCCCCTTCTTCTCCGGATTCTCCCTGCCGGCACGGGCGGCGCGCTCGCGTTCGGCCGTGATGGCGGGATCCTCGAGCAGCTTCTCGACCTGGGCGTCCTCGGCGAAGCTCTGGCGCAGGAACGATTCGTTGGCCGTGTTCTCCAGCAGGCGCCTGACCAGGTAACCCATGCCGGGGACCATGTCGCCGTAAGGGCAGTAAAGGCGGATGCGCCCGGCGACCTTGAGGATCCCTTTGCGCACCGGCTCGGCCATGCCGTACAGCACCTGGAACTCGTAACGCTCGTCCGGCACGTTCAGTTCTTTCGCCATCTCCATCACGGCGGAGATGGACCTGATATTGTGCGAGGCGCAGGCGAAGTGGCAGATGTCGGAGTTCTCCAGGATCATCCTGGCTTGGCGCTCGTAAGCGGCATCGGACTCGGCCTTGATGGTCCAGACCGGGATCTTCCAGTCGTTTTGCTTCGCCTTCACGGTCTCGTAGTCCCAGTAGGCGCCCTTGACAAGACGGATGGACATCTGAACCTTGTTCTGGCGGGCCCAGGCGAGGAGGTCGGCCAGGTCCTTGTCCGTGTCGACCAGGTAGGCCTGGAGCACCAGACCCAGGTGCGGGTAGTCGCGGTACTCGAGCTTCAGCCTGCGGTAGACCTCGATAATGATGTCCTTGTGGCGGTAGGATTCCATGTCGATGCAGAGAAAACCGTTCAGCTCCATCACCTTTTGCGCAATCCTGCGCACGCGGTTCAGGATGGCGACCACCGAGCCCTCGAAGTCCTGGGGGTTGGCCAGGCAGAAGAGAGCGGTCGGCTTTACGGCCACGTTGACCTTGGGAGCGTGACCCCAGTCGAGGTTGGAATCGCCACCCTTCCCCGGGAGCGGTTTCCAGTCCCTGTACTCGTTCTTGAGCGAGTCGAGCAGTTCGAGGTAGGTATTCATGTAGAGGTCCGCTTCCTTCTCGGAAAGCGTCGCCTCGCCGAGCACGTCCACCACGAAAGCGAAGCCGTCCTTTCTCAGGCGCTCCATGTTCTTGATCGCTTCCTTGGTATTTTCGCCGACGATGAACTGGCGGGCCATCTCCTGGATGTTGGTGGTAAGCACCTTGTTGAGCACGGCGCCG